>CANQBC010000004.1 GCA_947589225.1 uncultured Oscillospiraceae bacterium | reverse complement strand
CAATTATCTCACCACGGGGGTCTATCCTTCTTTTTGATGGGTCAACTTATTTTGTACTTGACTTGGGGAGCAGTTTATTCCCCGTGTGGGTCAAAGTGTGGGTCAGGGAAAATGTACGCAAAACGGGGACGCTTTTCACATCTAAGTGGGTAAAGATTATTCTCCGTTTTGCCAACAATGTTTTTCTCGACTTTCCGCCCTCTCTGCGGTATTGTGTGTTGCCAAAGGGGGAGATGAACACGGATAGCATCATTAGCGAACTCTACTACGGCAACATCCGTCCGGTCGAGCAAATGGGCGGGCTTACGGCGGAAGCGGCAGCTATCATGAAACGGGTACATGAGAACGAGGAC
Source organism: uncultured Oscillospiraceae bacterium (assembly GCA_947589225.1). Lineage (GTDB taxonomy): Bacteria > Bacillota > Clostridia > Oscillospirales > Oscillospiraceae > RUG626. Next base: position 124,879 of record CANQBC010000004.1, on the reverse strand, counting down.
AGGCTCGAAGCGAGCCTCAACGAGCAGGAAAAGGAACTACTTCACGCCATTCAGGATGACCGCCTTGATGCCGTCAGCATCATCGCAGAACAACGTTTCCGCGAAGCCTTCACCCTTGGGGCGAGACTGATGGCTGAGATCCTCACAGGAGGCCCTCAATAATTGCGGGGGACCCCCTGCAATTTTCGGGAGGGGAATAGTATTAACTATACGAAGAGCAACAAATAATACGCACCCTCTGCGAAATGAATAGTCAATTCTCTTTCTCATCCCTCTCTCCCGCTTCTAGGGCCAGATTTGTCAGCTCACGCAGCTTGTCCCGCAGCAGTTTCTTGTCCGGCAGACGCAATGTGTAATCGGATACAAACGTTGGCGACATACTGCGGCTGAGTGCATATTCGACTACCGCATCGTCCTTGGCGGCGCACAGGATCACACCTACGCTGGGATTTTCGTTGGGCTTCTTCACATCCCGGTCAAGGGCCTCCAGATAGAAGTTTATTTGACCAATATGCTCCGGCTTGAATTTACCGATTTTCAGCTCCACCGGCACAAGGCAGCTCAACGCCCGGTTGTAGAATAGCAGATCGATGTAAAAGTCCTGCCCGCCGACTTGGATGCGGTACTCCTCGCCGATAAAGGAAAAGTCTTTGCCAAATTCCAAAATAAAATCCTTTAAATTTGCAATAATCGCTTTTCTCAGATTACTCTCTGAGTAGTCCTTTGGCAAATCAAGAAATTCCAGGACATAGGAATCGAGAATACTGCTTCGTACATCCGCTGGTACAAGATCTGGGAGCAGCTTGTGGCTGGAGAGCATATACCGCTCATAATAGGCGCTGTCCATCTGACGCTCCAGTTCACGGGAAGAATAATGCTCTTTTGCACAGAGAGTCATATAAAAATGCCGTTCCTCGGCGGACTTTGAGCCGGACATAATTAGCAGATGATTCGTCCAGCTGATTTGTGTCACCAGTGGTGACACAAATTCATCGTCCTTATAAGTCTCATAAAATTGCTTTATTCATGTATTCGCGTTAATAAGGAGAAATCAAATCAAGCAACAGATAGGCGGGGAGCCTTTTTACATCTTAAGCTTCTTAAAGATTGAGGATGCAAATAGAACGATTAAGCACCTACCTCAACAGCAGGTGCTTAATTGTTCATCCAGTTAATCAAGTTTTTTAATTTGATAAACTTTTCCAATATTTGTCGCTTTACTTGACAAACTCAAATCTATATTTTTGTGCCGCTCCGGGGTATTTCTGCCTATCTATTATCCCAGCAAACATATCATATGGACGAACAAACAATTCACGATTTCCGTATTGGGCTCTATACACCACAACTTTTTGCTCGGTTTCTGTGTCGGTAGCTATCCCAATCACATAATACAGTCCGCCCTTAAAATGCCTATAATAATGACCTGGCAGTATTTCACGCTTCTCATCTTGCATTTTTATTCACCTGTATTGGAAGTCCCAAATATCACAACCAAAACGCAAACGAGTAACGCAATAATGACACTACCCCAACTGATCCAATTTAATCTTTCTGACAGCCAGGATATCCCTGCGGTAGCTTGGTTTACAACGATCCCAACTAGGAATGCGACAAATATGGTCTCAAATATTAACGTAACTCTTAATCGGGAAAAGATTTTTGCCTTATAGAGCTTTGCCTCTTGTTCAATTTTCGTTTTTTCCACTCTTAGTTGCGATTCAGTAACTAACGGAATTAATTCTTCTGATACAATTTTCCCTTTCAGTGCCGAAGCCATTACTTCAGTCTGCTTTTTTGTAAATCGTTTCCCCTTTTTTTCGCCACTACCCGTTACATAGCTTTTAATAACATTATCAAGTAATTCAGTATCACTTTGCACTATTTTTTCCTCCGGAAAGTTCATGTAGCATGGAGGCATATAAATCTTTCATGTCTTCCGTCCAACCAGCCTCTCCGTATAACGCGCCTCTGAACTCTTTTTCGTCGCTGTACGCAGCTTCAGGCTTATTTTTATAGAGCTTATCCTCACTTGGAGCAGAAGAAATCTCCTCAAATACAAGCTGGGCAATAATTGTCCCTGGACGAATTGTAAAGGAGTTGACACCAGCATTAAAAAGGCCAATTTGTAATTTCCCATGATACGTCGGATTACAGTGCTGATCCGCTATCATCAGGCCGCCCCTTGTAAACCTAGTTCGGGGACGGATATGAGCCGCAAGGGTATCGGGAAGACATATTTCCTCTTGTAACTCAGCCAGAATGTACTCGCCGGGCGAAAGAGAATAACCATTATCCCCGACTGTAATGTATTGATACATATGACTTAAATCAGTCTTAACAGAAGGGTCAATGTGTTCGCCAAGTCTCTTCATCGCCGCGATATTCCCCGAGAGACTTACATCGTAGGATGCTCCTTGGAGCCGCTTTTCATTAAATGGGGAAATCAATGGATTATCGCTCTTTTGTGATAGCTCCCGAATATTTTTTTCACTAAGAATCATTTCACTCTCTCCTTTATGTTGCCATGGCGGACCGTTAAACCAATGAAATGAACTCTTGGATAATAATTATTTATTATATATTCCATAAGGTATGTTGTCAAGTGGATTGTGGAAAAGATTGTGGAAAGATGTGCGAAAGTGACCATAAATCTTCCTGTGCCACATATTTTTCTAATAGCACATCACTTAAAGGCCCACGTATCAGTTCTTATGTTGCCAACAGAGTGGCTTGCCCGCAAATCCTGACGCACATAAGGGCACCATCTCAGAGGATTAGCAGACAATCACCCCAACCTCGCCTTGATCTCCTGAAAACTGTCCAGTGCGCTTTGGAGATTTTCTAAGATCTCATCGGCCAGCTCCTCCGGGGAGGGGAGGTTGTCCAAATCGGCCAAGGATTTATCCTTAATCCAGAAGATGTCCAGGCTCGTCTTATCCCGCTCCAAAATCTCGTCGATGGTAAATCTGCGGAAGCGTCCCTCCGGGTTTGCTTCGGAGTACGTTTCGGCGCGTTGGTAGCGGTTTTCGGGATGGTAGCAGCGGATGAAATCTTCCAGGTCCGTGTCGGTCATGGGGTGCTGCTTCAGCGTAAAATGGATATTGGTACGGAAGTCATAGATCCAGACTTCCTTCGTCTGCCGCTCCGCAGAAGCGGGGCGCTTATCAAAGAAAATCACATTCGCCTTGACGCCCGGCTTGTAAAAAATCCCGGTGGGCAGCCGGAGGATCGTGTGCAGGTCGGTGGTCTCCAGCAGCTTTTTGCGGATGGTTTCGCCCGCGCCGCCCTCAAACAGGACGTTGTCCGGTACTACAACGGCCGCCTTCCCCGTCGCCTTCAGGATGGTGTAAATGTGCTGGAGGAAGTTGAGCTGTTTATTGGAACTGGTGGTCCAGAAATCCTGCCGGTTGTAGACCAGATCCTCTTCCTCCTGCTCACCCTCCTCGTTGGTGAAGGTGATAGAGGACTTTTTGCCAAAGGGCGGATTGGTCAGTACGTAATCCACACGCCAGCCGGGGTCAGTCAACAGGGCATCGCCCAACGTCACCGGCACATTACCGTAGATATCGCCGATGTTGTGAAGATAGAGATTCATCAGCGCCGTTTTATACGTGGCGGGTACGATTTCGTTTCCGTAAAATGTCCCATTTTTAAGAAATTCCTTTTGCTCACGATCCAGCGTGTAGTTAGCCGGATTGGCGAGGAAGGACTGCGCAGCCAGGAAAAAGCCGCCGCTGCCGCAGCAGGGGTCAGCCACAGTCTTCATGGGTTCCGGACGGACGCAGGCCACCATGGCCCGGATCAGCGGGCGAGGCGTGAAATACTGTCCGGCGCCGCTCTTGATGTCCTCGGCGTTCTTTTGCAGCAGTCCCTCGTAAATCTCGCCCTTGACGTCCGAGGACATGGATACCCACCGCTCCCGGTCTATCATCTGCACGATGCGGTAAAGGATGGCGGCATTGCTGATCTTGTTGACCGCGCCCTTGAAGATTTTCCCCAGGATGCCACCCTGTTCGCCCAGCGTCTCCAGAATCGTTTTATATTTCTCCTCCAACTCCGCGCCCTTGAGAGAACTCAGATTGGGCCACTGACAGCCGGCGGGTATCCCTGCGTCCCGCTTATAGGGCGGCTTGGAATACTCGTCCGCCATTTTGAGGAAGATAAGATATGTAAGCTGCTCCAGATAGTCCCCATAGGAGACTCCGTCATCCCTCAGCGGATTGCACATACCCCAGACGCGGGAGATGATGGTGGAAGTTTGGTCAGGCATAATGAGCCTCCTCAATTTGCATGTAATTCTTTTCGCGCAATCCATCGTGCGCCAGCTGGTTTAATTACCAGAATATCGATAGGCCCGCCAACCGTTTTGGGGCGTTCTTGAAAACGCATTGTTTCAATTGTTGTTTTCATGGCATATGTAGAAAAATCGATAGCATCCTGCAAAGAAAAGAAATTCCACGGTATTTGAGGAGCATCGTGTTTAACATATGTAACTTCCCCTTCCTTTGCTCGGTTTTCAGTCCAATATGTACTTATTATTCTTGACAGAATCTCGGTTTCACCGTTCCACGCCGCCCCCTGCGATAACACATCAATTTCAATAATTTGTTCCGTAAAAATGAATACTCTGTAAAACTTTTGGGTTGGGATTTCTTCTTCCAGCTCATATCCGGCAACATGAAAGATAATATTGGGAACGGGAGAAAAAGCACGAAATTTTTCCATAAGCATTTGAGGAATTTCTGAGATTCTGGTTTTTGGAGCAATATTGTTGTGTATAAAATCTTCGATATATCCGGCAATAGGTTTCCCTCTAATTGCAGCATCTCCGCATGTAGATATTCCAGCATTATTAGACGCAACAAAGGTTTTATATGTGGTATCTGAATAATGGATTCCTTGTTGATTGGTAATAATTGCACCTTTTCCTCCAGGAAGTGGGCTGAAATCTTGTTTGCTAAATGTAGTACGGCTATCGCTTGCCATAACAATCCCTTCGTTGGTATGAATTGTAATTATCAACGACATAATTTCCCTCCTGTTCAGTGTTGTCTCTCAAATGCCTTTTTCAAAATACTCTGCCGCAGAGCTTCGGCCTGCTGCAAGGCGGTGTCAATGGTTTGCTCGATACTGTCGCAGACAGATAGACGAGATTCTATCGTTTTAGTGATTTCATACTGTGTTTCAATTGGTGGACAAATAACTACCGGCTCAGATAGTGCTTTGATGCCGACATTTCCCTGACCCACATTCCCAGTTTCGTAAGAGAAAAACGAGTTTCTGAATGAAGGAGAAGAGAGATAATACTGATAAAATTTTGGAAACGCAATGGCCTGATCAAAGCGTAATGCAGCAACGCGCTGATTCAAAAGAAAATTGGTTTGCCCATCGACCATAGCAACAAATCCATAGTCTCTTTTCCCACGAGTCCCTGTGAGTGTAATTAAGCAGTCTCCATATTTCAATAGATACCTCTTTAGTATTTCCTCGTTATCCTCTAAAGTGCGTGTAAAATCGCGGCTGAAATCAAATCGAAATGTTTTTACATTACCAATTTTGACAACCACATATTTTCCTCTTTCGGAATATTTTTTGCTTTTAAATGCATACCCACTAATTACCTGAGATATTTGATTTAACCGTATTTTCCGATAGTTCCCCTCAAACGCCTCTTTCAGCACCGCCTGCCGGTACACCGCCAGCTGCTGTGTTGCCTTTTTCAATGTTTCCACGCCGTTGTCCAGCTGAGAAAACAGCTCCTCAATGCGGGCAACGATGCGCTCCTGCTCGGGGAGAGGGGGGACAGTGATTTCCGCTTTTTTCATAATATCGACGTTCAGGTGAGGTGTCCCCGTCCCCTTTTTTTGTGTATTGAGCAAAGTATATATACTTTGAATGAAATAACGAAGGTACTCTGTGGAAAGACCATCGGCGGATATTCTTGCTAAGGTCGAACCAACAACCCCTTTTACTGCTTTTCCGGTAAGTCCAGAGCGAGAGCCGTCACAGACAATAAGCAAGTCACCATCTTCACAGAGCAAGCTCTTTTCGACAGTTGCGTAATTGTCTATGATGCCTTTTTCAAAAGCTTTTATGTCCACATATGGAAGGTAACCACTTTGTGGCGTTTTGCTTTGCAATGCGGGCTTTTTGCCTTTTTCCATATGAAGAATCTTGCCGAGCGCAATACGCTTCATCGTCAGTCCTCCTTTACGCCACCAATTCCCTATTCATCTCTGCCAGGACTGCCTCGTACTGTTCCCCGAACACCTCATAGAACCTCCCCAGGCCGCCCTTGCGGTCAAAGGGGCTCAGCTCCAGGTCACTCTCCTCAATGCTCAGCGACGCTGCGATGTGATCCTTGACCAGGCGCAGCCACTCCATCTGCTCATCGGTAAAATGTACCGCGCCGGCGTTGCGGCGGAGCGTCCACTGCATGAAGTTGTAATTCACCCGGTCGGCAAAAGGCGTGAGCCGATCCGTGTACCCCATCTCGAACCGTATGATAGAGACAAGGTCGGTAAGCTGTGCCGTCGTACCGCGCTTGACCTTATCCGGCTTTTTGATGGCGTAGCAATCCCACAGCCGCTCAACGGTGACGCCCTTGGCTTTCAGCTTTTCATATAGCGCTTTGAGTTGGCCGATCACCATGGGCCGGTCCTTGTACACCTCGCTGTAAACGATTCGCAGAGCGATGATCTCGTCTTTGTTTTCCTCAATAAATCCCCGGAAGGTTCTGATTACCCGGTCGGCGTTTTCCTCTTTCTGCGCGTCGAATCCGGCAAAAAGCACCGTGTCAAGATTGACATTGTCGATGATCTGCTCATGGCTGCGTCGCACATTCTCGATAAAATCTCTGACCTCTGGATCGCAATACGGGGCCGCCGCCTCCTGGGCCAGTTCTTTCTGAGCTGCGTTGATCTGCTCCACCGTTGGTTCGTCTGCCCCGGAAAGCGTCTGCGCCGTCTCTCGGATCACGTCCTCGTCAAAGGCGTTCAGCAGATTTTCTGCCGCCTGCCCGGCACTTACGCCGACGGTGGTTTCAAACTGTTTGCGTTCCGCGTTTGTCATCTGACTGTTGAGCCGGATGATCCGATTGGCGAGAGAAGTCAAGGTGTCCTCATCCCTCGCCCCCAGTGTGACGTTCATCATCAGCTCCTTCAGGCTGACCGTGGGCTTGCGTTCCAGAGGCCGGGTGTCGCACTTCTTGGAGCTTGTCACGCCCACGGCGTCCACGATGACAAAGCGGTCCTTGTTTTCCGTGGCGGAGGGGGTGACCTTCTGCAGATCATCCTTGTTCAGCGTGCGGGTGCCACGACCCTTCATCTGCTCAAAGTAGTTCTTGCTCCGCACGTCCCGCATGAAGACCAGGCACTCAATGGGCTTCACGTCCGTGCCGGTAGCGATCATGTCCACCGTGACGGCGATGCGGGGATAGTAGCCATTTCGGAACGAGCTCAGAACCGATTCCGGCTCCTCCGCCGCATAGGTGATCTTACGGCAGAAGTCATTGCCCTCTCCGAACTCCTCCCGGACGATTTGTACGATGTCGTCAGCGTGGCTGTCAGTCTTGGCAAAAATCAGCGTTTTCGGCACCTCTTTCCGGCGTGGGAACAGCGTCGTAAAGAGGTTTTCCCGGAAGGTGCGGATCACCGTGCGGATCTGACTGGGATTCACGATGTCCCGGTCAAGCTGAGACGGCACATAGTCGATGTCCTCGTCCATCTGCTGCCAGCGTTTTTCACGGGACAGGCGGTTGCGGTATTCGATGACCTGCTTCATCAGGTGCGCTCCGTTTTTAGTGACGTCGGTTTCAATCAGGAAAATGTCCTCTCCCACGTTTACGCCGTCGATAATTGCCTGTTCACGGGAATATTCGCTGACAATATTCTGGTCGAAGAACGCAAAGGTGCGCTTATCCGGCGTGGCGGTCAGTCCAATAATAAAAGCGTCAAAGTATGTAAGCACCTGGCTCCACACGTTGTAGATGGAACGGTGACACTCGTCCACAATGATGCAGTCAAAAAATTCGGGCGGGTATTTTTCGTTGTAGACCACCTCTTTCGGTGGCTTACTGTCGGCGGTCTGATATTCGGCGAAGGGCGTCTCCTCCGCCGACTCGTCCAATTCCACGCCCCTCAGAATGGAGTACATCCGCTGAATGGTGCTGATGCAAATCTGCACATCGGAGGGGATATAGGACGATTTCAGTCTGCGTACACCATATAGCTGGGAGAAGGAGCGCGGATCGTCGTTGGGGGTATAAGCGAGAAATTCCCGCTCCGCCTGCTCACCCAGGGAACGGGTGTCCACCAGAAACAGTATGCGGTTCATCTTGCCGTATTTCAGCAGGCGGTAAGCGGCGGTGATGGCAGTGAAGGTTTTGCCCGCGCCTGTGGCCATCTGCACCAGCGCCTTTGGCCTGTTCTGGGCAAACGACTTGTCCAGATTCCGAATCGCCTCGACCTGGCATTTGCGAAAGCCCGTCGCATCCAGGGGCGGGAAGCGCTTCATGTTGTTGCGCACCGTGTCCGGCTGTGCCAGGAGCGCCCGCAACGTCTCCGGCCGGTGGAAGGAGAAGACCTGCCGCGAGCGGAATTTGATGTCCCGGTAATCCGTAAAGCGGATCAGCTTATCTGTCGCCTCGTAAGCGAAGCGGATAGAATACTGCCCCTTGATCCACTTGAAGGTACTCGTGGCATAACGGGCGGATTGCTCCTCCACGGTTGTAATACTCTCTCCCGCGTTCCGCTTTTTCGCTTCCACCACGCCGACAGGCTTCCCATCCACGAAAAGGGCGTAATCGACTGGCCCGGTGCTGGTGGTGTATTCACGGACAGCAACACCGATGGACGCCATTGGATTGATATTTCGTAGATCCTGCAAAATCCAACCGGATTGCTCCAGCCGGGTATCAATAACCTGACGCGCTTTTTCCTCTGGCGACATCCAGCAGACCTCCCTGACTCGTTTTGTGATGTATCTAAACACTCTTGCATATTGATTATACCAAAAAGCGACACGAGTAGCAATAACATTTTGGACGGCGATATACAGCTGTACATTTGTGACTTAAAAAATTTCTTATATGAACCCGCCCGGAGCCTCATTGCTCCGGGCGGGGTTTGCGTACAGCTCTATTTCCTGTTCAACCTCTCCCTCAGCTCTCCGAATATCTCCGCCATCAACACCTCGCTGATGTTCTCCCTCTGCAGTTGCCTAATCGCCTTGTCCCTCTCCGCCGCGGCCTCGTCCGCCCAAGCCTTAAACTCCTCCTGTGTCATGGTACCTTTCATGAGGCGGGCGTAGTATTTCTTGTATGCCCTCTTGTAGATCTTCCAGGCGTCCTCGTTCTGAATTTTCTTCTCGAACAACGCTCTCGCTCCAACCTCCCGGCAGGTGCGCTCCGCCTCGCCGGGTGCGACGCGGTCACAGTAGATCGTCCGGTCACTCTTCTCGTGGAAGAACCACCTCCCGCACAGCCGACACTGGCGCGGCGCGTTGCCGTTGAGGATTGCCTTCCCCAGTTCAACAAACAGGAAGTCCCGCAGAGAGGTGAAGGTGTACCGCTCCACGAAATAGGCACCGCCAGAGATGGGACGGTATCCGTAGTTCACCGCACACCCAACTGTGTGGTCCGACAGGTCAAAGCGCTTGCCTGCAGCCACGTACCCATCAGTGAACGGAGACAGTAAGAACCCGAAGGTCCGCAGCAACTCCTCCAGCTCCTTCCTCGTCTCCGTGTCACTGCCGTCAGCCAAAAACTCCGTTGCCGCCATGCCTAACTTGTACGGTCCCTCGTCACCGATCCAATACTGAACGCCTGATATATCGACAGTAAGCGGAAAGGTCATCGAAGCAAAATCCATGTGAGCAGCCTCCTTGAAAATAGACTATAAGTAAGAATAGAAGCATTGACAAATCCGAAGTCATGTGTTATGATAGTCCCATCTCAAATAGACTATACACTAACATCAGCAGATAGTCAATAACGAGCATACATATTTTTTGAAAGGAGGACACACATGATACTTGGAGAACGCTTCTACCAAATGAGCAACGCCATCTTCTACTACGACCTGACACCGACAGAGTTCATGGTCTACAACTACCTCGTCTGCTGTGCAGGGTGGAAAGGTGTCTGCTGGCCGAGCATAGGCAAGATCGCGGTCAACTGCAACTGCTCAGAGAACACGGTGAGGAAGGCGGTCACGGCTCTCGTCAAGAAGCGGTTCATCCGCAGGGTGGCGACATACGAGGATTGGATAGACGGTCACAGCCGACAGACGAACAACACCTACTACATCCTCGACCTGCCGCAGGTGCAAAGCGCCACCGCGACTGCACCCGCAAAGAGGTACCGGCAGGTCGAAAGCACCGCGTCTCCACCACCTCCGTCGTGAGGCCGTGTGTCGAGGCGTGTGCGGTTCTTAGGCTCTACATGGGGCGCTTACACGTCAGACAAACCCAGCCCCACGTGGGCCGTTTTTCTGGATTTTTCCGACCCCGGAGGGGAGGGGAAACGAGAAGCAGGATGAACAACCGACATCACAACCAGCGTCGGTTGTCTCACATCTGCCCGCAGTGCGGGCAGTTTCGTGGGGACGGGAGTGACATCATTTCGAGGGGAAAAGCGTCCACGTGACATCTCAAGGCCGAAAGGCTTACGGAGACAAAGAAAACAGCTATATCAAAGGAGAATTTATGGGAAAGGACAAGGAACAAATCGCATTTCGCGTGACCCCGCAGATGAAGCGGGAAATTGACCTCATAAGCAACAAATATAAAGCCCTTCGGAAAGAGGTGAAAACATGGAAAAACAATTCAGAACCTACGATGACCTCCCCCTGATGCTGTCCGTCCAAGATGTGTCGGCGGTGCTTGGAATATCCCGTGCCGGAGCCTATGAGTTAGTCAAAAGCGAGGGTTTTCCGGCGATGAACATTGGTAGCCGAATCATCGTACCAAAGGAAGATTTTATCCTCTGGATAAAGCAAAAAGTTTCCGAGAAAAAGTAGTAGCTTTTTTCCGGAAAGTGTGGTATGTTCTGTTGCTAACAAAAGGAAAAGGAGGCTACTACATGGCAAAACGCAGAGCGCAAGGTGAAGGTAACATCCGCAAACGTTCCGATGGGCGTTGGGAGGGAAGATACACGGCAGGCCACGATCCTGTCACCGGCAAACGGATTGTAAAAAACGTCCTTGGCAAGACCCAAGCCGAGGTAAAACAGAAGTTGCGACTTGCCATTGCGGAGAGCCAGGAGGTGGACGTTGGGAAGTCCGACGAGTACACGGTGGCGACGTGGCTCAAGATTTGGTACGACCTCTACGCCAAGCCCAACGTCCGCACAGCCACGGCCAACCGCTACGATCTGATGATCAACACCTACACCATCCCCCGCATCGGCAGCATCAAGTTGAGCAAGCTCACAGGGCGTGATTTGCAGAAACTATACAAGGAACTTCAGGAAAATGGCCGTGTCCATCGGGGCAAAAATGAGACGCCCGGACTCAGCAGCACCACCGTCCGAAGCCTCCACCTGATGTTACACAACGCCTTTCAACGTGCAGTCAAGGAGCGGCTCATTGTACGGAACCCCACAGAGGACTGTATCGCGCCAAAAGCAAGAAAGATTGAAATGAAGATACTCCCGCCCGAAAAGATGAAAGCCTATCTGGACGTAGCCCGTGACCGTGATGTTCTCCCGATGTTCTATCTGGAGCTTACCACTGGCCTCCGCAAAGGCGAGATCGTCGCCCTTCTCTGGTCTGACCTCAACGAAGAAAACCGCACGATTTCCGTCACCAAACAATATATCCGCAACCCTGACGGGAGCCTCGCCCTCACTGAACCCAAAACGGAGACTTCGATTCGCCAGGTGTCCATCCCACAGGCCGCCGTGGACCTTCTCAAAGAGGAACACGCGAAGCACCCGGAAAACAAGTACATGTTCCCCTCACCCCTGACCGGTGAGATGTACCACCCCGACTCGGTGGTGAATATCCACAAAAAGCTCCTCAAAGCCGCCGGGATTGAGCACATCCGCTTTCACGATCTCCGCCATACCTTCGCCACCACGGCTCTCCAGAACGGCGTCGATGTCAAAACCGTCTCCACCATGCTGGGCCACTACGACGCAGGATTCACCCTCCGCACCTACACCCACGCCACAAGACAAATGCAGGACAAGGCCGCGGAGACGATGGGAAGCTTCATGGAGCAGGTGATGTAAGCAAAAGAAGCAAAAAACACCGGGCACGTCCTGCCCGGTGCTTTTGCGTCCCGTCCCGTAGTGGGTCAAAGTGTGGGTCGCCCGTCTGACCCACATCTTTTCACGCAAAATCACAACAATAATCCCCGAAATCTCACGATTTCGGGGATTTTTTGGAGCTGCTACCCAGATTCGAACTGGGGACCTCATCCTTACCAAAACTCACTGAAATACAATATATTGTGTACGTCACCTCATTTTAACTATATATAGCACAACATATTGTGATTCACTCACGTTTGCGCTTGATGTAGCTTTTCGCCGTGTTTCTTGATGTTTCATGCCGTCTCGCTGTGTGTTCCGGCTTACCGAGTTAGGTTATTGTTAGGTTTTATACCCCACCGCTGGGGATATTTGGAAGTCAAAAATTTTCTGATTGACCCCTTTGATTAGCCGACCAACTTGAAAAGGATTTTGAATAATTCGGGATTACATAAAAGGATTTTGCGCCCCACCGGGAGCGTTATTTTTTTGCCCTGTTTACGGGATTGCCGTCCCCGGCCTCCGGCGCAGGGATTCTCCCATATTCCAGTCTCAGCTTACGTTCTCTCTCCTGCACATACCCTTTTGGATATACGTCGTATTCATCAAACGGCATTATGTCTGGGCCGTTTTGAGATAATGTTTCTTTGTATTTTTTCTGTAAATCTTTAACCCACAACTCTGCCACATATTCCGGGAGACCTTTGGCCCGATACTCTTCGACCTCTTTCATATCCCGCAAATAATCGCTTATGGGCTGCGCTATTCTCAAAGACCATATTCCGTCCCCTGATGTAATCGGGGACAGATTGAAAACGTCCATAATCGTTGTGATTGCCATTATATCATCATCTGGCAAGTACTTGCTCATACCAACTAAATAATCAAGTGTAATGTGGAGGGCTTTAGCGAGCTTTATAAGGCTTTCGATAGATGCCCCTTCAGGCATTGCGCCACTCTTCCATTTGCTGATTGTGGATTCCTGTACGCCCATTGCTTTTGCGAGTTGGTATCCCTTGATGCCTCTTTCGTCCATAACTTTAGTCATCTGCTCCGATACAGTTGCAGAGATGCTACCATTAACAAATGCCATGTTGTTTCCTCCTACAAAGGTATATTTCCTTATATATTATAAATTGCCTTATAAGGAAAGTCAACAACAATTATTGAAATTATTGCCTCTTAAATCATTTCCTTTCTCTAAAATATTATTGACTTGCCCAGTGCTTACATTTCTTGCTTTTATGAGCTATACTTTCACTATGGTTGGCCAACCAAAATGATATGATTGGAGGGCTTAACGTGCCAAACAGTGAAATCAAACAGGCAATACGGAAACACCGCTTGTATCAGTACGAAGTAGCTACCGAAGCCGGGATTTCCGAATATACCCTTTGTGTCTGGCTGCGTCACGAGCTGGAGCCGGAGCGCAAGCAGAGGGTGATGGAAGCGATTGAACGCTTGTCAGACAGGAGGGCCGAGACTTGACCAACACTCCATACGTTGGCTTTAAGGAGGCCGCCGCACGGTCAGGGTTGTCCGTCTACTTCTGGAGGAAAGCCGTAGCAGAGGGGCGTGTCCCGCACATTCGAAGCGGTACAAAAATCTTCATCGACTACGAGTGCGCGATTGCCAAACTCAGGGAAGGTGAGACGGCTTGATTGACGTATTCAAAGAAGTACGGGAACGTGTTTCAGCCGAGGACGCCGCCCGACACTACGGGATTGAGGTGAATCACCATAAGGCGCTGTGTCCGTTTCACTCCGAGCGGACGGCCTCTCTCAGCTTCAAGGCGGGACGCTACCACTGTTTCGGCTGCGGAGCTGGCGGGGACAGCATCGACTTCACCTCACGGCTTTTGAGCCTTGACCCGCTGGGAGCCGTCAAAGAACTTAACAGGGCCTTTGCGCTGTGTCTACCCCTGGACAAGGGGCCGACAGGGGAGGAGCGCAGAGCGGCCCGGAGACGGCGGGAGAGCATTGAGACACGCCGGGAATTTGAACGATGGCGAGCTGAGACCCTTGACTTGCTGACCGATGCTTACCGGGAGGGCTATCAGGTGGAACTATACAAATCCATCGTGGAGATGACCGACACCGAGATTACGGCGGTTACATGGCTGCCCGCGCTGGATTACTGGATTGACCTCCTATCGAACGGGAGCCTGTCAGAGCAAATGGAGATATTCCGCGACAGGGAGGGGGTGAAGAAACGATGCCAGATGATTTTGGACGGTTTGAGGATGAAATCCGAAACGGCTTGAACGGAGACAACGCCGCCCTGGATTGGGACGCCCCAATGCCGTTTTCCAATGTAGAGTTGCTGCCCTTCCCCGTGGAGGCCCTACCGGGGCCACAGATGGCTTTTGTAGAGCACTTGGCAGAGGCCACGCAGACTTCTGAAGCAATGAGCGGAAGTCTATCAATAGGTGTTCTCTCTACGGCATTTCAATCAAAATTTGTTGTGCAGATAACCCCTGACTGGGTAGAGCCTCTAAACACCTATATTTGTGATATTGCGCCACCGGCGGAGCGCAAGTCCGCTGTGATTGCCGCCTTGACGCGGCCCATCTATGAGTACGAGGATGAGCGCCGGACGGCGGAGGCCGGGGACATAGCCCGGAACCAGACGGAGAGAGCGTTGCTGGAGGGCCGATTGCAAGCGGTAAAGCAACAGGCGGCCCGTGGCAAAGAGGGTTGTGCTTTAGCCCATCAGGAGGCGCTTGACCTCTCCGCCCAGCTTGCGAACTTTCAAGACCTCCATCCATTCAGATTATTAGTCGATGATACCACGCCGGAGAAGCTGGCAGAGATTATGTCAGTACAAGGAGGGTGTATCACAGTATGCAGCGCCGAGGGAGGCATCTTTGATGCTCTCACGGGACGATATGACAACAAGGGTGGACTGGATGTTTACCTCAAGGGCCACGCCGGAGACCCGATTCTCGTTGACCGTATAGGCCGAGGCGCAAACTCCATTCCACACCCCCGGTTGACGATGATGTTGACTGTACAACCCGAAGTGCTAAACGGCCTTATGAGCAACACGACATTCCGAGGCCGTGGACTGTGTGGACGCTTCCTCTATGCCATTTGCCAGAGCAATGTGGGCCACCGTAAGGTGTCACCACCTCCCATACCGGCAAAGATAAAAGCGGAGTATAATTCATTTGTTTACCGTATATTGTCAATGCCGTACAAAGGGACAATCACACTGTCCCCGGAAGCTGACAAACTCCGTGAATCCTATCAGGGGTACATTGAAACGAAGCTGGGCGGGGAGTGGGAGAATCTGCGGGACTGGGGTGGTAAGCTCACCGGCGCAATGGTCAGAATCGCGGCCCTAATTCACGCCGCAGAGGTAATGGGAGACCCAACACTCACGCCGATAAGCGCCGACACGATGATGGCCGCCACTTCCATAGCCGAGTTTTTTGCTTCTCACGCTGAGGCCGCCTATCAGGTTATGGGAGGCGACCCGGAAATTTCCAACGCTCAGTACGTCTGGCGGAGGTTGGAGAACTCAGGGAAAGACGAAATCAGCAAGCGCGACCTTTTCCGGCTATGCCGGGGACGGTTTAAGCGAGCCGATGAAATTGATGCACCTTTGCGTGTCCTCACGGAATACGGCTATGTCCGCATTGAGGTAACGGAGCGGGACGGGGCCGGACGGAAAGCAAGCCCGGTTATCATGGTGAACCCGCTGGCCACTGGACACAATGGACTAAATGGACGGAAAACATAATATTGTCCAATCTGTCCATTTTGTCCACACGATTACAATTCTATTGAAACGAGGAAAGCGACTATGGAGAAAATCGAATCTATTGAAATTCAGCGGACACCCGAATTTCTTGAGGTTGCCAAGCGGTTGAGTGATTTTATAAGCGGTTTGCCTTTGACCAAAGAGCAAAATGACCGTCTTATACATGAAATGATTGAACAAGTCCAGCTTGCCGAGAGAGCCGCATTTATGCAGGGCTATAAATTCGGGATGGTGTGGAAAGGGGGTGACGATTGATGGTAAACAAGGGTAAAAATCTACCGGCGCAAAGTCTCAATGAAATGATAGAAACCGGGGAGCAGCAGCGGAAAAACTCAAAGCTCTATAAAGCCGAGAGCGCCGCATTTGTGGATGAGAGATTGTCCGACCTTCTTAAACGGACTACCGCCGAGCTTGCCGAGGCCGCGACCACGGAGCCGGTCAGTTTGCAGGACACCGCCAATGTAAAGAGCCGAACGATTCTATATCTGAGAGCTTGCGAGGCTGCCTCCTGTTTCCCGTCTTTTGCCGGTTTAGCCCGTTCGATGGGCTTGAGCCGTCAGGCGCTTTATGATTGTATCTGGCGCAAATCTCCACCCGCTACGGCGGCATGGCTGGAGGTTTGCCGGGACACCTTCAGCGACATTTTAGCTGAGAGCGCACTGAGGAACAACTGCAACAGCATTGTCTCCATTTTCTTACAAAAAGCCGTATATGGGCTTAGAGAGACCACCACGATTGAACTGACGCAACCGGCCTCTAACGGACTTCTTGACCCCGTGACCGATGCCGAGGAACGCCACAGGCGCATTGAGAGCGCCGTTGTAGATGAAGAATGATTGCATTTGAAAGGATGATTAACTTGAAAAACACAACGACAAGAGAATTTGTAGAAATCCTGAATAAGATGGACACCAGCAAGAGCGTTGACAAGAGCCGGACGTTGACCGGATGGCACCACCGGGCCGGATATGTCCGGGACGCCCTTCTTGTACTCCGCGATATGCGCGACAGCAAAATCAAGGAGGCTCAGGAAAACTACCGAGGACCCAAACTGAAAGCTATCGAGGACGCCGCCAACGCCGACTATCAAACGGCCCGTGAGATCGCCATTGACAAGGTGGAGAAGGATCTGGAGACCGTACTGGCAAGCAAGAGAAAGGCGTGGGACAAGGCGAACACCCCGCCCACCAACGAAATGTTGAACTTGCTGAGGGCGTTGGAAATCCGTGGGAGCGACCTGACAAGGGGCGAAGT
The DNA here is from genome assembly GCA_947589225.1 of uncultured Oscillospiraceae bacterium. Classification (GTDB taxonomy): domain Bacteria; phylum Bacillota; class Clostridia; order Oscillospirales; family Oscillospiraceae; genus RUG626. The sequence goes on along the minus strand of CANQBC010000004.1, from coordinate 107,604 downwards.
CGCCAGCACCGTCCAAGCATTGAGCGCCAGCGCCCCGGCACTCCGGGCGCTGCGGAGCATTTGCAAGCGGCAGGGGATAGAAATTCCTTCCTTTATTGGCGTTGACCCGGACGAATTTGAAAGGCAGATGGAGGAGGCCGAGCAGTACGCGAGGAGCCACATTGATGAGCTGGACACGCCCATTGATGACCTGGGCTATATCGGGCGCCTGTTTTGGACGAGACCCGGCGCGGGTGAGGACGTGCGATACTTCAAAGAGCTTGACAGCAGCGTGATGACCTCCGCTGATATACGGACCATCACCCCCACCGCCGATAAGAAGAAGGACACCGGTGAGAGCACCAAGAGGACCGCCACGGGCGTCACCTCCGGCGATAAATGGAGCCGTCTGACGTGGGCCGGGGATGTCTCGATTTACTCTGTCGCTGAGCAATTTGGCGTGAGTACTGCGGATATTCAGAAAGCGAACCCCAGCGTTGATGTGAAGAACCTTCACGCAGGAGACAAAATCAACGTTCCTTCAACCCACTTGAAAAGCTGGAGCGGAATGGAGGGCACTGTCAAAATGGAGGACGTGGAGGTTATTGACCGTCCTACTGATACATACCCGGAGGGGTTTGGGGAGATCGTTGACCTGACCGCCGCGCAGGAGTGAGGGGACAATATGGAAATCAATTCAAATCACAGCAAGCTTACCCCCGCCGAAAAGGGCCGTATCACACGCCGGGAGAACGCCGAGAAGCGGGCGCAATGGAGGGCGGAGCATGACCGGCAGGAGTCCGAGGACAAGGCCAGAATCGCCGACCTTATGCGTGGCATCGTAGATGATACCGGTGAGGACAGAAAGACCCGCTTGTTTGCCGCCGTGGTGATCAACGGGATTATGGGCCGTCCATACTTTTCAAGCGCCGTGGAAAGTATGCTGCGGACTGAGCCGGACATTCAGGCGTTTCGCAACGCCGTGGAGGGACTCAAAGCAGAGCGGGACAACTGACGGACTAATTGGACAAATTGGACAGAATAGCCGAAAAAGTGAATTGTGTCCATTCTGTCCATACTGTCCACACCTTCCAAAGTTTTAATGTTGGGGCCGAGGGTAATTCGCCCCCGGCCCCGTGCCGGTCACTCTAAAGAACCGCCGTCAAAGATATATTGTTTCAGTTTTGGGTAACGGTCAAGAACATGTGCAAACTCCACGTTCTCTTTAACACGTTCAACAGATATTCCGTGTTCACGAGCTATCTGGGCCAGAATATCCCTGTCCCTGTCGTTCTCCATTGTTTCACATATTGCCCTATTGAAAAACGTATTAAGCGACTCTCCCTGTTCATCTGCATGGGCTTTTATCTGCTCATACATGTCAGGCGCCAAACGCACTCTTGCAACTGCGAATTTATCCATATATTTTTGCTGGGCTTTTTTCTGCGCGGCTGTCTTTTCTCCCATTAGGGTCACTCCTTTCAGTATAACGGTATTATAACACAGATGATAGTCTAAGCATAGATACAATTTCAACAAATATAGGCATAGATATTTGTGCAAGTTTTCATCTTGATATCTATGCTTAGATATGATAACATAATCATGTCAGACAGCGGTGCTGCCAGACAAAGAACCCGCCCCACCTGCGGCAACAGGGAGGGCGGATTGGAAGGAGGTGAAGCCAATGGATGACGGCTACACCGATTACGGCTACCGGCTGAACGGCATCGAATACGCCACGGACACAGAGGCATTTGACGCCGAGGATGACGACCAGTAACCAAGCCCAGCGCCGGGGAACCGTGGGCCACAGCTCACAGGCCCCGGCAATCTGGAGGATATAACCATTGTAGCATGGAACCCTCCAAAATTCAAGGAGGAATACAAAAATGAAAGACGACCCCAAAATTGAGGAAGATGTTATTGAGTTTGTTCAAATCCTCAAACAGATAGGGAGCACGGCAACAAGAGCTGGCAGGAACGGCGACCCCATTCCCGATGGCATAACCGCTAAAGAGCAAGTGCAAGCATGGCTTGATACATACGGTGATGCACCAAATGAAACCGTGCAAAAGCTGATGGAGATAATAGAGAAAATGACTTACGACGCATATGAGCAAGGCAGGCGGGAGGCGTTAAAGGATGGCAAGCATTAAACCCCGGAAAAATAAGGACGGATTGATTATCTCTTATGAAATCTCCGTTTTCAAGTGCAGGGACGCCAATGGCAAGCAAATCTTCTACCGCACCACATGGAAGCCGGAGGACAGCTGGAGCAAGCGGACGATAGAGGCGAGATTGGCGGCCTTTGCCCGTGATTATGAGCGGGACTGTAAAGAGGGGAAAATCCTCACAAAAGACGAACAAGCCCAGCAAGCTAAAGCGGCAGCCGAGGCGGAAGCAAGGAAAATCACACTCCGCAAATACGCGCTGGAGACCTTCATGCCGAGGAAATCCGCTACATTCGCGGAGACCACAAAGGACACATACACACGATCCCTCAATAAGATTTTTGAATACCTGGGAGACCTTCGCATTGACGAGATACGACCCGTGGACATTTCAAACTTCCTGTTGAAGCTCCAGACCACAGAGACGGCAAAGCTCAGCGTGGGGGACACAATCAAGGACACGGGAAAGCCACTGTCACATGGGACGATTCTCAAGCATTACACCGTCCTGCATAGCCTTTTCCGTTCCGCTTACATGGATGACGTTATACCCTCAAATCCGATGGATAAGGTGGAGAGGCCCAAGCCGCGCAAGGATGACAAGCCCGCTGAGATAAAGGCGCTTGACGCATCAGAGGCCCGCCGACTTCTCAAATGTATTGAGACGGAGCCGCTTCAATGGCAAGTGATAATCCGGCTGATGCTGGACACGGGTTGCCGCCGTGGTGAGATAGGCGGCCTTCGCTGGCGTTCCGTGGACTTCACCAACAACACCATCAAGATTGAAAACAATCTGGAATACACCCCCGGCAAGGGCGTCTACAACACCACCCCCAAGAGCGGACAATATCGGACGATTGACGTTGACCCTGACATTATACGTCTGCTTCGTAAGCTCAGAGGCAAGCAGAGGATAATCACGTTAGAGGGCTATTGTTTCACTCAGCGCAACGGTCAACCAATTCACCCGCAGACCCCCACCCAGCACCTTCACGAGTTTGGCAAGCGCCACGGCTTTGAAAACCTCCACCCGCATATGCTTCGCCACACAATGGCAAGCGTGTCAATCGTAAGCGGAGCCGATGTCGCAAGTGTCTCCGCAAAGCTGGGACACGCAGAGGTCTCCACAACACTTGACTTCTACACACACGCCAATCAAGAGAGCGTGAAGCAAGCAAACGAGATTTACCGGCAAGCCCTCAAGCAAAAGGAAGCGTGACAACATCAAAGCGGTTGAGGATAACACCTTGACCGCTTTTTTGTGCGTCTAAGAGGTGGAGAAGCCCAGCCCGGAGCGGATGACCTTTACACGAAAAAGAAGTTTTTAGACGATAACGGCGGCCTCTATGTTGACGGCTGAGACAGCCCTTCAAATGCGGTCAGTTAGGTTTTTGTTAGGTTTTCGCCGTTTTCAGCCTTTTCAAGCTGGAAACAGCGCATCGGCATATTGGCTCAAAAAGTTATGGATTATAAGCAAAAAGCACCTGAAACGCAATGTTTCAAGTGCTTTTCGTTGGAGCTGCTACCCAGATTCGAACTGGGGACCTCATCCTTACCAAGGATGCGCTCTACCGACTGAGCTATAGCAGCGGGTGGCGACCGAGAAGGGGCTCGAACCCTCGACCTCCGGCGTGACAGGCCGGCGCTCTAACCAGCTGAGCTACTCGGCCGTGTTATACGTTCCTTAACGGCGCTCGATTATTTTATCCCATTCGACTGCCTTTGTCAATAGAAATTTTTAAAAAATTCCCCCGTTTTTATCATATCCGCCCGCGTGACAGGCGCGGTCAGCGTAAGAAGCTCATTTTTCACCGGCTCCCGGAAGGTGAGACGCCCCGCGTGAAGCAGATGGGACTCAAGCCCCAGCTCGTCCGACAGCCTTAGCGATTCCGAATTTCCGTAGAGCCGGTCCCCCAGCACCGGCGCGCCAAGGCTGGCGCAATGCACGCGGATCTGATGGGTCCTCCCTGTTTTCAGGGAGAGCCGGACCTCCGACACCGTCCGGCCGAGGACGTCCGCCGTCTGAACGGTCTCATATTCCGTCACCGCCGGCTTCCCGGACGGGGCCGTCACGCGCCGCTGAGACCCCGCCTGTTCCCGCTCAATGGGCAGGGAGATGACGCCGCGCCTCTCCGGCAGAACGCCGCACAGATAGGCGGTGTAGACCTTCTCCGCCTCCCGCTCCCGCAGGGCCGAGGCCGCCAGCGTGCCGAAGTGCGCGTTTTTGGCGAACAGCACCACCCCGGACGTGTCCCGGTCGAGCCTGTTCACCGCGTGTACGGACGGGGACCCGGCGCTCTCCGTAAGGTATCCCGCCGCGAAGTTGGCCAACGTCCCGGTGTACTTCCCCCTTGAGGGGTGGGTCAGAAGCCCCGCCGGCTTGTTCACCGCCAGCAGGGCCTCGTTTTCAAATAAAATATCCAGAGGCCCCCGCTCCGCCGGGAACTCCGGCTCCGGCTCTGCGGCGTCAAGAGAGACCGTCACCAGCTGCCCCGGCGTCACCCGGTAGTCCATGAACACCGGCTCGCCGTCCGCCGCCACCGCGCCGGCCCGCTTCAGAAGCTTTATCTGCCGGGCCGACAGCCTCAGATCGCCTTTCAGAATGCTGTAAACGCGCCGCCCACCGTCTTTTTCGCCCGCCAGGTACGTAAGCCTCATCTGAGCGCCTTCAGCAGCGGCACCAGCTCCTCAAAGCCCATGGAATGGCTCGCCTTCACCAGCACCACGTCGCCCTTCTCGATGCATTCGCGCAAATCCGGCTCAAAATCCCCGCGCTTTAGGTAATACCGGGCCTTCTTCCCTCCGGCGGCCAGGTAGGCGTCATAGATGTTCTTGGCGTCCTCGCCGCAGCACACGAGGGAGTCGATGCCGCACTCGGCGGCCAGCTTGCCCATGAGCCGGTGGAGGTGCGCCGAATCCGCGCCCAGCTCCTTCATGTCCCCCAGGATGGCGACGCGCTTGCCGTGGTCGCCGCTGAGGGCGCGGATGGAGCTTAAGGAGCGTATGGCCGCCGCCATGGAGTTGGGGTTGGCGTTGTAGCAGTCGTCGATGAGGGTGATAAAGCCCGTGTCGGTGACGCTGGCCCGGCCGCCCACGGGGCGGTAATCCGCGATGCCCCGCAGGATCTCCTCGCCGCTGTCGCCCAGGATCCGGCCCACCGCCGCCGCGGCCAGAGCGCCGTAGACGATGTGGCTCCCAAAGGCGGGGATCAGGGCAAAGACGCGCTCGTCGTCAAAGCAGATGTCGCAGCTCACCCCGTCAAAGCCCAGATTCTCCACGTTTTCGGCCCGCACGTCGTTCCAAGGGCCGGCTCCGTAGAGCACCCGCCGGGTGCCCGTGTCAAGGTCGCGCAAAAGCTCGTCGTCGCCGTTGAGGACGGCCACGGAGTCGGGCTCCATAAACTCAAAGACCTCGCTTTTCGCCTTCAGAACGCCCTGCAAATCGCCCAGCTTCTCCAGATGGCAGTAGCCGATGGAGGTCAACACGCAGATGTCGGGCCGCACGATGCGGGCGAGACGGCGCATCTCCCCAAAGTCGGAGATGCCCATCTCCACCACCGCCGCCTCATGCTCCTCCCGCAGAGAGAGGATGGTCAGCGGCACGCCCAGCTCGTTGTTCAGGTTCTCCGGCGTTTTCAGCGTCAAAAATCTCCGGGACAGGACCCGCGCGGTCAGCTCCTTGGCCGTAGTCTTACCCACGCTGCCCACGATGCCCACGATGGGGATGCGGAAAAGCGTCCGGTAATACGCCGCCAGGTCCCGCAGGGCCTTCCTGGTGGAGGTCACGCGGATGTAGGGCACGGTGGTCAGATCCTCCTCCGCAAGGCACAAAAGCGCCCCGCGCTCCTCCACCGCCCGGAGGGCAAAGCTGTGGCCGTCCACCCGCGCCCCGCGGATGCACACGAAAAGGCCGCCGGGCTCCACCTCCCGGCTGTCAATGGAGACGGAGGTGATGCGGTCGTTCCTCAAATTCCGCGGGCCGATGTACTTTCCGCCCACCACCTCGGCAATCTTGTCTACGGTAAGGGATCTCATCTTCATGACGTGCGCCTCCTATAACTGAAATATCCGCCGCCTCCCGCCGGGGAAGGCATCACTTGCGGGAGGGAAAGCGATGCAGGGATTCCTCAATGATTTTTTCACACAGTTCGTTGTAGCCGATACCGGCCACCCGGGCCTCCTTGGGCAGGAGGCTGGCCGGCGTCATGCCGGGGAGGGTGTTGGCCTCCAGACACCAGACCCGGTTTTCCGCGTCCACAATGAAATCCATCCGGGCGTAGACCTCCAGCCCCAGGGCGTCCCACACCTTCAGCGCCGCCTCCCGCAGGGCCTCGTCCCAGCCCTCGGGCAGGTCGGGAATGGGGCAGATCTCGTCGGTGGCCCCGTCCTGGTACTTGTTTTCATAGTCGAAAAAGCCGGATTTTGGCTTGATCTCAATGGGCGGCAGGGCCTCCCCGGCCAGAACGCCCACGTCGATCTCCCGCCCCTTTATGTACCGCTCCACCAGAAGCTCGTCAGAATACGCAAAGCCCAGCGCCAGGGCGTCGGCGTACTCCTGCTCGCTGTGGGCGATGGAGGTGCCCACGGAGGAGCCGCCGGAGCGGGGCTTCACCACGCAGGGGAGGAACGGCGCGGGGGCGTGAGCGTTGGCGCGGGTGATATTGACGCCCTCCGCCACCCGAACGCCCGCGGCGGCCATCAGGCGCTTTGCCGTCTCCTTGTCCATGGCCAGGGCGGAGGCCAGATGCCCGGAGCCGGTGTAGGGGATGCCGGCGATGTCGAACATGGCCTGTAAGCGCCCGTCCTCCCCGTCCGCGCCGTGAAGGCCCAGAAACACCAGATCCGCGGCACGGCACACCTCAATGAGGTTGTCGCCGACCCTGCTCGCGTTTGCCTGCTTGCGTGACGCCTTCACCGCGTCAAGATCCGGCACGTCGGCGGCGATCTCCGCCGCGTTGTCGCCTATTGGCTTTTCAAAGATCTCACGGGGGTCGCCATACTCCCCGGTATAGCCGAAAAACGAGTCGATAAGCACCGCCCGGTGACCGTTCTCCCTGAGGGCGCGGGCAATCATCGCCCCACTTTTCAGAGAGACGTCCCTCTCCGTGGAGAGCCCTCCGCAAAGAACCACAATATTCATAAAAACTTCCTCCAATGAAGATAGTTCGGCAAGATACGCCTATACAACCATTATACACCCGCGGCCCCCCGGGTTACAACAGGCAATTCGGTTCCGGGTACGTCCCCTCAATGACACAGAGGAAATCGACGCCGATGCCCTGGCCCGTGAAATCCGCGCCGCCGGGACACGGCTGAAAAAGGAAACGGCGATTTGGGGGCGGCGATATATGGCATACATGCCCGGGGCGCTTTCACGGGGCAAGCTTCTCCCTCAACTCCCCGATGTCCACGGGTTTGGGGATGAAGTCGTCCATGCCCGAGTCCATGGCGCGCCGCCTGTCATCGGAGAAGGTATTGGCGGTGCAGGCGATTATCCGCACCGTCCCGGCGTCCTCCCGCTCCAAAGCTCGAATAGCGCGGGCCGACTCGTAGCCGTCCATCTCCGGCATCAGAAGATCCATGAGGATCGCCTGAATGGAGCCGGGCGCGCTGGCGCTGAACGCCTCCAGCGCCTCCCGCCCGTTGTGGGCGGAGACGGTCTCAAAGCCCTCCTCCGTCAACAGGTCCACCATGATCTCCAGGTTCAGCTCGTTGTCCTCGGCGATGAGGATACGACCCTTCCCCGCCTCCAGCCCGGGCTTTTCCGGCTCCGTCCCGGCTTGTTCCCGGTCGGGCAGGGGCAGGACACGGCCGGGAAAGGTAAAGACAAAGGTGCTGCCCTTGCCACGTTCGCTCTCAAACGTCAGGTCGCCGCCCATGAGACGGGCCAGAGAGCGGCTTATGGACAGTCCCAGTCCCGTCCCCTGATTGCCCTTGGACACAGTGTCAAGCTCCTGGGAAAAGGCGGTAAATATCTTTTGCTTAAACTCGTCGCTCATGCCACGGCCGGTGTCGGAAACAGTGAAGGAGGTCATGACAGTTTCCCCGTCCTCCGGTTCCTGTGAGACCGTAAGCTCCACATGCCCGCCCGGGGGAGTAAACTTGGCGGCGTTGTCAAGAAGATTCAGAACGACCTGCTCAATCCGGGCTTCGTCCCCTTCGATAAAGAGGCGGGTCAAACCGCCTGAGATCTTGAATTCCACACCCTTCTCCGCCATTACAGGCTCTACAATGACACGGACGGAGCTTAAAAGCCGCTCCAGATCCACCCGCTCCGACTTAAGCTCCATCGTATTTTCCTGAAGGGTGGACATATCCAAAATATCCGACACAAGGCGCAAAAGATATTTTGCCGTGGAGGAGGACTGGCGCAGATATTCCCTCATCAACTCCGGGTCGTCCAGCTTCTGCTCCATAAGGTAGTTTAAGCCGATGAGGCCGTTTAAGGGCGTCCTTATCTCATGGCTCATGGCCGAGAGGAACCGGCCCCTGGCCCGGGTCTCGGCGCGCGCTTCCACCGAGCGCATCCGCTGCCAGGCGAGAAGGCCCAAAAGGGCGAGGATCGCCACGGCAGACACGGACAGAATTGCCACGGCGGCCCGGTAGCGGTATAGGAAGTCCCCGACTGTCAGATCGTACTGGTTTTCCATCGCGGCCTCAATAATGACGCCGGCGGTGAAGTTTTCCGGGATGGCGTCAATGGCTCTGTCAATAATGGCAATGAGCGCCTGTCCGCTCTCCTGGCTTGCTCCCGTGACTCCGTCTATGGTCACAATGGCGGAAAAGCACAGTTGTTCGTCCAGGCCCATGACGGGTATGACATTCAGCCCCTCGTAGGAGGGTTTTCCAAACCAGTACTCGACTACATACTGGTTGAGAATCATCATATCGCTCTCCCCGGATATGACCGCCTCAAAGCAGTCCGGAATGGAGTCATAATCCACAAGATCAAAGCGCGGATAGGTGGCCTTCAGCACCTTCCGAAGCGTCTGCGAACCGCTGGATACGGCCACTGACAGGTTGCTGTCCATACTGAATTCCAGATCCTCCCTCGCCACGATGACCTTGCGGCTTGAAAGGTACGGATGGGAAATGAGGATGCCGCGGGCATTCTCGTTTTCCGTGTTGCGCTCCACGCTGGAGACGAGGTCAATATCATGTGAGGTGAGGTAGTCGTATGTCACCGCTCCCGCGGGCAGGGGGACATACTCAAACTCAATGCCGGACAGGCGGGAGATCTCGTCAAATATGTACCGGGACATGCCCGACAGAGTTCCGTCCTCCCCGGTGAAGGACACCGGCGGCCTGTCCTGGACATAACCAACGCGCACGGCGCCGTAATCGTCGATAAACGCCCGCTCCTCCCGCGTAAGCTCCAACGCCGGCGCGGCCTCCCCCTCCCCGGCAAATGCCGCCGGGGAGAGAAGCAGACTCATCCACATAAAGATCAAAGCGAGGGCAATTACTCTCGGCGCAAGCGTTTTTTCCATCTGTCGACCCTCCGTTGACACCGATATCCGGTCAAAACATCCGCCCCGGTGAAGAAAAAGGAACACGGCGGCCTGGGCGCGCCGGCCGGATATCAGGTAGAAGCGCGTAAATGTGTATCTTTATATTTTAAATTGTTATACCATTTTTGTAAAGAGGGGGACGCCCCAGACCGCGAAAAAAATACGGGCGGGTGGAGAAAAATTCAAATACTGGTTGACGGAGGAATAAAAGTTTAATAAAATAATGGAGTACGCATATACGGCAGCCCGTGCCGGGATTCCTTATACAGAGGTGAGCTTCAATGAAGCGTACAAAACATTTTGCCGCCGCCGTGTCGGCGGTGCTGATTCTTGCCGTGCTCCTCAGCGTCGCCGCGGCGGCGGGGTTTGACGACTATCCCGACGGCAAAGGCCACTGGGCGGAGGCGTCCCTTCGACGCGCGGTGGAGGAGGGGCTGCTCAACGGGATAGACGGATATCTGGCCCCCAATTCCACGGCCACGCTGCCCCAGCTCCTGACCATTATATCCCGATGCCTCAAGCCGGCGAAATCGGTCGAAGCCGGGGATATCGGTCTTGAGGGGGAATACTGGTACAATGACAGCGTCCTCTCGGCCGCCACTCTGGGGCTTGATTTTGACGTGGAAAAGCTCAACCGGGGAGAGCTGACCCGGGGCAGGGCTTTCCTTGTGCTTGCCGACGCGTTCAGGCTTATTCCGGCCCAGCCCGACTACACCGTCCTTCAGTCGTTCTCCGATACGGAGGAGCTTGTGGGGCGTGAGCGCGACGCCGTTGCCGCGCTAGCCGCCCAGGGCATCGTAAAAGGAAACTCCGACGGCACCATACGGCCCAATCGGGTTCTCACAAGGGCCGAGCTGTTCACCATACTCTTCCGCATCATCGATAGAACCGCCGTCTCCGCCCCCGAGGGGATAAACGAGGGCAGCGTGTTGATCACCGAGGACGGGGATCTCAGCGGCAGGACCTTCACCGGCTGCGTCTGGCTGGGCGCCTCGGCAAAGGACATCGACCTCTCCGGCGTCAAGGCGGGATCCGTTGTGATCCTCTCCCAGGTCTCCGATATAAAGACCGACCGGGAAACCGATATAGGCCGTCTCGTCATTGCCGGCGGCGCGTCCGGCCGCCTCACGATCTCGAGCGGCAAGGTAGACACCCTGGCCGTCGCTCCCGGCGCCCCCGGCCAGATCTCCGCCTCCTGCTCTGTGGGAAATGTGGAGGTGACGGCGAAAAATGTATTCCTTACCATTTCCAAAAGCTTTGGAACACTGACGGTCGCCGGCGAGAAGTGCCGCGTCACCGCCTTCGGCTCCGTAGATACGGTCGCCGTTGCCGGCAGGGACAACACCCTGTCCCTGGGGGGACGGGTGAAGGAGCTGACCGTTGGCGGTACGGACAACTACGTCTCGGGCGCGGGACGGGCGGAAAAGACCGTCATTACCGCCCGCAGCGCTCAGTGCTATATTTCCTCAAGCTCCACCAGCCGCGAGTACGGCACCTTCGCCGATATGGATATCGATCTGGACGTGCCGAAATTCCTGCCCGTCGGTGAGGAGCTGACCGCCTCCCTCACCCTCAAAAACCCGGTGCGGGAGGAGCTGACGGTACACTGGCTCCTTGACGGCAAGACCTTTAAAACCGAGACGGTCACAGTGGACACCCAGCCCGTTACCCTGGAAATCAGCCGGCCTATCGATTACAGCGGCGTCACCTCCCTCACCAAGGCCGTGTCCGTGACCCTGGAATCCGTCTCCGGCGGCGAAACCATCACCGCGGGAAAGGCCGTCGTCCTCGACAATATAGGCGCCGCGCTGAGCCAGGTGGTCATTAAGGACTTCACCTCCCAGTGGGACGAGACCTCGGGCAAGGTGAAGGTCAGGGCCACATTGTCCAATCCCACCACGCTTTCCTGCTCCGCCGCCGTGTACATAGACGGCAGACAGTCCGTCTCAAAGCCTGTCACCGTCGGCCCCGAACCCCAGGCCATCGAGCTGGCCGGCCCACCTGTGGTCTTTCCCTCCTCCGGGGAGAGCCATGTGGAGCTGAGGCTCATCTTCACCTGCGCCGGACGTACGTCCACCGCCGTCTCGCAGGGGCAGAAGCTCAAGGTGGGCTACTCCGCCCAGCAGGCCCTGGCCACCGTCACCAACGTCTACGCCGGCGACTACACATTGGAATGGGCCCTCAACAACGACTACGACCAGGCCATGAAGGTCGCCTGGGTCAACGCCAAGGGCTTCTCGAGCCAGACGCGGTATCTCATCTGGGTCAACCGCACATACCAGCGCGTGAACATTTTTGAAGGTTCCGCCGGCAACTGGACGCTTATCCATGAGTTCCTCTGCGGCACCGGCAAGCCCGGCTCCCCCACGCCCGTGGGCGAGTACACCGTCTGGGGCTATGACAAGGGCTGGTATCACTCCTACTGGTGCGAGCCTGTGGTGCGCTTTAAGACGGGAAGCGGCTACGCCTTCCACTCGCGCCTGTGGAATCCCGGCCACCAGACCTTGCAGGACGCCCGCATCGGCTTCCCCATCAGTGCCGGCTGCGTGCGCATGTACGACGAGGACGTCCAGTGGATGTACGACAATATCCCTCTGGCCACCAAGGTGGTCGTCTATTGAGTACATAAGGCCGTCCGCCCTGATGCCACTGTCCTTACGATAAGCAAAGATCAGAAACATTCGCGCGGGCGGGCCCCGAACCCGCCCGCGTTCAGCTTAAGGCGACTCCCGTCGCCTTAGCGCCGCCTCATAAAAAACCTTTGCCCTGAGCCGGCCCGCTTTTAGATACAAAAAGACCGCCCGAGGGCGGTCTTTTTGTATTTTAAAGCGCGGCTTTAGCGGTGGAAACAAGCTCCGCGAATGCCTCGGGGTTGTGGATGGCGGTCTCGGAGAGCATCTTGCGGTTCATCTCGATACCGGCCTTTTTCAGGCCGTGCATGAAGGTGGAGTAGTTCGTGCCGTTCATCTTGCAGCCGGCGGAGATGCGGGTGATCCAGAGCTTGCGGAAGTCACGCTTTTTCTGCTTGCGGCCGATGTAAGCGTAGGTCAGGCTCTTCATCACGGCCTGATTGGCCATCTTGTAATGCTTGGACTTGGCGCCCCAGTAGCCCTTTGCCAGCTTGAGAACTTTATTTCTTCTTTTGCGCGTCATCATCGCGCCTTTGACTCTTGCCATTTTCGGTGACCTCCTTATTTATACAGGATCATGCGCTTGATCGCCGCTTCGTTGGTGACGTCGGCATAGGTTCCCTTGCGGAGGCCTCTCTTGCGCTTGGTTGTCTTTTTGTTGAGAATGTGGCTCTTGTATGCGTGGGCGCGCTTGACCTTGCCGGTCTTTGTGAGACTGAATCTCTTCTTCGCGCCGCTGTGGGTCTTGATCTTGGGCATCTTTGGTTACTCCTTCCATTGTTTTGGCGGCAAGCCGCCCTATTAACGCACGAAAGACGTGCGGAAATATACGTTGTGGATGGTCACGGGGCGGGCGGACACGGCCTTTGGCCCGCGGGGTAAATTACTTGTTCGGCTTCGGCGACAGAAAAATGCTCATGTTGCGCCCCTCAAGCTTGGGCGCCTTGTCAAGGACAGCCACCTGGTCGCACCCCTGCGCGTAGCGGTTGAGAAGCTCCTCGCCGATGGAAGTGTGGGCCATCTCACGGCCACGGAAGCGCACGGAGACCTTGAGCCGGTCGCCGTCCCTGAGAAATTTCATGCCGTTTTTCAGCTTCACGTTGAAATCGTTGTCCGCGATGCCGGGAGACATACGGATCTCCTTGATTTCAATGACGTGCTGGTTGCGGCGCGCTTCCTTCTCGCGTTTGGCCTGCTCGAAGCGGTATTTGCCGTAGTCCATGATGCGGCACACCGGGGGTACGGCGTTGGGGGAGATCTTCACAAGATCCATTCCCTTGCCTTCGGCCACCTTCAACGCCTCGGAAGCCGGCATGATGCCCAGCTGCGCGCCGTCCTCGCCAATGAGCCGAACCTCGCTGTCGGCGATCTCCTCATTTATCTGGTGAGCAATGTTAGCGATGGTAAAACACCTCCGAAATCGAAAAACGCGGATGCCAAACGGCATCCGCGCAAAGCCCTCCAAGGGCCGAATCACGCTGTTGACCGGACTGCGACATATTCGAGCCGGTGAGAAACGATGCCGTTTCTTCTTTGTTTTTGCCCTAAGAGTATATCAGACCCTCCCCCGGTTGTCAAGAGAAAAAATTAAAAAATATATGTACCCCGTGCAGGGTTTCAGCTTTCGGAACAAATCCCTGCCCAATTCCCCGTAGAAAACAGTTGCATATTGCAGGTGGTTGTGATATACTGTCCATTGTGGCGGATATTATATTTGATTTCATACCGTTTTTCTCCCCGGCTTCGCCGGGAACCGAAAAATGAGTTCAAAGCAGCGATGCCGGGCCAGAATAGCCCCCGGCCCCGGCGCCCCCGAAGAGGCACCGGGGCCGGGGATGGGGGGATGGGCTATCATGATTTTAGATTCTTTTGATGTTTCTCCTTTTTGCTTGAGCGGGATAATTTAGTTGACAAACGATCGATAAGTAATCGTGCTTTTTTAAAAATCCGGGGGATGTTTTGCACGATGTGCAAAATGGTCCCACATGATATGGTGAACTTTAGCTCGATCGTTTGTTTCACGTCACTCTGGCTGACGCGATTTGGATTGATTTCGCTGGTGAATTCAAATTTAATCTCAAGTGACGATAAGGTCACGAAGGCAAGAACTATCGCCAGGGTCAGCAAAAAGGCGAGAACCCCTTTCATGTATTTTCCCAATTCCCTCACCTCCCTCTCTATCATGGTTTAGGGCGTGGGGAGAAGTTGAATCTCCCTACACTACGAGTATGGAAGAAAAGGTTCACGAAAAAATTTCGAATATGAGCAATTTGCGCGTTTAATATGGATTTTTCTTCTGAAACCAAAAAAGTGGCCCGGAAAATCCGGGCCACTTATATATATTATATATGTAATATATAATATATATAATATATGAAGGCTTTCGCTGGGGTCTTAATTAATCCCAAAAAATAAAATAAAAAAAGGGGCCGGGCAAGAAACCCGGCCCCTTTTCGGCCTGAAAATTTATTAATTTGTCATATTCAAAGGCAGCGCGGCCGTCGAGATGACATCAAATATCGTGGGTAAAACTGCCTCCGACAGATTAGTCAACCGGCCCAAACCACTGGACAGCATAGATGTTCCCCTTTCCAACATGAAGCCCACAAACCATCCTCAGACCGTCAACGGGATAAAGGATTTCCTTCCTATGACCTATGTCACTCATCCACAGATTGAAGAAGTAGCGGGCTTCGGTTTCTGGCTTGTTGGGTGTATAAAGAGCTCCACCAACCTCCATATAGTTAAACCCAACCATTGCGATGTTTTCTTCTGTGAACCGCTCTGTACAACCCATTTCTCTCTGGAGGTCTGTAATGGTTCCGCCATTCGGACGGTTGTGGCTATACTTCGTTTTCAGTTCCTCTGCGCGGGCGTTTACGGTGGCCTGAGATACCGGGTCAGAGGAATATACGGCATCTGTCAGCCCAGCCTCTCTCCGTGCCTCATTCACCAGCTTGAGCATCTCGGCGCTCTACCAGCCCTAACCCCGCCCGCTTCTTAAAAATTTCTGCCTTTTTTGCTTTACTTTTCAATATGTTGTGATATACTTATTTATAGTTGGGGACTCGGCCTTCCTGGAGGTGTTGCCATGCTGGTTTACTCCGTCATCATGTTTTTGGGTGCGGCGCTGTTTTCGGCGCTCGGCATAGCGGTTTATAAGGGCAAAACCGATTTGATCCACCAATATCATCAGACCAAGGTTCGGGACAAGGCCGCTTACGGAAGGGCCTTTGGAAAAGCGCTGTTCATTTTTGCCCTGGCGATGCTGCTCAGCGGAATTACGGGCCTTTTTGCCGGTACGAATCTTATCGGCGGTGTCGCCGTTGCGATCCTCTTGACAGGCATTTGTGCTGGGATTATTTGCCTTGTCAAAGTACAAAACAAATACAATAGCGGCGTATTCTGACCCCGCCGTCAAAGCAACGATACAGGCCAGAATAGTCCCCGGCCCCGGCGCCTCCGAAGAGGTGCTGGGGCGAGGCATTTGCGGATGCGTATTTACGACCTATCTTTTTTTGAACGTTTTTTCAAAAGGAATCTCGTGATTATTTGCAGAGCGACTTCCTTTGAAATACTCTTGATTAATTCATTAATTGCTTTATATATTATTGCTTTGAGGATTTCAAAGAACCTGCTCGTTGAGCAGTTGGCTGCATTATCACATGACGGTTGGGCTTCGCATATGTATGTGTCTTCGGTTGTGCCGCTATCGAAGCTGTTATCGATGCTGGTTGTGTTGTTGCTTGAGGGGAGGGTAAATGTTGTTGCGATTGAGAAGCCAAGGATAGCTATCAAGGCAACTTTAAGAACCCAAATGGAAAAGTGTTTCATGTCTTTAACCTCCTTTTCGCATTGATTTGGGTATGCAATAAATGCTCACTATAAGTATGGCCGAGAGCCTAGACATCAAAAAAACTTGAATATGAGCGAAAAATACACTTATTATGGTTTCTCCCCCAAGAGCAAAAAAGTGGCCCGGAATTTCCGGGCCACTTTCACATATATATCATATATATCTTAAAATTTATGATTAGCGTAATTTGCCTTGCGGTTGTGTAATTAAAACCAATGCGCGCAATGTTCTCACGGCTGAATATGTACCCCGGCCGGGGCCGGGGAGGGTCATTTCAAATACGTCTTGAGCCGCTCGATGTTGTCGTGCTCAAAGGTGATGAGCTTCTGGGCCAGCCCCAGCGCCTCCGGGGAGGCGTTCTGGTGGCCGTTCACCACCTTGGTCATCTGGATGATGCCCATGTTGGATCCCTTGATCATCAGCTCCGCCAGGTGTTCCGTCTCGTCGTTCATCATGGTGTTCATGGTGACGCCCATCTTCATGCCCAGCTTCTTCATCTCGCCCACCGGCTCCGGGTGCCCGCCCAGGTTGACGATGCGCGCCGCCGCCTCGCCGCCGATGGAGTCGTATTCCTTCTTCTGCGTCTCCAGGTCGGAGATAAAGGACGTGTCCGTCGCCTGGGGCAGGAGGTCGGTGATGGACTGAGAGCCGGTCCGCGCGTTGCGGTAGACCGAGTTCAGCACGGTTATATCAACGTTTTCCGCCATAATATCCGCTCCTTTCTTGAAATCGACCTTAGTTTGTGATAAAATGAACAAGAATAATCGGCGCTTGGAGAGGTAATTATGAACTGGCTTGAGATCACCGTCAATACGTCCCATGAAAAGCTCGAACCCCTGACCGCCCGCCTCACTGCCCTGGGCGTGGACGGGTTCATCACCGAGGACGAGGCGGATGTAAGGGAATTTTTGGAAAACAACAAAAAATACTGGGACTATGTGGACGACGCTTTTTTGAAGAGTATGTCCGGGGTGTGCCGGGTCAAATTCTACCTGGAGGACTCCGATTCCGGCAGGAGCGAGCTTGCCCGCCTGTCCGCGGCCATGCCGGAGTGGGAGCTTAACGCGCGTTCCGTGCGGGACGAGGACTGGGAGAACAACTGGAAGGAGTACTACAAGCCCATCGAGGTTGGACGCAAGCTGGTGATCGTCCCCCGGTGGCTGGACGTCCCCGATACGGACCGGGTGAAGCTGCGGCTGGACCCCGGGCTCATCTTCGGCACCGGCGCCCACGCCACCACACAGCTGTGCCTTGCGGGGATCGAGGAATACGCCCCCGGCCGGCGGGTGCTGGATCTGGGCTGCGGCAGCGGTATTTTGGCCATCGGGGCGCTGCTGCTGGGGGCGGAGCGGGCCGTGGGCGTGGACATCGACGACAAAGCGCCGGCGGTGGTCATGGAGAACGCCGCCTGCAACGGCATCGGCCCCGACCGCCTCGCCGCCTTTTCCGGCGATGTCCTCTCCGACAGGGCGCTCTCCCGCCGCCTGGCAGGAGAGAAATTCGGCCTCGTCCTGATGAACATTGTGGCCGACGTGATCATCGCCCTCTCCCCGAAGATCCCGGAGTTTCTGGCAGACGCCGGAACGTTTATATGCTCCGGCATCATCGAGGGCCGGCAGGACGAAGTCCGGGCCGCCTTGGAAAGGGCGGGCCTCGCCGTCCGCGAGCACCGGCAGAAGGACGGCTGGCACGCGTACATCTGCGGGGCGTAAGGGCAAAAATAAGGCCGGGGATTGTGAAAATCCCCGGCCTTTTCCCGCTTTTTTACATCTCCCGAAAGCCCTTGCCGATGATCTGGGATGAGTTGACCATGGTGATAAAGGCGTTGGCGTCGATGCTCCTTATGAAATTGCGCAGATACACCGCCTGACGGCGGGTGAGGACGGTGGTGATCATGACCTCCGCGTGGCCGGAGAAAGCGCCCACGGCGCGGGTGATGGTGGCCCCGCGCCGGAGCTTTGTGAGGATGAACTCCTTGATCTCCTCCGGGTGGGAGGAGATGATGGTGCAGTATTTGCGGGAATTGATGCCGTCAATGACAATGTCCACCAGGAACACCTTCATGAGAAGTCCCGTCAGGCTGTAAAGGGCGGTCTTGACGTCAAAAATAAAGAAAGTGCAGGCGGTAATGACGAAGTCGGGGATCAAAAGCGCCTTCCCGACCTCAAGGGAGGTGCGCTTTGAAAGGATCATGGCGATAATGTCCGTGCCGCCGGTGGAGGCCCCGATGTTGAACACAAGTCCCGAGCCCACCCCCGGCAGGATCACCGCCCAGACGACCTCCAGCAGCGCGTCGTCGGTCAGCGGCGCGCTGAGGGGCACAAGCCGCTCGAACATGGCCACATATACGGAAAGCGCCACGGAGGCGTAGATGGTTCCCCAGCCGAAGCCGCGCCCCAGGAAAATGAATCCCACCACGATGAGCGCCGCGTTTATAATGAACATGGCCCCGGACACGTTGAGCCCCGGCCACAGCGCCGACATGATGACGGCAAGTCCCGACGTGCCGCCCATGGCGAAATGGTTGGGCGACTTGAAAAGCGAGATACCCGCCGCCGTGGCGATAAGTCCGGCGTTGAGCATCAGGAACCAGACGGCCCACTGTTTGGGCGTTTTTTTTACCATGGAACGATCCCCTTTCGCGTTTTGCGGGGACATTATATAGCGGGACGTGCCAAAATGCAAGAAAAATTTCAAAAAGCCGACCCGGGTCCGCGCCAAAAAACGGCGTCCCCGCCCTGTTGGGGCAAAGACGCCGTTTATTCTTTATCCAAAGACGTGGGCGACCAGGGCGCACACCGTGACGCCCATCAGCGTGGGCAGAACGGCCGCCAGCACGGTCCACTTCAGGCTCCCCGTCTCCTTTTTGATGGTCAGCAGCGTCGTGGCGCAGGGCCAGTGCAGGACGGTGAAGAGAGCGGTGCAGACGGCGGTGACCGCCGTCCAGCCGTTGGCTCGCAGCAGCTCTCCCAGGGCGGAGACGCTCTCGTACCCCTGGAAGGTGCCGGAGGCGGCATAGGCCATGATCATGATGGGAACCACTGTCTCGTTGGCGGGGATGCCCAGAAGAAAGGCGGTGAGAATGACCCCGTCCATGCCCAAAAATCGTCCCACGGGGTCAAGCGCTCCGGTGACGCCGCGAAGGACGGTGACGCCGCCCACGCGGACGTTTGCCGCAAGCCAGATGAGCAGGCCCGCCGGGGCGGCTACCGCGGCGGCGCGCCCCAGGACGAACAGCGTGCGGTCGAGCAGTGACCGGACGATCACCTCGCCTACCTTCGGGACCCGGAAGGGCGGCAGCTCCAGGGTGGGGGAGGAGGGCTGGCCCCGGAGCACCGTGCGGCTCAGTACCCACGAGGCCAGAAGCGTCGCCGCCACGCCCGCCAGGATGAACCCGGTCAGCGCCAGTGAGGCCAGCACCGAGCTCCCCGCCCCGGAGCCGGTCACGAGGAAGATCGTAATGAGGGCAATGAGAATGGGGAAGCGGCCGTTGCAGGGCACCAGCGAATTTGTCAGTACGGCGATGAGCCGCTCCCGCTTTGAGTCGATGATCCGGCACCCCACCACCCCGGCGGCGTTGCATCCGAAGCCCATGGCCATGGTCAGGCACTGCTTCCCGCAGGCGCCGGCCCTGCGAAAGCCGGCGTCCAGATCGAAAGCCACCCGGGGCAGATACCCCAGATCCTCCAGAAGGGTGAACATGGGGAAGAAGATGGCCATGGGCGGCAGCATTACGCTGGTGACATAGCTCAGCACCCGCCAGACGCCGGAGATCAGCGCCTCCGTCAGCCAATCCGGCGCGCCGACGGTCACAAGCCCCCGCCGCATGGCCTCCCCGGCCCGGTTGAAGAGAGCGTAGAGCAGGTCGGAGGGGCCGTTGGCGCCCTTAATGGTTATGAAGAATATGAGTGCCAGAAGCAGGAGCATCACGGGGATACCCGTGGCCCGTCGGGTCAGGAGCCGGTCTATGCGCAGCTGCCTCTCCCCGTAGCCCGCCGGCCCCCGGACGCATTGGCGGCAGAGCTTTTCCGAGCACGCAAAGATCCCGGAAATAAGCAGATCTCCCACCTCCGCCTCCCCGATGCCGGCGTTTCGGAGGATTTCCCGGGCCCGCTCAAGGGCGGCGGCGGCCTCCGGGTTTTCCCGGAGCGGGAAGCCCAGAAATTCGTCTATCCTATCCAGGAATCTCCCGTCCCCCTCCAAAAGCCTCAGCGCGGTGAACCGAGCGCCCAGCCGCCCATCAAGAAGATTCTCCAGCGCCATCTCAAGAGCGTTCACCGCTTCCTCCACAGGTTCCGGATACCGCGCCGTGTAGGCGTAGGGCCGGGGGGAGAAGTCCGCGACGGCCCGTTTGAGCTCCGAAAGCCCCCTCCCCTTCCGCGCGGCCATGGGGATGACCGGCACGCCCAGGCAGGACGACAGCTTTGCCGTGTCCACGGTGATGCCCCTCTTTTTCGCCTCGTCCATGAGATTGACGGCCAAAATGACGTTGGGCGTCACCTCAAGGATCTGGAGTGCCAGATTGAGATTCCGTTCCAGCGCTCCGGCGTCGCAGACCACCACCACGATGTCCGCCCCGCCGAAGGCTATGTAGTCCCTGGCCGCCGCCTCCTCCGCCGACGAGGCCCGGAGGGAGTAGGCCCCCGGAATGTCCACCAGGGCGTAGCTGCAACCCCCGAGCTCAAAGCGGCCGGCGGCGGTGAGGACGGTCTTTCCCGACCAGTTGCCTGTGTGCTGATGAAGGCCCGTAAGCCCATTGAAAACGGTGCTTTTTCCCACGTTGGGATTCCCCGCCAGGGCGGCGGTCAGCCGCGCGGGGCCCTCCCGCGCTTCGCCCTCTTTGGCGGCGCCGCGCCCCACCGAGCGCAATGTAAGTCCCATGCGAGCCTCCCCTATACGCCCGCCACGGTCACGGCCGCGGCGTCCTGACGCCGGAGGGCGATGACTGAGCCGCGCACCATGTACGCCCGGGGATCCCCGGAGGGCGCTGAAAAGAGGCTCGTCACCCTTGCCCCGGCGGTGAGCCCCAGATCCATGAGCCTGCGCCGGGCGTCCCGCTCAAGGCCGATCGCGCGCACCACGCCCACGGAGCCCTCCGGCAGGGAGAAAAGTGATCTATCCATAAACGATCTGTCCTTTCTGACCGATTGTGTCGTGATATACTATGTTTGCGATTCCCCCTTTGCCACCCCGCCGCCCGCCGGGAAACGGCCGTGTTGTATTTGAACATCATATATGCTATAATTCAGAATAAGAGACATCGGGAGGTGTGCCGCTATGGTGAAACGCCGTGTTTCCTTCTAAGCGATAGAAGGAAATAAGATCTATCCTTCTATCGTTTTCGGGAGACGAAACAATAGAAAGGATAATTAAAATGAAGAAATATCTGCGCAGGAACAGCGCCTATTATATAGGGGCTTTGGTTTTTGTACTCATCAGCACGGCCTTCGCGGTGGCGCTGCAATTTTTCAAGGGCGATGTTCTGGACCGTGCGCTGGCAGGAGACGCGGCGGCAGCCATCAAATACGCGGCTTTGCTGATCGGGTTTATTCTTGGCGAGGTGCTCTTCTATTACGGCTACAGAAGGTTCAGCGACCGATTTTCCGTGGGCTGCCTTCGGCTTTTGAAACGCGATATTTTCGCCGGCATCATTGGCCGGGACTATGTCGCGTACAAAGAAAAGCCGCAGGGGGAGTATGTGGCGAAATACACGGGCGAGGCCGACATGATCCGCTCCCGCTATTTTCAGATGCTGCCCCTCCTGTGGGAGATCCTGCTGAAAATCATCTGTGTCAGCGTCGCCCTGTTCCTTTTGGACTGGAGGATCGCGCTCATCACCATCGCGCTTTTGACCACGCCGCTGTACGTCCCCAAGCTCATTGAAAAACGCCTGCAAAAGGCGACGGACGAATACTTCCAGTCGGTGGAAGAAAATCTGGCAAAGGTGAACGACTGGCTCAGCGGCTTTGAGATCATCAAGAATTTTTCCGTCGAGGGGCAGATCCTCTCCAGGTTCGATGAATCCAACGCTTTATCTATGGACAAGCTTCTCCGGGATACGGTTTTGGGGGCGGCGGCGCAGCTCATCACAACGCTGATCTCGTACCTTTCGTATTTTATCGTACTTGCGTGTTCAACATGGCTTGTGTTGTCGGGAGAGTTTTCTGCGGGGGATTTTTTTGTCGCCATCGGTATGATCGACCAGCTCTCCTATCCGCTGATCTCTCTGGCGGAGATCATCCGACAGCTTATCGCCATTCGGCCGTCCTGCGCGGCTATGGAACAGTTCGTTTCACAAGGCGGCAGCGGCGCCAATACGAACTCTCTGCCCTGCGTTGAGAGAGAAATCCGCTATGACGGCGTTTCCTTCGGATATACCGATGACCGCCCGCTTTTAAAGGACTTTACCTTCACGGCGGAAAAAGGCAAAAAATATCTGATCAAGGGCCCCAGCGGCTGCGGAAAGACCACCGCCGTCAATTTACTTCTGCGCTATTATGACGCTGCAAGCGGCCAGATCACCGTTGACGGGGCGCCTATCACCGAGTATGGGTCAACCTATTCGGCGATCACCGTTGTGAGGCAGGAGGCGGTTTTGTTCCACGACACGCTGAGAAACAACCTGACGATGTACCGCCATGTGCGTGATGAAGAACTCATAGAGATGCTGCATAGTCTCGGCCTTGACAGATTTGCCAATCGGCGGTCGCTGGATACCGTCGTCACGGAGAACGGCGCGAATCTTTCCGGCGGCGAGAAAAAGCGCGTTTGCCTGGCGCGGGCGCTGCTGCGGAACACGGACGTCCTGATCCTTGACGAGCCGCTTGCCAATCTCGACGAAGGCACCGCAAAGAAGATCGAGGATCTGCTCCTGTCCGTCTCCGGGAAGCTGCTGCTTGTTGTGTCTCACCAGTTTTCGGAGGAAAAACTGCGCCGGTTTGACGATGTGATCGTGCTGGGAGCGTAGCAAAACTCCATACGAAATAGCCAATGACCTGTGAGGATCTCTTCCGGGCCATTGGCTCTCCCTTTTCAATGGCGGCGCCGCCGCCTTGCCCCGCCGGGTCAAGCCGCCCGCCGGGGCCGGGAAACACTTGACTTTGGCGGCGTTTTTGTTATAATTGGGTTTACCTGTTGATACACTCACACCGAAAGGACGACCGTTTATGGCTGAAATGGAAAGCCGCAATTTTATCGAAGCCTTTGTGGCGGAGGACATCGCCCCCGGCGGGCGGTTTGAGGGGATGCGGGTCCACACGCGCTTCCCGCCTGAACCCAACGGATACTTGCACATCGGCCACTGCAAGGCCCTGTGCATCGACTTCGGCACCGCCCAGCGCTTTGGCGGCATCTGCAACCTCCGCATGGACGACACCAACCCCGCGAAGGAGGACACCGAGTACGTGGACGCCATCAAGGAGGACATCCACTGGCTGGGCTTCGACTGGGACGATCGGTTTTTCTACGGCTCGGACTACTTTGAAAAGACCTACGAGCTGGCCGTCGGCCTCATCAAAAAGGGCCTGGCCTACGTGTGCGAGCTGACGCCCGAGCAGTTTCGTGAGTACCGGGGGGACACCAACACCCCCGCCCGCTCCCCCTGGCGCGACCGGCCCGTGGAGGAGAGCCTGGATCTCTTCGAGCGCATGAAAAACGGCGAGTTCCCGGAGGGGAAGTACACCCTGCGGGCGAAGATCGACCTTGCCTCCGGCAACTTCAATATGCGCGATCCTGTGCTCTACCGCATCCGGTATATCGAGCACCACCGCCAGGGCACGAAGTGGTGCATCTTCCCCATGTACGACTTCGCCCACCCCATCCAGGACGCCCTGGAGGGCATCACCCACTCCCTTTGTTCCCTGGAGTATGAGGATCACCGGCCCCTCTACGACTGGGTCATCAACAACACGGACGTGCCCTCACATCCCCGGCAGATCGAATTTGCGCGGCTGGGCATCGACCACACCGTCATGAGCAAGCGCAAGCTCCGCCGCCTGGTGGAGGAGGGCTGGGTCTCCGGCTGGGACGACCCCCGGATGCCCACCCTGTGCGGCCTCCGGCGGCGCGGCTACACCCCCGCCTCCATCCGCGCCTTCACCGACAAGATCGGCGTGGCCAAGGTCTCCTCCACCGTGGAGTACGCCCTCTTGGAGTCCTGCCTCCGGGACGACCTGAACGTCCACGCCCCCCGCCGGATGGCGGTACTGCGCCCGGTGAAGCTGATCATCGACAACTACCCGGAGGGCAAGACCGAGACGGTGGAGGTGGAGAATAACCCCAACGACCCGGACGCCGGCGTCCGCTCCGTCTCCTTCTCGCGGGAGCTGTGGGTGGAGCGGGAGGACTTCATGGAGGTTCCGGCGCCCAAATATAAGCGCCTTTACCCCGGCGGCCCGGAGTGCCGCCTGAAGGGCGCGTATCTCGTGACCTGCACCGGGTGCGACAAGGACGAAAGCGGGAACGTGACCGCCATCCACTGCGCCTACGACCCGGAGTCCAGGGGCGGGGACCCCGCCGACGGGCGCAAGGTGAAGGGCGCGACGCTCCACTGGGTGGACGCCGGGACGTGCGTGGACGCCCAGATCCGGCTCTACTCCAACCTCTTCTCCGTACCAGACCCCGACGCGGCGGAGGATTTCACCGCCTGCATCGACCCCGCCTCCCTTGAGGTGGTGGAGGGCTGCAAGGTCGAGGCGGCCCTGGCGGAGGCGCAGCCGTGCGATGACTTCCAGTTCCTGCGCCTGGGGTATTTCACCCTGGATAAGGACTCAAAACCGGGGGAGCTTGTTTTCAACCGCTCCGTGGCGTTGAAGGACGGGTTTAAAAAATGAGCCGGACAGGAGGCTGAGCGTTCTCTACCGGATCCTCACCGGCGTTTTCATGGCGCTTACCGTTGCGGCGGCCGTCTGCCGCTTCCGCTCCGGCGGCAATATGAGTTCCCTGCCGGTTATGGCCCTGGCCCCCTGCGCCGTCTCGCTGCCGATGTCAAGCCCCGCCGTGACGGCGCGAAACGAGGGGAAATATGCGGACAAGAAAAGAGCGCCCGACGGGCGCTCTTTTCCTTATAATGCCACGCGGGCCGCGCATCCGGGCGGCCCGCGTCCCTTAGAAAAGGAGGTCATATCGCCCGATCCTCTCAGAGCGATCTACCCCCTTTGACATAAAAAATTTCCCCCGAAGCTTACGCTCCAGGGGAAATTTTTGCTTTTGAGAGAGCTTACTCGGCGTGGTCGACGGAGTACATGTACTCAATGGAGCATAGCTCAATTAATCGGTTGGTGTGCAATGGCATCGTTGATGCAAGTTATGACATCCTGCATATTCAAAACATATTGAAACTTTATAATTTGCCCATTCTTCAGCCTTATTGCAAGCTCCGCCTCGTTTCCTGTTGTCCTCGTTGAGTAGGCCTTACTTATCTCGCCATAATTGAAGGAAAAGCTCTTGCCATCGGCTTTTCCAATAATGCGTTGGTCTGTTACAATGAGACTTTGAGCATCCAAAGCTCCTTTGATTTTCTCAAGTCTTGCGCTTTCCTGCTTTTTCAGCTGATCGTGGCAGAACCAAAGAAAAATGGATAATGCTAAGCCTCCAAAGAAAAAGATATATGCCGCAACACCCAAATCACTAAACGATTTGTTTTCTGCAATTAAATAAATTATTATTGCAAGTGGCCCCAGAAGAGGAAACAATACGCCCCAGAGTGATTGTTTCATCTTGCTGTTACTTTCCTCCAGATATTCGTTTGAACGAATTGCCGTAATAATAGTTCTTTCTTCCATAAATATCTCCATCCATTATTTTTATTCTTATAACTATAATAATATAGTTATAAGTTACTATATAATTATAATATATAAAAACCGCTTCTGTCAAGATAAACTATAATAGAGGTGGTTAAAATGGCTGAAGAAATACGGATCAAGAAGAAATATCCCAAAAGAGGAGACGACGGGTATAAGATTGTCTCTGTCAGGATGAGGGACGAGCTTATTGAAAAGCTGGATTTGCTCTCAGTGCAGTCTAATCGCTCCCGTAATGAGTTGATTAACCTTCTTCTGGAGGCGGCGGTAGAAATCGTGAAAATCGACGAATGAGAGGCTCATGGACTTATTATTCGGTGCCCCGGAGCTTTTGCTCCGGGGCACTCAGTTTGTGAAAGACCTGATTCAAGGATTCCCCCGGCGGGGCGCGGGGTCACTCAAATTTTGGAGAGCGGTACCCAAAGACCACCGGCTTTACCTCCGGCGTCAGCGAAGCGAAGGTGTAGCCCCGCTCCCGCAGGGAGGCTATGATCGAGGGAAGAGCCTGAACGGTTGCAGCCTGGGCGGGGGCAAAAATCCCCCGGAGCTTTCGCTCCGGGGGATGGGTGCGGTATTGGGGGGGGAATTACTCGGCGTGGTCGACGGAGTACATGTACTCGATGAGATCCACGACCTTGTTGCTGTAACCCCACTCGTTGTCGTACCAGGCGACGACCTTCACGAAGGTATCGGTCAGGTACACGCCGGCGTTGGCGTCAAAGATGGAGGTGTGGGAGTCATGGATGAAGTCGGAGGAGACGACGGCATCCTCGGTGTAGCCCAGAACACCCTTCAGCTCGCCCTCGGAGGCGGCCTTCATGGCGGCGCAGATGTCGGCCTTGGTGGCGGGCTTTACGAGGTTGGCGGTCAGGTCGACGACGGACACGTCCAGGGTGGGGACACGCATGGAGATGCCGGTGAGCTTGCCGTTGAGGGAGGGAATGACCTTGCCCACGGCCTTGGCGGCGCCGGTGGTGCTGGGGATGATGTTGCCGGCGGCGGCACGGCCGCCGCGCCAATCCTTGGAGGACACGCCGTCAACGGTCTTCTGGGTGGCGGTGGTGGAGTGAACGGTGGTCATAAGGCCCTCTTTGATGCCGAACTTGTCGTTCAGGACCTTGGCGATGGGGGCCAGGCAGTTGGTGGTGCAGGAGGCGTTGGACACATAGTCCATGTCCTTGGTGTAGGTCTTGTTGTTGACGCCCATGACGAACATGGGGGTGTCGTCCTTGGAGGGAGCGGACATGACGACCTTCTTGGCGCCGCCCTTCAGGTGAGCGGAGGCCTTCTCCTTGGTCAGGAAGATGCCGGTGGACTCCACGACGTACTCAGCGCCGACCTTGCCCCAGGGCAGGTTGGCGGGGTCCTTCTCGCAGAAGACGGCGATCTCGTGGCCATTGACGATGATGGAGTGGTCGGTGTGCTCAACGGTGCCCTCGAAACGGCCATGGATGGTGTCGTACTTCAGCATGTACTCCATGTAGTCGGGGGTGATGAGGTCGTTGATGCCCACGACCTCAACATTGGGATGATCGAGGCTGGCGCGGAACACCAGACGGCCGATACGTCCGAAACCGTTGATACCAATTTTGATGCTCATAGTGAAAACCTCCAAAAAATAAATTTTTAACGGGTTCAAGTCAAAAAGCGCCGCTGTTTACATAACATATTGGCACTTTTTTAACGATATCATTATAACCCTTCTCATTGAAAAAATAAAGACCTTTTTCAATATTCGTCCTCTTTTTTTCTTATTCGCCAAATTCCCGTTGAATTTGCTTCCGATTTCTGTTATCATTACAGAGCTGGTCAAAATTGGTTTGGGCGGCGATCGATTATCCGCGCCGCTCACGGCATATAGATAATTGCGGCGGGACGGTTTCCCGCCCTGAAAAATCTTGGGAAGGGGCCCTTTGGGGCGTGGGGGAATGAACGGGAAAAACATATTGGAGACATTCGATACTGTGCCGGAGCCGGTTTTTGCCGTGCGGGGCGGCCATGTGGTATACGAAAATCAGGCGGCCCGCCGTCTTATGGTGGAGGAGGCCGTTGGGCGGCAGGCCGGGGAGCTTTTTGACGCGGGCCTTTTGCCGCCGAGCCCCGTGCCGGTATCCGGCGTTTTCCGGCACAGGCGGCGGGAGTACACAGCTTCCGCCTCGGACTTCGGCGACGCAAGGATCCTTACGCTGAGCCCCGTGGCGCCCGGCGCGGACAGTACTCTGAGGGCGCTTACCATGTTTACGGAAAATATCCGGTCGGATATCGGCGCGCTGTTCACGTCCATATCTCTTCTGGGGGAACGGATCCCGGAGGAGGAGCGGCCCTGGCTTTTGCCCTACGTGGCAAAAAGCGACAAGTCCGCCTGTATAATAGCACGGATGGCCGACAACTTTGCCCGCGTTTTCTGTGGGCTTGACAGCACCCCGCGGCTGTCGCCGTTGGATCTGAGGATACTGGCCGAGGACGTGGCCGTCACCGTCGCGTCCCTTGAGGTGGAGGGGCAGCCAAAGGTGCGCTTTGAGGGAGGCGGGGAGCCCGTCCCGTTTATGGCCGACGGAAGGCTTTTGGAGATCATGCTGATGCAGCTTTTATCAAACTCCATCAAATACGCCGGAAGTGGAGCCGATGTGGCGGTGTCCGTAAAAAGGGGCCGGCGCAACCTCACCATAACCGTGTCGGACAACGGCCCCGGCGTCCGGCCGGAGCTTCTGGGCGATGTGTTTGCCGCTTACGCCTCCTCGGCCCAGGATATGGAGCCCAGAGCCGGTTCCGGCCTGGGGCTGGGCATCGTCCGGCGGATAGCCGCTATGCACGGCGGCAGCGCCGTTATGGAGAGCACCTACGGCCACGGCGCCGCCGTCACCGTAAGCCTTCCCCGCAACGACCCCGATATGGCGAAGGAGCTTCATACCAGCTACAAAAACGACATCTCCGCCTTTCTTTTGCAGCTGTCCGACGTGTTGGACTCGTCCGTATACGAAAAACGGCTTGACATGTGAACGGGGGAAGGACGCTTAAAGCCCGGTGAGATCACCGGGCTTTAACTTTAAAAATTATTTGATGGTATACTTGCCCATTTTATACTGAGGCGACAAACCTGAAAAACGCCTCCCTGCCCGCGTCGTTTTTCGCAAAGACACCGCAGTGCTCAAGCCCCTTCGCGAACACTAGCCCGGCCTCCCGCTTGACGATGTCCAGGGCGTTCTCTGGGGTAAAGGTGTACCTTGAGCGCAGCTTCCCGGCCCACAGCGCGTGCTTTTCGGTGAGGGGGGAGGCGGTCAGGTCGCCGCCGGAGACAAGGGCGTCCGCCACGGCGGAAAGCTCCGCTTTCAGGCGCGAGGGGAGGACGGCAAGGCCCATGACCTCGATGAGGCCGATGTTCTCCTTCTTGATGTGGTGGATCTCCTCGTGGGGGTGGAAAAGCCCCAGGGGGTGCTCGGGGGTGGTGATGTTGTTGCGCAGCGCCAGATCCAGCTCAAAGTCCGTCCCTCTGCGGCGGGCGATGGGCGTGATGGTGTTGTGGGGCGTGCCGTCGGTCTCGGCGTAGATGAACGCGCTCTCGTCGGTCCAGCCCCGCCACGCGGTGAGGATGCGATCCGCCAGCTCCACCAGCCGCTGGGGCTTTGCCCCGCGTATGCGGATGACGGAGAGGGGCCAGCGCAGGATCCCGGCGGATACGTCCTCAAAGCCCCGGAACACCACGGGGGTGTCGATCCCCGCCCGTTCCATGGGGAACTCATAGCGCCCGCCCTGGAAGTGGTCGTGGGCCAGAATGGATCCGCCCACAATGGGCAGGTCGGCGTTGGAGCCCACAAAGTAGTGGGGGAACTGGCCCACAAAGTCCAGAAGTTTGCCAAAGCACGCCCTGTCGATCTTCATGGGGACGTGCTGGCGGTTGAAGCAGATGCAGTGCTCGTTATAGTAAACATAGGGCGAATACTGCAAAAACCAGGGGGAGCCGTTGATGGTGATGGGCACCACCCGGTGGTTCTGGCGCGCCGGATGGTTGAGCCTGCCGGCGTAGCCCTCGTTTTCCGCGCACAGCTGGCACCGGGGATAGGCGGAGGCGGGCATGGTTTTCGCCGCCGCGATGGCCCTGGGGTCCTTCTCCGGCTTTGAGAGATTCACGGTGATGTCCAGCGTCCCGTAGGCGGTGTCCACCGTCCATTTCAGGTCGCGGGCGATGCGGTCGCGCCGTATGTAGTTGGTGTCCTGAGAGAATTTGTAATACCAGTCTGTGGCCTCCTGCGGGCTGCGCTGGCGCAGCTCCTGAAAGCGGGCGGCCACCTGGGCCGGCCTGGGCGTCAGCCTGCCCATGAGGGCGGTGTCCAGAAGGTCCCGGTAGTCCGTGGAGTCGCCGGGGATGACGCCGCGCTGAAAGGCGTCCAGCGTCAGCTCGTCCAGCACAGCGGCCAGGTCAATGTCGCCCCAGGATCGCCCCGGATCGGCGTAGGAGTCCAGCTTCAGGACCTCCAAAACGGCGTTGGTGGCCCAGATTTTTTCACATTCCTCAATAAGCCCTGTCCGCAGGGCGTAGGTGACGAGCTGGGATACGGCTTCGTCGATCATAAAATCATCACCTCATACGATATATTTGGGGCCCCCGCAAAATCGAAGATTTTGTGGGGAGAGGAGGAGCGACGGAACGAGTGAGCTTTCGACTTCAGTTAGAAGCGAGGGATGTGGAGTCCGCGACAACGTACCCATTTGGGTGGTTTTTATGCCACGCCCAGGCGGTGGAGATGATGGTCTCAAGGTCGGCGTACTTCGGATCCCACCCGAGGACGGCTTTGGCCTTCTCCGAGGACGCCACCAGCCGCGCCGGGTCTCCGGCGCGCCGGGGGCCGATCTGGGCGGGGATGGGGTGTCCGGTGACCCGGCGGGCCGCCTCGACGACCTCCTTATTGGAGAAGCCCACGCCGTTGCCCAGGTTAAAGACGTTGTTTTCGCCGCCGCCGAGAAGGTAGTCCAGGGCGAGGATGTGCGCCTGGGCCAGATCCGTGACGTGGATGTAGTCCCGGATGCAGGTGCCGTCGGGCGTGGGGTAGTCATCGCCGAAGATGGTGAGCGTCGAACGCTGGCCGTTGGGTACCTGGAGAATGATGGGGATGAGGTGCGTCTCCGGGTCGTGGGCCTCCCCAATGAGGCCGGAGGGGTGCGCTCCGCAGGCATTGAAATACCGGAGAGCCACGTAGCGGAGGCCGTGGGCGCGGCTGACCCAGCTCATCATGCGCTCCATGGAGAGCTTCGTCTCGCCGTAGGTGTTGGTGGGCTGGGTGCGATCCGTCTCCAGGATCGGCACCCGCTCCGGCTCGCCGTAGGTGGCGGCGGTGGAGGAGAAGACGATCCGGCCGACGCCGTGGGCCACCATGGCCTGAAGCAGCACCATGGTGCCGTGGAGGTTGTTGTCGTAGTACTTGAGGGGATCCTGCATGGATTCGCCCACCTGGGAGGAGGCGGCGAAGTGGATGACGCCGTCGATCTTCTCCGCCTGGAACAGCACGTCCAGGGCCTCCCTGTCACGGATGTCCAGCTTGTAAAAGCGCGCCTTCGGGTGGACGGAGGCTTGAAAGCCGGTCTGAAGATTGTCCGCCACCACCACGTCGCGGCCGGCCTCGCACAGCTCCCATACGGTGTGGGAGCCGATATACCCGGCCCCGCCAAGAACAAGAATTGCCATAGTGTTCAAATCTCCTTTCCAACCATGCCCCTCGGAGGGGAGAGGCGTTTTAAAAAGCCTTAGAGGATGGCCGCGCCGCCGCGGGCGCGGATATGAAGGACGTGGCACGCGCCGGCGCCAAAGACCGCCTCGACGCCCGCCTTGAACGCCGGGATCCGCTCCTCCGGGACGAACGCCTGAACGGTGCCGGCAAAGCCGCCGCCGTGGACGCGGACGGCCCCCTCGCCCCTTAAAAGCTCGCGGCCCAGGGCGAGAGCCAGGGAGACCGCCTGCTTTTCCGGCGACTTCGGGGACCAGATGTTTTGCAAAAGAAGCTGGGAGGACAGGCCCGACTCGTTGACAAGGCCCAGAAATGCCTGAAAATCGCCCCTTTGGAGGGCGTCCGCCTCCTGCCCGGCGCGGCGGTCCTCGGCGAAAAAGTGCATGGCGCGCAGTACCGCCCGGTCCCCGCACACGTCCCGCAGACGGGGGAGGGAGGCGCGGAAAGCGACCTCGTCCACCTCCCGCAGCCGCTCCTTCCCGAAGAAGGCGGCCACAGCGCCCATCTCCTGGGGGATGGCGGCGTAATCATCGGTGAGGTCGGCGTGGTCGGAGCGGGTATCGACGATGCACAGCCCGTGCCCGGAGGCGGAGAAGTCGAAGGAGACGGGGGTGACGGCGGGGGCGTCGGGATCGGCAAAGTCGATGGCCACCGCGCCGCCCACGCTGGACCCCATCTGATCCATCAGCCCGCAGGGCTTGCCGAAATAGACGTTCTCAGCGTACTGGCCGATCTTGGCTATCTCCACGGGATCCAGCGCCCCGCCGCAGCAGAGGGCGTTCAGGATGTTCCCAACCAGCACCTCAAAGGCGGCGGAGGAGCTGAGGCCCGAGCCGGACAGCACCGAGGAGACGGCGCAGGCGTCAAAGCCGCGGGGTTCGTACCCCAGCCGCTTCACGCCGGCGGCCACGCCGCGCACAAGGCCGGCGGTGGTGCCGTATCCCTCCGCGCGGGGGGCGAGGTCAGAAAGCTCCACCGTGATGGGGCCGTAGCCCCGGCTCTCCATACGCACGGTGTCCGTGCCGTTGAGGGCCGCCGCCGCCAGAATGTCCAGATCCACGCTGCCGCACAGGACCCTGCCGTGCTGGTGGTCGGTGTGGTTGCCGCCGATCTCCGTCCTGCCGGGGCCGGAGAAAAGCCCCGCCCGGCCTGTGGGAGACCAGGTCTTTGCCAGCTTTTCCGCCTGCTCAAGCGCACGGGCACGGGAGACTGCCGCCTCGCCGTAAAGCTCCCTGAGGGCGCTGTCAAAGGCCCCGCCGGAAAGGCCCGCCGCAAGCTGCCGTATGTCCATGGTGTTCCTCCTCCTTCTATCAACCGTATACGCCATGAAATCAAATATAATATCCGCTATGCGGATATTATACCAGTTTGTCAAAAAATTCAAGTCGAGCATTTTTTTCGGCGGCATGTACGTCGGAAAAAATACCTTTTGTCGCCCAAGTGTACGAGCGAAGCGAGTGCGCGCAGGGCGACGGAAGGGAAATTTCACGTGAATTTCGCAAAATTCACGTGGGGTTTCCCGCACGTTCCCCTTTGTCGAAAAAGGCCGCAGGCCTTTTTCGACACGCTGATATAATATCCGCTATGCGGATATTATACCAAGCTTTACACAGATTCTCAACTTATTCTTTTTGTTTTCAGGGGAAATTTTATATAAGAAAGCCCCCGCGCGTCGGCGGGGGCGGGAGAAGGAGAGATTTGCGGTCACTTGAGGTCCTCGCCCTTTAAGAGCTTCGCCACGGGCTTGACCTGATAAAGGAGGACAAAGACGATGATGGCGAGGACAATGCAGGGCCCGGCCCAGGTGATGTTATAAATAAAGGAGTAGAACCAGGGGTTGGTGAAGGTGATGCCGAGGAAATCCCAGGGGTCGGCCGCCGACAGGTTCCTGGCCCAGACGAACACGCCCACCAGGTAGCTGGAGGCGAACATGAGAAGGCCGCCTGTCAGGGCGCCCCAGACAGCGCCCAGCTTGACCTTTTTGAAAAGGCCCGCGCCGAAGCCCAGAAGGGTGAAGGCCAGGAAGTAGTCGCAGATGATGGTGGTCCAGTCGATGGACACGCCGTTGCCGCTTATGTAGTTGAGAGCTCCAAAGACAAAGCCCACCAGGGCGCCCCAGCCGCAGCCGTAGCGCACGGCGAAGAACACGATGGGGACGAGCTTCAGAGTGATGGAGCCGCCGTCGGGGAGATGATAGAGCGCCAGGTAGTCGAGCAGTACCGCCAGGGCCACCATGATCGCGCCTTCCACCAGCATTTTTACGCGCTTGTTGTTCATTTTTAGTACCTCCAAAAAAATTTCCGTCCGGACAGTGCCGGACGGAAAAACGGGCAAAGACAGCCCCGCTATTTCCCTACGCTGGCATTACCCAGATCAGGTGACAGGTCATGGGAAGTTACCCAACTCTCAGCCCTTCGTTTCGGGCCCCCTTTTTTACAGGACGGATTATAGCAGAAGCCAAAGCGGTTGTCAAGCCCTGCCGGCGCGATATTTTCCTTGCCGGAGCGGCGGCACGACCATTTTCCAGATCCAAAAATATATCTTGAGAAAAGAGAGCTTTTATAGTATAATGACCGCATATCGCATACGCGGTCGTTATAGGTGACTTCGCTCCGCTTTTCTCTCCGGCCGACGCCGGGGACGGCCCACGCCTGCGCGCCGTTTCAAACCGCGCAAACAGCGGGGGAAGCTCCCATATACACGCGGCGCCACACCTCGGGACACGTGCGGCAGATAGCGGAAAGCGGGCGAACGTTCTGTAAATAAGCCCCGAAAAGTCTCGAAGAACAAGGAGAATTTGAACCATATGAAATTAGGCATCGTAATAGACCGACCTATTTTCGCTTTTTTATAAAAACGGCTATTTATGAACAAAGCCCAATACTACTGCCGGTTTTGATGTTTTTGACTTTATATATTTCTTTATATTTTCATAAGGTCAAACAGCAAAATGGCGTAGATTTGGCGTACAGATTTTTGCGCCTCGCGAGTAAAAATATAGCGGTCATTTCTGCCGATAAACCGGCGGGAATGACCGCTTTTTGATTGCAATATTTAACGAACGAGCAACTGCTTTGCTGTCGGTGGTGATGGCGATTTTTTATGCTTTTTCAACTCAACAGCCGCAGACATTATAAAAAGATGAGATTACAACAACCCCCCGATTTTACATAAACGTTTGAAGAAGATAACGTCATAACAGCCTCGAACTCTCTATCGCGCAGGCATACCTTCTCGAACACTGAATATTCAATTTTCAAGGCCATTTAAAAACTTTTTAATGGACTTATCAGTATATTTTTGGAATTGATTGAGACTAATATTTTAGAAAATTAAAGTGTGAAGATGATATCACAACAACCCCCCGATTTTACATATTTGACCATTGAGAAGCCGCGTCAGGCCCGTGGGGGCGCAGATGGGTATGTAACCGGGGCAAGACGTTCAAATGCCATACAACGTAAGCTCATGGGTCTCACAGGGTTATTCGCTTCCTGCCACACCCAGAAGGATTTGTACAGCTCCTTGAAGCTCCGGCTTGGAACGATACGCCTCTATGATACGGCGCTCCTGCCCTGTCAGTTCTTCCCCGCTCAGATGAACGTCAAGAAGCTCGCTTGGGGGCACGGAGAGGGCGTAACAGAGCTTCACAAGAATATCCGCATCCGGCCTGTTGATACCCTGTTCCCAATTTGACACACGGCTGACGCTGGCTCCGATACGTTCCGCCAGCTCTCTCTGACTGAGCCCTCTCTCTGTCCTGCATTTGCGTATCCGCACTCCAAGTTCGTACTTCAACTCTCTATCCCTCCGTTCTCTCGCAATTTTACCCGAAAAATCCTGAAAAGTAAACAATAAAATCAAGAATTTCTGAAATAAACTCTTGATTTTACAGATTTACCGTGATATAATAAACTAAATTTCAGAATTTCTGGATTGAGGGTGATTAAAGGGAAATGAAAGTATATGAGAAGGTCCGGATATACATAGAAAAGCAGGGGTTGAAGCAAGTGACCGTTGCCCAGCGGGCGGGAATGTCAAACGTCACCTTCAACGCGATTCTGAATGGTAAACGGACTTTGTACGCAGACGATTTGAGGGCTATCTGCCTTGCGTTGAACGTCAGTCCCGAGTTGTTTATCGAGTTTCCCGGCGGGCACAGCGAGGCAGACGGACAGGCGGGGAAAGGGGATGAGAAAATGAGTGCAGAGAGTGCGGCAAAAGTCGTTGCGCTCATGGGCGCGTATCTTGAAACTGAGCTTGTATCGGAGCCAAAGAAGCTCTGGGGAAACACCTTTATCTGTCACCAGCTCGATAAAAGAGCCGGTGGCGGCACCTTTACCGTTGCCGACCACCTGCGTGGGATGGTCTACTCCATGCTCTCGGCCGGTATTGTCTGGGAGCGCGTGAAGGACCACATCGACGAGGCAACGGGACAAATGACCAAGGTAGACGAGGCGTTCCACGATTTTGACCCCGACGCTCTCCTTCAGGATGACCCGGAACGGCTTCGGGACGAAGTAAAGCGGTTGGGTTGTGCAAGCCAGTACACCATGAAACAGATGACGGCGTTGGTGAAGGTCAATATTCCAAAGCTCCTGAGCTGGCAGAAGCAGTACGGGAGCATCGACGGATTTTATCGGGAGGCCGACACCCTGACGGCTCTTGTCAAAAGGCTGTCTGACCCGTCAAGCCCACAAAAGCTCTCGCAGATGGGCGAGGCTTTGACTGCGGAGTATCTGAAAAATGTGGGTTACGATCTGGCCAAGCCGGACAGGCACCTCCGGCGGATTTTGGGCAGTGAAATCCTCGGCTGTTCTCAAAGCAAGGTCGTTCCGATCTATGAGACATTTGACATTGTGGCGTCGATTGCGGACAAGCTCCATTGGCCCGCCGCCAAGGTCGATTATATTCTCTGGTCATACTGTGCCACAGGGTATGGAGAGATATGCACGGCAGACAAGCCGAAATGTGAGATATGCGCTGTGAAAGATGCCTGTCTTCATCATTTGAAAGGAGAAAAAATATGAATTTTGACCTAAAAGACGCATGGGTCATTCCGTTTTCCGCGGAAGAAGAAAAAATACTCAGCCGCTTTTACGCTTTTCTGAACGAGGGCAAAAATGCACCTCTTGACGTAGCGTATAAGGCCGCGAATATCAAGATGCAGAAAGAGTATTACCCGGTACGATGCTTTGATGTCACCTATGGCGCACAGTGGAGGGCAACCAGTATATGGGAACACGAGGAGACCTACACGGTTTATGAGTCAAAGACGGTCTACGTTGATTTGGACGGTGGGGAGCACAGCCACGCCGGTTATGACCATGTGGTTAATGGAGTTAAGTACGGAACAAGCAGCTACGGTGGAAAAGACTCGCGGCCTTGGACGCCTGTTGTCAAAAACATACCCAAAGAGAAATCCAAAACAGTTATTGACCGCGAGGAAGAAACTTACGGTCGGATCGGTCCGTACAGTACGTTTCAACCGGTTATCACCTTCCAGAAGGCCGACGAGAGCTTTGCAAAATGGCTCCTGGGCTTTCTGAAAAAAGAAGAACTTGTAGGATATAAGCCTGAGCTTCTGAAAGATTGCATCGTAAAAGACCTGATAGAGACAGACGAGTTTGCCGAGAAAACCGCTCTTGACCAAACCGACGACATAGCGGCGAGAAATTGTGAGGCGGAGATACCGGGAACGCGTTATCGCGGTCTCCAATGCAAGGTCAACATATTGGACAGCGATATGGATATCGCACTGATACCGTTCTATCGCATAAGCTACGAATACCAGGGCGAAAAGTATGAGTGCTGTCTGTGCGGGAAGAAAGGCGGCAACTTCTTCTACTGGAAAAGGCCGGAGGATGAGAGCCTTGCCGCCTCGAAAAAGCAAATGGAGGATGAGCTTGCCGCCAGAAAAAAGGACCGCATGAAGATGCTCGGCTATATGGCGGCGGCCGTTCCTATTGACATATTGCTGACAATTATCTTAGGGTCGCACTCTTTCATCATGATACTGGTTGTACCATTTGCGCTGGTTGTGGTGGAGGCGGTTCTGTTTTTGAAGCTGAGAAACATACACCTGACGGTGAACAGCATCAACCAGGCAATAGAAAATCACGAAGCATGGTTACAAGAGAAGCGCAAAGCGGTTGCCGCTGTTGTCCTGAATTCCAGCCTGACGGATGACGAAAAGAAAGCAGCGGTTCAAAATATCCTGGAGCGGAAATAGCGTTTATCTAAGCCGCGGACAAATCGCCAAATTTGCCCGCGGCTGTTGTGTTATGTCCATATAAAATCAAACATCTCTTACTGTTTATATCTTTTGACTCTTGTTTTTCTCCAAAAAAGTTTAAAAATATGTCAGGAAAATATAAACGAAACAGTTGACTTCTTTTTGTTTATCCATTATAATAAATGTTGACCAACTTAATTGTAGCAAACCGACGCTGGGGCGTTTACAAACGGATATGACACCGCTGTATAGATTGATTGACAAAAACGGGATGGAGTACCGTTCCGATACCAAGGGGCAATTCGGAGGACACCGAGGGCTGAAGATATACGGCCGTCTTGACTGTCCCTCCGCTCTCCGGGCAATCGCAAAAGGGCAGTACATAAATCATCGGGTGTTCTTCGCCGACGAGGAAACGGCTCTTGCGGCGGGGTACAGGCCCTGCGGCGTATGTATGAAAGAGCATTATAAACTTTGGAAGGAGGACAGGCTTTTGGACCACGCAATAAAAATCACCCTCGATCTCAATGAAAAATCTGTCTGCACAGTTAGAACGGCGGGCGGAGAGGAAAAGGCTCTCCTGACCGCGAGGCTCACGAATACTCCCATCGCCGATGAAATCAAAAACGGTCTTGAGAACTGCAAGGCAAAAATCACAGGGGACTACTGCGCCCTTATCCTGACCTCCTACGGCGGGCAGTGGGGCTATACGCTGGTGTGGGACTATGTTCGGGATAAGCTCGTTCATTTGACCCACACCCCTTTTGCCGTTGACTGTGCCATTGACGGCCCGACAGCGGCGGTCATGTACCTTGTCCAATATTGGGGCCACCCGGCGGATTTGTGGTACAGCGTCGCGCCTTTGGAGCTGGTGGACGCCGGTTTTGAGCCGGACACGGTATCGCTTGATATGCCTGTTGACGGCTCTGTGACGGGTTCGGGTGACTGTGAAATCAGCGCGGAAAAGGGCAGGCTGTTTTTCCGGGCGGGCGCAGGGAAAAAGGAGATACAGTTAAAACACGACAAGTGAGGTGTCGGTTATGATATACGGCTACGCAAGATGTTCAACCAACGAGAAACAGCAGGATGTCAACCGCCAGGTGCGGGAACTTAAGTGCCAGGGCGCAACAGACGAGACGATTTATAAGGAGTATGAGAGCGGGACGAAAGCAGATCGCGCGGAACTCAATAAATTGCTCAAGGTCGTTGCTCCCGGCGATACCATTCTGGCAACCGAGGTCAGCAGGATAACAAGGAGTACAAAACAGCTCTGTGAAATCATCGAATTTGCCAAGGAGAAGCACATCAAACTTGTTTTGGGCAGCTTCGTGGTGGATTGCAGTAAAGAGCTTGACCCCATGACGGAGGGAATGCTGAAAATGATGGGTGTTTTCAGTGAGCTTGAGCGGAATATCATCAGCCAGCGGGTCAGGAGCGGCATGGACAACGCAAAGGCCAAGGGAAAGGTCATCGGAAGGCCACCGGTCACGGCAGACAATATTCCCGCCATCTTCTACCGGCACTATCCCAAGTATCAAAAAGGAGAAATCAACAAAAAGGAGTTTTCCCGCCTCTGTAACCTCTCCTATCCAACGATTTATAAGTATCTGCGTCTCACGGAGGGAACACTGTGAAAAGGAGAGGGGGACAAACCGTGTTACGGAAAGTACATACAAAATGCTATGGTTGCGTCATAACTTTGAATAAAACAACAGCCGCTGAAATCAATGTGTTTCAGCGGCTGTTATTTTTCTCCTTTGCCTTGGTTCCAGATGGGTTTTGTATTCATCCGAAAGATCTTGCGCTATTGCGGTAAGTTCATTACCAGAGCTATATTCCCCACGTCCAGAATAAAGACGCAAAATCGCAGATAGCTCATCCATAAATTTGGCAAAATAAATGAATTTATTTGGAGGCCCAAAAGCATAGTCCTCACCAGGACTGAATTTCACAGTAACTGTTTTTAAATCTTTGCTAATTTCAATTTCAGTTGCGAACCGTCTCATTACTATTAAGCAAGCGTTAGTAAACGGAATCTCATTCCATATTGTTCGCTGTTCTTGAATTTTCCCGTTCTTGTCCAGTCCACATAGCCAATCCAGTGTTACACCTAATTTTGATGCCAAGATAGTCGCGGCAACAATACCTGGCTCCTGTTTTCCTTTTTCGTAATTGCATATAAGAGAATTAGAGCTGTCAAGAAATCCAGCAACTTCTTCCTGAGTTAACTTGCGATTTTTCCGCACTTGTTTAAGCCGCTTGGAAAATAATTCCAATATTCTGCTCCGAAAAACCTCTTTTTCTTCTTCAGGAGAGGCGGGTTCATTATCGGTTTCTTGGGTTGTGCGAGAGTCGCTATTATCCTCTTGAGGGGAGGCGGGTCCTTTATCAGCTTCTAGGGACGGGTGAGAATTGCTGTTTTCCATAACTTCTTACTTGCTCCTTTCAGTAAGTTATTTTTATTATATCAGTATTCTATAAGTCTGTCAATCAGTATCCAGCAAGAAAAGCGAAATGAGACGGAAAAATAAAATTTTTGATTTATTGGATGCAATCTTGGCGAAGAAAGCGGCCGGATTTATAATATGGCACATGGAGCCGAGAACCCAACCGAGTGAACATATAAAATTGTCGCTTGGAGGATGCAATGCTCATTCGATAGAAACGAGAAAGGAGAGTTGTTTTTGAAGGTAAAATCGCCCAGCGGTCACAAACATTTTAAGGCTTGCGCCCAGGAATGGAGGTATTGTCATGCATGATTTTTTGTCAAAGTTTTTGAAGGGTCTTGAAAATGACCCCATCGTGAGAAAAGCCGATTATGAGTTGTTCCGGGACAAGCACCCCAGAGAGACATATTATTTCAAAGGCGGCGATGTCGTTCAGGTAACGGCTCTGTATGAAGCTTCACAGGATGACTTCCTGGCTGCCTTTGGGTTTGATAAGGAGGGGCCACATGGAACTGAATGAGATACTCAGTCGTTTCAAGGGGGTCAAGAAAGTCGCCCCCAATAGGTATGAGTGCCGATGCCCTGCCCATGATGACGTACATCCAAGCATGGCGCTCTATGTCAACAAAGGCGAATGGATTCAGCCAAAGTGCTTCGCAGGCTGTCCCACGGAGGCAATACTTGATGCTGTCGGTCTAAAGAAGTCTGACCTTTACATAGGAAATAGACCGTACAACTCAAAACCGGCAAAGACTACTTCTTATGAATACAAACGAACCGACGGCTCTCTTGCGTATGAAAAGAAACGGTTTGACCATGATGACGGCACGAAGACGTTTCAGTTTTGCCTTCCAGATGGTAGGACCGGCTTGAATGGCGCATCGCACATTCCGTATAATCTGCCGGGGATAGCAACGGCAACAACAATTTATTTTGTTGAAGGCGAAAAATGTGCCGACGCCGTAATTGAACAGGGCTATGTTGCCACCACCCTTGACTGCGGCGCCTCCGGTTCAAAAATGTCCGAGGAAGACATAAGGCATTTTGTGAACAAGGATGTTATTATTCTTCCCGACAACGATGAGGCCGGGATGAACTATGCCAGGAGGGTAAAGCAGTATCTCCCATGGGCCGTAGTAAAATTACTTCCGGGACTTAAAGAAAAAGGCGATATTTATGACTGGCTTCACAGCGGTCATACAATGAAAGAGGTTGAGCTCCTTTCGGAAACGCCAATCAACGGCACCGTTGACGAGCCTTTGATTTCCTGCTTCGATAGGCGTCCGCAAAGCGAAATTCTGCTTGAGCTCATTGGGAAAAGCGGTATTGAGCTGTTTCTTAACGAGAACAACGATCCGTATGCCGAGATACCGATTGATGACCACAAGGAGCGCTACCCTCTCGACAGCAAAGAATTTCATCTGTGGGCGCAAAGGCTCTTTCACAAAAGCACAAAAAAGGCCATCCGAAAGGAAGGGCTGACGCAAGCCGTCGCCGTTCTTGAGGCAGATACCAAATTTGGCGGTAAAGCTTCGGTGTGCCAACTTTCCAATCGCGTCGCCGAGCACGACGGCTGTTTCTGGTATGACCTGACCGACCGGGAATGGCAGGCCGTAAAGGTCACGCCCACAGGCTGGGAGGTCGTCTCTGATGTGCCAAGGCTGTTTTGCCGGTACAGACATCAAAATCCGCAAGTTCTTCCGAGGAGCGGCGGAAACTTGGAAGATATTTTCAAAGTTATCAATTTGAGCTCCTCATATCGCATTTTGTTCCTGTGCTGGCTTGTCTCCTGCTTTGTGCCGGAGATACCCCACCCCATGCCAATCTTCACCGGCGAAAAGGGCGCGGCAAAGAGCACGACCTGCACTTTGACAAAGCGCCTTATCGACCCGTCTGT
This sequence comes from uncultured Oscillospiraceae bacterium, assembly GCA_947589225.1. Classification (GTDB taxonomy): domain Bacteria; phylum Bacillota; class Clostridia; order Oscillospirales; family Oscillospiraceae; genus RUG626. The sequence goes on along the minus strand of CANQBC010000004.1, from coordinate 65,353 downwards.
AATGGATACTTTGTCGTTGGGCAAGGACGAAAGAACGCTTGTAGTAAATCTACAACAGACTTATTTCCTCCCGTTCGACAATGTTTCGACTATGACGAGCGAAGTGAGCGATACGCTTTGCCGGGCAATTACCGGCGGAGCTATCCAGCAACGCAAGCTTTACACGAACGGAGAAGATTACATCTTCAAATTTAGACGGTGCATAGCTCTCAATGGCATCAACAATGTGGCAAGCCGCGCCGACCTCCTTGACCGCTCCATCATCTTTGAATTGGAACGTGTCACAGAGAGCAAGCGCCGAGAGCTGACCGCCGTTGTCAATGAGTTTGAAAAGGACAGGCCGTATCTTCTGGGAGCTGTTTTTGATGTTCTATCAGAGGCGATGCGTATCTATCCTGCCGTAGAATTGACCGGGCTTACCAGAATGGCAGACTTTTGCCATTGGGGCTTTGCGATTGGCGAGGCGCTTGGTGGTTATGGTGATAAATTCTTAAACGAATACAAGGCCAATCAGGCGCTTCAAAATGTCGAGGCCATCAACGCCGATGCGGTCGCCTATCTTGTCGTCGAGTTTATGCGGGATAAAGAGCAGTGGAGAGGGCGTGTCTCGTCCCTGTTTTCTGAAATCCAGACACAGGCCGAAAGCCACGGAATTGGCGTGAGAAACAAAGGTCTTCCTCAAGCTCCCAACAGCTTGTCCCGTCGGCTGAAAGCCATACGAAGCAATCTTGAGCGCATCGGAATATCATTTGAATTATCCAGCGGATATTCCGACGGCACTTACGTTTCCTTGGTTAACCACAATTTTGCACCATTATCACCATACTTCGTAAATCCCGGTGAGATACTGGGAAAATCGAATGGTGATACCAATGGTGATGGCGATGGGCGGATTTTACCACCAGAGGCCGCTTTGCCGGAGCATCAGGCCGATATGACGGATTATGGTGGTGATGGTGATAATTCTGAGGATATTGTTTTTTAGGAGGATGATCGTTATGGAAGAAAACTTCTCTCCGTCTGCGGTTCCTGTTCCGCAGAAAGTAACGCTTACAATTCGTGAAGCCGCGGAATACTCGAATATCGGCATCAATAAAATCAGCTCCATGCTGAGGACGCCTAACTGCCCCTTTGTGCTCTATGTGGGCAACAAAAAGCTTGTTAAGCGCAAAGAATTTGAAAAATTCATCAGCGATAAGCTGGTGATTTGAAAATCTCACAGTTTTTTCAACAGTTTTATAATTTCATCTTGAGAGAAAAGAGCTCGTATGGTATAATTCTAAAGTTATACCGAGCTCTTTTCTCGTCTGGTAGAAAGGAGCTTCGTATGGGAAAGGATTTAAAGGGAAAAGAACTTGGCAAAGGGCTCTCTCAACGCAAGGACAGGAAATACTCCGCACGGTATGTGACCCGAAGCGGCAAGCGGGTCGAGAAGTATTTTGATACGCTTCCCGAGGCCAGAAATTGGCTGGCAGACTCCAGATATGAGGATACGCACGGTTCCACCGGCATTACATCCACAGTTACAGTCGATACCTGGTTCAACTATTGGTATGATAACCTGATAGCTGACCTCTCTCCCAATACACGGAGGAATTACAAGGAGCGATATGATAAAAACGTAAAATCTGCAATCGGCAAAATGGTCATCTCCGACGTGAAGCCCATGCACTGCAAAATGATATTGAATGGTATGATGGACGATTACGCCGGGTCTACCATCCGACAGGTGTATATCACTATGGGCACAATGTTTCGTGCGGCTGTGATGAATGATGTCATATCCAAGCATCCGATGGATGGGGTGCGGTACACTAAGCCTATCAAGGCGCCAAGTGACCACAGGGTGTTGAGCGTGGAGGAACAGCAGAAGTTTTTAGAGGTTGCAAAATCCTCGCACAATTATTATCAGTACGCCTTGATTTTAGAAACAGGACTTAGAACAGGAGAGATGATTGGCCTTACTTGGGATGCAATTGACTTCAAAAATAAAACGCTGACCGTAAACAAAGCTCTTGAGTTCAGGCACAAGCAGAAAACGTGGCGTGCCGGTCCTCCCAAAACGCAATCCAGTTACAGAACGATTCCACTGACAACTCGCGCATACAATCTTTTGCTGGAGCTTCAAGAACTGCGGAAAAAGCAAAAGCTATCGAATGACCTGGTGCAAGTCCTGACTTATACCGACAGGCGTACAGGGCAAACTGCAAGTCTTGATATGCGGGATTTGGTGTTTATCAATTTCCGAACTGGGATGCCCGCTAAAAACAGTTCTTACGACACACACCTTTACAAGCTGTGTGCAATGGCGGGAATACCGCCCTTTTCCATGCACACACTTCGCCACACTTACGCGACGAGAGCGATTGAGAGCGGTATGCAGCCAAAGGCGCTTCAAAAACTGTTGGGACACGCAAGTATAAAGACGACGATGGATACTTATGTCCATGTAACGGACGATTCTTTGAGTAAAGCCGTCCAGTTATTTGAGGCGAAAAACACGACAATGGCGTAGAAATGGCGTAAAACCGCCCTTGAGAATATCAAAAAGTCTTGAAACACAAGGAGATTTGAGAAGAAATGAAATTAGGCATCGTCGGGCTCCCCAATGTGGGCAAGTCCACCCTTTTCAACGCCATCACCAACGCCGGGGCGGAGGCGGCAAACTACCCCTTCTGCACCATCGAACCCAACGTGGGCACCGTCACGGTGCCGGACAGGAGGCTCCAGTACCTGGCGGATATGTACAAGCCCAAAAAATTCACCCCCGCCGTCATCGAATTCGTGGATATCGCCGGCCTTGTGCGCGGGGCGTCCAAGGGCGAGGGCTTAGGAAACAAATTCCTTGAGAACATCCGCCGCACGGACGCCATCGTCCATGTGGTCAGGTGCTTTGACGATGAGAACGTCATCCACGTGGAGGGCGGGGCCGACCCCATCAGGGACATCGACATCATCGACCTGGAGCTGATCATGGCCGACCTTGAGATGGTGGACCGCCGCCTGGAAAAGGCCCAGAAAGCCTCTCGCGGCGGGGACAAGAAGCTCCGGCACGAGGCCGAGGTGCTGGAGGCCCTTCACGCGCACCTGGACGCGGGCAAGTCCGCCAGAAGCTTCGAGACGGACTCCGAGGACGACGCGGCCCTCGTCGCGGCCTCCGACCTTCTCTCCCTGAAGCCCGTCATTTACGCGGCCAATATGGACGAGGAGGGCGTCGCGGATTTTGCCAACAACGCCTACTACCGGGCGGTCAAAGAGCGCGCGGACGCCGAAGGCGCCCAGGTCCTCCCCATCTGCGCCAAGACCGAACAGGAGCTGACGGAGCTTGACGAGTCCGAGCGGGCCATGTTCCTGGAGGAGCTGGGCCTTTCCGAGTCCGGCCTTGACAGGCTCATCAAATGCTCCTACGAGCTTTTGGGCCTCATCTCCTTCCTCACCGCCGGCGCGGACGAGTGCCGGGCCTGGACCATCACCCGGGGCACCCACGCCCCCCAGGCCGCGGGGAAGATCCACTCCGACTTCGAGCGGGGTTTCATCCGGGCCGAGATCGTGGCCTTCGACGACCTGGAGGCGTGCGGCTCCATGGCGGCGGCCAAAGAAAAGGGCCTTGTGCGCAGCGAGGGCAAGGAGTACGTGATGCGCGACGGCGACGTGACCCTCTTCCGCTTCAACGTGTGAACCATGGAGAAGAAAAAACGCATAGACGCCATCGACGCGGCGCGGGGACTTGCCCTTATACTTATGGTCATTCACCACGGACTTTTGGATCTGATTGTCCTTTGCGGCGCCCCGGAGTGGCTTTTTACAAACCCCGTTTTTGACGTGCTTCACTACTTTTTCGCGGGACTTTTCATCTTCCTGGCGGGCCTGTGCTGCCGCTTTTCCCGCAGCAACCTGAAGCGCGGCGTCCTCTGCTTCGCCATCGCCATGGGGATGACCGTGGTGACGAGCCTTCCCATCATCAACGAACCCATCCGCTTCGGCGTCCTCCATCTGCTGGGCTTCTCCATGGTGTTTTTCGCCCTGACCCATAAGGCGTGGGACTCCATACCTCGAGCGGTCGCGCCGGTAGTTTACATCGGGATGCTCATATTTACCGGGTGGCTCGTGAACCATACGTCCATCGGGGCCGCCGCCAACTGGCTCTTCCCCTTCGGCTGGGTTCCCGACGCATTCTACAGCGCCGACTGGTTTCCCATCTTCCCCTGGATCTTTGTGTTCCTCCTGGGCGCCTGGGCGGGCCTCTACGTGGTGGAACACAAACTCCCCGAGAGGTTTTATACCTTCACCTGCCCGGTACTTCCCCAAATCGGCCGCAGGAGCCTTCTCATCTATGTGATCCACCAGCCTGTTCTATACGCGGTCATCCTCGGCGTGAAGTTCCTGATAAGCAGATCCTGAAAAAGAGAACGACCAAAGAGAATCGCGGAGGGATCCCGCCGGTTGATCCTCCGCGTTCCATTAATGCAGGGCACAAAAAAAGCCTCAGAGCCCTTGGCTTGACAGTGATGAGGAACTAAATTCACTTATTATTGTTAGCTGACGGTTTCCGGGTGTATACGAAAGCCCGTCTGATTTCTGACAGATCAGACGGGCTGTTTTTTAAAATTCAAAAAAGCTATTGACAAATCCGTCTACATAGTGTAGACTCAATGTAGACTACATCATGTAGACGGGAGGACGTGCTTATGGCGGAAATTCAGTTGGGGGCTGTGGAGGCCCGCTTTGCGGACATCATTTGGGAGAGGGAGCCGGTGACGACCGCCGAGCTTATAAAGCTCGCCTCGGCAAAACTCACCTGGAAGCGGACGACGACGCACACGGTACTGCGCCGGCTTTGCGACAAGGGGCTGTTCCAGAACAATAACGGTGTGGTGACCTCCCTCCTGTCCCGGCAGGAGTTCTATGCCCTTCACAGCAAGAAGTATGTGGACGAGACCTTTGCGGGTTCGCTTCCGGCTTTTCTTGCCGCCTTTACCAGCGAGAAGAAGCTGACAGCCGAGGAAATCAACGAGATTCGTGAGCTGATCGACAAGGCAGGTGAATAATATGGTGGAACCATTCGTGAGGATTTTGAACATGAGCATTGCCGCAAGCTGGCTGATTTTAGCGGTGGTGTTACTTCGGCTCCTGCTGAAGAAGGCACCAAAATGGATCGCCGTTCTTTTGTGGGGGCTCGTCGCTTTGCGGTTGGCAGTCCCCGTCTCCCTCGAGAGCGTGATGAGCCTGATCCCCAGCGCCGAGACCTTCAACGCCCATAATATCCAATACGAAACGCCCGCTGTCAGTAGCGGCATCCCCGCCGTCAACAACGTGGTCAACCCTGTTCTGGGAGAAGCCTTCGCGCCGAATCCGGCGGGCAGCGTCAACCCGCTTTATGTCTGGACATCTGTTCTGTCAGCGATCTGGCTCATCGGTATAGCCGTTATGCTGCTATATGCTCTAATCAGTTATGTACGGGTACATCGGAGTGTTGCGGAAAGAGTCCCCTATGAAGAAAACATCTTTCTGTGCGATCATGTAAGATCTCCATTTATTCTGGGATTGGTCCGGCCCAGGATTTATCTGCCATCCAACATGGACGCAGCTTCCATGAAACCGGTAATTGCCCACGAAAAGGCACATTTGGCAAGGCGTGACCACTGGTGGAAACCGCTGGGCTTTCTCATCCTGGCGGTCCACTGGTTCAACCCGCTGTGCTGGGTGGCTTATGTGCTGTTGTGCAGAGACATTGAGCTGGCCTGCGACGAAAAGGTCATCCGGCGGATGGACGTGGACGGGAAAAAGCAATATTCCTCCGCTCTGTTAGAGTGCAGTTCCGGGCGGCGGCTGGTCACGGTCTGCCCGCTGGCCTTTGGAGAAGTTGGCGTAAAAGAAAGAGTGAAAAAGGTGCTGCATTACAAAAAACCGGCGTTTTGGATCATTGTCGCGGCTGTTGCCGCTTGTGCTGTGGTGACGGTGTGTTTCGTAACTAATCCGGTAACAGCAGAACCCGGCAAACCAGATGGGAAAATCAGTGATTCTGTAAATGATAGAAACACCCCAGATGCGCAAAGCGCAATAAATATTAGTAACAGTAGCAATTACGATACTCCTGACACAGAGATTGATGGAACGTCAATTTTTAACGACATTAGCACCGCTCGCCTTGGCATAGATCAGATTGCTACTTCAAACGGAACAAGCGCATGGTATGACTACTTTGATACTACTGACGATTGTTCTGCTTACCATGTAATGATTGAAAATACTGGTGAGTACTCAATTCAAGTCTTAGTTAAGCGGGGAAATGCCAGTAGCAGAGATGTTATGGCAGGTCCAAAGACAATCGCTCCTGGTGAACAATGTATTATCGAGATGACCACTGATAACGAAGGAAACAGCCCTGGACGCAGATGGATTGTAATTAATCCTAATAAAGATGGGGATGCGTTTGAGGCTAACGTTCAAGTTCGTATAGCATCTTCTTCAATATAATGTACTCAGTTGATTTGTTCTATATGTAACTTCCAGTTTGTCTATAAGCCAAAAGTCCTCATAAGATATTTAATCACAGCGCCCGAGTGTAAAAGCTTGGGCGCTTTTTTCTTCCTCAAACGCTCCATTTTAGCGTATGGGTACGACTGAATACAAATATCCGTACATGGTTTGGACTCTCTAAATGCGTCGTGGCTGTGGCTTCTCACTTATTTTATACCATATACTCATCTCCCTCAAATTATGAATCTTTAATGTATTACTTTGCTCAGCACCCCCGCGTCCATGTGGAACACCTCATCGCACAGGGCGGCGATGTCCTCGTGGTTGTGGCTGGCAAGGACGATGGTGCGGCGTGGGATGTTATTGATGAGCTGATAGACACATTAAATGACAGCATCATGCGCAAAATCAGGGCACTATAAAACAAGGGCTTTTGGGGATGACCTCAAAAGCCCTTAACTATGCCGTTACTAACAAGCTACTAACAAAGTCGGATTTTCCAGAAAAAGAAAAGCCTCAGAACCGTTGCGGCTCTGAGGCTTTCTGGTGGACGATACAGGACTTGAACCTGTGACCCTCCGCACGTCAAGCGGATGCTCATACCAGCTGAGCTAATCGTCCGTCAGCGTCACTTATTGTACCTCATGGCGGAGCGGTTGTCAACACTTTTTTGCTGCCCCTTTGAAAAATTTTCTGCCGGTACGCTTTCTGTAAAGTCCACTGAGTACCCCGCGTTTTCACCATACTCATACCTTTGCTGTCTGCCACGGTTATGTTTTGGCAAGTTTGATGAAGGCGAAGGCGTATCAATATTTATCCGGGAATGGGAGAAAATTTTTAAAAACACAAAAATAATGCTTGCATTTTTACACACGCAATGCTATTATAATAAGGCGCTTGAAAAAGCGCGGTATGCGCCTGTAGCTCAGCTGGATAGAGTGCGCGGCTACGAACCGCGAGACCGGGGGTTCGAGTCCCTTCAGGCGTACCAAAAAAGCCGCTCGGGGGGGCGCTCCGCAAGGAAGCCCCCGGGCGGCAAATTGCAAGTGGCTCAGAAAGACGACATGGCGTTGGCTGTGTCGTCTTTTTGCTGTGACTGTTCCGCCCGATAGGCGGAACGGGAAATCAATACTAATACCCATTTAAAAGGAGATGCCGAGCGGCGAGGATTTTTCGTGTTAGGCAAGGAATACGCCGCGGGGAATACCCTTTGGTATTTTCAAGGCGGCTGACGCAACCGGGATCCCCGGCGGGCCGTGGCCCGGTGGGGAGAGGAGGAGCGAACACAGCGCCTGAGAGCGACCGAAGGGAGCCCGAGGTAAAGCGTGTTCAGCGACGACGATGCGAAAAAGACCATTGCGAATGTCTTGCTTTAATTGGGCATTAGTATAAAATAGGGAGCGATAATATGTATCGGTTGGAAGCAGAAAATTTCCTTTTGGAATTAAGGCCGGAAGTACATCGGGATGATCTGCTTTTCCCGGTGAATACCAGCTTGAAGGTAAGGGTATCCAGCTGTGGATTTTCCGGGGAGTCTGTGATGGATATGGATGTTCGAGGACTTGCGATTTTTTCCGCATCGCTGAGCCGGCTGTGTGAAAGGCTTCAAGGCTCCGCGAGGCTGGAAGAACCGTATGGATCACACTGTTATGTGGAGTTTACGGCTTGCCGTGGAGGCCATATCAAAATTACGGGCGATCTTCATAAGGCAAACGCCTGCGGGTACGCGCAGGAGCTCGCTTTCGAAAATGAGATCGATCAGACTTATCTGAATGGGTTTGCAAGGGCATTATGGGCGGATTACGCAAAGTATGCGGAGCAATAGCCGCTCATTTGCCGCGCAGACAAGAAAGGACACATAATGATCCGTATAGGAACGTCCGGAGATATGCGGAGCGCCAAAGGTGAAACGGAGCGTTTCGCACGGGACAACGATCACTGTCGTTGCAAGACAGCGGGGAGCGCCCTCCCTTGATCAGACGATAGTCGGGGGAAGCGTGGGTTCGACTTCCGCTAATAAAGGCGTTAAACGTGAAGTAATAAAAAGATGGCAGCCACTTTCGTGTCTACCATCTTTTTATTACTTCATCCGCGATCCGCCCGGTCATTTATCTATCGCGTCATCCGGCGGCATGGGAGGACAGAAAGCCCGTCCTGTGATCCTGGCGTATAAGGGCGTGGCCGCGGGCGATGAGCAGATCGGCCTTCAGGGCCACCAGATTCACGTCGGAGCCCATGGCGGCGGCGATCTTGCGGGTATCAAACCCCCGCTGGATGTATTCCAGGATCTCCTCATCGGGCAGGGTCAGCTGGGCGGCAAAGACGTTGGCCTCGTACTCCATGCGGTCGGAGAGGGCGTTAAAAAGGTCAAATTCCTGAAAGCCGCCCTTCTCCTCGGCCTCACGGCGGTGGAGGACGTGGTGGCCAAGCTCATGGGCCAGAACGATCTTCTCCGTCACCGGGTCAAGGTCGGATTTGATGAAGATAAACGGTACCCGCATAATGATCGTGTAGGCCCCCTTCTGGGCGGAAAACTCCCGGGGCAATACCTCGATCCCCAGCTCCCGCGCGATGTCCCCGGGGTCACGTCCGCCGCACCAGTTTATCAGGGCGTCCGCGCGCTTCGCGATCTCAATGGGTTTCATATACATATCACTTACCCGCGTATTTCCGGTTGCGCTCCTTGGCTATCCAGTACGCCTCCTGGATGGCCCGGAGCATCTCGTCCTTGTCCTCGTCGGCAAGATCGCCGCCGGCAAAGAGAGCCGTGGCCTCCCGCACCAGCTCCTGGGCCTGCGCGCGGCCCCGCGCCCCGTACTTCTCCCCCGCTCTGGCCACAAAGTCCTCATCCTCGGTGAGAAGGTAGTTTACATCGCACGCAAAGAGCGCCGCCAGACGCGCGTATATCTCCCGGTTGCGGGGATATACCCCGTCCTGCTCGTAGGAGCCGTAGGCCCTGCGGGAGATGCCCGCCGCCCGCGCCGCCTCCTCCTGGGATATTTTCTTTTGGAGCCTCAGGGCCCTTATTTTTTCGCCAAATTTCATTCCCGCGCCCCCCTGGGAAGTTTTACTTCTCACTAATTTCAATTGGCCCCTTGACAAGGGAAGTATAATCGCCTATAATATGGCCATAGGTGAGAAGTTTGTTTGCCATAGTATACATCATACTTCCCATTTTGTCAAGAGGGATCTTTTGGAGCCGGTATTCACACCGAAGTCCGCGCGCCAGGGCGTGAGCGCCGGCGCCAAGGTGTCCGTTTTTTGGACACCCTGTATCGTAGAATGATAAGGAAGGCGGGGGGCGGCGCGTTCGTCCCCCGCAGCCGCGGCGAAAAGCCGGGGCGGCCCCCGCCGGGGGCCAAAGAGGCGGCGTATATGTTTATCTGCATCGATCTCAAATCCTTTTACGCCTCGGTGGAGTGCGTGGACAGGGGGCTCGACCCGCTGGCGGCGAAGCTCGTAGTGGCGGACGAAACGCGAACGGACAAGACCATCTGCCTGGCCGTGTCCCCGGCCCTCAAGGCTCTGGGCGTGCCGGGAAGGCCCCGGCTTTTTGAGGTCTATGAAAAGCTCCGGGAGGTGAAGGCCCGCACCGGGGAGGACGTGGATTTCATTATCGCCCGGCCGCGGATGGGCCTCTACGTGGAGACATCCGCCAAAATCTACGCCACCTACCTCAAATACGTCTCCCCGGAGGACATACACATCTACTCCATTGACGAGGTGTTCATCGACGCGGCCAAATACGTAAAGCCCCTGAAAGTGACGGCCCGGGAGCTTGCCATGGCCATGATCCGGGACGTACTGGCCCGCACGGGCATCACCGCCACGGCGGGTCTGGGCACGAACCTGTATCTTGCCAAGATCGCCATGGACATCGTGGCCAAGAGGGCGAAGCCCGATCGGGAGGGGGTGCGGATAGCGGAGCTTGACGAGCTGAGCTACCGCCGGCTCCTCTGGGATCACCGGCCCATCACCGATTTCTGGATGGTGGCGGGGGGCACGGCGGCGCGGCTGGCGAGGCTGGGCGTGTTTACCATGGGGGATCTGGCGCGGCTGAGCCTTCGGGACGAGGGCGCGCTTTTCCGAACCTTCGGCGTGGACGCGGAGATCCTCATAGACCACGCCTGGGGGGAGGAGAGCTGCACCATGGAGGACATCAAGTCCTACCGCCCGTCAGACACCTCCCGAAGCACCGGGCAGGTGCTGTCCCGGCCCTACACATTTGGCGAAGCCCGGATCATCGTCCGGGAGATGGCCGAGGAGCTGGCGCTGGATCTGACGGACAGGGGCCTCATCGCCGGGGCCATGGTGCTCCACGTCGGCTACGACCGGGAAAACGCCGCCTGGGGCGGCGCCGTCAGATCCGACCGCTATGGGAGAAAAGTCCCCGTCTCCGCCCACGGAACCCAGCCCCTGGGCAGTCCCACGGACGCCCTGTCACGGGTGGTGGGGGCGGCTCTGGAGCTCTACGACCGGATCGTCAACCGGGAGCTCACGGTGCGTCGGATCAACCTCACCGCTATCCGCCTCTCCGGCGCGGAGGAGCGGACGGAACAGCTTGACATGTTCAGCGGCCATGAGCGCGAGGCGCGGGAGAGCGCGCTTCAGAAGGCCGTGCTGGACATACACAGAAAATACGGCAAAAACGCCCTTTTAAAGGGCCACGATTTTTTGGAGGGGGCCACCGCCAGGGAGCGGCACGGCCAGATAGGAGGACACAGAAAATGAACATCTATCAGGACATCATCAACGCCCGCCGCAGCAGCGGCTACCCCAAAATGGCGCGGGCCGACCGGGCCAAAATCTTCGCGCCCTTCTCCGCGCTCCGGGGCCTCGACGACTCCCTGGCGGCCCGGGAGCTGAGGTACGCACCCCGCCCGGAGATCGCCCCGGACAGGGCCGAACAGCTCGACCGGCGCCTGCGCTCCTTCCGGCGGGGCGACCCGGTGACGGTGACATGGTTTGAGAGCCTGAAAACCGAGAACGGCGCCGATCTGGGCCGCTACCGCGTCACCACGGGGGAGTACATCGCCAGCCACCCCGCCTCCGGCGTCCTTCTGCTGACAAACGCCAAAATTGAGACACGGGACATCGTGGATCTGGGGGGAAGGTGAGCCGGGAAGGGCCAAAGGGCGAGATGCGAACGCCGGCCGCATACCGGGGCGGTACCGGCGTCGGTCACGGCGGGCAGCCGCCGTCAGGTTTCCGCGTCTGCCCTTCCGGAGGTTATTCCCGCTCTCCCGGCCAGGCGACGATCCAGCCCGGGAGCTTGCCATCGTAGGTGAACGTGAGGCCGAAGGCATCCTCGTAAAGCTCCATGGGGAACCAGGTCCGCGACTCGTCGGCCACGCGGGGGTAGACCCGCGTCCGGACGGCGCCGTTTCCGTCCGTCCAGGTGAAGGTGGACATCCCATCGCCGTCCGTGGTCATATGGCACACCGTGTCGCCAAGGGTCAGCATAAGCTCGGTGAAGGTCTTGCCCACATTCTCCACACTGCCGCCGAAGTCCTCGATGATGCGAATATGAATGAGCGTGTCCCCGTTTCCGTTGCACAGGGTGGGATAGAGATACCGTCCGTGGGCGAAGAGATTCTTCCTCACGGCCCCGTTTGTGTAAAACTCAATGGGCGTGGAAGCGTCCAGGCCCCAGTATTCCAGATATCTCTCGTCAAATGTGGTGTTTATTTTGGAGTACGTGTACCGGTAGTCGTAGTCCACGCAGTACCTCATGACGCCGGTCTCCCGGGCGGCGGCAGCCACGGCGTTGTTCTGCCGCTCCACGGCGTAGTTGGCGGTCACGCCCCTGAACATGGGGATCAAAGCGATCGCCGAGGCCAGGACGAGCGTTGCGGGTATCGCGCCGGGCAGGGCGCCGGGCAGACGGCGAAGCTCCTCCGGCGCCATGACGGACACCGCCGCCAGAAGGTAGAGGACGGTGGGAACCAGCGTCCTGTCGTGGGCCTCGTTGGTCAGAAGGATGATGGCCAGCGTCCCCATGCCCAGAAGGGTGAGGATCCCCGGCGTCTCGTCCTTCAGGGCGATGAGGGCGATTCCCACCGCCGCCGCGAGGAAGCACATGGATGTGAAGGAGGCTCTCAGCAGCTCCCCTCCCATGAGGAACGTACACAGCGACACCGCCGCCAAGGCCGCGCCCACATACAGGGGCCAGCTCTTGTGGAGCCGCCTTTTGAGCCTCAGCGCCGTGAGCAGGAATACCGCCGCGAAAAGCGCCGGCACAAGCACCGACGCCGTAAACTCCGCGGCGGCGGGGCCAAGGTCGTTGTACATGCCGCCGATGGTGTCGAGGATGTTCCCGAGCTTCGCCCCCTTGCGGAATCTGTCCAGCGTAGCCGGAGAACAGAATACGGAAAGCACTCCCGCCGAGGAGGCCAAAAGCGAGAGGGCGGTAAATCCGCGGTTTTTGCGGATATGTAAGCTTTTTACGAAAAACCAGCCCATTAAAACAGTGGCCGCGAGGCCCGACTGCTCCGTGGTGGCGCCGCAGGCGAAGGCCCAGGCGACACAGAGGGCGCGTGTCCACGCGCCGGTATTCTCCGCCGCCGATACGCGCTCGAAAAGCCGGATCTCAAGGCATATCATGGCCGTGGGGAGAACGTAGTTGCAAAAGGCGGAGATCCACAGGACACCCATGACCATAAAGTTTACCGGCATCGCCAGAAACCCCGCGGTAAAGAGGGCGGCCGCCAGGGGCAGATCCCTCCTGCCGCCGCCGCGTGCCCGGAACGTCAGCGCCGGGATGGCCGTTACCGACGCCAGCATCACGGCCGCGAAGGCCCCGTTGCCGATCCTCAGTATGACGGCCGCCGCCAGATGGACAAGCGTCCTCCCGTTGAAGGTCCTATAATGCTCCAGGACGGTGTCCACGAATTTGCGAAGATCATAGCGCAAAAAGAGCCTGTACCAGTAATCGTCGGCGCTCCTTGCCGTGGTCGCGGCCAGATACCCGCAGCAGACAAGTCCCGCCGTCAGCGCGGCCCATGTGAGGACGCCGCCAATATCGATACGTTTTTTCTCTTTAGTCTCCATTGTCCCATTTCCCCTTGGCGCCGCTTCGCGGCGCCGTTCTCTCTCACTCCGCCGGGCCGGCGGCAGTCCAGGCGTTGTTCGCCTCGTCAAAGCTGAAGGACAGCCCGAAAACCTCGGTGAACAGCTCCATCGGGAACCATGTCCTGGACTCGGCAAACACCCTCGCATAGCTTGCGGTGTGCTCCGTCCCGTCCGCGCCGGTCCACGTAAAGGTAGATCGGTTCTCCGACTCCGTGGTCATAACACAGCGGATCCCCGGCATCGTCAGCTCCAGATGGCCGTAATCCCCATTTATCGGATCAACACGGCCGCCAAATTCCTCTATGAGGCGGATGTGGAACATGGGAAGCCCGTCCGGGCCGGGGTAGACCGGGAAGAGAAGCTCCCCGTCCACGAAGAGGTTCGGCCACTCCACCCCGTAGTAGTGTATCTCGGTATCGGCGTCGAGCCCGATGCCCTCCAGATACGCCGGCTCAAAGCTGGCGCTCATCTTGATGTAGGTGTAATCGAAATCGTAATCGATCCGGTAGTTGAGCCGCCCCGTCTCGTGGGCGCGCCTTTCGTTTTCCCGGTTCTCAAGCTCCACGCCGTAGTTGTAGGTCACGCCGCGCAGCGTGGGGACGAGCATCGCCAGCGCCGTCAGAGCCAGGGCCGCGGAGACGAGCCCGGAGCATAAAGGGGAAAGCCGGCGGAGCCTCTCGGGCGCCATGGAGGACACGGCGGCCAGAACGTAGAGGCAGGTGGGCAGGAGCGTCCTGTTCTGGGCCATATCCGTGGTCAGGATAATGGCCAGCATTCCCATTCCGAAAAGCACGAGCAGTCCGGGCGTCTCCTCCCCCGCCACCATCAGCGCGACGCCCGAAGCCGCCGCCGCAAAGCACAGGAGCGTAAAGAGCGCGGTGAGGGCGCCTCCGGACAGGAACGGCGTACTCAGCGCCAGCAGGGAGAGGACGCCGCCGGCGTACAGCGGCCAGCGCCCGCGAAGCCTCTCGGAAAGCTTTGCCGCCGCCAGCATGTAAAGGGCGGCGAAAAGTATGGGGAGCAGCGGCGAATTTGTCAGCTCCGCGGCGGCGGGGCCGAGGTTTGCGTACATCCCCCGGATGATCGCGACCGGCCCGCCCAGCTTTGTGCCAAGGCGCATCCTGGTCATGGTGGCCGGAGAGAGAAACACCGACGCGATGCCCGCCGCCGACAGGAGCGTGGACAGGAAGGTCATCCACCTGCCCCGGCGGAGGAACAGGCTTTTCACAAAGAAATACCCCGTCAGGAGCACCGCGGCGAGCCCCGTCTGCTCGGTGGTGGCGCCGCAGGCGAAGGCCAGGGTCAGACAGCCGAGCCAGACAAGGGCTCCGTTCCTTTCCCTCCGCAGGGCGGAGGTAAACAACCACACATGGCCGCAGATCAGCGCAACGGGGAGGACGTGATTGCAAAAGGAGGAGATCCACAGCACCGCCATTACCATGAAGTCCTTGGGAATGAGCAGAAAGCCGCCGGCGAAGAGGGCCGCCGCCACGGGCAAGTCCCGCTTCTCCCCGCCTCGGGACAGGAGCGCCATGGAGGGCGCCGCGAGGATAAACGCCAGCACCGTCAGGACATAAGCCGCGTTTCCCGCCTTCAGGATCGCCTGGGCCGCCACATGAACCAGCACGCGTCCGTTGAAGGTCTCGTAGTGGAGCTTCATGGTCGACAGATATTTTTTAAAGCCGTAATTAAAGAAGTTCCTGTACCAGAAGTCGTCGGCGCACGGAAGCGTGGTGTACGCCAGATACGCCGCCGCGGCAAGGCAGAACCCGAGAGCACACCAGACGAGGACGCGGCCCGCCCTTTCTCCCGCTTTCTTCTCAGTTCCCATCTCTCTGCTCCACCTCCGGAACGGATATGAAATAGGCGTCGCCCGCCTCGTCATAGTCGATCTCAAGCCCGAAAAAGCCGGTATACACCTCCGCCGGCAGCCACGTCCTGTTTTCCGCTGTGATCCGCCGGGCGGCGCACGTTCTCCCATCGGTCGCCGAGAAGGCGACGCGGTCGGTCCAGTCGGTGTCCATGTCGGCGCTCATCCAGGGCAGGGTGACGGTCAGATGGTCAAAGCCCGAAAAGCCCTCCCGGGGGATGATCGTCCCGCCGAACGCCTCCAGGACGCGCAGATGGAAATACACCTTACCGTCCGTGGTGCGGTAGGCCGGGTACTGCTCCTGCCCGGCGGCATATGTGCGGGGGCGGGAGCGTGTGTAGAAGCTGATCTCCGTCCCTTCCGGGTCGAGGCCGTGGACACGCAGGTATTCGTTGGCGAACATCACGTCGATCTTGATCCAGGTATACCGGTAGTCGTAGTCAAGGCAATAGTCAAGGTGACCGGTATCACGGGCGATTTGCGCGTTTTCCCGGTTTATACGCTCGGTTTCCCAATTGTAGGCCCAGCCCCTGGCCATTGGGACGGCGGATATAAGGCTTGCGCACATAAGCGCCGCCGGAAGGCACCGGCCGATGGCCGGTTTTTTCACATCCGCGCCTGCCAGCGTCACCGACACCGCCGCCAGGAGATATACGCACATGGGCAGCGCCGTCCTTCCGGCGAGGCTGGTGGTGGTGACGAGTACCGTCAGGGAAGCGAGGCCCATGAACACAAGAAGTCCGGGGCACTCCCGCTTGAGCGCAATGAGCGCCGCCCCGTCAAGCCCCGCCAGCACAAGAAGCGCCGCGAAAAGCCACTGGGAGTCCCAAAAAAGAGCCCCCAGCGCCAAAAGGGCGGGCCCGCAAAAGGCCCATTTCAGTCCGTGCCGGCGCTTTTCGGCCTCGAGGCCGGTGAGAACGAAGAGCGCCGCCAGCGCCAGCGGGATGAGCCAACCCATGGAGAGCTGCTTCGCGGACACGTAGAGCCAGTCTGAAACGCGGCCGGCAAGCTCCGAGAGCGACCTGACAGACGCCTCGTCCGATGCCCGCGCGCTTGTGGCGGGTGAATGGAATACCGTCCAGAGTCCGAAAGCCGCCCCGGCAAGGCCGGACAGGGCTGAAACGCGCCCCCGGCGCCTCACAACGGCCTTGACGGCAAAATACGCCGTCAGCAGCAAGGCCACGGTCCCCGACTGCTCGGTGGTCGCCCCGCACAGGACGGCCAGGATCGGAAAGAGACGGCGCGGCCACGACCTCCCCTCCGGCGCGCAAAGCCCCGTAAAGAGGAGAAGGCACATCATGGCGGTGGGGAGCATATAGTTGCAAAAAGCCGAGATCCAGTATACGCCCTGGCTGAGCGCTCCCGCCGGTATGGCGAGAAAGCCCGCGGTGAATATGGCCACGCAGAGGGGCGTCCGGCTCCGCGCCTGACCGTCGGCCAGCGCGGAAAGGGCCGGAATGGCCGCGCAGAGGGAGACACAGACGAGCGCAAAGAGCCAGGGGCCGAAGTTCAGGATGATCTGCGCCGCGATGTGTACGATGACGCGGCCGTTGAAGCTTTTGTAATGATACGCCAGAAGGCGCGCGTAGTTTTTAAGCCCGTCGTCAAGGAAGGTGGCGTACAGGTAATCGTCCGCGCTCCACACGGTGAAATACGCGAAAATCCCCACGGCTGTGAGCGACAGCGCGGTCACAAAAAGGGCGAGGGCGGTCTGCCCGTCCAAACGCCGATGTTTATTTTTCAAACGGGGATCCCCCTTCCGGCCTCAGCCGCTGCCCGTACTCTCCGGAGCGGTTATGTAATAGGTCCGCGCCCGCGCGTCAAATTCTATTGTAAGGCCAAAGACCCGCTCGTACACCTCCGGTGAAAACCACGTTCTGTTTTCCATGGACAGCGCCTGGGCGTTGTAAGTCCCGCCGCCGGAGACGGTGAAGGAGGTGGAACCGTCCAGCGCCATGTCCATATGCACCGTGCTCCACGGAAGCGTAATAAGAAGGTGGTCGTAATTGGGATCCGGCCGGATGTCGCCGCCCAGGGCCTCCAAAAGCCGGAGGGTGAGAAGCGCGCCGCCGTCGCCGGGCAGATACGCCGGATACTGCCTTTGCCCGTCAACATAGACCTGGGGGCGTACCTCGGCGTACCAGTTTATCTCCGTGTCCGCCGGAAGGCCCTGGCGGGCCAGATAATCCTGTGAGAAGGAGGCGTTCATCTTCGTCCAGGTGTACCGGTAGTCGTAGTCTACGCAAAAATTCAGGATCCCGGTCTCCCGTGCTGCCCGCGCGTTTTCCGCGTTCAGCCTCTCCACCCGGTAGTTTTGAGCGAATCCCCGGGCCATGGGGAGAGCTGTGAGGAGCCCCAGGCAGAAAAGCGCCGCCGGGACGGCGGAGGCGAGAGCGGGGCGCTCCTCGATCTCCCCGGCCGCCAGCAGGGACACGGCGGCGAGGATGAAGAGGTAAAAGGGCATTACCGTCCGGCCGGCGATGCTGGTGGTAGGGATCATCACCGCGATGGACGCGAGCCCCAGAAGAACAAGGAGCCCCGGTGTCTCCCGTTTCGAGGCAATGAGCGCCGCGGCGGCGAGGGCCGCCAGCGTGAGAACGGCCGTCCAAAGGAGCCAGGAGGACGAAAGTCCGCCCGTCAGGGCAAGCGCCGCCGACGCCAGGGCGCAGGCGCAGAGAAGCCTGTCGCCGCGCCTTTTGAAACACAGGGCCGTCAGCAGGAAGAGGGCGGCCAGCATCAGCGGCGCGAACCACCCGTCGGTGTGGAACTCCCGGGCGGCGCGCCCCAGTCCCGCGGGCAGTCCCCGCAAAAGGTCGGAGAGGGACGCGATCCCCGTCTCGGTTTTAGCCCTTGAGGACGTGGCCGGGGAGAGGAAGATGGTGTAAAGGCCCGCCGCCGCGGTGAATACGCTGATGAGAGACGGCAACCGGGCGCGGCGGGTGAATAACGATTTTACGGCAAAATAGAGGGCCAGCGCCACAGCCAGGGCGCCGGACTGCTCGGTGGTCGCCCCGCAAAGGAGCGCCAGGAGGGGCGTCAGCGCCGCCGCCCAGCGCGCGCCGTTCCGGGCCCGCAGCCCGAGATATAAAAGCAGACAGAGCATCGCCGTGGGCAGGGCGTAGTTACAGAACGCCGCCACCCAGTAAACGCCCCAACCCAGGACCTTACGGGGGAGGGAGAGGAACGCCGCGGCGAAAATCGCCGTCACTGTCACGGCACAGCCCCGTCCGCGCCCTTCGGAGAGGGCGGAGAGCACCGGGATGGCGGCGACGGTCAGCGGACACAGGACGCCGAAGCTCCAGAAGCCCAGGTGAAGGATGACGGCCGCCGCCGCGTGGACAAGGACGCGGCCGTTGAAGTCCCGGTAATGCTCGGCCATACGCGTCATGAGGCCGCGAAGGCCCCCGTCCAGGAAGGAGGCGTACATATAGTCGTCCGCGCTGGGAACCGTGAAGGCCGCAAAGCCGCACACCGCCGTCAGCGCCAGGGCGGCGACGATGGCGGGGAGCATATACCGACGGCGTTTTTCGGGCATATCGGGCACCTCCAGATCCTGCGTGAAGCGGGGATCACCGTCAAATCAAAGGGGCGCGCCACAGGGCGCGCCCCTTTTGGTTGATCTCGACCCTCGCACAGATAAAAATACCACGGCGAGCATGAATTGTCAAGGGCGCCATGGGATCACAGATCCTTTGCTTTCTCCTTAATATATTCTCTCAGCCACGCGCCCGTCTCATGGTGCCGGAGGGCAAATTCCATGGTGGCCTCAAGAAAGCCCGTGAGGTTCCCCGTGTCGAACCGCCGGCCCTCAAAGTCCACGTAGACCATCCGCTCCCGGTGACACAGCTCGGCAAGTCCGTCGGTCAACTGTATCTCGCCGTTGCGTCCCGGAGGCGTGGCGTCCAGGATGTCGAAGATGTCCGGCGTCAGCACATAGCGGCCCAGGATGGCAAAATTGGACATGACCTCCTCGGGCTTGGGCTTTTCGACGATGTGATGTACGTCGTAGACCCGGCCCTCCACATGGGTCAGGTCGGTAGTGCAGTATGCCGGAAGAGCTTCGTCGGAGACGGCCTGCCCTCCCACACAGGAGCAGTTATATTTCTCCGCGGCGTCGATGAGCTGCTTCAGGACGGGAGTTTTCGACATCATAATGTCGTCGCCCAGCAACACCGCAAACGGTTCGTCGCCCACAAAATGCCGGGCGCGGGCGATGGCGTGCCCCAGACCCCTGGTCTCCCGCTGGCGGACATAGAAGAAATTCGCCATATCGGCGACAGCGCGAAGCTGGTGGGCCTGCTCCTCGCGGCCCGAACGGCAAAGGCGGTGCTCAAGCTCCGGGAAGTAGTCAAAGTAGTCGTCCATCGCCGACTTCGCCCTGTTTGTGACAATGAGGATGTCCTCGATACCGGACTCCACGGCCTCTTCAATGATGTACTGCAAAACAGGCTTGTCCACCAAAGGCAGCATCTCCTTGGGGACGGTCTTTGTGGCGGGGAGCATACGCGTCCCCAGCCCCGCGGCGGGGATGACGGCTTTTCTGACCTTCATGGGATCAACCTCTCTTTCTGCAAGATCGTCTCTATGCGCGGGGGTCGCGGGCCGGTATGGGTATCCGCCCCCGTATCATGCTTCGGCGCGGAGCTTACTCGCGGCGCCGCTCTTTCTCAGGGCTTCGACCAACAAGATCCCAAACACGAAGCACAGGACCGCCTCCGAAGTGGAGACGGTTATCATGTTGTATCCCCATGTGGCGAGAAACGCCGGGGACAGGCCGGTCATGCCGTAAGCGATAACGGCGCTGGTGATAAGCCCGTTGCAAACGACCGGCGGAATGGCCGCCGTCCACTTGCTCTTACACCGGGCCGTCCAGAGACCCGCCAGCAGCGTGGCCAGGGATCCGAATATGATGTCCACCGCGCCGTACTGGCTCAGGAGATTCGTAAGGACGCACCCCACAAACAGCCCCCAGGCCGTCTCCGGGAACAGAAACGGCAGCAACGTCAGGGACTCGGAGATGCGAAACTGGATCGGGCCAAAGGCGGAGCCCAGCTCGTAGGACACAAAGCTGAGGGCCGTGTACATGGCCGCTGTCACCGCGGCGATCGCCAGCTTGCGGACGGAAAATTTGCCTTTCATTTCAGGTTGCCTCCATTTTTTGTTTTTAAGGTGACGGGAGTCGAACCCACGCCACTCCACGCGGGCCCTTTTCGGCGCGTGGAGTGCAAGCGGTTTCTGGCGAGCGGATTGACCTTCGGGCGAGGAAAAGCCCGCAGGGAATACTTTCGTATTGCCAAGGGCTTTGACGAAGTCCGGGCGCAAATCCGCCGTCAGAAACCGGCGCGGGTTCGGCGCCCGTCACCTTACAAGACACACCGCCGTGGAGAGTGTGCCTGGACAGGGTGTGGAAACCTGTCGGAGGTATTTTAGCATAATGTGGGAGGTTCCGCAAGGGGGTTTGGAGTAAATTAATAAAGAACGCGAATAAATCCGCCCGGATGTCACCGCTCCCCGGCGGAGTAGACGCACCCGCAGAAGCACTGGCGGTAGATGCCGTACTCCCGGCACAGGCGGATAGAGCGCAGATAGCCGTCCCTCTTCTTAAAATCCGAGGGGAGCCACCGGACGCCCCACTCGCCGCCCAGACGTTCCCCGATGGCGTTTATGCTCCGCGCGTTCTTGTGGGGGCTTACGGTGAGGGTGGTGCAGAAAAAGTCGTAACCGCCCTCCTTTGCCAGCTTTGCCGTTTGGGAAAGGCGCAGATCGAAGCACCGCTCGCACCTCTCCCCGCCCTCCGGGGCGGCTTCAAAGCCCTTCGCGGCCTCAAAGAACTCCCCGGGCCCATACGCGGGCAGGATCAGCTCAACATCCTCCATCCCCGCCGCCCTCAGGAGCTTCGGGAATTCCCCGGCGCGTTTTTCGTACTCCTCCTCCGGGTATATGTTGGGGTTAAAGTAATAAAGCGTCACCCGAAAATGGGGATAGAGCCGCTCCAGCACGGAGCTGGCGCAGGGGGCGCAGCAGGCGTGAAGGAGGAGACGGGGGCGGCCCTCGAGGGACGACAGCACCGTCTCCATTTCACGGTTCATATCGCGATCATTCATGTATAGGAACCTTTCGCCGAAATTTACCTCATTTTACTCCCCGTCCTGGAAAAATTCAAGGTTTTTTGGGGATCTTGTTGGTTTGTCAATGATGTGTTACACAAAAAGAGAACGAAGAAAGCACATGAAAGGGGGACTGCCAGCATAGAGGACGCATGGGGAAATGGTTGTAGGCTCTGTTCCAACGGGCAAGCTGAGTTTTGAGATCCTCGAAGGAGTAAAACTTGTGGGCAGCGTAGAAATACTCGTTGTCCTTGCGGTGGCGGCGCTCCACCTTGCCATTGTGCCTTGGCGTATAGGGCCGGATCAGCTTGTGACGGATGCCCAATTCGCTTAGCGTCGCCTCAAAGAGCGTCTTTTTCTTTGAACACTGGGGGATAAGCCTGTTGGTGAACTCCGTGCCGTTGTCCGTCTGTACGCACTCGATGGGGTAGGGGAACTTCTTCGCGCAATGCCTGATGAATTCAGCTGACGAGTATGTGCTGTGTTCCTTGAACGCCTCAAGATAGCGGAAGCGGCTGTACTCGTCGAGAAAGGTGTACTGGTAATAACCGCCGCACTCGCTCGCTTCTCGTGCCGCCTCGCCCACAAGGCAGGAGCTTGGGACGAACTTCACGTCTATCTGCACACGTTGGCCGGGATGATCCATCTGTTCGTAAGGTTTGGGGATATACTTGGGATTGGGAGGTTTCACGGCCATCTGACCGCGCTTTCGCAGGAATCGGTACAAGCCCGATATAGATCTCTTGTACCCCTTTTGCCGAAGCTTGACCCAGAACACCACGAGGCCGGCGTTGGGGTTGCGGCGGCGCATGTTGTCTATGAGCCGGATCTCCTCGGCCGTATGCTGGTTGGGGTGGCTGTGCGGACGGTGGGAGCGGTCCTCCAGGGATGACAGCGTACCGTCATAGCGTTTCATCCACCGGTAGATGTATTGCCGGTTCGTCCTGTATCGAATTGCCGCTTTTGTCACGCCGTGCTTCTGCGCGTATAAAATTAATGCTTGCCTATACCGGGCTGTTTGTGTTATCTTATCCATAGCGAATAGGTCTACCCGCCTTTCGGTTTGGTCTCGGCAACTTTACCTTATCACGGGTACTCCCTATTCGCTACCTTTTTTGTTATCTGTCACACATCATTGTAAACCCTACAAAAAATTCAAGGTTTTTTGGGGATCTGCTCTTGACAAAACATCTTTTTCATGTATAATTTATAGGCTTGCTGTCGGCAGGCAGCCTTGCCTTCGTTCGCCGCGAAGGCCATAAGTCCAAAAGGAGGTGCAAAAAAATGGCAAAAACCGCAGAAAAGTACGAGCTTCTGTACATCATTGACCCGGATCTCAACGAGGAGGATACTTCCGCCATCGTGGAGAAGTTCAAGTCTCTGATCGAGGCCAATGGCACCCTTGGCGAGGTCGAGGAGTGGGGCAAGCGCAAGCTTGCGTACCCCATCAACGACAAGCCCGAGGGCTACTATGTGCTGGTGAAGTTCACATCTTCCCCCGAGTTCCCCGCGGAGCTCTACCGCGTGCTCGGCATCACCGAGGGCGTGATGCGTTCTCTGGTTACCGTTCAGCCGGAATAAGGAGGACGCAAGATGCTCAATCACATTGTGATCATGGGCCGCCTCACCCGCGACCCGGAGCTCAGACGCACCCAGTCCGGCACGCCGGTGGTAACCTTTACCCTGGCGGTGGATCGGGACTTCGCCTCCCGGGAGGGCGGCGAGCGTCAGACCGACTTCATTGACGTGGTCGCCTGGCGAAACACCGCTGAGTTCGTAAGCAAGTATTTCTCAAAGGGCCGTATGGCCGTGGCGTCCGGACGCCTTCAGATCCGGGACTGGACTGACAGAGACGGCAACAAGCGCCGCAGCGCCGAGGTGGTGGCCGACAACGTGTATTTCGGCGACTCCAAGCGCGACGGCGACGGGAACCAGGGTGGCGGCGGCTATAGCCGCCAGTACAGCGACGCCCCCGCCGGCGGAAGCTTCGGCGGCCAGGGCGGTTACTCCGCTCCCTCCGGCTCAGACTTCGCCGATCTGTCTGACGACGACGGCGATCTGCCCTTCTGAATCTGATCCAAACAACTTTTTATCAATCTCAAAAGGAGGTTATTGTCCATGACAAACGAGAGAGAAGCCCGTCCCGCTCGTCCCGCGCAGGTTCGCAAGCGCCGCAAGGTCTGCCAGTTCTGCGTGGACAAGTGCCAGCATATCGATTACAAGGACACCGCGAAGCTTCGCCGCTATCTTTCCGAGCGCAGCAAGATCCTTCCCCGCCGCGCCACCGGCACCTGCGCCATGCATCAGCGCCAGCTGACCACGGCCATCAAGCAGGCAAGGCAGATCGCCCTGCTCCCCTATGTGACCGACTGATTGATTTATTCAAAACATGAAGCGCACGGCCTCGGCCGTGCGCTTTTCAACCTGTCGAAAAAGGCCTTTGGCCTTTTCCGACAAAGGGGAACGTGCGGGAAACTCCGTGTGAATTTTGCGAAATTCACGCGGAATTTCCCTGCCGTCGCCCTGCGCGCCTCGTCGTCACGGATGCCGCTTAACCTCGCCTCATCGTCCTCACACGAGCCGCTTTGCTTCGGGCTCCCTTCGGTCGCCCTCAGACGCTGGCTCGGTTCGTCCTCTCCCCAACAGGCTTTGCCTGTCGGGGGCCCCTTATCGAGGCTCAGGCGCTATCATCGCTCCTCCTCCCCCCACGCAATCCCGATTGCGCGGGGACCCCATTGCGACACACTTGGGCGACAAAAGGTATTTTTTCCGACGTACATGCCGCCGGAAAAAATACTCAATTTGAGTTTTTTGACAATCTGGGGCGTCCGGCAATAGGCCGGGCGCTTTTTCTGTCCGCGCCCCGGCGGGCGGCATTTTTTCCCCGCGCTCTTGAAAAAATCCGCCGTCTGGGCTATAATTGCCATAGGCAGAAAGGGGGCTTTTTTATGCTCAACATCGGCTGTCATCTCTCTGTTTCCAAAGGCTATACCTCTCTGGCGAAGGACGCCCTCTACACCGGCTCCTCCTGCTTTCAGTTTTTCACCCGCAATCCACGGGGCGGCGGGGCGAAACCCATTGACGAGGCGGACATCGCGGAATTTCTTCAAATCGCGGCGGAAAAGGGGCTTAACTCCTTCCTGGCCCACGCGCCGTACACCATCAACCCCTGCGCCGCAAAGCCCGAAACCCTCCAGTTCGCCCGGCAGACCATGGCCGACGACCTGGAGCGCATGGAATGGCTCCCCGGAAATTACTACAATTTCCACCCCGGCTCCCACGTGGGGCAGGGCGTGGAAAAAGGCGTCGAGCTCATCGCCGAGACGCTGAACCTCACCCTCAAGCCCCATTTTCGAACCACCGTCCTTCTTGAGACCATGGCCGGCAAGGGCTCCGAGGTGGGCGGGCGCTTTGAGGATCTGCGGGAGATCATCGACCGCACCGTACTTTCGGACAAGCTGGGGGTCTGCCTGGACACCTGCCACGTCTACGACGCGGGCTATGACATCGTAAACGACCTGGACGGGGTGCTGACGGAGTTTGACAAGCGGATCGGCTTAGACAGGCTCAAATGTATCCACTTAAACGACAGCAAAAATCCCTTTGCCAGCCACAAGGACCGCCACGAGGTCATCGGCGGAGGCTCCCTGGGGCTGGAGGCCATCACCCGCATCATAAACCACCCCGCCCTTCGCCGCCTCCCCTTCTACCTTGAGACGCCCAACGAGCTGGAGGGGTACAAGAGGGAGATAGAACTCCTGCGGGGACTCTGGGAGGCATAAAAAGAGCTTGCATAGCGCGGCGCAGAGTGGTAAAATATCCTTATTCAAATTTAAAACAGATACGGAGGTAGATACCCATGGAAATGATAGAGAACCTGAAGAAAAAGCTCCAGGGCGCGGGACGGCGCATCGTGTTCACCGAGGGCACCGACGCCCGCATCCTGGAGGCTACCGACCGCCTTGTGAAGGAGGGCCTTCTCAAGGTCGTCCTTCTGGGCGCTCCCGACGAGGTAAAGGCCGCTGCCGCCAAGGGCGGCTTTGACATCGGCGACAGCCAGATCGTGGATCCCGCCTCTTATCCCGAGATGGACAAGATGGTGGAGACCATGGTCGCCCTTCGGAAGGGAAAAATGACCGAGGACGAGTGCCGCGCGGCCCTTAAAAAGGGCAACTACTTCGGCACCATGCTGGTGAAGATGGGCGCGGCGGACTGCCTGCTGGGCGGCGCCACCTACTCCACCGCGGACACCGTCCGCCCCGCGCTCCAGCTTATCAAGACAAAGCCCGGCGCGCACCTGGTGTCCTCCGCCTTCATCCTCACCCGCGACACCGGCGATGAGAACCTCCGGGCCATCTGCATGGGCGACTGCGCCATCAACCTCTCCTACGAGGACACCCTGGACAAGGAGGGCAACGTGGCCGTCTCCGGCGCGCAGAAGCTTGCCGAGGTGGCTGTGGAGACCGCCAAGACCGCCAGGCTCTTCGGCATCGACCCCAAGGTGGCGCTCCTCTCCTTCTCCACCAAGGGTTCCGGCAAGGGCGGCACGGTGGCCCTCTCCGCCGAGGCCACGAAGCTGGCCCGCGAAATGGCCCCGGATCTGGCCATCGACGGCGAGATGCAGTTCGACGCCGCCGTCAGCCCCACCGTGGGACAGCTCAAGTTCCCCGGCTCCTCTGTGGCCGGCTATGCCAACACCTTCATCTTCCCCCTCATCGAGGCCGGCAACATCGGCTACAAGATCGCTCAGCGCCTGGGCGGCTACGATGCCTACGGCCCCATCCTCCAGGGCCTCAACGCCCCCATCAACGACCTTAGCCGCGGCTGCAACGCCGACGAGGTCTACAATATGGCCATCATCACGGCGGCCCTGGACTAAGCCGGTTATTCGCGGGGCCGCGCGCTCCTCAAAAAATTCTCAGGGCGCGTGTGTCCACATAAAGCGGATCCGGGGCGGGGCTGATTCCTCCAGCGGACGGACGTATACGGAGCATACGGGGCAAATTGTCCCGGTCTTGCGGCCTCACTTCCGAAAAAGCGGGCGTTTTTCTCTCATAATTGAAGTGGGCGGGAGGCCGTTTAACGCGATCCGCCCGGTTTGATCACGTCTTGAAGATCTTATCCCATTCCGCCATGGCCTCGGCCACCGAGCCGCCGGTGTTGACGCGTATGAGGCCCGGGATCTCCGCGAGCTTTTTTTCCGAAAAGTCCCGTTCGTCGGCCAGGTATCTCCGGCACATCTCCGCGTAGTCGGGGCGTATCTGGCCGTCCTCCCGCTCCAGGCACCGGTGGAGGCGCTTGCCGTCGGGAAGCGTCAGGTACACGGGCTGTACCGCCGACGCTCCAAAGGCTTTGATGAAGCTGTTTACGCCCTCAAGGGTGGTTATTACGATGTAATCCCGGCCCTCCAGAGGGGAAAACCGCCGGGTGAAATAGGTCCACAGACCCTGGACGGTGTGGTACTCCCGTTTTTCGATGATCTGCCCGCGGGCCTGAAGCTCCTTCAGCTCCGCCTCGCTTACAAAAAAATAGTCCTCTCCGTTGCGCTCCCCCTCCCGCATGGGCCGGGTGGTGCAGGGGATCACCGGCGTCAACCGATCCCCATACCGGGCCGTGATGGCCTTGTAGAGCGTATCCTTCCCGGATCCGCTCTTGCCCACCAGACAGAATATCCTGCTCATAAGATCACCCCAAAAATAGACTGTCAACATTTTAGCATAACCGGGCGCAATGTTCAAGAGCGCCCGTACGGGGCGGCGACCTCACCTGTGGAGAGAGGACGCGGCCGTTCCCATGTTGTGAGAAGCCGCCCCGATCCGGCGTCCTTTTCAATGGCCGTTTCGTATACAGGGGAAAACATTGCAAAAGTTGCGGCGATTTTCGTTGACATTTATACGGCGCGGACTTATTATGAAGGCGACGGCAGGGAGAGGGGGAGCGTGACCATGCCAAACGGGCCGACAACCTTTGACGCGCGCCAGATCGTGAAGAGGCCGGAGTTTGACCTTCAGTACAGGCGGGACTCCTACCTTAAAAAAGTGGATCTGCATCACCACGACTTTTATGAAATATTTTTCCTTATTTCCGGGGATGTGACCTACACCATTGAGAGCAAGTTGTACAAGGTGGAACCGGGGGACATCCTGCTGATCTCGCCCAAGGAGCTGCACCAGATATATATCCGGCCGGAACGTGAAGCATACGAGCGATATGTCCTGTGGGTGGATCCCAGAGCCATAAAGCGCCTTTCCACAAAGCACACGGATCTGACGCTGTGCCTGGATCCCGGCTGCCCCCGTTACAGAAACCAGCTTCACATGACCCCGGAGGACCGGCGGAGGATCTATGAGATCGTGGAGAAGCTCTACGGGGAGCTGCATGACGGAGAATTCGGCGGTGAGCTGATGCCGGAGTGCCTGCTGACGCTTTTGCTCGTGGAGATAAACCGCGTCGCCCAGCGGGAGGCGCCTCCCGCCGGGGACGTGACCCGGGTCAGCCAGGTGGTCGGCCAGGTGGTGGAGTACATCTCCCGCCATTATGGTGAAAGTCTGCGGCTGGAGGAGCTTGCCGGCCGCTTTTTCGTCAGCAAATACCACTTAAGCCACGAGTTCAACCGCCTTGTGGGCACCAGCGTACACAGGTACATATTAAAAAAGAGGCTGCAGATCGCGCGTGCAATGATGGCCCAGGGCGTCAAGCCCAGCCAGGTATGGACGGAATGCGGATTTGGAGATTACACGGGCTTTTACCGCGCGTTCAAGGCGGAATACGGGATCACACCCAGGGAGTACGCGCAGAGTGTGAGGTGAAGCTGTGCCCCGGAAAAACCTGGATAGCGGATGCCTCCAAAAAATTTTTCGTATTATGAAAAGCTTAAAGGCCCGCCTTACGGCGGGCCTTTCAACCCGTTGACAAAGGCTATGCCTTTGCCAACGGAAGAAATTTGCCGGTTCCCTCCATGCACTTCGTACACTCCGGGAACCTAAAAGGGGCAAATTTCGACGTACATGCCGCCGAAATTTGCATAAAATTTTTTTCGCGCCTGCAGGCGCGAAACTCTGCGAGGCTTTGTCTACAGTCATAAAGGCCCGCCTTACGGCGGGCCTTTATTGGTTTAAAGTTTCCGAGCTTACTCGTTAACGGCGGTAACAACGCCGGAGCCGACGGTACGGCCGCCCTCGCGGATAGCGAAGCGGAGGCCGGGCTCAATGGCGATGGGGGTGATCAGCTCAACGTCCATCTCCACGTTGTCGCCGGGCATGCACATCTCAACGCCATCGGGGAGGGTAATGACGCCGGTGACGTCGGTGGTACGGAAGTAGAACTGAGGTCTGTAGTTGTTAAAGAAGGGGGTATGACGGCCGCCCTCTTCCTTGGACAGGACGTAGACCTGGCCGTGGAACTTGGTGTGAGGATGAATGGAGCCGGGCTTGGCAAGGACCTGGCCGCGCTCCACTTCGTTCTTGGCGATGCCGCGCAGCAGCGTGCCGATGTTGTCGCCGGCCTCGGCGTAGTCAAGGAGCTTACGGAACATCTCAATGCCGGTGACGACGGTCTCACGGGGCTCGTCCATAAGTCCGACGATCTGGACCTTCTCGTTCATCTTGACGGTGCCGCGCTCGACTCTGCCGGTGGCCACGGTGCCGCGTCCGGTGATGGTAAACACGTCCTCAACAGGCATAAGGAAGGGCTGGTCGGCGGCGCGGTCGGGAGTCTTGATATAGGTGTCCACAGCGTCCATCAGCTCCCAGATGCACTCATACTCGGGGGCGTGAGGATCGGTGGAGTTGGACTCCAGAACCTTCAGAGCGGAACCCTTGATGATGGGGGTGTCGTCGCCGGGGAACTCGTACTTGTCCAGAAGCTCACGGACTTCCATCTCGACAAGCTCCAGAAGCTCGGGGTCGTCCACCTGGTCGCACTTATTGAGGAAAACAACGACATAGGGGACGTTCACCTGACGGGCAAGCAGAAGGTGCTCGCGGGTCTGAGCCATGGGGCCGTCGGAGGCGGCGATGACCAGGATAGCGCCGTCCATCTGCGCGGCGCCGGTGATCATGTTCTTGATATAGTCGGCGTGGCCCGGGCAGTCAACGTGGGCGTAGTGGCGGGAAGCGGTCTGATACTCCACGTGAGCGGTGTTGATCGTGATACCACGGGCGCGCTCCTCGGGAGCCTTGTCGATCTGATCGTAAGCGGTGTAGGTGGCGGCGCTGGAGTCGGCCATGTTCAGAACCTTGGTGATAGCCGCGGTAAGAGTGGTCTTGCCGTGGTCAATGTGGCCGATGGTGCCGATGTTTACATGGGGCTTGGTGCGCTCGAATTTTGCTTTAGCCATTGTAAAATTTCCTCCTTAAGAATGTTTGGAAAAAAGTTTCGCTTTTTCTGAGTGTATTCTAATACAATCTCAGTGAATTTGCAACAGTTTTTATTGCTATGCGCCCTTATTTCCCATTGTGCCCGCGCACGATCTCCTCGCGCAGGCTCTTGGGGATCTCCACGAAGTGGCTGGGCTCCATGGAGTAGTTGGCGCGACCCTGGGTCTTGGAGCGAAGGTCGGTGGAGTAACCGAACATGGTGGAGAGAGGCACGTCGCAGGTCACGCGAACGGTGCCGTTTTCCATCTCCGTGGCGGTTACGGCGCCCCGGCGGGAGTTGATGTCGCCGATGATGTCGCCCATGTACTCGTCGGGGCCGATGACGGTGACCTTCATGATGGGCTCCAGAATGGTGGGATCGGCCTTGGCCATAGCCTCCTTGAAGGCCATGGAGCCGGCGATCTTGAAGGCCATCTCGGAGGAGTCCACCTCGTGGAAGGAGCCGTCGTACAGGTGTACCTTCACGTCCACCACGGGGTAACCGGCCACCACGCCGGAGAGCATGGCGCCCTGGATACCGGCGTCGACGGCGGGAATAAACTCCTTGGGAATGGCGCCGCCGGTGATCTCGTTGAGGAACTCGTAGCCCTTGCCGGACTCGTTGGGCTCAATGCGGATCTTGACGTGGCCGTACTGGCCCTTGCCGCCCGACTGGCGGGCGTACTTGCAGTCCACATCCGCGGTGCCCTTGATGGTCTCCTTGTAGGAAACCTGGGGACGGCCCACGTTGGCCTCCACCTTGAACTCGCGGAGAAGCCTGTCCACGATGATCTCAAGGTGAAGCTCACCCATGCCGGCGATGATGGTCTGACCCGTCTCCTCGTCGGTGTAGGTCTTAAAGGTGGGATCCTCCTCGGCCAGCTTTTGCAGGGCGATCGCCATCTTCTCCTGGCCGGCCTTGGTGCGCGGCTCAATGGCGACCCTGATGACGGGCTCGGGGAACTCCATGGATTCAAGGATTATCTGGTGGTCGGCGTCACACAGGGTGTCGCCGGTGGTGGTGTTCTTCAGGCCCACGGCGGCGGCGATGTCGCCGGTGTAGACCTGGGTGATGTCCTCCCGGTGGTTGGCGTGCATCTGAAGGATGCGCCCCAGGCGCTCGCGCTGACGCTTCACGGGGTTGATGACCGTGGCGCCCGCCTCGGCCGTGCCGGAATAGACACGGAAGAAGCTCAAACGTCCCACATAGGGGTCGGTCATGATCTTGAAAGCGAGAGCGGAGAAGGGGGCGTTATCGTCGGCGGGACGCTCGTCCTCCTCACCGGTCTGGGGATTTACACCCTTGATGGGCGGGATATCCAGAGGCGAGGGCATGAAGTCCACGATGGCGTCGATGAGCTTCTGCACGCCCTTGTTGCGGTAAGACGTGCCGCAGACCACGGGAACCATCTTGTTGGCGATCGTCGCCTTGCGGATGGCCGCCTTGATGGCGTCGGAGCTTATCTCCTCGCCCTCAAGGTACTTCTCCATGATCTCGTCGTCAAAGTCGGATACGGCCTCCAGGAGCTTCACTCTGTACTCCTCGGCAAGTTCCCTCATGTCCTCGGGGATGGGCTCCACGCGCATATCCTGACCCAGCTCGTCATAGTAGACGTCCGCGTTCATCTCAATGAGGTCGACAATGCCGCGGAAGTCGGCCTCCCGGCCGATGGGCAGCTGGATGGGAACGGCGTTCGCCTTGAGCCTGTCGTGAACCATCCGGATGACGTTGAAGAAATCGGCGCCCATGATGTCCATCTTGTTGACGTAGATCATGCGGGGGACATGGTAAGTGTCGGCCTGACGCCACACGGTCTCGGATTGGGGCTCCACGCCGCCCTTGGCGCACATCACCGTGACGGATCCGTCCAGGACGCGTAAGGACCGCTCAACCTCGACGGTGAAGTCCACGTGGCCCGGGGTATCGATGATGTTGATGCGGGTACCCTTCCAGAAGCAGGTAGTGGCGGCGGAGGTTATCGTGATGCCGCGCTCCTGCTCCTGTACCATCCAGTCCATCGTCGCGGCGCCCTCGTGAACCTCGCCCAGCTTGTGGGTGCGGCCGGTGTAAAAGAGGATGCGCTCGGTGGTGGTGGTCTTTCCGGCGTCAATGTGGGCCATGATGCCGATATTTCTCGTTTTCTCTAAGGAATATTGTCTGGGCATAAAAAACTCTTTCTCCTGATGCGCTCAGAGCTCCGACGGCCCTAAGCCAAACTTACAAAATGGAATACGGGGCCGATTACCAACGGAAATGGGCGAAAGCCTTGTTGGCTTCGGCCATCTTGTGGACGTCCTCGCGCTTCTTGACAGAGGAGCCGGTGTTGTTGGCGGCGTCCATGATCTCGCCGGCCAGCTTCTCGCGCATGGTTTTCTCGCCGCGGGCGCGGGTGTAGGTGGTGAGCCACCTGAGACCGAGGGTCTGACGGCGGGCGGGACGAACCTCCATGGGGACCTGATAAGTGGAACCGCCCACGCGGCGGGACTTGGTCTCTACGGAAGGCATGATGTTTTCAAGGGCGGCCTGGAAAACCTCCAGAGGCTCCTTGCCGGTCTTGTCCTTGACGATGTCGAAGGCGCCGTAGACCACCTTCTGGGCCACGCCCTTCTTGCCGTCAAGCATGATGGAGTTCACGAGCTTCGTGACGAGCACGGAGTTGTAAACAGGATCGGGCAAAATTTCTCTTTTGGGAACATTACCTCTTCTGGGCACTTTGCTTCCCTCCTTCATTATAAAATGATGTCAACGGTACTCGAAACGACTGCGCGTTCCGTTTGCGCCCCGAGGCGTTTATACATATATAAACAACAACGAGAGCGCTGTTGGGGATGTGCTTACTTCTTCTTTCCGGCCTTGGGACGCTTGGCGCCGTACTTGGAGCGGGCCTGCATACGTCCGTTGACGCCCTGGGTATCGAGGGTGCCGCGGATGATGTGGTAACGGACGCCGGGCAGATCCTTGACACGGCCGCCGCGGATCATGACGACGCTGTGCTCCTGCAGGTTGTGGCCGACGCCGGGGATGTAGGCGGTGACCTCAAAACCGTTGGTAAGACGCACACGGGCGATCTTACGAAGAGCGGAGTTGGGCTTTTTCGGGGTCATGGTTCTGACCGCGGTGCACACGCCGCGCTTCTGGGGGGAGCTCAAGTCGGTGGCGCGGTTCTTCAGGGTGTTCAGACCCTTCTGAAGAGCCGGGGAGGTGGACTTGTAGACGGAAGTCTCGCGTCCCTTCCTGACAAGCTGGTTAATGGTGGGCATTGTTTTCCTCCTTTCCTCAATGATAGACATTTCGCATGGGAATATTGTACCCGTAAATGGGCGCAAAAACCCCACGCAAGCAGGTATTTTAGCATATTTCCCCTTGAAAGTCAACACTTTTTTCACCCTTCGGCCGAATATTCCGTGGGCATTTGAAACAAAATTTTAAAAAAATGAAAAGGTATTTTGGCTTTTACGGCGTATATAGTAATTACCGGGCCGAAAGGAGGGGCGAAATGCCGAATATACGTCAGAGACGCGAAGAACTGGAAAAGCTGCTTGTATGCGACGGGGGCGTCCGCGCCGCCGATTCCTCGGGAAGGCTCCGCCCCGAGGAGGAGGACGCCGTGCGCACCTGCTTCCAACGGGACATCGACCGCATCACCCACTCCAAGGCGTTCCGGCGCCTGAAGCAAAAGACCCAGGTGTTTTTGGAGCCGGAGGGCGATCATTACCGCACAAGACTCACCCACACCCTGGAGGTGGCGCGGATCGCCCGTACCATCGCCCGCGCGCTTTATTTGAATGAGGATCTGACCGAGGCCATCGCCCTGGGCCACGATCTGGGGCACACGCCCTTTGGCCACGCCGGGGAGCGGGCCTTAAACGGGCTTCTCGCCGATGACGGGGGATTCCGGCACTACGAGCAGAGCTTGAGGGTCGTGGATATCCTCGAGAAGGAGGGACGGGGCCTCAACCTGACCAATGAGGTGCGGGAGGGGATCCTGCGCCACACCTGCGACCCCCTGAGCGCCACGCTGGAGGGGCAGACGGTGCGGCTCGCCGATAAGATAGCCTACATAAACCATGACGTTGACGACGCCATCCGCTCCGGAACCCTCAGCGGAGACGACATACCCGGGATCGTCCGGGAGATCCTGGGCGGCCGGTACAGCGCCCGGATAAACACAATAGTTGAGGACATCATAGCTCAGGGTACCGATTCCGGCGTCATCAGGATGAGCCCGGAGGTGGAGCGGGCGGTCAACGTGTTTTTCGACTTTCTCTACGAACGGGTGTACCACAATCCTGTCGTAAAAGGGGAGGAGAAGAAGGTTTCGGGCCTGCTTTCCGGGATATTTGATTATTTCGTTGCAAATCCGGCAAAAATGTCGGCGGAGTACCGCGCCATCGCGGAAAGGGACGGCGTCCGGCGGGCCGCAGCGGATTACGTCTCCGGAATGACCGACCCCTACGCCATTGAGATACACAACAGCATTTTCGTCCCCATGGCGTGGACCGTGAAATAGGCTGGCTCGAAAGCCCTGACGGGCTTTCGATGCCAAGGGATTTTTTCCGGCGTACATGCCGCCGGGAAAAATATTTGCTACTGGGGAAATACTTGGATAAGGAGGTGGAGAGGGTGGCCATACCGGACCGGTTCATTGAGGAGATTATCGCGCGCAACGACATCGTTGAGGTCGTATCGGAATATGTGCGCCTGACAAAGCGCAGCGGGGCGAATCAGTTCGGCCTTTGTCCCTTCCACTCGGAAAAGACCCCGTCCTTTTCCGTGTCGCCGGACAAGCAGATCTACCACTGCTTCGGCTGCGGCAAGGGAGGGAACGTCATCGGCTTCATTATGGAGATCGAGAACCTCTCCTTCCGGGACGCGGTGGAATTCCTGGCCCGCCGGGCGCACATGGAGCTGCCGGAGGACGGGGAGGACAAAGAGGTGAGGAACCACCGTTCGCGCATACTTGAGCTGAACAAGCTGGCCGCCCGGTGGTTTTACGACAATCTCTCAAAGCCGGAGGGGGCCGCGGCGCTTGAATATATCGGGAAGCGGCGGCTCACGAAAAAGACGGTCACCGCCTTCGGGCTGGGGGCCGCGCCGGACGACTGGTACGCCCTGACCAACGAGATGCGCTCCCGGGGGTGGTCGGACGCCGAGCTTATCGAGGCGGGACTTGCCAAAAAGGGGCGGAACGGCGGCGCGTATGATGTGTTCCGAAACCGCCTCGTGTTCCCGGTCATCGACGTGCGGGGCAACGTGGTGGCTTTCTCCGGGAGGATCCTCGGGGAGGGGGAGCCGAAATACCTGAACACCCCCGATACGCCGGTGTTTCAGAAGAGCCGGAACCTCTTCGCGCTGAACCTCGCAAAACGCTCGAAGCGGGATATGTTCATCCTGGCCGAGGGCAACGTGGACGTGGTGATGCTCCATCAGGCGGGCTTTGACTGCGCGGTGGCGAGCCTGGGCACGTCCCTCACCGCCGAACAGGCGCGGCTCATGAGAACCTACAAGGAGAAGGTGGTCGTCGCCTACGACTCGGACGGGGCCGGTCTCAAGGCCGCCCAGAGGGCCATCGGCATACTGGAGCCGGCGGGGCTGCAGGTGCGGGTGCTGCGCATGGAGGGGGCCAAGGACCCGGACGAGTTCATCAAGGCCAGGGGCCCCGACGCCTTTCAGGCGCTTTTGGAGCAGAGCGCCAACCACATCGAGTATAGAATACTGACGGCGAAGTCCAAATACGATATGGATACGGACGACGGACGGCTGGGCTTCCTGCGGGAGGCCACGGACATTCTGGCTGGAGATCCCAACCGGGTGGAGCGGGAGCTGTACGCCGGGCGGGTGGCCCAAATGACCGGCGTGTCCCGGGAGGCGGTAGTCTCCGAGGCCGCCAGGGCCGCGCGGATAAAAGCCGCGTCGGAGAAAAAACAGCGTGAGCGTCAGGCCGCGAGACCGGAGGCCGCGGCACAGCCCGTGGCGCGGGGCCTGAGGTATGAAAACCTGCCCTCCGCCAGGGCCGAGGAGGGGGTAGTGAGGCTGCTGATGGCCGACCCGGAGCTTGCCGGATCCGTCGGGGAACTTCAAAGTTCCGATTTCACGGCGCCCTTTCTCGGCAGGGTATATGACAAAATCCTCGAGCGCGCCCGGGCCCATCAGGAGGTGGGCCCCGCGGTTATCGCCTCGGTGTTGGAGCCCGGCGAGGCGGCGCAGCTCATGAGCATTTTGGAACAGCCGCAGGAGATGTCGGCCTCCCGGGAGGCGCTTCGGGATTACATAGAAAAAATCAGGGCAAGCGGCATGAAGAGACACACCGACGAGGATCTGGCCGCCGCCTTTGAGCAGATGAAGAAGAAAAAGGGTAATGGAGGATAAAGAAAATGGAAGAGAACAGGAAACTTGAGAACGGGAACGCGGAGGCCGCCGAGGGCGCGGAACCCACCCCGGAGCAGGCCACCCGCGACAAGCTGGAGGCGCTCATAAAGGAGGGCCAGCGCAAGGGCTCTCTCAGCGCCAAGGAGCTGGCGGTGCTGGACACCCTCAACCTCGACCCGGAGCAGATCGACCGCTTTTACGAGCGGCTTGAGCGGTTGGGCGTCGAGACCACCGACGAGGAGGCGCTGGAGCTTTTCGGGGACATGGACGTGTCCCTGGAGGAGCTGGAGAACATCGACGAGATCACCCGGGAGGAGCTGGAGAGCACCGACGCGCTGTCCGACGCCTTCGCCATTGACGACCCGGTGAGGATGTACCTCAAGGAGATCGGCAAGGTGCCCCTCCTCTCCCCGGAGGAGGAGGTGGAGCTGGCCAGAAAGATGGCGGAGGGCGATCAGGACGCCAAAAACCGCATGGCCAACGCCAACCTGCGTCTTGTGGTCTCCATCGCCAAGCGCTACGTGGGGCGCGGGATGCTCTTTTTGGACCTCATCCAGGAGGGCAATCTGGGCCTCATCAAGGCCGTGGAGAAATTTAACTACCAGAAGGGCTACAAGTTCTCCACCTACGCCACCTGGTGGATCCGTCAGGCCATTACCAGGGCCATCGCCGACCAGGCCCGCACCATCCGCATCCCCGTCCACATGGTGGAGACCATCAACAAGGTCATCCGTGTCAGCCGCCAGCTCCTTCAGGAGCTGGGCCACGACCCCTCCCCGGAGGAGATCGCCGAGGAGATGGATATGCCCGTGGAGAAGGTGCGCGACATCCTGAAGATCGCCCAGGAGCCGGTCTCCATCGAGACCCCCATCGGCGAGGAGGAGGATTCGCGCCTGGGAGATTTCATCGAGGACGAGGCCGCGTCCGAGCCGGCGGAGGCCGCCTCCTTCACCCTTTTGAAGGAGCAGCTCATGGAGGTGCTGGACACCCTGACGCCCCGGGAGAAAAAGGTGCTGGAGCTTCGCTTCGGCATCATCGACGGGCGCACCAGGACGCTGGAGGAGGTGGGCCGGGAGTTCAACGTCACCCGCGAGCGCATCCGCCAGATCGAGGCCAAGGCCCTCAGAAAGCTGCGCCACCCCTCCCGCTCCAAGAAGCTCAAGGACTTCCTGAACTGAGGCGGTGGAGATGGGAAAAGACAGCGTGAGCGCCTTTTCAAAGCGCGACACCTCCGTCTGCAAGGGCGCCGCGCTCATATTGCTGCTCACACACCACCTCTACGGGGGCACGCTCCCGGCGCCCATGCCGCTTCTGGGCGGGGATCTGCCCCGGGTGGCGGCTACGCTCAGCAAGGTCTGCGTGTCCATTTTCATGCTCCTCTCCGGTTACGGTCTGTGCCGCAGCTTTGAGCGCCGGGGCGGGGAGAGCGCGCCGCGCTTTACGCTCCGGCATCTCATGGGGCTGATGCGCCCGTACTGGCTCATCTACGTTCTTTTTACGCTGCTGTCCATCTTCTTCGGCCGCCCCGGCTTCACCCCCGCCGAGGTCTACGGCACCGGGATACGCGGCGCGTGTCAGGCCGTTATCGACTTTTTGGGGCTGTGGCCGCTGTTCGGGACGTACAGCATGTGCCAGACCTGGTGGTATATGGAGGCCGCCATCGTGATGTACGCCCTGTTCCCGGCCATCTATTGGGCGGTGAAGAAGGCCCCCTACGCGGCGCTGCCGCTCTTCGCCCTGCCGGTCGTTGGCTATTTCATATGGGGCAACAACGTCTGGGACACCTGCCGGGAGATCTACTGGTTTTTCGCCTTCGGCACCGGGGTGTTCCTGGCCCAGCGGGGGGTTTTGGACAAGCTCTCCCGACGCACCGGGGCCGGATTTATATGCGCGTCCGGCGCGGCGGTGCTGGTTTGTACCTTTATCCGGGCCAAGATCGGCCTTGCCTTTGACACCTTCTATGCTGTCGCCATCGTCGTCTTTCTCCGGGCGACACTGTGCCGGATCCCGTATCTGTCCGGCGCGTTCAACTACATAGGCCGCAGATCCGGCGATGTATTCCTGATCCACTCGTTTATCTACTTCTACCTGACGAGCCAGCGGCTTTTCGTCCGGCTTCTCTATGGCAGCGTCCCAACGGCCGCCGCGGCCCTGCCGGTGCTGTTGGCGCTGAGCCTCCTGTGCGCCGAGGGCGTAGGGCTCATAAGGCGCTTTTTGACGGCGAAGCAGCCGGAATAAAGGCGCGGCGCGGCGCATATCATCTCCCGGGGTGATATTATGGAGTGCAGGATAGGGGATCTTCGGTATAAGGAGGTCATCAACGTGAATACCGGACTCAGGCTGGGGTTCGTGTCCGACGGGGTGTTCGACTCCGCCTCCGGCCGGATGGTGGCGCTGGTGGTGCCGGGGGCCTATAAGATCATGGGGCTTTTCGGCAGAAGCGACGACTACATCATCCCCTGGAACGCCATACGGCGTATCGGGGACGACATCATCCTCGTGGAGGACAACCGGGTGGAGACCCGGCAGAAGCATCCGCGGGCAAAGCCCGCCGGCGGCGGGGAAAGGCAAGTATAGTTTTTTACGGGAGAAGCACATATGAGAAAAAGAGAAAAAGCGGCGGGGAATTCCCAAAAGCCCCCGATGTCAAGGGGCAGGAAGATAGTAACGGCCTTTGCTGTCCTGGCGGCGCTGGGCGTGATAGCCATTGCTCTGGCCTACGTGTTTGCGTACGACGGTTTTCACATCGTCTACCACGCCCTGAGCTGGGACGCCAGGCTTCCGGAGGATATGGAGCTTGACATGTCCCTGTCGGAGAAGTATGTGACCGGCAGGAACGACTATCTATATGTGCGCGTCTCCAAGGAGAGCTCGCCGTATCTGGACGTGCAGGAGTATATCGACCACTACTTCGACCGCTTCTACATGAGCCCCGATTGGCAGGAGGCCAACAACGCCCGGATCCTGCGGGACGAGACAAGGGGAAAGGAGCATATAATCACCCTCCGCGTGGGAAGCATCCCCGAGGGGTATGAGGACACGTACAGCTTTATCACGCTCCGCACCAACACCAGGTATTTCATAAGGGCGCTTTTGAAGTACGACAGCCGCCTCCATGAGACGGAGGGACAGCGGGCGGTGGACGCCTTTGCCGACTCGCTCGGCTTCGGGTTCAAACGTCCCGGACACCGGCTTGAGACAGACTATGCCCCGGTGGTTCCCGACAACTGGTCGGAGGAGACGAGGGAGACGTACAGGAGGATCAGCGAGGCCGACGGCGTCTGGTTCGGGGCGTTCAGCGCGGACATCGACGCCCTTGAGGAGCGGCTTGAGAGGGAGCTTCCCGTGGCGCTGACATACTTTCATTTGAACGAGCCGCTGCCCGTGGAGAAGCTGGAGGACTGGTATGAGCAGGGCAAGCTCACCGAACTTACGCTTCAGATGACCGTCACGGCAAATGACGGCCTTGACAGATCCCCCTCCCCACTGATCGATGTGACGGCCGGACGATATGACGAGGCCCTGGAGGCCATGGCCGCGGCGTTGAAGGACTTCGGCCACCCGGTGCTTTTCCGGCTCAACAACGAGATGAACTCCGACTGGACAAGCTACTCCGGCGTTGTGAATCTGGCGGATCCGGAGCTTTACATCGCCGCGTGGCGGTATGTCTACGACTTTTTTGAGGATCGCGGTGTGGACAACACCATCTGGATCTGGAACCCCAACGACAGGGATTTCCCGCCGGCAAACTGGAACTCCTGGACGGCCTACTGGCCGGGGAACGGCTACGCCCACATACTGGGCGTCACCGGCTACAACAACGGCACTTACTATGCCCGGGAGACCGGCGAGGAATGGCGGAGCTTTACGAAAATATACGACGATATAGACAGGGAATTCGCGGGGGCCTTCGACAGATTCCCCTGGATGATCACCGAATTTTCCTCCTCCTCCGTCGGAGGGGACAAGCCGGGGTGGATAGAGGACATGTTCGCGCACATGGGCGACTATGAGCGGATCAAGATAGCCGTGTGGTTCGACTATGCCGACTTTGACTACTCAAAGCCCGACGCCCCCGTGGCCCGCCCCTACTGGCTGGCGGAGACGGAGGAGACGCTGAACGCCTTTAAAAAGGGCCTGGACGGCACACCCGATAGATTTTTTGAATAAAAGCGGCAAAAAGCGCAAAATAATCCTTGCAATTTGAAAAAGGCTTTGTTATAATGCTAAAGCCCCAAAAGGGGTATTACGCACACGGCGGGACGTCGCGTATGGTGCCGTAAGGCTTGCGCGCCGGCTGATCGCCGTGGAGGTAAGAACTTAAAATGAAAAGGAGAACAGACAATGGCAGTAGTATCAATGAAGCAGCTTCTGGAGGCCGGCGTGCATTTCGGCCACCAGACCCGCAGGTGGAACCCCAAGATGGCCCCCTACATCTACATGGAGCGCAACGGCATCTATATCATCGACCTTGCCAAGACCGTGAAGAAGCTGGAGGAAGCCTACAACTTCGTGCGTGAGCTTTCCGAGAACGGCGGCACCCTTCTGTTCGTGGGCACCAAGAAGCAGGCCCAGGACGCCATGAAGGAGGAGGCCGAGCGCGTCGGCATGTACTATGTCAACGCCCGGTGGCTGGGCGGCATGCTCACCAACTTCAAGACCATGCGCACCCGTGTCGACCGCCTTGCGCAGCTCAAGCGCATGCAGGAGGACGGCACCTTTGACATGCTCCCCAAGAAGGAGGTCATGAAGCACCTGGGCGAGATGGCCAAGCTCGAGAAGTATCTCGGCGGCGTCAAGGAGATGAACAAGCTCCCCTCCGCCATTTTTATCGTCGACCCCCGCAAGGAGCGCAACGCCATCGCCGAGGCCAGAAGACTGGGCATCCCCATCGTCGCCATCGTGGACACCAACTGCGACCCCGATGAGGTGGACTATGTGATCCCCGGCAACGACGACGCCATCCGCGCCATCCGCCTGATCGCCTCCACCATGGCCAACGCCGTTCAGGAGGGCCGCCAGGGCGAGGACGCCGGCGAGGCCAAGGCCGAGGCCGAGGCCGCAGAGACTACTGAAGAGTAATACGGGAGGACGAAAACTATGGCTATTTCCGCCGCAGATGTAAAGAATCTTCGTGAGATGACCGGCGTGGGCATGATGGACTGCAAGAAAGCCCTTGCCGCTACCGACGGCGATATGGACAAGGCAGTCGAATGGTTGCGTGAGAAGGGCCTTGCCGCCGCCCAGAAGAAGGCCGGCCGCATTGCCGCCGAGGGCGTGGCTTACGCCGCCGTTATTGACGGTGTGGGCGTGTGCGTGGAGGTCAACGCCGAGTCCGACTTCGTGGCCAAGAACGATGTTTTTGTGGATTACGTCCACCAGATCGCCGCCGTTGTGGCCCATGACGCCCCCGCGGATCTTGACGCCCTGATGGCCTGCAAGTACCCCAATTCCGAGCTCACCGTCAAGGAGGCCCAGAACGAGAAGGTGCTGGTCATCGGCGAGAACATCAACGTCCGCCGCTTCGCCCGCTTCGACACCGGCGTGTCCGTCCCCTACGTCCACATGGGCGGCAAGATCGGCGTCATCGTGAACCTGGAGACCGCCCTGCCCGCCGCCTCTGTGGAGACCATCGGCAAGGACGTGGCCATGCAGATCGCCGCGCTCAACCCCCGTTTCTGGGACAAGAGCCAGGTGGATCAGGCGACGCTGGACGAGGAGAAGAAGATCATGCTGGCCCAGATGGAGAACGACCCCGCCATGGCCAGCAAGCCCGCCCAGGTCCGCGAGAAGATCGTCATGGGCAAGATGGGCAAGTTCTACTCCGAGAACTGCCTTTTGCAGCAGGATTTTGTCAA
Source organism: uncultured Oscillospiraceae bacterium (assembly GCA_947589225.1). Classification (GTDB taxonomy): domain Bacteria; phylum Bacillota; class Clostridia; order Oscillospirales; family Oscillospiraceae; genus RUG626. Next base: position 23,240 of record CANQBC010000004.1, on the reverse strand, counting down.
GGACGGCTCCATGACCGTGGAGCAGTATATCGCCTCCGCCGCCAAGGCCATGGGAGGCGCGGTGAAGTTTGCCGGCGCCGTCCGCTTTGAGAAGGGCGAGGGCATCGAGAAGCGCCAGGACGATCTGGCCGCCGAGGTCGCCAAGCTGGTGAAGTAAAGCGCGCAGCATTCCTGCAAAAAAGCCCCGAAGGTGTCCTTCGGGGCTTTTGCTGTTGGGATTTTTTGCCTTCGGGGCTTTTTTTGCACAGACGGAAAGGAATTTGTACTCGACAAGACCCGTGGGGATTGATATAATGAAGAACGGAATAATCTTATATCTGAGGAGATGGAAACACAGTGGACAACTACATCATACTTACCGATTCCTCCTGCGACCTGCCCGCGTCAATGGCGGAGGAGCTGGATATACAGGTTCTGCCGCTTAAGGTGAATCTTGATGGCAGGGAGTTTCGCAACTATCTGGACGAGCGGGAGATCCCCGGCGGGGAGTTTTACGCGGCCCTGAGGAACGGCGGCAACGCCTCCACCTCCGCCGTCAACCCCAGCGAGTTTGTGGAGATCATGACGCCCTACCTTGAGAAGGGGCAGGACATCCTGTATATTGGCTTCGCCACGGCGCTCTCCAGTACCTGCCAGAACGGGGCCATCGCGGCGGAGGAGCTGCTGGAAAAGTACCCGGATCGGAAGATCTACGTGGTGGATTCCAAATGCGCCTCCATGGGGCAGGGCCTGCTCGTCTACCTGGCCGCCATGAAAAAGCGGGAGGGGGCCGGCCTGGAGGAGCTGCGCGACTTTGCCGCCGCTACCGCCCCCAGGGTGGTACACTGGTTCACGGTGGACGACCTCTTCTTCCTCAAGCGGGGCGGGCGGGTCAGCGCCGCCACCGCCGCCGTGGGGACGCTCCTGAATATAAAGCCCGTCCTCCATGTGGACGATGAGGGTCGGCTTATAAACATGTCCAAGGCCAAGGGGAGAAAGGCGGCCATCAAGGCCATATTTGACAAGTGCGCCAAGACCGGCGACGACATCGCCCACCAGCACGTATTCATCAGCCACGGCGACTGCGAGGAGGACGCGAAATACCTGGCCTCCCTGGTCAGCGAAGCGCTGCATCCCCTGGATATTACCATCAACTCCATTGGCCCCGTCATAGGCGCCCACTCGGGCCCGGGCACCCTGGCGATCTTCTTCCTGGGGGACGTAAGATAGACCGATGCGACGGGGGCGAACCAAGAATGGTTCGATCCCCGTCAGCGTTTTTGCGCGGTCAATTGAGGAGGTATACCCCGAAGTTGAGATACCCCGCGAAGGTCACCCAGACGAGGTAGGGAAGGATGAGCGTCCCGGCCCGTTTGTCCAGCTTCCGGAAGAAGGCCAGCGTAGCGATGACCGCGAGCCACAGGGCCAAAAGCCAGAAAAAGGCGAAGAGCCACAGCTTGAAGTGGAAAAAGAGGATGGGCCAGAAGAAATTGAGGGCCAGCTGGCAGCCGTAGACCGTCAGGGCGGCGGAAATGTCCTCTCGCGGCCCCTTGGCCTCGCTGACAAGGTATGAGGCCAAACCCATCATGAGGTACAGCGCCGTCCACACCACGGGGAACACCCACCCCGGCGGCGTCAACGGGGGTTTTCGGAGTGCGTCGAATTCCCTCATGCCGGACATGGACAACACCGCCGCCAGTCCCCCCACGGCGAGGGGGATGGCAAGGCAGACGATCAGTTTTTTTGGATTGATTTTCATGTTCCGTCACCTCTTTACTTGAAATCTATTCCTCTTGTCCTCCCGATATGCGTGCGGTTTTTATGAATAAAAAGGCGGCCTCGCGGCAAAATAACCGCGAGGTGATTTTATTATGAGCTCCAAAGAACTGCTCTATATCGAGGACGCGCTTGGACACGCGGAATATCTGGCAAAGCAGTGCCAGGACGCGGTGAACACGCTCCAGGATCCCCAGCTCAAGGCCCAGGCCCAGCAGTGGGTGGACAAAAACCGCCAGATCTTCGGTAAATTCTACGCGCTTGTGTAAGGAAGGAGAACAGACATGGACGACAAGACCATCATGGAGGGCATCCTCCTGACCACCAAGGGCGTGTGCGACCTCTATATGCACGGCGCCATCGAATCCTCCACCGAGAAGGTCAACACCGCCTTCAAATCCGCGCTGACGGACGCCCTTTGCATGCAGGACACCATCTATAAGCAGATGAGCCAGAAGGGCTGGTACTCCACGGAGACCGTACCCCAGGCGAAGATCGACCAGGTGAAGCAGAAGTACGCCAGCGCCAACTGAAGCTCGGAAACCCATATGGAAAAATCCCGTGAGACGTATGCTCACGGGATTTTTCCATATTGTCAAAAAATTCAAACCGAGCGTTTTTTCCGGCGGCACGTACGTCGGAAAAAATACCTTTTGTTTTGCGGAGTGTGCGGCCCCAAGGGGGCCGTGCGCGGAGCAAAACGGCAGGGAAACTCCGCGTGAATTTTGCAAAATTCATGCGGAGTTTCCCGCACGTTCCCCTTTGTCGGAAAAAGGCCAAAGGCCTTTTTCGACAGGCTAAAAAACTTTTCCGTTTTGATGCACCCCTGCGGCCTTTGCGTTTCATACGGGCGTATACTTGCCTCAAAGGGAGGGAAAGCCATGGAGCTTCAAACGGGATCGAGACGCCTGTCGCGGGAGCGCCGGGCGCGCCGGGCGCTGAGACGGCAAAGGGCGGCGGAGGCGCTGCTGTGCGTTCTGATCGTATGCGTCGTTGCCGCCACCGTTCTCATTCTGCGCAGACCCTCCGGGGACGGCGCGGACGCCGGAGAGGCAGGTGAGACCCGGTTCGTGGAGCGGGACGGGCGTGGAGAGGGGGACTCCGTCGTGTCCGGGCCGGGCTATGCCGTTTCGCCGGAGGAGGGGGACGGGGCGGCGCAGACGGACGAGTACGCCGCGATGCTGGCCCTGGCGGAGGAGAAAAACCCGGAGATGCGGGAGTTTGTAGAAAATTACGAGGGCCCGCGGGAGCCGGATCCGGCGCTGACGGTAGACGTGACGAAGGGGGGAGATCCCCTACTTCACCCAGTGGGACAGCCGCTGGGGGTACATAGTCTACGGCGCGGGGCTGATGGGCTGGACGGGCTGCGGCCCCACGGCCCTGTCCATGGTGGCGGCGGGGCTTACCGGCGACGGGACGCTGACCCCGTCCGGCGTCGCGGATCTGGCCCTGCGGGAGGGGTACTGCGAGCCGGGCAACGGCACCGCCTGGACGCTCTTCTCCGACGGGGCGGAGAAGCTGGGCCTCACCGCCAAAGAGCTGCCGCTGTGGGAGCCCACAGTGGAGGCCGAGCTTTCGGCGGGCAGGCCGGTCATCTGCATCATGGGGCCGGGCCGCTTCACCGAGGAGGGGCATTACATCGTGATCACGGGCAAGGACAGCGACGGCTTTCAGGTCCTGGACCCCTTCCGCCCCTCCAACTGCCACGGCTGGGCCTGGGAGGACATGGAGGGCGAGATCCGAAATCTGTGGTCCTACGAGGCCGCAGACTGAGTTCCCCGCCGGGGACGCATAAAAAAAACGAAGGACGGGCTGCCCCGTCCTTCGACCGTCTGATTTGGCAAAGACGCCGCCCCGGCGGCTTTTTTACGCCAGGAACGACTCAAGCTCGTCCCTGGGCAGGAGCCCGACGCTGGCTCCGGCTGGGGAACCGTCCACAAATTTCATGAGGGTCGGGACGCTCGTGACATCGTATTTTACGGCAAGCTCCGGGGACTCGTCAATGTCCACCTTCACAAAGCGTATCTCCGGGTGGTCGCGCTCCGCCTCCTCCAGGATGGGAGCGAGCATCCGGCAGGGGCCGCACCAGGTGGCGAAGAAGTCCACCACCGTCTTGCCGACGCCGCCCAGCACCTGCGCGTCGAAAGAATCGTTATTGAGAATATCAGCCATATAAAAGCCTCCTTTGTTTTTTTGATAACATCATTATAATTCCCCAAAACGGCTCTGTCAATTTGTTTGTGAGTGTGTTATAATATCCGCGTATGCGGATATTATATTTAAATTCAAACCGTTTGTCTCCCCGGTTGGCGCCGGGAGACAAAAAACATGGCAAGTATCCCACTTCGCTTTACGGTATACGAGTACAGATTTATTTTTTGCTTTTCGGAGGCGCTTATGTACGATCTTATCATCATCGGCGGCGGTCCCGCGGGGCTTACAGCCGCGGTCTACGCCCGCAGGGCGGGGCTTTCCACGCTTATCCTGGAGATCACCGTCTGCGGCGGACAGATCATCAATTCGCAAAACGTGGAGAATTTTCCCTCCGTCGCCCAGATCGAGGGCTGGCGGCTGGCGGACAACTGGCAGAAGCAGGCCCAGGCGCTGGGCGCGGAGATCCGTACCGCCGCCGTCACGGGCGTCGAGCTTCGGGACAACGTAAAGCTGATCCACACCGCCAAGGGCGATTTTGAGGCCCTGGCCGTGATCATCGCCACCGGCGCGGGACACAGAAAACTGGACTGTCCCGGCGGCGCGGAGCTTTCCGGCCGGGGCGTGTCCACCTGCGCCTCCTGCGACGGGGCCTTTTTCCGGGGCCGCAAGGTCGCCGTCGTCGGGGGCGGCAACACGGCCTTTGAGGACGCGCTGTACCTCTCGTCCCTGTGTGAGAAGGTGTACATCGTTCACCGCCGCCGGGAGTTCCGGGCGGAGCGGCACCTGATCGAGGCTGCCAAAAAGAAAGCAAATGTGGAATTTTTGACACCATTTGTGCCGGCGGAGGTGGTGGCGGACGGGAATAACCGCGTCGCCGCGCTGCGGGTGCGAAATCTGGAGACGGGCGAGGAGCGGACCCTGGACACGCCCGGCGTCTTTACGGCCATTGGCATGATCCCCAACAACGCCGCCTTCGCCAACGTCCTCCGGCTGGACGAGGCCGGCTACGCCGTGGCGGGGGAGGACTGCGAGTCCGGCACGCCGGGAATTTACGTGGCGGGCGACGGCCGGAAGAAGGCCCTCCGGCAGCTGATCACCGCCGCCTCCGACGGCGCGGTGGCCGCCACGGCGGCGGCAAGATACGTGAACGCGCTGAAGTAACCTGCGGCCACGCAAAGAGGAAAGGAATACACGTATGGAAAACGTAACGATTAAGGTCAAGAAGCTGGATCCCCGCGCCGTCCTCCCCTCACGCGGCTCCCCCTTCTCCGCCGGGGCGGATCTCCACGCCTGCATGGACGCGCCTTTGACCGTCGGCCCCGGCGAGACGGTTTTTATCCACACCGGCCTCACCGCCGAGATCCCCGAGGGGTACGCCGGCTTCGTCTTTGCCCGCTCGGGGCTCGCCTCTAAATCAGGCCTGGCCCCGGCCAACAAGGTGGGCGTTGTGGACTCCGACTACCGGGGAGAGTACATGGTTGCGCTTTTGAACCACTCCAATAAGCCCGTCACCGTCAATCCCGGCGACCGGGTCGCGCAGCTGGTGGTCATGCCCGTGGCGTTTACGGAGTTTCAGGAGGCGGAGGAGCTTTCCGAAACCCAGCGCGGCGCGGGGGGCTTCGGCTCCACGGGGAAATAGTACATAAAAAATTTAACGATTATCGTTAAATAATAGTTGACAAACATAAGTATCCGTGGTATACTGTGCCCATCTTCAAAAAGGAGGACACAGATATGGAAAAGCTCAAAAAGACAGCGCGTGTGCTGGATCGGTTCGCCAAGATCTTCCGGGCGATCTTCATCGCAACCGCCATCCTCCTGTTCGCGGGCATCATCATCACCTTCGCTTACTACCTGTCCATCCGAAACGACGACACGGTGGCGGTGCTGGTGGGCGGGGACCTGCATCTGACCTTGGGAAATGTGCGGCTGAATCTCGCCCAGCTGGTCCCGGGCAGCACCCGGCCTCTGGTGCCGGTGGTCGTGATGATGCTGGCGGGCGCCCTGGTGCTGGCCATCGCGGCGGTGGAGGCGGGCATCCTCCATCGGATCCTGGCCCCCATGACGGAGGGGCGGCCCTTCGACTCCGCGGTGTCGGAAAACCTCGGGAAGCTGGGCTGGATGACCCTGGTGCAGGCGGCTGTCTACAGTGTGGCGGAATTTCTGATTTTCTCCATGGAGCTGCGTCTCTTTGAGTTCGGGTATTTCCTGAACCAGGAGTACGTGAAGAGCTACACGGTGAGCTTCCGCCTGGAGCTGTCCCGCTTCCTGATCCCGGCGGCGCTGTTCTTCCTCTCCTGGATCTTCCGCTACGGCGAGGAGCTCCAGCGCCAGTCCGACGAAACGCTTTGAGGTGGACAAATGCCAATTATTTTACGCCTTGACCGGGTGATGGCCGACCGGAAGATGTCCCTGAACGCCCTTGCGGAGAAGGTGGGCATCGCCAACGTGAATCTCTCCAAAATCAAAACCGGCAAGGTCAGCGCCATCCGCTTCTCCACCCTGGAGGCCATCTGCGAGGCCCTGGAGTGCCAGCCGGGGGACATTCTGGAATATAAAAAAGAGGAATAAAAATTCCCCGTGCCAAAGCGGCACGGGGAAGCTTTTTTGCGCTCAGATGTCCGCGAAGGACTCGCGTTCCTCATCGGTGAAGTTCTCCCTGGGGACGGACTTACCGGAGGGATTCCGAAATTTTTCCTCCAGAAGTTCAATAAACGCGGCGATCTGCCGGCGGAACACGATCACAGCCGTAACGGCGGCGGCAACCGCGGCTATTACCGAAATAAGTATGGCAATCCTCTTCCTGCTCATGTTTTTACCTCCATATAGATTACGGTATAAAACATATTTTACACTAAGTGTTTATTTTTTGCAATACCCGGCGCATATATTTTATATCAGAATTTTGCGAAGAGAGGGTCTATTTTTCAAAAAAATCGTGGTTTTGCCCTCTTGTATACGGTGACGTGATGTATTATAATGATATGCGTATGATTGGGTTTCAAATCCTGAATAACTGAAAAGGGGTGTCGATATGGTCAGATTCAAGACGAATCTCGGCGTCATCTCCATTTCGCCGGACGTCATCACCACATTGGTGGGCGACGCGGCCACCAGCTGCTTCGGAGTTAAGGGCATGGCGATGCGCTCCGTGACCGACGGTCTTGTGCATCTTCTCAAGCCCGAGGCGATGGGCAAGGGCGTACACATCGCCTACGGCGAGGATTATATCCTCATCGATCTTCATATCATTGTTGACCAGGGAGTCAACATCCCGGTGCTGTGCAGCAGCATCATCAGCGAAGTAAAATACAAGATCACCGAGGCCACCGGTATTGATGTCCGCTCCGTGGACGTGTATGTGGACTCGGTCAGTATGGATTGATGGAGGACTAAGCCTTGATACAGTCGATAGATGCCGAGCTCCTGAAGTCAATGATCATCTCAGGGGCCGCTCTCCTGGAGCGGAATAAGCAGCAGATAAACGAACTCAACGTGTTCCCTGTCCCCGACGGCGACACGGGTACCAACATGAGCCTCACCATGGGCTCCGGCGTCACCGCCCTGAAAAACGGCGACTTCGCCACCGTCACCGCCGTGGCTGACGCCGTGGCCAGCGCCCTTCTGCGGGGCGCGCGGGGCAACTCCGGGGTCATCCTCTCCCTCCTCTTCCGGGGGATCGGAAAGAGCCTGAAGGAGAAGAAAACCTGCAACGCCGCCGAGCTGGCGGCAGCCTTCCAGCGGGGGGTGGACGCGGCCTACAAGGCCGTCATGCGCCCCACCGAGGGCACCATTCTCACCGTCTCCCGTATCGCCGCCGAGGCGGCGCGGGCCTACGCCGAGACCGGCGAGGATATGGAGGAGATGTTCGACCGGATGATCGCCGCCGGGGATACGGCCCTGGCCGGCACTACCGAGCAAAACCCCGTGCTCAAAAAGGCCGGCGTTGTGGACGCGGGCGGCAAGGGGTATCTTTGCATCCTTCGCGGCATGCTCTCCGCCATCCTTGGTCAGCCTGTCGAACACGTCGCCACGGACGATGAACCCGAGAGTGAGGGTGCGGACTTCGCGGGGTTGTCCGACGAGGAGATCACCTTCGCTTTCGACACCGTTTTCATTGTCCGCAAGAAGGAGCCGGACGTTGACATTGACCCCTTCCGGGAGTATCTGAGCTCCATAGGCGACAGTCTGGTCATCGGCGAGGACGACGAGGCGTTCAAAGTCCACGTCCATACCAATACCCCCGGCGACGCCCTCAACGCCGCCCAGCAGTACGGCGTTCTGGAGCTTGCCAAGATCGAGAACATGGTCACCCAGCGCGACGACCTTGCCGCGGGCCGGAAGGCCCAGTCCACCGACGACCTTGAGGCGGTGGAGCGGGAGCTGGAGGCCATGGAGGAGGAGCAGAAGGCCGGCCCCGTGGACGTGCCGCCTGAGAAGAAATACGGCCTTGTGGCCGTCTGCGCCGGCTCCGGGATGCACGCGGTGTTCAAGAACCTGGGCGTGGACGCCCTGGTCACCGGAGGGCAGACCATGAACCCCTCCACCGAGGACATCCTGCGGGCCGTCCAGTCCGTCCCCGCGGAGACGGTTTTCGTCCTCCCCAACAACAAGAATATTATCATGGCCGCCCAGCAGTGCGACCGGCTCACCGATAAGAACGTGGTGGTCATCCCCTCCAAGACCGTACCTCAGGGCATCTCAGCCCTGGTGTGCTTCGACGACTCCCTGGAGCCGGACGAGCTTACCGACGCCATGACCGACGCCTGCGGCACCGTCCACACCGCCCTCGTTACATACGCGGCGCGGGACTCGGAGTTTGACGGCAGCCACATCAAATCCGGCGAATATCTGGCCCTGCTGGAAAACCAGCTTTTGGCCAGCACCTCCGACCTTGCCGAGCTCATCAGCGGCATCGCCGACGCCGTCCGGGGCTTTGACCCGGAGGTTCTCACCATCTTCTACGGCGAGGACGTGACGGAGGAGGCGGCCCGCGCCGTGGAGGAAAAGCTCTCGGCGATCTTCCCGGACGCCGACATCCAGCTCATCTCCGGCGGTCAGCCCGTGTACTACTACATGATCTCGGCGGAATAATTGAAAAGCGGCAAAATGCCCGGCCCTCCACAAGGAGAGCCGGGCATAAAAATAGGCTAAATAAGGCCGCGTGGGCGGCTCCTGGGCGCAGGGAAAGCGGGAGGTACAGACTTGTTAGACAAAACAGGGTTTGACTTGTGGGCGGATGATTACGACAAAGCAGTAAGTATTTCCGACGAGGAAAAGACGTATCCCTTCGCCGGGTATAAGGATGTGCTCGGCCGCATCTATCAAACCGTCCTTGAAAAGAAAAACGCGGCGGTGCTTGACGTCGGGTTCGGCACCGGCACCCTCACGACAAAGTTATATGAACAGGGCTGCGTGATTTACGGGCAGGATTTCTCGCCCCGGATGATCGAATTGGCAAGCGGGAAAATGCCCAACGCCAGGCTCTATCAGGGAGATTTTACGCAGGGGTTGGCGGAACCCTTGTATCGGCAGAGCTATGATTTCATCGTGGCGACGTACTCTCTGCATCATCTGACGGATGAACAGAAGGCCGCGTTTCTCCACACGCTGCAAAGCCTTCTCAAGGAGGACGGGCAGATTTTGATCGGCGACGTCGCTTTTGAGACCCGTGAGGAGCTGGAGCAATGCCGGGAGGCGGCCGGCGATGAATGGGACGACGAGGAGATCTATTTTGTCGTTGATGAACTGAAACGCGCTTTCCCGAAGCTTGCGTTTACGCAGGTCTCCTACTGCGCGGGTATCCTGGCTCTGCCCCGGTAGCTTCCGCTTACGAAGCCCCCTCCATCAGCTTTTTCAGGATGGCCCCGTCCGCGGGGCAGAAAGCGTAGTTGGGGATCTCCGACGGCGCGATCCAGCGGATGTCCGTGTGCTCCAGCATCTGAGGCTCGCCCTTCGTCAGCTCGGCGTTGAAGAGCGTCAGATCCACGGTCATATCGGGGTATTCGTGGATAAGCTCCATAAAGACGGACTTGGCGCGGACGGCGACGTCCAGCTCCTCCCGGCACTCCCTGGCCAGCGCCTCCTCCTTCGTCTCCCCCGGTTCCACCTTCCCGCCCACAAATTCGTAGAGGTTCCCCCGCGCCTTGTTGGGCGGACGGCGGCAGATCATAAATTTCCCGTCCCTCCAGATGAGGGCGGCGACGACGGACGTGGGCGCAGACATGGCGGGCCTCCTTGTTTTTTCGTTTTTCGGTCGAGAAGATGGGCGCCGAAAGAAACTATCCTGTTCACCGGAACAGCGTGGCGCAGCCAAAATGGCCGTCACCGTCGTAAACCGTGACGTCCACCCGCTTCCACTCATTGGCGTCCCGCGGAACGGAGACCTGAAGCAGATAGGCGGTCAGAAACCCGACGTCCTCACCGGCGTACTCCCGCACCCGGTTGAGCAAATAGACCTCGCTTCGCTGCCCGTCAACCATGACCGTGACGTCCCCCTCGCCAAGGGCGGGCGCGATGTCGGGTTCGCCAAATTTGAACTTTTGCAGGCTCATTGGGCGAAAATAGATCGTCAGAGCGTTGGCCGCCCCTTTCACATGAAAGGCGTGCAGTCCATAAACCTCCAGCGTGTCGATGCGCGCGTCCAGCGTCAGCTCCCCCCGCGCCGGGACGTTTTGCGCCCAATACTCGAGATAGCGGTCGCCGTACTCCCGAACGGCGGTCAGAAAAGGATAAGTCCCGTCCGGGACAGACAAGCGGAAGGAACCGGCCTCGTCGCTGAGAGCCTGGTACACGGTCTCGAACCGCTCGTTTTTGAGCTCGACGGAGACGCCGGATAGAACGCCGTCTGTGCCCATCGCCGTGCCACGAATGATCGCCATGATTTTGCACCTCCATAACTATCCGCGCATGCGGGCATATTCGCCGTGTTTTTCGGTTCCCGGCGAAGCCGGGGAGAAAAACGGCTTAAAAGTCAATATACTATCCGCGTATGCGGATAGTATGCCATACCCGCTCTGCGGGAATGGCATATTTGCCTTGTTTTTCGGTTCCCGGCGAAGCCGGGGAGAAAAACGGCTTAAAAGTCAATATACTATCCGCGTATGCGAATAGTATGCCATACCCGCTCTGCGGGAATGGCATATTTGCCGTGTTTTTTGGTTCCCGGCGAAGCCGGGGAGAAAAACGGCTTAAAAATCAGTATACTATCCGCGTATGCGGATAGTATAGCACCTGAATGTGAAAAAATCTACCGTCCATTGAGGCGTTTTATCAAAATCCTGTCCATAATGCCCCCTCCGAACCCAACAGAAAACGCTCCGACGATTTCTCGCACGGAGCGTTTGAGGCTGCCGAAAAAGGACGTTGTCCTTTTTCGGCAGCCTCAGAAATGGAGGTATATGGGGTTCAGCGGTTTTGGGAGGGTTTTGTATTTGCGTGGCACGACCCCGCGTTGGGACAGCACGAACAGGCGGAGCCGCAGGAGCAGCCGCCTTTTTTGCGGCCCCTCACCATCCTGACCACGATGAGGATCACGATGGCCGCCAGGACGGCGGCGACAACGATGGTCGCCAGATTTTCAGAGAGAAACTCAAGCATGGGCGGCCTCTCTGTCGGAAAGCCGGCTGCCGTTCCCGTCGTAGGGGTTCCTCCTGAAGAGCAGGTAGAGGATGCCCGCCAGAAGGACCAGGGCCGCGACGGTGAAGAAGTTGAAGCCCACCGCCCCGCCGATGAGGCCGGCTATCTGATAGACGATCAGCGCCAGCACATACGCCCACAGGCACATGTAGCCCACGGCGGCGAGGGTCCACTTCCAGTTGTTCATCTCCCGGCGGATGGCGCCGATGGCGGCAAAGCAGGGAGCGCACAGCAGGTTGAATACCATGAAGGAGAAGGCGGAGTATTTCGTGTAATCCGCCGCCACAAGGGCCCAGATCTCGTCGCCGTTCTCACTGATCTCCCCGGCGAAGTGGTAGAGGATGCCGAAGGTGTTGACCACGTTCTCCTTGGCCACTAAGCCGGAGAGGGAGGCCACGGCGGCGCGCCAGTTGCCGAAGCCCAGAGGCGCGAAGATCCAGGCGATGGCCCCGCCGACGGCGGCCATCAGGGAATTGTCCTGATCCTCCACCATGCCGAAGCCGTTCTCAAAGCCGAAGCCCTGGAGGAACCAGACGATGATGGAGGCGATAACGATGATGGTGCCCGCCCGTTTGATGAAGGACCAGCCGCGCTCCCAGGTGGCGCGAAGCACGCCGGAGGCGCTGGGGACGTGGTAGGCGGGCAGCTCCATGACGAAGGGGGCCGGTTCGCCGGCGAAGGCCTTGAACTTCTTGAGAATGACGCCGGAGACCACGATGGAGCCCATACCGATGAAGTAGGCGGAGGCGGCGATCCAGGGGGAGTTGCCGAAGAGGGCGCCGGCGATGAGGCCGATGATGGGCAGCTTCGCCCCGCAGGGCATGAAGGTGGTGGTCATCAGGGTCATCTTGCGATCCCTGTCCTGTTCGATGGTGCGGGAGGCCATAAGGCCCGGCACGCCGCAGCCCGTGGCCACCAGCATGGGGATGAAGGACTTGCCGCTGAGGCCGAAGCGCCGGAAGATGCGATCCATGATGAAGGCCACGCGGGACATGTAGCCCACGTCCTCCAGGATGGACAGCATGAGGAACAAAACAAGCATCTGGGGCACAAACCCCAGCACCGAGCCTACACCGGCCACGATGCCGTCCTGGATGAGGCTGTAAAGCCAATCGGCCACCACGGGTTCGCCCTCGGAATTGAGAAGCGCCTTGTCCACAAGTCCGGGCACCCACTCCCCAAAGAGCACGTCGTTGGCCCAGTCCGTGCCCCAGGTGCCGATGCCGATACCCCAGGACTCGCCCTCCCGGAAGGAGCCGTCCACCAGGGCCTGGGGGGAGGGGCCCATGGCGATGAAGTAGATGAGAAGGATGACGCAGGCGAAGATGGGAAGGGCCAGGATGCGGTTGGTGACGACCCTGTCGATCCTGTCCGACACGCTCATCTTCTGGCCGGAGCGCTTCTTTTTCACCGCCTTGCCCACCACGCCCGCGATATAGGCGTAACGCTGGTTGGTGATGATGCTCTCCGCGTCGTCGTCCAATTCCTTTTCGCAGTCGACAATGTGCTCGTCGATGTGCGCCGCCACATCCTCCGGCAGCTTCAGATCCACCCGCACCTTCTCGTCCCGCTCAAAGAGCTTAATGGCGTAGAAGCGAACAAACTGGGGATCCACATACGTCTCGATGGACTCCTCAATGTGGGCGATGGCGTGTTCCACGCTGCCCTGAAAGACGGAGGGGAGATCCACCGCCTTTTTCTCCTCGGCGGCCCTGACCGCAAGCTCTGCGGCAGCCTTTGAACCCTCGCCCTTTAAGGCGGAGGTCTCCACCACCTGGCAGCCCAGCGCGCGGCTGAGTCTGTCGACATCGATGGTGTCGCCGTTCTTACGAACCAGATCCGCCATGTTCAGGGCCACCACAACCGGGATGCCAAGCTCGATGAGCTGGGTGGTCAGGTAGAGGTTTCGCTCGATGTTGGTGCCGTCCACAATGTTGAGGATGGCGTTGGGCCGCTCCCCCACAAGGTATGTACGGCTGACCACCTCCTCCAGGGTGTAGGGGGAGAGGGAATAGATGCCGGGCAGGTCTTGGATGGTGACGTCCTTATGGCCCCGGAGCTTCCCCTCCTTCTTCTCCACCGTGACCCCCGGCCAGTTGCCCACGTACTGGTTGGAGCCTGTCAGGTCGTTGAACATGGTGGTCTTGCCGGAGTTGGGGTTCCCGGCAAGAGCGATCTTGATTTCCATTGGCAGTTCCTCCTGTTCCCCGGCGTTAGCCGGAGATAATAATTGTTATAGTTGACTAACTTTTGAGGCGAAAAAAAATCAGGCGACCTCGATGTTCTCCGCGTCGGCCTTTCGGATGCTCAGCTCGTAGCCCCGCACCGTGACCTCGATGGGGTCGCCCAGGGGGGCCACCTTGCGGACGTAGATCTCCACGCCGCGGGTGACGCCCATGTCCATGATGCGCCGCTTCAGAGCGCCCTCGCCGTGGAGCCTCGCCACGGTGACCGTGGAGCCTACCGCCGCGTCCTTCAATGTTTTCATACGTTGTACCTCCTTATTTTGAGGGGCAGAATTTACCCCAAGTCTAAGGTGACGCGGGTTCGACTCCCGTCACCTTACCATGATCCGGTTCGCCATGTCCCTGTCGATGGCGACCCGCGAGTCCTTCACAGACACGATCATATTTCCGCCGAGCCTGTTTGTGACGACGACGTCCGCCCCCACCACAAAGCCCAGCTCCGCCAGGTGCTGCCGCACCTCGTCCCGGCCGGTGATCTTAACGACGGTGCTTTTCCCGCCGCCCTCCGCCAATGTCAACGGAACCACATGAGTTACCCCCTTATAACAAAAATTAGCTTTTCCTAACTCAAAAGCTGATTTTATGGTTAGCATCCGCTAACCATCCGAAAGAATACCACGGCAGGCTCCGTTTGTCAACCCCCTTTTTAAAGTTTTTTTAATTTAGTGAATCGTATGAAAAATCGGGGGATCTTTGTTGACAAATTGATGGAATTGCGGTAAATTATCTGTGTGTGACTTTAGAGAGGTGAAACGCGTGAGGGACCGGGACAAATTCCGGGGCTGTCTCATCGGCGGAGCCGCCGGGGACGCGCTGGGATACGCGGTGGAGTTTATGAGCTCCCGCGCCATATTCCAAAAATACGGGCCGGGGGGCATCCGATCGTACGAGCTGAGAAACGGCGTCGGGCAGATCTCCGACGACACCCAGATGACGTTGTTCACCGCCACGGGTCTGCTCTTTGGCGCCACCCGGGGCAAGTTCAAGGGCATCTGGGGAGGGGATTACGACGGGTACATAGCCTACGCCTATCAAGGGTGGTACAGGACCCAGACGGAGACATACCCCCTGGAGGGCATGGGGGAGCCGGGCGTTTTCCAGTCCTGGCTTATGAACCTTCCGGAGATGGTCAGTCCCCGCGCCCCCGGCAACACCTGTATGTCCGCCATCCGGGCCGGGTGCCGCGGCTCCATGGAGAAACCCCTGAACGACTCCAAGGGCTGCGGCGGAGTCATGCGCGTGGCGCCCATTGGCCTGTACTTCTGCGAGCGGCCCGGCTACCCTATCGAGGAGTCCGACCTTCTTGCCGCCCGCGCCGCCGCGCTGACCCACGGCAACGCGATGGGCTGGGTCCCCGCCGCCATGCTGGCCCACATCGTGCGGCTGGTCTCTGAGCTGGACGCCGACATCGAGAGTGCCGTCACCAACGCGCTCAACGCCATGCAGTGGATCTTCCCCGAGGAGGTCACCACAAGGTTCGAGGAGGTCACCTCAAGGGTTTGGCTTGGGGACTTTGATGCCCTGATCCGCCGGGCGCTGGAGCTGGCCCACAACGGGGAGGCCGACCTTGACAACATCCGCGCCCTGGGCGAGGGCTGGGTGGGGGACGAGGCCCTTGCCATCGCCGTCTACTGCGCCGTGCGGTATCGCGACGACTTTGAAAAGTGCCTCATCGCCGCCGTCAACCACTCCGGCGACAGCGACTCCACCGGGGCGATCGCCGGGAACATCCTGGGCGCGTCCCTGGGGTATGAGACCATCCCGGAGAAGTTCAAGAAAGATCTGGAGCTTCACGACATCATACTGGAGGTGGCGGACGACCTTTACAAAGACTGCCAAATCGACGAGTACACCCAGGACCGGGATCCGGCCTGGGTGAGCAAGTACCTCGACACGGTATATGGCGCGGAGAAACGGACCTGAGCGCGGGAACGGCCGCTCTTTTCAATTTCAATTCATATAAATCCCCCGGACCGCGAAAGGGCGGGCCGGAGGCTGGAATACATCTTATAAATGGAGGCAAACATCTATGACCGATATATTCACAAAGCTCGTACACGGGAACGTTCAGGCGGAGGAGGCCCGCCGCCTTGGCATCTACCCCTACTTCCACGCGCTGGAGTCGCGCCAGGACGTGGAGGTCATCATGGAGGGCAAGCGCCGCATTATGCTGGGGTCCAACAACTACCTCGGCCTCACCACCAACCCCCGCGTCATCGAGGCCGGCGTGAAGGCCATCGAGAAGTACGGCACCGGCTGCTCCGGCTCCCGGTTTTTGAACGGCACCTTAGAGCTTCACCTGGAGCTGGAGGCGAAGCTTGCGAAGTTCCTGGGCAAGGAGGGCGTGGTCACCTTCTCCACCGGCTTCCAGTCCAACCTTGGCATCATCTCCGCCGTGGTGGGCCGGGGCGACTACGTCATTTGCGACCGGGAGAACCACGCCAGCATCTATGATGGTTGCAAGCTCTCCTACGGCACCATGCTCCGCTACCGCCACGCCGATATGGCCGATTTGGAAAAGCAGCTCCAGAAGGTCCCGGAGGAGGCCGGGTGCCTCGTCGTCACCGACGGCGTGTTCTCCATGGGCGGTGACATCGCAAACCTGCCGGAGATCGTGCGCCTTGCCAAAAAGTACGGCGCCCGCGTCATGGTGGACGACGCCCACGCCCTGGGCGTCATCGGAAAGGGCGGGCGCGGTTCCGCCAGCTACTTCGGCCTTGAGGACGACGTGGACATCTACATGGGCACCTTCTCCAAGTCCCTGGCCTCCCTGGGCGGCTATATGGCGGCCAGCGCCAACGTGTGCGACTACGTGCGCCACGCCTCCCGCCCCTTCATCTTCTCCGCCTCCATCACCCCCGCCTCCTGCGCCACCGCCATGGCGGCGCTGGACGAGCTGGAGCATCACCCGGAGCTGGTGGACAACCTCCAGCACATCTCCGCCTACTTCAGAAAACAGCTCACCGACCGGGGGATCAAGATCCGTCAGAGCGAAACGCCCATCATCCCCATCTATACATATGAGATGATCGACACCCTCACCATCACCAAGCAGCTCTTTGACGAGGGCGTGTACGTCAACACCTCCATTCCCCCCGCGGTGGCCCCCCACGAGTGCCTGCTGCGTACCTCCCTGATGGCCACCCACACCGAAGCTTTGGTGGAGGAGGCCGCCGGCATCATCCAGAAGGTGCTGAAGGCCAACAATCTATGCTGAGGGAGAAGAAGGTCGCCCTGGTCACCGGCGGCTCCAGCGGCATCGGCCTTGCGGCGGTGAACGCCCTTCATGAGGCCGGGGTCACGGTGTACGAGACCAGCCGGCGGGACATCGCGCTTCCAAACGCCGTCCACCTCCCCGGCGACGTCACCGACACCCACGCCATGGAGCGGGTGGTCAAAGCCGTCCTTGAAAAGGAGGGGCGGATCGACATCCTCGTCTGCTGCGCGGGCTTTGGCATCTCAGGCGCGGTGGAGTTTACGGAGCTTGAGGCGGCAAAAAAGCAGCTGGACGTCAACTTCTTCGGCGTGGTGAACGCGGTGAAGGCCGTCCTGCCCGCCATGCGGGAGCAAAAAAGCGGGCGGATCGTGGTGGTGTCCTCCGTGGCGGGGGCCATCTCCATCCCCTTCCAGACCTACTACTCCGCCTCCAAGGCGGCGCTGAACGCCTATGTGGCGGCCCTGCGCAATGAACTGCGTCCCTACGGTGTCACCTTAACGGCGGTCATGCCCGGCGACATCGCCACGGGCTTCACCGACGCCAGGGAGAAGTCCCCGGCGGGGGACGAGATCTACGGCGGGCGCATCGCCCGGTCCGTCTCCCGGATGGAGCACGACGAGCGCACCGGCATGGCCCCGGCTGTGGCGGGGAGATATATCCGCAAAATGGCCCTGCGCAAGTCCGTCCCGCCCGCCTCCAGCATCGGCTTTTCCTACAAGGCCCTGGTGATGCTGACCCGGCTTTTGCCGGCGCGGCTTGTCAACCTCGTCGTGTATTTCCTCTACGCGAAATGACAGAAAAACCCATTCGCCGTCGGATGGGTTTTTCGTATCTCATCGGAAAAACCGCCCGAATCGGGTATACTTGAGACGAGGTGATCTTTTATGAGAAGGCTTATTGCGATACTCCTTACGGCGGCTCTTGCCCTTTCCCTCGCCGCGTGTACGGGGCCTCAGGTGCAGGAAATGCCTGAAACCGGCGGCGCCGCCGGCGATCCGACCACGCCGGCCGTGCCTGATCCGCAGGATACCCCCGACGTGCCGGAGTCCCCCGGTGAGGCGATCGGGGCGCCCCGCTTCACAAGGGATGAGCTCCCGCGCTTTGACGGCTCCACTTCCACCGCGCCCCTTGCCCAGGCTGTCTGCGCGGCGGTGCTGGGGGAGAGCCGCGAGGACGCGGCGGATCTTATCCACTTCGCCAAGACCACCAACGCCTACATGAACCTTATTCACGGCGACGCGGACATCCTCATCGTGGGCGAGTCAAACGGGGAGGTGACGGAGGAGAAGGAGAGGCTGGGCTTTGAGTGGGAAAAGAGCCCATTTGCCACAGACGCCTTCGTGTTCGTTGTCAACGAGGATAACCCCGTGGACTCCATCACGGTGGACGAGGCCCGGCGCATATACTCCGGCGAGATAACGAACTGGAAGGAGCTGGGCGGCGAGGATCGGCGGATCATACCCTTCCAGCGCAACCAGGGCGCCGGCAGCCAGACACTCATGGAGAAACTTGTGATGAACGGAACTCCCATGATGGAGGCCCCCACCGACTGGATAGCCACCACCATGGGGGAGCTGATGGAGGCGGTCAAGGGCTACGACAACTCCCCCGGCGCCATAGGCTACTCCGTGTACTACTACGCCCAGGAGATGCGCGCCGCCGAGGGTCTGAAGCTTCTGAAGCTTGAGGGCGTGGAGCCCGACCCGAATACTATCAGAAGCGGGACATATCCCCTTGTGAACCCCAAATACGTGGTCATCCCGGCGAATCTTTCGGATGACGCCCCGGCGCGGGTCATCTACGACTGGCTTCTCTCCGATAGCGGTCAGAAGCTTATAGCGGCAGAGGGTTACGTCTCGATACTCGACACCGCCCCCTCTGAAAGAAAATTCCTTCCCCTTGTGGGCTCCCGATGGTACTCGGACTATCGGCCGGAGCTTGTCCCCGGCAACTACGGCGCCCTTGTCCCCTACGCCGGCAGGCGCCTGATGGATGACTGGCCCGCCGGCACCGGATGTCTCTACGGCCTGATGACCCGCGACGGCAGGGTGGTGGTCGACCCCGTCTACTCCAATGTGGAAGCGCGGGGCAATATCCTTGCGCTGCAAAAGGGCACAGCGGACGGCCCCCGCGTCGCCGCGGCATCCCGTGACGGCGGGTGGTGTGCGGATCATTGGTACCTTGCCACAAGCTTTACCCATGATGGAGTCATATTCTTCGACGAGGACAGCATGACGCTGTATGACTACGACGCAAACCCCTGCGGCCGGATCTCCATCGACGTCCTTGGCATGACCCGGGAGGAGTTTAACGCCCTCGTCTGGAGCGCCCGGGAGGGCGGATATGGCGGCGAGTGGATCGACAAATATGTCTCCCTCTCCTACGACGGCGAGACGGACGAAGTGATATTGTTTAACCGGGAGACCCTGGAGCGGGAGAATATGCCCGCGAATGACTGGTTCGACATCATCTACCGCGCCGGGCAGTCCCCCGGGCTTCCCGAGAATGGCGAGTACGTATTCGACGAGATACGCGGCGCGGACGCGGAGCCCCTTGTAAAGACCGTGCGGTACTCCGAGCCCTCTTACCGCGCCTATTTCAGACGCGACGGCACCTCGCTTCCCGAGCTTACCCTGACGGGCTTTAACTGGTACGAGGATGTCCGGCTTCTGGACGGCCTTATTGAGCTTACGGCCCTCAACTACGCGACCTACTATGATATGGAAACTATGAACGTGGTGTTCAGGGCGTACCTGGGATATGAGGGCGACTGACCCGCTTTTACCGGACCGGAGATTCATAGTACCCGCTTTACCAGGGCCTGCCTGAAAAATGTCAGCCTATCCAAATGGCGGCCCCTCTCCCGCCATGACGGGCCGCTTTCGCTTTTTTAAACATTAAAATCAACGGACGAATAAAAAATTCCCCGCAACCCCTTGTAAAATTTCACGAAATAGTGTATATTAGTAAGCGGCCTGATGGTGCGTCCGCGTCATCGGCCATCCCCTTCATAAGAGAGCACCATACCTTATCGGTATGGTGCTCTCAACTTTTTGAAAAACGCGTGGATCAGGATTCCACGGGTAATTTATCCAATCCATTTAATTTGCCGCACACGATTTGCGCGACCCCCGGGCGCGCGTTGGCGCTGGAGCCGGCGGCCCCGTCCGCCTTGGCGGTACCCAGCATGTCCGTGTAAAGCGCCGTATAGTCGCGCTCGCACCCTATGGTATAGCCCAGTATGACGGCAACCATCCTGCTGTTTTTGACGTTCAGGAATATGTCGACGCGGTAGCGCGTTGAAGCCTTGACGCTCCCCGTCTCGGTCGAGTCAAGCTCCACAGTCACGGCCGGAAAGCCGAGAAGCGTACCCTCGGAGATGACGGGGGAGGAGATGGGAGACAGGCCCGCCGCTTTCACGACGGCCTCCGCCAACGCCGTGCGGTTATCTTCAAAATCCGCCCTGGACATGGGCAGATACCGGGACAATACCACCATCGCTCCCGCGACCTTGCCGTTTTCTTTTGCCAGAAAGCCGTTTACGCCCGCCGCGTTTTCCCGGACGGTATAGCAGGAGGGCACCTTGAAGCCGACGCCGCCCTCGTAGCAGCTGAAAAAGCCGTCCCTTGTGAGCATAAACCGTTTAAGAAGCGCCGGCTCCTCCGAGCGGGCCACGATGGCCGCCGCTTCGCAGCGGGCGATACTGCTGCCGGGCAGGAAGCTTCCGCCGTAGGTCCCGGCCAGAATGCCGGCCCGGTAGAGTCCGTAAATCTCGTCATAGTAGGGGCTGGACGGATCCACATCGGGTATAGCCCCGTCCTCCACACAGCTTACATCGGGCAGGGGCGTGTCTTGAAGGGCGCGGTACATGATACCCGCGAACTGCCGCCTTGTGGCTGGGGCGTTATAGTCGGGGAACTCCCCGTCTCTGATGATGCCGTTCTCCAGCGCGTAATCCACATAGACCTGATACCAGGGCATGCCCTGAGTGAATCCTGCTTTTTTCCCGGCCTCACTATCCCGGGAGAGGTGTACCCGCGCGGCGATGGCTATGGACTCGGCAAGAGTGATGGACTCCGCCGGCGCGAACACAGCGGGGGTCTTGCCCTTCATGAATCCCGACTCATAGCAGACGATCAGCTCGTCCATGTACCAGGCGCCGTCCGGGACGTCCACAAACGTGCCCGGTTCATAGACCGGGACGGCATCCGCGCCGTCTGCCAACGCGGCTGGAGCGGGGATGAGCGGGAGAACAAGGGAGAGGATTAAAGAAACCGCTTTTTTCATTCTCAACTTCTCCGTACAGCGTATATGTAGGCTGGGGTGACGGAAATAGAGCGCGCACACCGCTCCACGCGGCTCCTTTTCGGCGCTTTTCCGCCTGTCACCTTGCGCCGGCAAGGGCTTTGACACCGCACGGGGCGATCCACCGCCGGAAACTGGCGTGGATTTGGCTCCTGCTGCCTTGTGTACGCGGCGGGGCGGCTCACGCGGTTATGAGATCCCCCAGACCCAGGTCGTTGAAGACCCCCTCCAGGGACTCCTCCGCCCCGGGGATGGAGGAAATAAGCTCCATGACGCGGCCCATCAGGTACATGGCGTCGGCCTCCGTGAGGTCGGAGGTGTCAAACTCCGACAGCTCCATGACAAGCGCGATGAGCTGCGTGGTCTGCTCCATGAGCTCGTCATACAGGTCGGGAAGCTCCTTTTTCAATGTCTCCGAGAATCTTTGGGCGAACTCAAAATACTGGGGAACGAATTCCACCACCTTGTCCATGAGCGCTTCAAGCTCCTCGTTGACCTCGCCTCCCACGTTGTTTTCGTCTACCACGGCGCCTGCCAGCATGGATTCATACGCGGGCATAAAGCTGGCCGCGGTTTCCTCCGGAGCCGAGAAAACGATGCAGACAAGGGTGCTGTTGTTGGGGTTGAAGGCCAGCTCCTCCCGCCTGAGGGTGGAGACGAGCCCCTGTTCCCCGCCCGTGTCGATCTCATATGTCCGGGTGAGGGTGTAGGCGTGGAGACCGGCAATGGCGGAGTCGGAGATGACCGGCTCCCTGCCGCCCGTCTCGACGCCCGCAGCGGAGAGGGAGCCGGAGAGAAGCTCCTTTCCCTTCTCGTCAAATGCCTCCTGGGTTATGGGATACAGCATGGAGAAGATTTGGATATAGGCGGAGACGTCGCCGTTTTCATCATAGGCGTAAAGATCCGCCATATCGTCGTACCAGTACTCCAGCGTGAAGCCCTTGGGAACCTTAAAGCCAAGGCCGCCCACATAGACGTTGTACATGCCACTGCCGGTGAGGAGGAATATGGGCCTTTCGTAATCGGAGATGATACGGCCCAGAATGGCCACGGTCTCCGCGCGGGTTATTTTCGCGTTCGGGTTGAAGCTGCCGTTCCCGGTGCCGGTGAGCACCCCGGCGCGATAGAGGTCATATATGGCGTCATAGCCGGGATCGCCCGCCTCAACGTCGGGTATCACCCCGTCCGCCACACCGCAGACCTCCGGGCAGAGCTCATCAAAGGAGAAGTCAATGGCGGCGCGCATGATGACGGCCACGTCCCGCCGGGTAGCGGGGGCGTTGTAGTCGGCAAACTGGCCGGCGGTGATGATGCCCGTGTCCAGGGCGTAGTCCACATAGACCTGATACCAGGGCGCGCCCTCAACAAATTCCTCGGACGTCCACATCATAAAGTATTCCCTCGTCCGAGCCGCAAAGGCTATGGCCTGGGCGACGGTCACAGGGCCGTTGGGGGAAAAGGCGGTGTCGGTGACGCCTTCCACAATGCCGGCGTCATAGCAATGCTCCAGCGCGTCCTCGTACCACGCGCCCTCGGGTACGTCGGTAAACATACCGGGGCTGTACCAATCTGTCCCGAAATTGTCCCAATCCGGCGAAATAATATCGTCGCCGGCTTCGGCGTCATAATTACCGGCCGCCTCGTCGGCAAGGGCGGAGGGAGCTGCGGCCAGCAGTAGAACAAGGACAAGTAACAAGGAAACGGATTTTCTCATTTTACATCATACCCCCACGTCAAAGAATATAATAGCCGCATCCGGCGGTTGATACATGACGCCGGATACATTACAATTATTATATAACAGCGTGATGTCGTTGGCAATACCCGGGGATCCATAATTTTTTTTCGAAAAAAGCGAAAAAAGGTGTTGACAAGGAGGAGAAGAAGTAGTATATTAGGCAAGCTGTCGCGGGAAGCGACGGGGA
>CANQBC010000003.1 GCA_947589225.1 uncultured Oscillospiraceae bacterium | reverse complement strand
CCTACTCCAAGAAGGGCATGGACATCGTGGCCAACAACCACAAGGCCATCGACGCCGGCGCCACCGCCTTCGTGAAGATCGACGTTCCCGCCGACTGGGCCAACGCCCAGGACGAACCCGTGGTCAACAACTACGAGGGCCGTCCCGAGGTCGTCAAGCAGGTCGTGAACATCATGGAGCCCGTGGGAAGGATGGACGGCGACAGCCTCCCGGTCAGCGCCTTCATGGACCATGTGGACGGCCAGTTCGAGCAGGGCGCGGCCGCCTATGAAAAGCGCGGCGTCGCGGTCACCGTCCCCCACTGGGACGAGGGCAAGTGCATCCAGTGCAACAACTGCGCCTATGTCTGCCCCCACGCCACCATCCGTCCCTACGCCATGACCGAGGACGAGGTCAAGGCGGCTCCCGCCACGCTCAGGGCCGTCCCCGTCAAGGCCGGACGCGGCAAGGGCGTCTATCAGTACACCATGGCCGTCTCGCCTCTGGACTGCATGGGCTGCGGCGTCTGCATCGGCCAGTGCCCCACCGGCGCGCTCACCATGGTCCCCCAGGAGCAGGAGCTTGCCGAGCAGGAGAGCTTCAACTACTGCGTGGCCAAGGTCGCCGACAAGCCCGACATGATGGACAACACCGTCAAGGGCAGCCAGTTCCGCAAGCCGCTTCTTGAGTTCTCCGGCTCCTGCGCCGGCTGCGCCGAGACCAGCTACGCCCGTCTCGTGACCCAGCTCTTCGGCGACCGTATGTACATCTCCAACGCCACCGGCTGCTCCTCCATCTGGGGCGGACCGGCCGCCACCTCCCCCTACACCGTCAACGCCCAGGGCCACGGCCCGGCGTGGGCAAACTCCCTCTTCGAGGACAACGCCGAGCACGGCCTGGGCATGTATCTGGGCCAGAACGCCATCCGCACCCGCCTGGAGGCCAAGGTCAAGGAGCTTGTGGAAAGCGAGAACGCCCCTGCCGACGTGAAGGAAGCCGGTGCCAAGTGGCTGGAGACCATGGACGACGGCGAGGCCAACAAGCCCGCCACCGACGCCCTGGTTGCCGCCCTTGAGGCCTGCGGCTGCGACAAGGCCAAGGAGATCCTCAGCCAGAAGGAGTACCTCAGCAAGAAGTCCGTCTGGATCTTCGGCGGCGACGGCTGGGCCTACGACATCGGCTTCGGCGGCGTGGATCACGTCCTCGCCTCCGGCAACAACGTGAACGTCTTCGTCTTCGACACCGAGGTCTATTCCAACACCGGCGGCCAGGCCTCCAAGGCCTCCAACATCGGCCAGGTGGCCCAGTTCGCCGCGGCCGGCAAGGAGATCAAGAAGAAGAGCCTCGCCGAGATCGCCATGTCCTACGGCTACATCTACGTGGCCCAGGTGGCTATGGGCGCCAACCCCGCTCAGACCATCAAGGCCATCACCGAGGCCGAGGCGTACAACGGCCCGTCCCTCATCATCGGCTACGCCCCCTGCGAGATGCACTCCATCAAGGGCGGCATGGTCAACTGCCAGAAGGAGATGAAGAAGGCCGTTGAGTGCGGCTATTGGAACCTGTTCCGCTTCAACCCCGACGCTCCCGCCGGCAAGAAGTTCGTCCTGGATTCCAAGGCTCCCGCCGGCGGCTATCAGGAGTTCCTGATGAACGAGGCCCGTTACAGCGCCCTGACCCGCTCCTTCCCGGAGCGCGCCACCGTCCTCTTCGCCAAGAACGAGAAGGCCGCCATGGAGCGTTGGGAGCATCTGAACCGCCTTGTGGCCATGTACTCTCAGGAGTGATCCCCATATAAAGGAATATTTTCAGGCCAAACGCCCCGGCCCCGTGTGACGGGGAAACCGACGTGAGTCAGGGCAGGGCCATACGGTAAAACTGAAGGGGGCAGGACAAAAGTCCTGCCCCCTCGATCTATTGAAAAAGGACAACGCGGGGCGCATGTCCCGCGCGATCCTCGTTTTCGAACTTCCCGACAGACTGCGGCGGCATGCTCAGGAAGAGCATGCCGCCGTTTACGGATACGAACAAACAATTGTCAGCACAAGGGCGCCACCAGGCGCAGGAAGCCGTCGACGAGCCATTTCCAGAAGGTGATCCCCAAATCGTCAAGCTTCCTCTCCCGGCACTTGGACTGGGTCTCCAAGAAGTCAGCCCGGAGACTTTCAAGGAGCGACGACTTATAGAACACCGTGTTGTTCTCAAACTGCAAAAAGAGGCTGCGGTAGTCCAGGTTCACCGTGCCCACAGCGCCCACCTTGCCGTCCACCAGACACGCCTTGGCGTGGAGAAAACCGGGGGTGTACTCGTAGATCTTCACGCCGGCCTCCATAAGCACCGGGTAGAAGCTGCGGGTCATGCGGTAGACGATCTTCTTGTCCGGGATCCCCGGCGTGATGATCCGTACGTCCACGCCCCGCCGCGCGGCGCGCACGAGCGCGTCCACCAACGCCTCCCCAGGGAGGAGGTAGGGGGTGTAGAACCAGGCGTGATCCTCCGCCTGGGCCAGAAAATCGATATAGAGCTCGTTTGTGGTTCCCTCGGGGCGCAGGGGGGAATCGTAGTAAGGCAGAACCATTCCGTCCCGGATGTCCGAAGCGTCCACGGGGGCGGACAGGTACTCCACCGGCACGGGATCTTTTGTAAAGGCGTTCCAAAACTCCGCGAACATCCGCGTAAAGCTCCGGGCGGCCTCACCCCGGACCATGAAGCCGATGTCCTTCCAGTGTCCGAAGCGGGTAATGTGATTTATGTACTCGTCCGCCAGATTCACGCCGCCGCTGAAAGCGGTCTTGCCGTCGATGATCAGCATTTTCCGGTGCGTACGGCAGCTTAGCGTTCCGCTGACAAAGAGGAGCGGGTTGAAAGCGACGCATTGGATCCCCTTTTTCCGCAGCTCCTCCGCGTTTTTACCGGTGTAGGTGGAGATGCTCCCCAGGTCGTCGTACATGACGCGCACATCCACGCCCTGGGCGGCCTTCCGGGCCATGATCTCGGTGAGGGAGTCCCAGAAAAGCCCGTTCTCAATGATCAGGTACTCGACAAAAATGAACTTCTCCGCTTTTTCAAGCTCCTCCAGCATTCTGGGGAACATATCGTCGCCCAGGGGATAGTACTCCGTCTCGCGGCCCCGGCGCAGGGGCAGGCCGGTCTGCCTCTGCACACGCCGCAGCGTCTGAGCAAGACGTCTGTCCTCCCGCTCCAGCTCCTCAAAGAGCGGGCCGGAGGCGTCCTCCTCCGGCGGGAGCGGCGGAGTTCTGGCGATCCTCTTGCGTATCGGCGCCATGGAGCGCTTGTTGCCGAGGATGAGATACAAGAGCGCCCCGGGCAGCGGAAAGGTGAGTACCAGCACCAGCCATAAAATGCGGTAGGTGCTCTCGTCCCTCTTGGTCATGAGATACAACACGAGAAGGAGCGACAGCACGCCCAGCACGATGCTTATCCCCGTGGCCCAGGGCTTGAGCCATGTAAACAGCAGCAGATATAACAGGATCTGGAGGGCAACGGCCGGAATAACGGCCACGGCCCGACGTAACACTTTTTTCATTTCTTCCTCCGATTCCTCCGCTTTGGGCGCGCCCTCAAACGGGCCGGCATCCGATCCGCGCGAAAGCGGCTTGCGGCCGCTCCCCTTTCGCGCGGCCCTTCATGCCGTTTTCCGAACAAGCGGACAAGTGATCTTTGATCTTCACGGCCGCCGGATCCGCCGTCAAACGGAAAGCGGGTGTTGGCGGGATCCAGGCCGTCCCGACGGAGCGTCCCCGCTCGTGGCGCCCGCTCCCGTTCCGGCGGAAGGGGTCATTCCGCGTCGGTTTTCAGGGGGATGTCCAGGTCGCGGAACACCTGGACGGCCATCTCGTAGGCGGCCTCAATGGGCTCGTCCTCCACAAGCTCAAAAACTTTGCCGTCTCCGTTGAGCTGTTCCACACAGGTTTTCAACGCACCGGCGTCGGTGAAAGCTTCGCCGTTGACCAAAACGGCGTTCTCCCGGACGGTGACGACGATCCGCTCCCCCTC
This sequence comes from uncultured Oscillospiraceae bacterium, assembly GCA_947589225.1. Lineage (GTDB taxonomy): Bacteria > Bacillota > Clostridia > Oscillospirales > Oscillospiraceae > RUG626. The sequence goes on along the minus strand of CANQBC010000003.1, from coordinate 148,892 downwards.
AGTGGAGCCGTCGTTCTCGCCGGGGATCTCGTCCTTTGACGGGACGCTCTCGTCCGTTTGGTCGTTCCGGAGGTTGTCCGCGTCCCCCTCGCCGTTTCCCTTACCGAAGCCCAGGCCGGGTCCCAGGTACAAAAGCACCAGAACGATAGCGGCGGCAACGGTCAGGGTAAGCAGAATCTTCAGTAGTTTTTTCATTTTCTACTCTCCCTCGTTGGCAAATTTAAAGAACACTTCCTTGTGTTCGGTTTGAAGGTCTGTGAACGTGTCCACCACGGCGTCGTACTCACTTTTGTAAATGAGGCTTTTTTCGCAGTAAAAGAGGATGTACACGGGCTGGGGATCCGCCGGATCCAGGCATCTCTCCACAAAGGAGCGAAGGCGGGCCCTGACGCTTTCCAGCCTGTCCGTACCCAGGAGGATCGCCTCCCCTTCGCCGGGATCCAGACCGATGGACAGGCGGAGCCTGTGGCCGGCATCGTCGGAGAAGTTGGTAACGGTAACGATCACGGCGCGGGCGTGGTATGTGTCATAGCTTTCCATCTGATCCTCGCGGGCGGTCAGCTTTTCCTCCAATTCCCGGATCTGGGAGACGAGGCGATCCTCCTCTCCACGGGCGGAGGCGGCGTTGTCCCGCTCGCTTTGCGCGCCGGCAAGGAGAACGATAAAGAGGATGGAGAACAGCACGTCCAGAAGGGGCGTCATGTCGATCTGGCCGCCGGAGGAACGTCTCCGGCGCCTCATGGCTTGTCCTCCCGGGACGCGGCCTCCGCGGTCAAGGCGTCGTTTTTCACCCCGTAATCCTTTTCAAAAAGGTCGAGCCGGTCGTCGATGCGGTCGATATATCGGCCGGACAGGGCGATGTCCAGAAGCTTAAGGATCACGGTACAGCCGATGCCCAGGATCGTGGAGGACAGGGCAAAGGCGATCCCGTCGTAGGAAATGTTTTGGATACCCCCGGTGTCGGGGACGGCGTTCAGCGAAAGATACAATCCCGCCACGGTTCCCAGGATGCCCAGCAGGGTAAAAAGCTGGATCAGGGCAAAATAGACGTCATAGCCGGTCATGGTGCGGGTGTAGCTCTTTCGAAAGGAAACGTAGGCGTCCCAGTTGCGCTCGGTGATCACCCGCTTGCTGGTGATCACGCTCCGCCCCGGGCCGCGGCGGCCCGGCTCCCTCTCGTCTGTCACCTCGGTCAGCTTCTCAAGGCTTGCCATATCCCCGGAGAGGCGAAGAAAAAGCCACACGGACAGGCCGACCTCGAAAAGGAACAGAAGGACGATGATGTAGTTGAGGCAGCCGGACAGAAGGCCGCAAAGGAACATGATGAACGCGTGCATGGCCGGATCCCCCCAAATTTCCTGTTATATTTTGTAGTATAGCACGGAAAACGCCGTTTCGCAAGACGGGAAATGGCGTTGAGCGGGGCAATCGCGCCTTCCGCGGATCCCCGGCCGGCGCGTATCGAACAGACCATCTCATTAAAACAACAGGGGCTGTGAAAAAGAGCCGGTTCCGGCCCATATTTTCACAGTCCCTTTTCCGGCTCCGCCCGTTGCCCGGGCGGTTGGGCAGACATTATTTTCCGTGCCTGCGGACGGAGAAAAAGACCAGATCCCGGTTCTCCTTCGCCCCGGCGCGGATCTTATCCAGCCGGTCGCGCAGATGTTCGGAGACGGGCTTTTCCGAGTGGAAGGGCCGGAAAAAGTGATGATCCTGGGCGGCGGCATCCTGAACGGAGCGGATGTGCGCCTTGAGGTTTTCGTACTTGATGATGACGTCGTTCTCCTCCGCGAACTTTTTAAGCCGCGTCATAAGCTGGAGAGAGGCGCAGAGGTCGATGATGAACACCCCATAGAACATACCGATGAAGAAGGAGAAGGCCAGATTCCGGTTGAGCCAATTAAGGGCGCCCAGGACGCGCGGATGGATGAGAAAGTAGTAGACCGCCCCCAGCACCGCCCAAGCCAGGGAAAAGAGCGGGCAGACGATCCCCTGGATGTTGCCCCACCGGTCGGAGTAGTCCCAGAGCTTCACCTTGGCGATCTTCATGCTGAGTATGCCGGCTATGTACTCGATGGCCGTCATGCACACCGCCATGAAGGCAAAAAGGGCAATTTTCTCCCATAAGGGGTCGCGGATCCAGGTGGTGTTCTCCAGAGAGGCGATAAGGAACAGGATGCAAAGCCCCATTCCATAGAGCGGCACATACGGCCCGGTGCAGAAGCCCGGATTGATCCATTTCCGCTCCGGGTTCGCCGAGGAAATAAAGCGCCGGAAAAAAAGCTCCAGCACCCACCCGAACACCGAACCGATAAAAAAGAGAAAAGCCAATGTGAGAAAGAGATCCATGGAAATTCCCCCTTTTTTACTTTCCCTGTATGCCGCGATACACCCGCGCCGGCTTTTTCACGGCAGGCTCCCTCCCTGTCAAAGGCGCGAATCGGGCCCATCCATTAAAACACGCCTGTCCCTGTTCACACCGCCGGCACGAAAGGGCGTCTAGACCCTCCTGTCGTGGGGAAGCTCAAATTTCCCGTTGAGGGCGTCCAGGACGTATCGGGCGGTCACCTCCACCTTCTCCCGGACATCGGCGTGTACGACCCTGTAATCCGGCGGAAGAAAAGCGGCCGTGGGGTCGGAGGCTATCACGGTTATGTCGGGGCTTCCCGACCTGGGGCCAACGGTCAGGGCCAGAGGTGCTCCGAGTATGACCAGGGGGCGGCCCATGACCCGCTCCGGCGTACACTCGTCCGGGCGCAGCACCATGTCCGGGGAAAAGCGGGATCTGGCAAAGGCGTCATAATCCTCGTTCCCATACGGCTCCGTGACCAGGAGCGCGTCGTCCGGCGCGCCCTTCATGAGCCGGGGCAGATCCTGATAGATTCGGGAAAACAGCCATGTGTTTTTTACAAGCATATCGACCGCCAGAATAGGCACAAAGCAGTCGTCGGACAAAACGGCGAATTCCGATTCCGGGAGGCCGAGGGTTATGACGCTGTCCACCCTTTTCAGGGTTATGTCCGTCACGTCCGCGGGCAGGAGCAGACATTCGCAGCTCTCGCGATTGAGGCGCTTTACAAGAAGGTCAATGAAGTGAAAAAGCTCCAGATTCCTGCTGGGGGTAAATTCACGGAGACGGTATACGATGCCGATCAGATCCTTGCGCCCCGTCACCAGGCTCTTTGCCACGGGGTTGGGGGTATAGCCGAGAAGATTCGCGATCTGCAGCACCTTTTTCCGGGTGGCCTCGCTGATCTTCTGATCCTCCCGGTTGTTTATGATGTAGGACACCGTCGCCACGGAGACATGGGCCTCCCGCGCCACGTCCTTCAGTGTCACCTGACGCGCCATAGAGTACCTCCGAGAATCGAGATTCTGTACGCCGCTTGTCGAAAGAACGATCCGCGTCCTTCAACGGCCTCTTTTTGTATTGTACATGGAAAAAATATTTTGTCAACCTGTTAGCGGCGGGGAATTTGTGTACTTTTACCGGGGGGATGCGCGCGGGCCGGCCCCAATAAGATCAGTACTCCGGCGGTCATATGACCGCCGGAGTACTATGGCCCTGTTTCGCGGCCGCCGCGCCGGGGCAAGACGGCCTGTCCGGGCGGTCATTTCCGGCCGCGGGTGGACTGCCGCTCCATCAGGACCGAGGTGGTCACATAGGTCTGCACCTGTTTGTTGGGGTGCCGGATCATGTCGACAAGAAATTTCCCGGCCTGATTCCCCAGATCCCGCACGTCGATATTCACCACCGTCAGCTTTGGCTCCGTAAACTGGGAAAACGGGTAATCATCAAACGCCATTACGCCGATATCCCGGGGGATCCGCAGACCGTGCTCCTGGATGGCGGCCACACAGCCTAGGGCGATGTAGTTGTTGGCGCATACGACCGCCTCGGGCAGGGACCGTTCACTGAGAAGTTGTTTTGTCATGCGGTAGCCGTCCTCCCGTGTTGACTCTCCCAGCCAGATGTACTGCTCCTCCAATTGTAGGCCGGCCTCGCCCAGGCCCTGCCGCACCCCCTGGAGGCGGTGGGCCGAGCCCAGGTCATAGTACTGTCCGCCCACGAACGCTATCCTGCGGTAGCCCCTCGAAAGCAGGTAGGCCGCTGCCACGGTGCCGGAGTAGACATTGTTGTTGTCTATCCAGCAGACCTGCGTCTCAAAGTTGGGCATGCCAAGCACAATGTGCGGAAAACGGGGGTTCGTCAGCAGGGCGGAGAGGGGGTGGGTCATGACGGAGACGTGGACGGCAATGGCGTCGGCACTGCGCCGGGAAATGATCTCCTCGGCGGCCGCGTATGCCGTGGTGGTATCGGCGCCCCGGAGGATCAGGCGGTAACCCCGGGATCTGAGGGTCTCCTCCAGACCGGAGGCGATCTCAAAAAGATGGGGGTTTCGAAAAGCGGCGCCGGGGCTCAGATCCGCCAGCATCACAACGCACCTCGTCGTACCCCTGGCGAAATTCTGCGCGCTGGCGCTGGGGCTGTAATTCAGCTCTTTCATGACACGCCTGACCCTCGCCGCCGTTTCCTCCGATATGCCGTAATAGCCGTTGATGACCTTTGAAACGGTGGACACGGACGTCCCCGCCGCCCTCGCCACATCGTGTATAGTCACGCCCATGGGAAAGCCTCCCCCCCGTATGGAATAACCTTATGCTGTTCTTCGACAAAAGCAAGACATTCGCGCCAATCTTTTTCGCGTCATACCTCGTCAGGCGTCTTGGAAATGCGACGGTATTCCCCGCGCCGCTTTCCTCGACTGACGCGAAAAATCCTCGCCGCCCGGCGTCTACTTTTTATCGAAGATCAGTATTACTATATACGATTTGCCTCGGTCAGTCAACAAAGACCGCAAATCCATAGGGGGATAATGTGCTTTCGACAAGACCCTCCGACCAGCAAGCGCACCCGTTTGCAGGGTGGATAAAGGCCGGTACCGAGCTTACGTTTAACGCCACGGTAACTTTCTGTTCCTCATACCGGCGGGAATAGATCAGTAAGCCGCTTCCACTCTCCGCGGATTCTACGCGGAAGTTCCCACGGCGCAGGGCTGGCAAAGACTGTCGTATAGAGATGGCGCGTTTAAAGAAATCGCGCAGTTCAAGATCTCCCCCGCCCCACGGCATCGCCCCGCGGTACTCCTCCTCCAGCTCTCCCTCCATTCCCAGCTCGTCGCCGTAGAAGATGGCGGGCATCCCTATGAAGGTCATCATGAACAGTACGGCCAGCCGGTATTTTTCGACGCTGCCGCCGCACAGGGAGAGAAACCTTCCCACGTCATGGCTATCCAGCAGATTGAGCTGTGCCGGGATCATCTGATGGCGGTAGCGTATGAGCATATTGGTGATACGTCCCGCAAAGTCCGCCGCGTCGATACCGCCCCTGGCGAAAAACAGGTCGCAGTGCTTACGGAAGTCGTAATTCATGGTGGAGTCAAACATGTCGCCGCAAAGCCAATGACCGGCGCTCTCCCACACCTCGCCTATCAGAAGGGCGTCGGGTTTTACCTCCTTTACGGCCCTGCGAAAATCGCGCCAGAAGCCGTCGTTGACCTCGCTGGCCACATCGAGCCGCCAGCCGTCAATGTCAAACTCCCGGAGCCAGTACCGGCCAACCCCGCACAAGTAGTCGCGCACCTTCGGGTTGGATGTGTCGAGCTTCGGCATCATGCGCTCATAGGCAAAGCAGGCGTAACCGGGGTAGTCCTCCGGATCTTGGGGCCTCGTGACGGGAAAGCTCAGCCGGTAGAACCAATCGCGGTATTCCGACTTTTCCTGGTTGCGTACCACATCGTCAAAGGCGAAAAAGTTCCAGCCGCAATGGTTGAATACGCCGTCGACTATGATCCTGATGCCGTTTCGGTGGAGGGCGTCGACCAGTTCCCTGAACGCCTCGTCCCCGCCGAAGCACGGGTCTACGTGGAAGTAGTCCAGGAGGTCGTATTTGTGATACTCGCCCGCCGCGAAAATGGGATTTACATATACGCAGTTTACGCCAAGCTCCCTGAGGTAATCGACGTTCTCCGCGATCCCCCGGAGCGTCCCGCCGAGCCTGCCCCGCACCGGCTGTCCGGCGTGGGAGTTCTGAGTCGGCTCCCCGCTGATAAAGCGGCGGGAAGTGGCGAAGCTGTCGGGGAAGATGTTATACACCACCGCGTCGTGTACCCAATCGGGCACGCGGGCGATGTCCGCGCGGTGATTGAAGGGGAGCTTGAAATACTGGGAGCGGTCATCCACCAGATGGTCGGTGAACACGTCCCCATAGTAGAGCACGGTGCGCTCCCCATCGAACAACTCAAAATAGTAATAGACGCGCTCGTACTCGCTGTCCACCGTCACCTGCCAGTAGTCGTGGAGCCTGTCCCAAAGGGCCGCCTCCATGGGTACGGCCGTAAAGACGATCGGCGTTACCCGGCAGGCCGTATCCCCGTAATATAAGGTCACGCGCTTTAAGTCGCCCCTGGCGCACCGGAGTCTGTATGTGATATGCCGTTCGTCCGCGCCGTAGGCGTATTGGGACATGGGTATGTGCAATACGGCGTCGAGCCTCATCCCTTCACACCTCCCGCTGTCAGGCCGGAGGTCATGTGCTTCTGGCATAGGAAGAAGATGATCAGCACCGGGAGGGACACCGCCACCGACGCCGCGGCAAATACAGGCCAGCTCCCGCTCATTTCCGTTGCCTGCAGCGCGTAGAGCCCCGCGGCCAGGGTATAGTTCGCCTCGCCGGTGAGGAAGGTGGTGGCGTAAATGTACTCGTTCCAGACGTAGATCAGCACCATAAGGCCCGTCACGATGATGCTGGGCCTTGCCAGAGGCATGACGATGCGGATGACGACCTGAAGGTCGCTTGCCCCGTCGATCCTGGCCGCCTCCTCGATCTCCCGTGGAATCGTGTCAAAGTAGCCCTTTGTGTTCCAGAGGCTGAAAACCGCCATCGTCCCCGTGTAGACCAGTATAAGCCCCGCCCGGTGATTCACAAGCCCCAGGGGACGCAGCAGCCGGTAGATGGCGAACATGGAGAGGATAGCGGGGAAGGCGTTGAGCAGCACGAGACACTTCAGAATGGCTTTCCTGCCCGGAAAGCGCCTTCTGGAAAAGCAGTAGGCCGCCGGCACCGCCACGGAGAGCGACAGCGCGACTGTGGAGGCCGCCAGTACGACGGTATTTCCGAACCAGGTCATGATGCCCTCGCCAAACAGCACTTCCTTGTAGTTATCCAGGGTAAAGTCGTGGGGGATAAAGGAGAAATCGGAGCTTAAAAGGCCGCTTTGCCCGCTGAAGGAGACGCTGACGGCGTAAAGGATCGGAATGAGTGTGACGAAGCACAGCACAATAAAGAATACATTCAGGAAGAAGAGGCCCAGCTTCTCCTTTTTCTTTTTTCTTGTCATTCGTCTCCCTCCTCTCTGAGCTGGTACCTGGCCGAAAAGACGATCAGCAGGATAAAGATGATGATGGAAATGGCGGAGCTGTATCCGTAATTGTTGGTGACAAAGGCGTTTTCATAGGCGTAGGTCAGTATGGTATGGAACCCGGAACCGGTTTTCGCCCCCGCCTGCTGTGTCAGCAGATAGACCACGTCAAACTGCTTGAAGGTGGTGAAGATCGTGATGATGACGGCGGGGGCTATGATGGGCCGTATGGCGGGGATGGTGATGTACCTTGTCCGTTCCGTCCAATTCGCGCCGTCAAGAAGGGCGCTCTCATAATAGCTTTTGTCGATGCTCTGCATGGCGCCGTCCATGATCATGATCATAAACGGCAGCGCCAGCCACAGGTTGACCAGGGTGCAGCACAGGAAAGCGGACACATTGTTGCTCAGCCAGCGGGCCGCGGCAAGACCCGCCTTCTCCATCCACTGATTAAAAAGTCCGAACTGCGTGTTGAACATTCCCGTTTTCCACAGCAGGATCGAGACGTACCCCGGCATGGCCCAAGGGAACATCAGGAGGGTCTTGTAGAGCTTGCGAAGTCTCAGCTTCTGATTGTTCAGGAGCGAGGCCAGAACAAAGGCGATCACCAGCTGGAGCGCCATATTGATCACTGTCCAGAGCAGCGTCGCCAGAAGCGCGGACAGGAAGCCGGAGTCAAAGACGAACAGCGCCCGGATGTAGTTGTCGATCCCCACAATGGTGAAGTCGAACCAGTGATACACGTTCATATTGGTGAGGCTCACATAGCCCGTGTACAGGATGGGGAACACCACCATCAGGGCGATGAGCAGCAGGGACGGGGCCGACCACAGATAGGAGACGGCGGTATCTTTATTTCTGCGTTTTTTCATGCCGCTCTCACCCCATGGCCTCGATCAGCTCCTCCGCCTTATCCATCGCGGAGGAAAAACTGCTCTCGACATCCTTGCCGGAGAGGTTGACGTCGGTGAGGAGATTGCCCACCACCGTCCACATCACGTCCATTTCGGGGATGTTGGGCATGGGGACGGCGATCTCGGCGGTGCCGCGCATGGCCTGGACAAGCTCGTCATTGGCCACCCGGGGATCGTCATAGCAGAGCGCGTTGGCGGGCGCACAGCCGCTGGCCAGGGCCAGGTCGATCCCCACCGACGGAGCCGTGAGGGCGTCCAGAAGCTCCTGAACAGCCTCCTTTTTGTTCTCCGCGGCAAATTTGAGCACATGGATCCCCTGAACGCCCGAGTAGGGCGCAAGGGCCTTGCCCGTCTCATCGACGGTCGGCATGGGAGCTATGCCCAGATCTATCCCCGCGTCTCTTGCCGAGGGGACGAGCCAGGGGCCTCCGATGGTGGCGTCGGCCTTTCCCTCAAGGAAAAGGGTGTTGACGGTACTGTACTCCGTCTCACCGGGCATCAGGGCCACAAATTTCAAATGGTAGGCGAGGGCGTCCTTTACCGCCTGGGGATCCGGGAACGGAACGCCGTCCTGGTCGATGATCGAGCCGCCGAAGCCGTGGATCCACGCGGCGCTGTAATAGGCCGTGCTGTGCTGTTCCACGAAGCCGTATCTTCCGCGGCCGGTGTTGTCCGTGGCGTATTGGAGCAGTTCCCCGGTGGTCGCAGGCACCTCATCGTCCTGCATATACCGGCGGTTATACATGAACAGCAACGTCTCAAAATACAACGGGAGCTGGTAGACCTCACCCTTATATGCGGCGGCCTCTAAAGTCATGGGCAGATAGTCCTCCAGCCTTCCCTCCTCCACAAGCTCGGTGATGGGCGTCAGGATCCCCATTTCGGCAAAGACGCCGATCTTGTCATGGGCGAAAATAAAAAGGTCGGGAGCGGCGGTGGGATCGTTGCCTACGAGCTTTAAAGAATCGGTCAGGCTCGTTTTCTTCTCAAAGACGATCTCCAGATCCGGGACCGCCTCGCTCAAATAGTCCGACAGGGCGGCTACGACGGCATCCTCCTTGTCGTGCCAGATCGTCAGTTTTTTCGCGTCCCCCGGGTCTGCGCGGCCGCCGCAGGCCGCCAGCCCGAGACACAGGCAAAGGCACAGTAACAATGAAATTATTTTTTTCATTTTTGCTCCTCCTCGCAATTCTGTAAGGCAAAATGCGGGTACACAAAGAGCATACCCGCATTTTCCGTGCCGGAATTACTTCTTTTTCTTTCTGGAGACGACAACGGCCGCGCCGCCGCCCACCGCTACGACCGCCGCAGCGGCGGCTCCAATGATGATCCCTTTATTCCCGGAGCCCTTTTCGCCATCCTCCGCGGGCGCGGTGGGCTCAGACTGGCCGGGGTCATCAGGCTCGACGGGGGTAGAGGATCCACCGGGCTCGTTGTCCGAGCCTCCCTCGGAGGGATCGCCTGCATCGGGGGCATCGGCGGGCTCCTCGTACGTGACAGAAGCGTTTTCAGCGTCCGTCACCACGATCCATACGTCTTTCCCGGGGTCGACGGACAGATCGGAGGTCTGGATCGCGCCCTCGTTGGCGTTGACGATGACGGAGTTTATCCATCCGGGGACGGTGATCGTATACCAGCCGTCCTCCTGGGCGAACGCCTCGCCGGGCCAGGAGGCAAAGACGTTGGTGCCGTCGGGGGCCGACCACGCCCAACAGCAGGGGCCGCTCCAGTCATCGGGTACCTTGGCCCTGACCGTGATGTCCTCAACGGCCTTGTTGGGATCCTCGTAGCTCAGGTCGTATGTCAGATCCTCATACACGGTGATCCACAGCTCCCTGGCCTCCACGGAGACGTCCTCGGTTTGAACCGTACCCCCGTTGCCGCTGATGATGATGGAATTGATAAACGTTGGGGCTTTCCCGGTGAACCAGCCGTCGTCTCCCTCCGTCATGGAAAGTCCCGGCCAGGCGGCGAAGGCGGCCGTTCCATCGGGGGCCGACCAGGCCCAGAGATCCGCCGTTTCCCAGGAAAGAGGGACGTAGGCGTGGACGACGAAGCGCTCCACATACGCGGGGATCTCCGATGCGTTCTGCGCTTCATACGCCACCGTCGCCGACGCGTCCTCGCCGACGGTCACCCAAACCGGGGCCCCGGCGTTTACCGCCACGCCCTCCGTCTGGACGGGGGCCTCGGTGTCGTTGTTGGCGTTGACGATCACGTTTTGAACATAACTGGGGACATATGTATAATACCATCCGTCCTCCAACGCCTCCATCTCCTCCCCAGGCCAGGCGGCAAAGGCGTTTATGCCGTCGTCCGACCATGCCCACAGATGGGGTGCCTCCCAGCCCTCGGGCACGCTGACCACCACGGGGATCATCTCGTCCGTCTCCGCGGCAAAAGCCCCAAGAGGCAGACATACCACAGCAAGAACGATAACTGCCATGGCAAGTGTTGCGAGTTTCTTTTTCACGGGTCTTTCCTCCTGTCTTTTTATTGGATAGCCGCAGTATAGCATGGTAATAATTGTACGGTCAACAGCATTTTGAGAAAGCATTTTCTTTTCTTTTTATGGGCATTCTCAACAATATTTATGTCTCAAAATGTGCAATATGTACATTGTATAGACAAAATATGCCTGTTTTTCCGTTGTTAAACGGCAAATAAGGTTTTACGCTATGGAAAACAGTTTCTCAATTTGCCCTCCGCTTTTCCGCTGCCGCGGGCAAAGGCGGCCGTTGGAGCGGTCACGGGAGATCTATCGGTGTCCGCTGTCCTCCCGCGTCAAGAGCGCCGCGCAGGCCCCGCACGGGACAGCCCCGGTTGGCGGGGGTTTCTTTTTTTATGGGCTTTCCGCACTTTCTTGGAAAATCAATTTACATTTGTCAAAAAACATGATACAATACATTTATCTTTTTTCAGGGAAAAACGCGGGCGCCGGACGCTGTGGGAGCGATTCGCCGCCGGGTCGTTTCATGAAAAAGCCGGCGAGGAAAGGGAGAGGGGGAGAAGATGTGAAGCACAAGACGACACGCGGCCTGGTGGTCAGTCTGGTCTGTATATCCGCGCTCTGCGTGGCGGTGTTTTCCTACTTGGCGGTGCGGATGAATCGCAGGGGCGCGGAGGCCATCGGGGAGATCGGCTCGGTCTACATGGCCGGCATGAGCGAGCAGGCCGCCGCCCATTTCGGCACGGCGATCCAGCTCCGCCTCTCCCAGGTGGGCGCGCTGGTGGATTCCTGCCCGCCGGAGAGCGTGAAGAGCCAAACCTCCATGCACATCGCCCTGAGCTACAACGCCCGTGCCCGGGGCTTTGACCACCTCGCCCTCTACAATCAGGACGGCTCCTTTGAAATGTTGTACGGCAGTCAGATCGAGGCCGAGGACTCCGACGCCTTTCTCCGGTCGCTGATGGACGGCGAGGAAAAAATGGCGCTGGGGCGGGACGAGGAGGGGGAGAACACCCTGCTTATGGGCATCCCCGCCGCCTACCCCATGTCCAACGGCGGAACCAGCTCCGCGCTTGTGGCCGCTCTGCCCATCAGCTATATCAGCGATACCCTCTCCCTGGATTCCGACAACGCGTTGATCTACTACTTTATCATCGACCGGGAGGGAAATTTCATCGTCCGGGACAGCGACATCACCGACGAGTCGTATTTTCAGCGCGTCCGCGACCGATATGACGATGTGGGGGGCATGACCGGCGAACAGTATATCGCTCAGCTGCAGGATGTCATGGCCGCCGGCCGGGACTACACCGGCGAATTCACCATTGAGGGCGATCGGCGTCACCTGTACGCCACACAGCTCCCCTACTCCGAATGGTATCTGATGCTGTTTATGCCCTACGGTCAGATCGACCGTCTGGTGATCAGCCTGGGCCGCTCCTGGGGCTGGTTCTCGGTGATAAGCTGCGCGGTGATCCTTCTGGGGCTGCTGACGGTGTTCATCTGGTATATCCTGCTGACCCGAAAGCAGGTGCGGGAGCTGGACGAGGCCCGCAGGGCCGCCGAGCACGCCAGCCGCGCGAAGAGCGAATTCCTCTCCAATATGAGCCACGACATCCGCACGCCCATGAACGGGATCGTCGGCATGACGGCGATCGCCAGCGCCAATTTGGACAACATGCAACAGGTGCAAAACTGCCTGAAAAAGATCTCCCTTTCCAGCCGTCATCTGCTGGGGCTCATCAACGACATACTGGATATGTCCAAAATCGAGAGCGGGAAGCTGACTCTTCACATGGAGCAGATGTCCCTGCAGGAGGCCATGCAGGGGATCGTCAACATCGTTCAGCCCCAGGTGAACGCCAAAAAGCAGCGGTTTGACGTGTATGTCTATGACATCCCCACGGAACGCGTGTACTGTGACAGTATCCGTTTCAACCAGGTCCTGCTGAACCTTCTGGGCAATGCCATCAAATTTACGCCCGAGGGCGGGAGCGTCCGCGCGGTACTGTATGAGGAGGCCTCCCCGCTGGGCGCCGAACACGTCCGGGTGCATCTGCGGGTAAAGGACAACGGCATCGGCATGTCGGCGGAATTTAAGGAACACATTTTCGAGTCCTTCTCCCGGGAGGACTCCAGCCGGGTGCAAAAGACAGAGGGTACGGGCCTCGGTATGGCCATTACGAAATACATAATCGACGCGATGAAGGGCTCCATCGAGGTGGAGAGTGAGCCGGGGGTTGGCACGGAGTTCCATGTGACGCTGGATCTGGAAAAGGCGCTCCTCCAGGAAGTGAATATGACGCTCCCCTCCATGGATATGCTGCTGGTGGACGATGACGAGATGCTCTGCGAGAGCGCCGCGGGGACGCTCAGATCCATCGGCTGCCGAACGGACTGGGTCCTCAGCGGGGAGGCGGCCCTTGAGCAGGCGGCGAAATACCGCGGCGAGACCGGCGGTGATTACCCCATCGTTCTGGTGGACTGGCGGCTCCCGGGCATCGACGGCGTCGAGACGGCCCGGAAGCTCCGGGACTTTTTCGGAGACGGGCCGGTGATCCTGCTCACCACCTCCGCGGACTGGAGCGAGGTGGAGGAGCAGGCCAAGGCCGCCGGGATCAACGGAGCGGTTCCAAAGCCCCTGTTCCGCTCCACTCTCTATTACAGCCTCAGGCAATTTTGCGGTGAGGAGGAGGCGGCCGCGCCCGATCCCCACGGCGGCTCCGAGCTGGCCGGTCACCGGGTACTGCTGGCGGAGGACAACGACCTCAACTGGGAGATCGCGGAGGAGCTCCTCTCCGAGCTGGGCCTCGCGCTGGATCGGGCCGAAAACGGCCGGATCTGCGTGGACATGTTCCGGGAGAATCCCCCGGGCTATTACAACGCGATCCTGATGGACATCCGTATGCCCGTCATGAACGGTTACGAGGCCACGAAGGCCATCCGGTCGCTGGATCGGCCGGACGCCGGGACGATCCCCATCATCGCCATGAGCGCGGACGCTTTTTCCGAGGACGTGCAGCGATGCCTGGACTGCGGTATGAACGGCCACACCGCCAAGCCCATCGACCTGGATGAGGTGACCGCGCTGTTAAAGGCCCATTTCGCGAACAGATGAAGAAGTATTTTGAAACCGGAGGAAAAACGGAGATGAAACGGCTGCTTGTACTGGTGCTGACGCTGGCCCTTCTGCTCCCCGCCTGCGGGCAGAAGGCCGCGCCGGGGAAGGACGGCGTATGGGAGGATCCCGTCACGCCGGGGCCGGAGGAGATTGAGTTGAAGCTGTGGACATACCCCGTGGGCGGATGGGGCAGCGTGAGCACCGTGTCCTCCATGGTGTCGTCCTTTCACCGGGAGCACCCCGAGATCCGCGTCTCCGTCAAAATTCTCAACTACGAGACCGGCGACAGTGAGATCGAGTCCGCTGTGGCAAACGGCGAGATGCCCGACCTGGTCTTTGAGGGCCCTGAGCGGATCGCCGCAAACTGGGGTTCCCGGGGTCTGATGGCCGATCTGGGGGATCTCTGGGACAGCGAGTCCGCGGCCCGGATCTACGACTCCGTCGCCGCGGCGTGCCGCAGCTCCGGCGGGGAGCGGTACATATACCCGGTCTGCATGACCACCCACTGCATGGCGGTCAACCGGGATCTCATGGAGGCCGCCGGCGCATGGCGGTACGTGGACGAGGAGAGTCACACGTGGACCACGGACGGCTTTGTCGCGGCGGTCAGGGCGCTGCGGGAATACGGCGTGGAAAAGGTGGGAGAGGTCTACTGCGGCGGTCAGAGCGGCGACCAGGGCACCCGGGCCCTGGTGACGAATCTGTACAGCGGCTCGTTCACCGACGCCGATCACACCCGCTATACGTTTAACAGCCCGGAGAATGTCCGGGCGTTGGAGCTTTTGAAAAGTCTGGACGGCATCACCTTCGACGGGAACGCTCTGGGAACCGACAGCATCGAACGCTTCTGCCGCGGCGAGACCGCCATGTGCTTCTGCTGGAATGTGGGCAACGAGGTCACGCAGACCATTAAGGATCCCGACCGGGAATTTGACATTTTCCCGCTGACCTTCCCCACAAACGACAATAAATTCAACTTGCAGGGCGGCATTTGGGGCTTCGGCGTTTTCGATAACGGCGACAAAGAGCGGATCGACGCGGCGGAGACCTTCATCCGCTTCCTGACGGAGGACACCGACCGCTACACACAGACGGTGCTTTCCACCACCTTCTGGCCGGTGCGGGACGTGCCGAACATCTATGAAAACGACGATCTGATGAGCGAGTATTTCCTCCTGCGGGAGTATCTCGGCGATTACTATCAGGTCACGCCGGGCTGGGCGGAGGCGCGCACCGCCTGGTGGACAATGCTGCGGGAGGTCGGCGCGGGCGCCGACGCGGCCGAGGCCGCCGCCGCCTTTGAAGCCGCCGCCAACGCCGCCGGCGCAAGCGATCGGCGCTGAACGCGGATCCGTAAAAAGCCCGCGGCAGGATCGGAGCGATCCTGCCGCGGGCTTTCGTTTATCGCAAAAACCGCCCCTGATATATGGACTTCCCGGGGACGTACGGGTCTGCCCGCCCTAACCCCTCCGCGTTCCGAAGCGCATGCCGTACACGACCGGACTCGGAAAACGCCCTCACATTTTTCCTGGCGCCGCAGAGAACCGGGATCCTCCCCAAGGAGAGCATTCACCCCGTTCCGCCTCATCGCATAGTATGGGACTGTGGATGTCCCCTCTCCTCCACTCTCCGAGGTTGGAGGTGTACTATGCCAAGGAACAGAGTATACCGCACAGTGACGGCGGCGCTCTGTACCGCTCTGATTATCGCCGTGTCCTCCCCCACCACCGTCAGGGACGCGGGATGTTCACATTCGAGACTAGAGCTTACGGTCAGTTACGAGCCGGAGGCGCACAGGCTGAAGGTCGCGGAGGTCTGTCTTGACTGCGGGCTGGAGCTGCCGGAGTACTATCCTGCCTACGTCCGTTTTGAGGGCGGAACGGTGGAGTACGACGGCCTGCCCCACGGGTTTTCCATGGAAAACCTCTCTGACCCGGAGGTGGAGCTGACCGTCCGCTTCGGGCTCGCGCCGGATGACCTGACGCTGGAGGAGCTGCCGGTGTATACAGATCCCGGAGAGTACGAGCTTTTCTATGAGGTCACCTTCGGGTATTATTTGTACAGCTTCACCGAGTTTGACAGCGTGAAGCTTATAATTACTTCCCCGGAACCGGAGCCCGGCCCGGAACCCGAGCCCGAACCGGAGCCCGAACCCGAGCCCGAACCGGAGCCGGAGCCGAAGCCCAAACCGGAACCCGAGCCCGTTTTCCATTCCGCGATCCTGTTCGGCTGCGGAGGACTGATGAGGCCGGAGGATCCGATGACCAGGGCGGAGATGGCCGCCCTGGCGGCGAGAGTCCTGGCGGCGGCATCGGGTGATGAGATATCCGGAAGGACGGGCTTTGCAGATGTACCGGCGGGAGCATGGTATGCCCCGTATGTCTCGTATCTGGCGGACAGGGGCATCATTTTCGGCGTCGGCGGCGGGCGGTTCGCGCCCTTTGAGCCGGCTGTCGGAGCACATCTTTCGCTGATAGCGGAAAGGATGGCCGCCCTCGCCCCCCTCTCCCCCGCGGATGCGCCGGAGGGTGTGGTCACAAGAGGGCAGGCGGCGGAATTTTTCTGTCAGCTTTTGGGCCGTCAGGACTGCGCCGGAGCGGAGACGCCCGTGTCCTTTGGGGACGTGCCGCCGGGTTCGACGTACTATGAGGCCGTGGCGGAGCTTTCCACTGGTCATTATCACACTTGAGCCTTTTTCTCAACGCCGCGGCATTTAATCCCGGCGCCAAAAACGCGGCCAATGCGGCCGCGTACATATTTTTCGCCCCCGCCGAACGGCGGGGGCGAATGTGTCGTTATCCGATCAGCCAACGTGGGTGGAACGGTCGCGCTGGCTCATGAGCGCGGAGGCGCCGTCAACCACGCCGGTGATTATAAGAGCGATGGCGGTGAATGTCCAGAGAGTGTTGCGGACGCGGAAGGGGCTTGCGAACACGACGATGGCGATGACTATGCTCAGCACAGCAGCCACAGCCGTTGTCTGCCACATACCGCGGTGGAGCCTGATCATGTCCACCGTCCACTGAAGCTTGACAATACCCGTGAGCAGGGACGCAATGCCATAGAAAAGGGTTATGGGCATGAAGGAACGCACGATCCAGCCGGCCTTGTATATCAGGAAAACGCCCACGCAAAGAGAGATGAGGCCCCGGGTCAGCTGCCGGCTCAGGGCCGCCTCCTCCGGGTCGGCGCCGAAATAGCTGATGACCGCCAGGACGCCAAGGACGCAGAAGAGTATGCCCGCCGCGGTGACCACAAGCTTTGTAAAGCTCTCGGGCGCGGTGAGAAGTACGATGCCTACGGCGACCTCACAGACGCAAAGAATGAGCTTGCCGCTCATGTGCTTTAATTTCTCCATTTTAATTCCTCCTAAAAGATTTATCTGTGTCTATAATATACCAATTGCGCGAGCATTTCAAGTGGCAATCCATATTGACATTTTCTGTTCACTGTTGTAGTATAATGCAGGAGTCCCAAAGGGAAAAAGTATACATTTGAAATGGAGGAATCTTTTTGGACAAAGCGGAATTTAAGGCCATGTGTGAGTCCCACGGACTTAAGATGGTCTCGGAAATGAGGGCCGCGGGCATGGAGCGCGGTTACCTCATCAGCGTAGCTCTGGCGGGGAAAAATGACATCTCCGTCAGTCTTTCCACTCAGAAGGGAGACGACAAGACATACTCCAAGGAGCTCAAAACGAAGCTCAAGGAGGCTTTCGGCAAGAACGCCAACGCGGCGTGGGCCGCCGAGGGCTATGTCACTGTGTATTTGAATTCCCGCAATATACCCGACGTTTACTGTCAGGGCGTTACCGCCGTCCTCGATATACTGAAAAATCTCGGTTTTACCGTCCCTGACCGCTGTTCCGTCTGCGGACAGTCCGGCTGCGACTCCGCCGTACCCAAAAGCGCCGCCTATGTCCCCGTCCACAAAAAATGTCTCCAGGGCGCCGTTGAAGGGGCGCAGGCGAAGGCCGACCAGAATAGCCGGCGGGGCAGCTACCTGCTTGGCGTGATCGGCGCTTTCCTCGGCGCGGTGGTGGGCGTTCTACCCTCCGCCCTCACGATACTGCTGATGCAGAAGATATTCGTCTACCTCTTTATACTCATACCCCTCTGCGCCTATTTCGGCTACAAGCTCCTGCGCGGCAAGATGAACTACGTGGCGCTCATCGCCACCATCCTGTTCTCCGTCCTGGGCGTGTACATCCTTAACTTCGGCGTACAGCTCTACTACATCGCCGACTACTACGGCATCGCGTTTGGCGATGCGTTGAGTCTGCTGCCCGCCATGGTGGGCGATCCGGAGGTCTGGCTTGAAATTACAAAGGATACCGACTTCATTAAGTGCGCCATCTTTACGGCACTGGGCATCCTCCTCGCCTGGGGAGTGATCTCCCGCACCTCCAAGAGCGATGTGAAGGAAGCCTCCGCCGTGGCGGAAAGCGCCATCCCCTACGGCGAACCCAGGCAGGACGATTTCTCCTACGATCCCGCCGACTACACGGCCGCCGCCGACGAGGACAAGGAGTAATATTTACACCGTGGAACCGAGGAGTGAACACCCGTATGTTGAAAGCTGTCTTACTCTTTGCCGTTGGCCTCGTCTGCCTGATAAAGGGCGGCGACTGGTTCGTGGACGGCGCCACCGGCATTGCCCGGCGTTTCCATCTGCCCGAGCTTCTCATCGGCGCCACCGTGGTCTCCATCGGCACCACGCTGCCCGAGGTGATGGTCTCGACCACCGCGGCGCTTGAGGGCTCCGGCTCCATAGCCTATGGCAACGCCATCGGCTCGGTCATCTGCAACACCTCCCTCATCGCCGCCATTACCGTCGCCGTCAAGCCGGGAAAGGTAGATAGAAAAGCTCTGGGGACTCCCGTCGTCTGCTTTTTCCTGGCCGCTGTTTTCTACGCCGGTATCGCATACACCACGGGCTTCTTCTCCCTCGCCACGGGAATCATCCTGCTGGCGGGCTTCGTGGTTTACATGGTCGTCACCGTTCTGCAGATGAAGGGTTCCCCCGATCATTCCCCCGCCGGGGCCGAGAGCAAAGAGAAGGATCGGCCGGTGTGGCTGGATCTGGTGCTTCTGGTGGTGGGCGCGGCCCTTATCGCTATCGGCGCCAGGCTGCTCGTCGACAACGGCACGTTCATCGCCCGTGAGCTTGGCGTCCCTGAGACGGTCATTGCCCTCACCTTCGTGGCTTTGGGTACCTCCCTCCCCGAGCTTGTCACCGCCATCACCTCCCTGGCAAAAGGCCATGGGGCCCTGTCCCTGGGCAACGTCATCGGCGCCAACCTCCTTAACCTGGTTCTCGTTTCCGGCATGGCCATTACGGTGACTCCCTTCCAGATCCCGGAGGGCGTGCGGATATTGGGATACAACGCAAGCCTCGTCATGGACATTCCGGTGATGTTCGCCGTCATGCTCCTGCTCACCGTCCCGGCACTCATAAAGGGAAAGCTCTCCCGCTGGCAGGGCGTCACGCTTCTTGCCATATACGCCGCCTTCTGTGGATTGCAGTTTGTGCTGCCAATGATAGGCTGAACATTGAAACGTCCGCGGACAAAGCCGCGGACGTTTCTTTTGGATTTCCACATTTCCCTATTGACAAGCGCGCCTGTAAACGCTAAAATATTATCAGTAATTATTCTCATTTACTTAATTTTGGAAGGAGAAAAATCATTATGAGCAAATATGCCGGAACACAGACCGAGAAGAACCTGATGGCCGCCTTCGCCGGGGAATCCCAGGCGCGCAACAAGTACACCTACTTCGCCTCCAAGGCCAAGAAGGAGGGCTATGAGCAGATCGCGGCCCTTTTCTTGAAAACCGCGGACAACGAGAAGGAGCACGCGAAGCTCTGGTTCAAGGAGCTGGAGGGCATCGGCGACACCGCCCAGAACCTCCAGGAGGCCGCAAACGGCGAGAACTACGAGTGGACTGACATGTACGCCGGCTTTGCCAAGACCGCCGAGGAAGAGGGCTTCCCGGAGCTGGCCGCGCGCTTCCGCCTTGTGGCCGAGATTGAGCGGCACCACGAGGAGCGCTACCGCGCCCTTTTGAAGAACGTGGAGACCGCGAAGGTCTTTGAGAAGAGCGAGGTCAAGGTGTGGGAGTGCCGCAACTGCGGCCACATTGTCGTCGGAACCAAGGCACCCGACGTCTGCCCCACCTGCAACCATCCCCAAAGCTTCTTTGAGATCCACGCCGAGAACTATTAAAGGAAGGCCGCACGATCCAATAGGGGAACGCGCGGGGAAGCGGTTCGGAATTGGGATCTCGAACCGCTTCCCTCGCTTTGCGCAGTGCGCGCGGACGCGCGCTCGGCCGAACAAAGGGAATTTTCAGTAAGACGCGCGTTCCCGCCGAAAAATTTTTCTGTTTTTTCTTGACACCGTGGTTTTTTCGTGGTATTATATCTCAGCGTTCCAAAGACAGCAGGTGTGCAACGCACGTAAATCCTGCCGAGGGCGGCAAATATTTATTTGCTTTTCCATGCCCCGATGCTTTGCGCGTCGGGGCATTTTCTGTGGACGCCATCAATTCCATGGAGGTGAAAACAAACATGCCCAACGCAAAAGTCCTGAGCGAGAAACAGGCGGTGGTCGCCGCGCTCAAGGAGAAACTCAAGGGAGCCGCCGCCGGCGTGCTGGTGGATTACTCCGGCATCACGGTGGCCGACGACACGGCCCTCCGCCGCAAGATGCGTGAGGAGAAGGTCGATTACACCGTCGTCAAGAACACTCTCGTCCGCTTCGCCATTGACGACGCCGGGTACGGTGAGCTTGACTCTCTGCTCCACGGTACCACGTCCCTGGCCATCTCCCAGGAGGACGCCCTGGCGCCCGCCAGAGTCGTCGCGGAGTTTGCCGAGAAGCTGACCGATTGCTTCGAGATCAAGGGCGGCTTCATGGACGGGAAGGTCATTTCCGTCGATGAGATCCGCGCCCTCGCCAAGATCCCCCCGCTGCCCATTCTGCGCGCGCAGGTTCTCGGCACCATGCTGGCCCCCATCTCGAGCCTGGCTTGCGTGCTGAAGGCCATCGCCGAAAAAGCCGGCGCACCCGCCGCCGAGCCCGAAGCCGCTCCCGCAGAGTGATCTAGTCAATAATACGAACACTTAAAAATCTTACAGGAGGAAAAATTAAAATGGCTGCTGAAAAAGTCACCGCCCTGATCGAGGAGATCAAGGCTCTTACCGTTCTTGAGCTCTCCGAGCTCGTACATGCTCTTGAGGAGGAGTTCGGCGTTTCCGCCGCCGCCATGGCCGCTCCCGCCGCCGGCGCCGCCGTTGCCGCTCCCGCCGCCGAGGAAAAGACCGAGTTTGACGTCGTTCTCGCCAGCTTCGACGCCGCTTCCAAGATCAAGGTCATCAAGGCCGTCCGTGAGATCACCAACCAGGGCCTCGCCGAGGCCAAGGCCACAGTCGAGGGCGCTCCCAAGACCATCAAGGAAGCCGTCTCCAAGGACGAGGCTGAGGAGCTCAAGAAGAAGCTCGAGGAAGCCGGCGCCAAAGTCGAGCTTAAGTAAGCTTGTTTTCACCTTAATAAAAAAGCCCGCCTTCCGGCGGGCTTTTTTATTAAGCGTGTTGAAAAAGGCCTGCGGCCTTTTTCGACAAAGGGGAACGTGCGGGAAACCCCACGTGAATTTTGCGAAATTCACGTGAAATTTCCCTTCCGTCGCCCTGCGCGCCTCGTCGTCGCGGATGCCGCTTAACCTCGCCTCATCGTCCTCACACGAGCCGCTTTGCTTCGGGCTCCCTTCGGTCGCCCTCAGACGCTGGCTCGGTTCGTCCTCTCCCCAACAGGCTTTGCCTGTCGGGGGCCCCTTATCGAGGCTCAGGCGCTATCATCGCTCCTCCTCCCCCCACGCAATCCCGATTGCGCGGGGACCCCATTGCGACACACTTGGGCGACAAAAGGTATTTTTTCCGACGTACATGCCGCCGGAAAAAATACTCAATTTGAGTTTTTTGACAGACTGTAATAAAAAACCCGCCTCCGGCGGGCTTTTTTATTGCTGTCATGGCGCGGCTTTTAATAACGTCGAATTTACGGGGCGTATCTTACCGCGCGCGTCACCGCCCCGATCCGTCAAGGGTCTTTATTCCTCCGCGGTACTCCTTTTGGCGGGCCTCAGGGAGCCCAGAAGGTGCGAGGTGTTGAGGGCGATGCACACGGCGGTCGCCAGCATCGGGATCCTCAGCGCCATTGGCGCGGGACTCACGGCGGCTATGGGAAGAAGGTATGAGGCGGAGAGCCCGATGCAAACGGTACCCGCTATGCTGCGCCTTCCATAGGCGTAGCCCGCCGAGTAGTAGGAGCTCACCGCGGCGGCGGCAAAGGCCAGGCAGGGGTAGCTGTACTCTAAAAGCACCGGATTTCCCGCGTTGACCCGGTAGAGCGAAACCATCCAGTAGCAGTAGAATATGGAGGGCATTAGACTGCCTATCTGCAAAAGCGGCGTGTCCCGGAGCGTATAGGCGCTGTATGCCATCGTTGTCATCCCAAAGCCGTCCAGGGCCAGAAAGACGAGGAACACCCATCGGGAAATACCTGTAAGGCCAAGAGGCTCCGTCCGGGAGGCCGCGAGGATCACGGCGCAGACGACAGTCGAAAGCCCCAGCGCGACCATCACGGCAAAGGTGAGATAGCCTCTGATGTGAAACGCCTTTTTAAATCTTTCCGGCGCCTCAAATCCGTGGGAAGCCGTGGCCGCCAGAGCCAACGCCGCGGCAAATACCGCGACGCTCATCAGGATCAACGCCACGCTGACGGGCGCGCCGCGCTCGGCAAGGCCGGAGGCCGGGTCGAACACCGTTGTCAGCTCCACGCGGCGTAAAAGAGCGCCGATGAGGCCGAACATAAGAAACACCGGCGGTATAAAGCGTATTTTTTGCATATTCCGTGCCCTTCTTTAATAGAAATAACTGGGCCAAGCCCTTTATCGGGAAACCATCCTATTTTACACCATATTCTCCACGCAAGTCAAGATGAATGGAGGTCCGCCGTGAAAGTCATTTTTATTTCTTCAATTTTTCTTGTCCTGTTCGCCCTTATCTTCCCCGTGGCGGCGGCCTGGAACGCGCCCTCGGAGGCGACTGTACCCGACGCCCCCGCCGGGGACGGGCCGGACGAGCTTTTCTTCGTGCCTCCGGAGAACGCGGCGACGGCCGACAGCGAAACGAGCGTCAAGTTTCTGGACGGCGGGGAGGTACGCGAGATCTCCGTACGAGACTACCTCCTCGGCGCGGTGGCGGCGGAGATGCCCGCCTCCTTCGAACCGGAAGCCCTGAAAGCTCAGGCGGTGGCGCTGCGCACGTACCTTATGCGCAAGCTGCTCTCCCCCTCCTCCGCCCACCCCGAGGCGGACATATGCTCCGACTCCTCCTGCTGCGCGGCGTGGAAGGCTGAAAATCAACTCCGGGAGACGTGGGGAGACGATTATGATGCCAACATTTCAAAGATCAAGGCCGCCGTAGACGGCACGGACGGGATGACCCTCTCTTACGGCGGCGAACCCATCCTGGCTGTGTTCCACTCCTCGTCCTCGGGCATGACCGAGGACGCCGCGGAGGTCTGGGGCGGCGGCGAGCCGTACCTTGTAAGCGTCAAAAGCCCGGAATCGGCGGATACGGTGCCGAATTACATCTCCTCCGTCACCGTCTCGGCGGAGGAATTCAAAAGCTCCATCCTGGCCGCGCACCCGGAGGCGGACTTCTCCGGCGATATTCAAGCATGGATAACCGATCCGGTACTGACGGGCTCCGGACGCTTGAGCTCGGTGAAGATCGGCGGCGTAACGGTGCGGGGTACGGAGCTTCGCTCCCTCTTCGGTCTCCGCAGTACCGCCGTTGAGCTCACGACGGACGCCTCCACCGTCACCATGACCTCCACCGGCTACGGCCACGGCGTGGGCATGAGCCAGTACGGCGCCCAGATCATGGCCCAGGACGGCGCGGGATTTGAGGAGATCCTGGCAAATTATTATCCGGGGACGGAGCTTGTGAAGTAAACGCGGCCGATGCCCGTATCGGCCTGCCATGGATGCGGGCGCGCTGTTCCACAGCGCGCCCGTGGGGAACGGCCATCGCTAAGATCAGCCTACGGCAGCACCACCGGGCTGGTCGTCCACTCCGCCCCGCCCCGGCGCCAGCCGGGGTTTTTGAACATGAGTGTGTAAATATCCCCCGCGCGCGCCTCCAGCTCAAAGATCCTCCCGGCCTCCTCCGGCAGGAGCTTTGCCGCGGCCGGCTTTGTAATGATGGGAAGCGCGCAGCGGCGCTTTATCAGGCGGAGCGCTTCCCGGCCCCGCCCGCCCACGGCCAGAACCCGGATGTAAGGCGGTTCGCCCCTTGGCATATCGGCGGTCATCCCCAGAAGCGCCGCCATGGCCATACGCCGCAGCCGCGCGTAGGCGTACCGCTTTGTCTTGACGGCGTCCAGCACCGCCTTCAGCGTGGGCTCGCTCCCGGCGCACCTCATGAACCGCAGCCACAGCCCCTCTCCCGCGTCGGGCAGGGCCTGGAAATCGCCGGCCGTCATGGTCCGCAGCCGGTACATCGCCATGGCGTCGATCCTCCCGGGCTCCGGCGTGCGCCCCGCGTCAAGCTCACGGCGCAGGAGCGTATAGGCGGCGTCCGGCATAAATTGCCCGTACTCCCCGCCGGCGGCGGCAAGCTCCCGGATCCTGGACGCCCCGGCAAAACCGCCGCTCTCTCCGCCGTCGTGGGCGGCGAAGGCGCGCTCCACGGGAATGGGCCGCATCGCGGATCCTCGCCGGGCCATCGCTTTCAGATATTCCACCGCCAGGATGTTGTTGGGCTCCCGAAGCAAAAGCGCGTCCCCGCCCGCCAGCTTCGATACCGCCCGCTCCCTGGCCACGGCGAAGGACACCCCGGCGGCGAGCTCCGCCTTTATGAGCGTCCCGCACTCCGGGGACAGCAGGATCCCGGCAAGCGCGGAGAGCCGTTTTTCATCGGGACATTCCACGCCGAAGGAGAGGCGATCAGCGCCTATGGCGTCCAGTATGGCGACGCCCCCCGCCGCAAACCGCTCGGCGGAGGCAAGCGCCCAGGGCGCCGGCAGCTCCAGCACCAGATCCGCTCCGCACAGCACGGCCATCTCGGCCCGCACATGCTTGGACACCACCGCCGGTTCGCCCCTCTGGACGAAGTTCCCGCCCATCACGCACACGATCGCGGTATCCCCGCCGGACTTTTCCCTGGCCTCGGCAAGCTGGAGCGCGTGGCCGTTGTGGAAAGGGTTGTATTCGCAAATGATACCGGTGATCGTCATGGCGGATTTCACCCCGAAAATTAAAATTGGGTATTGAGATA
The DNA here is from genome assembly GCA_947589225.1 of uncultured Oscillospiraceae bacterium. Classification (GTDB taxonomy): domain Bacteria; phylum Bacillota; class Clostridia; order Oscillospirales; family Oscillospiraceae; genus RUG626. The sequence continues at coordinate 123,644 of CANQBC010000003.1, read as the reverse complement.
TCTGGCGGAATGTATTAAAATACACATATGTATTTTAACCCCTCGCCAACAAATTTACAAGGGATGGTACGAAAAATGAAAATTCTTGTTATCAACGCCGGCTCCTCCTCGCTCAAATATCAGCTGATGGATTCAGACTCCGGCGAGGTTTTTGCCAAGGGTCTGTGCGAACGCATCGGTATCGACGGCCGCCTGACCCACAAGGTCCCCGGCCGGGAGGACGTGAAGCTTGACATTCCCATGCCCACCCACAACGAGGCCATCAAGGCCGTCATGGACGCGCTGATCGACCCTGTGAAGGGAGTCATCGGCTCCACCGACGAGATCGACGCCGTGGGTCACCGGGTGGTACACGGCGGCGCGGAGTTCGCCGAGAGCTGCGTCATCGACGACAATGTGATCGCCGCCATCGAGCGGTGCATCCCCTTCGGGCCTCTCCACAACCCCGCCAACCTCATGGGCATCCGCGCCTGCATGGAGGCCATGCCCGGCAAGAAGCAGGTGGCCGTTTTCGACACCGCCTTCCACCAGACCATGCCTCCCAAGGCGTACATCTACGCCCTGCCCTATGAGTATTACGAAAAGGACGGCGTGCGCCGCTACGGCTTCCACGGCACCTCCCACAAGTACATCGCCGGTCAGGCCCTTCGGGCGCTGGGGAAGGAGGGTCACCCTGAGGGGACGAAGATCATCTCCTGCCACCTGGGCAACGGCTCCTCCCTGGCCGCCATCATGGACGGCAAGGTGGTGGACACCTCCATGGGCCTCGGCCCTCTCGCCGGGTTCCCCATGGGCACCCGCTCCGGCGACATCGACCCCACCATCATGGAGTATCTCATGGGCCGCTACGGCTGGGACATCAAGGAGATGCTCTCCGTCCTCAACAAGAAGTCCGGCGTGCTGGGCATCTCCGGCGTCAGCTCCGACTTCCGCGACCTGACCTCCGCCGCCGAGGCCGGCAACGAGCGCGCCGAGCTGGCCCTGGATAAGTTCGCCTACGAGGTGAAGAAGTACATCGGCGCTTACGCCGCCGCCATGGGCGGGGTGGACGCCATCGTGTTCACCGCCGGCGTGGGCGAGAACGACGCCGCCATGCGCCTGCGCATCGCCTCCGGCCTTGAGTACATGGGCGTGAAGATCTGCCCCCACTGCAACGCCACCCGGGGCAAGGAGGAGATCTCCGCCGCCGACTCCAAGGTGAAGGTGTTCGTCATCCCCACCAACGAGGAGCTTATGATCGCCATGGACACCGCCGCCCTGGCAAAGTAAGAAATCTGTCATCAGCCCGGAAGGCCCGCGCCTTCCGGGTTCCTTTTGAGCCGGGAATCCAACGAAACCCTCACGGATCTTGCCCCCCCAATGTGGCCGCTATATTGAGGTAAACAGAGAGGACTTCCGTTGAAGCGATCCTACGAGGAATCGCCATATCTCTCTTGCGTTTTACCGATTTATGAGGTAAAATACTGCCATTGGAGGGATTTCCATGGTGATCGACTTTCACACCCACACCTTCCCCGACGCGCTGGCCCCGCGGGCCGTGGCCGGTATGGCGGCGGGGGCGGACATGAAAAACTACTCCGACGGCACCGCGTCCGGCCTCCGGGTCTCCATGGCGCGGGCGGGGATCGATCTTGCCGTCCTGGCCCCGGTGGTCACAAAACCCCACCAGACGGAGGGCATCAATCGCGCCGCGGCGGAGATCAACGCCCACACCCATGAGACGGGTCTTTTGTCCCTGGGCGGCATCCACCCGGACACGGAGGATCCGGAGAAGGTTCTGCGCGCGCTTGCCGCGCAGGGGTTTCCCGGCATCAAGCTCCACCCCCTCTTTCAGGGCGTACCCGTCGACGATCCGCGGACTCTCCGGATCGTGGAGCTGGCGGCGGAACTTGACATGATCGTGCTGATCCACGCCGGCGCGGATCCGAATTTCCCCGGTCTCGACTACGCGTCGCCCGGGAGGTTAGCCGTCCTTTTGCGTCGCGTGCCGCACCGCAAGATCGTCCTCGCCCACATGGGCGGCTTTGCCGCGTGGGACGAGGCGGAGGCGCTCTACGGCGCCCCCTGCTTTATCGACACCGCCGTGGCCATGGGCCCCTGGCGGCGGAAAAGCGGGGAGCTCTCCCCCGAGCCACCCATGAGCGCGGAGCGCTTTGTCCGCGCCGTCCGCGCCCACGGGGCGAACCGGGTGCTTTTCGGCTCCGACAGCCCCTGGTCGGACGAGGCGGAGGCGCTGGCCGCCGTCCGCTTGTCCGGACTCGCCGAGGCCGAGCTTGAGGCCGTCACCGGCGGCAGCGCGGCAAAGCTCCTTGGCCTGGCGGCGTCGCCCTGAGATCTTATACTCATATTTGACTAAACCATTTAAATCGCGACGGTCTTTTTTCGTCGTCGCACGAGCCGCTTTGCTTCGGGCTTCCGTTGGTCTCCCTCAGGCGCCGGCTCGGCTCCTCCTCTCCCCACGCGGCTTGCCGCGTGGGGGCCCCGGATACTTCGTCAAACGGCTTGGCAAACCATACAGTATTCCCTGCGCCGTTTTCCTCGCCTGACGCGAATAATCCTCGCCGCTCGGTTAAAGCGTTTAATCAAATATTAGTATAAAGTCCGGGGATTTCGGGATATGCGGGGGTGTGACGCGGTGCTTTGACCGAAGTCTCTCCGGCCCCGAAAGCCCGGACGCACCCTGTAAGGCGGGGGGGTCGCCCTCGCCACAACATGATTAGGAGGAATTTCATATGCCGTTTATAAACGCCAAGATCTCCGTTCCCCTGGACGCGGACAAAAAGGAGATCCTGAAAGCCCGCTTTGGCCGCGCCGTTGCCCTCCTCCACAAGCCGGAGAGCTGGCTGATGGTCGGCATCGAGGACGGGAAGGATCTGTGGTTCGCCGGAGAAAAGCTGGAGAAGGGCGCCTACGTCTCCGTCTCCGCCTTTGGCGCGCCGTCCAGATCCGACTGCGGCAAAATGGCCGCAGAGATCACCGCCATTTTGTCCGGCGAGCTGTCCATCCCGGGTGAGCGTGTCTACATCACCTTCCACCCGGTGGAAAACTGGGCCTGGAACGGGGAGCTGTTTTAATTGAAAAAGCCCGGACGGGCTTTTTCAATTAAGGGGGAACGTGCGGGAAATTATCTCTGAATTTTGCGAAATTCAGAGATAATTTCCCTGCTACTTTTCTCCGCGCACGGCCTCGTCGTCACGGATGCCGCTTTGCCTCGGACTCCCGTTGGTCGTCCTCAGGCGCTGGCATCGCTCCTCCTCTCCCCAGCGGGCTTTGCCCGCCGGGGTCCCCCAGGCCGCACACTCCGCAAAGCAAAAGGTATTTTTTCCGACGTACATGCCGCCGGAAAAAATACTCAATTTGAGTTTTTTGACAGACTGTATCACCCGTCAGCAGTTATGCTGGCGGGTGATTTTTATACACACTGTTGGATAAATATTTACCCCAGCTATGGCTCAGATACTCCGGGAACACAAGAGGGAATTGGGAGACAAAATCGCAAATTTGCCCCGCGCCGATAACGGCGCGGGGCATACCGCATATTTCAGCTCCGGGAGGCGGCGGTCACAGCACCGTCACCTGCTTCTCCCGGTCGAAGCTGTGGGGTTCCTTGCCAGCGGCCTTGCGGCCCACGGCAACGGCGATCTGGAAGTCGTACCCCTCCGGGAAGCCCAGGGCCTTGGCGAACTCGTCCCGCTTCTCCCCCAGCATCGCCCCCTTGAGGCAACCCAGAATGACGTTCCCCAGCCCCAGGGCCTCGGCGGCCAGGGCGATATTCTCCACGGCGATGCCCGCGTCCACCGCCGTCCAGCCGAAGGCCGTCTCGCCGCTGATGACGATGACCGTGGGGGCGTTGTACCAAAAGTTCTTCTCAGGCCTCCTGCGGGCGCCCATGGCCTCCTGGATGGCAAACAGCACCGGCGCGTCCCCGCTGAGCACCGTGAAGTGCAGCTCCTGCCGGTTGGTGGCCGTGGGGGCCTGCAGGCCCGCCGTCAGGAGCGTGTCAAGCTCCGCCTCCGTCAGCTTTTCCGGCGTATAGTCGCGGGTGGAAAAGCGCGTCTCCATGGCTTTCAATACGTCCATTTTTCTGACCTCCTAAAAAATAATATCACCTTAAAATGACCTTCATAAAGCTCTTCTTGCCGCGTCTCAGCACCACGCCGGCACGGAGCTCATCGGCGGTGAAGGTCTTGCCGATGTCTGTGACCTTCTCATCGTTGGCGGTGACGCCGCCCTGCTGGATGTTGCGGCGTGCCTCGGATTTGGAGGCCACAAGCCCTGCCTTCACCAAAAGCGTCATGATGTCCGCCCCGCCGCCGGCAAGGTCGGCCTCCGTCAGCTCCACGGTGGGCATCTCCCCGGTGTCCCCGCCGCCGAAGAGGGCGCGGGCGCTCTGCTGGGCCTTTTCGGCCTCCTCCTTGCCGTGGACCAGCTTCGTAAGCTCAAGGGCCAGGATCTCCTTGGCGCGGTTGATGCGGCTGTCCTGCCACGTCTCCATCTCCGCGATCTCGTCCAGGGGCAGGAAGGTCAGCATCTTCAGGCACTTCACCACGTCCGCGTCGCCCACGTTGCGCCAGTACTGGTAGAAATCGTAGGGGCTGGTCTTGTCGGGGTCCAGCCACACGGCGTTCCCGGCGGTCTTGCCCATCTTGTTGCCGTTGGAATCCGTCAGGAGCGTGATGGTCATGGCGTGGGCGTCGCGTCCCAGCTTGCGCCGTATAAGCTCGGTGCCGCCGATCATGTTGGACCACTGGTCGTTGCCGCCGAACTGCATATTGCACCCGTAGTGCTGGAAGAGGTGGTAGAAGTCGTAGGACTGCATGATCATGTAGTTGAACTCCAAAAACGACAGGCCCTTCTCCATGCGCTGCTTATAGCACTCGGCCCGAAGCATATTGTTCACGGAGAAGCACGCGCCCACCTCCCGCAGAAGCTCCACATAGTTGAGGTTTAAGAGCCAGTCGGCGTTGTTCACCATCTGGGCCTTGCCCTCGCCGAACTCGATAAACCGCTCCATCTGGCGCTTGAAGCAGGTGGCGTTGTGGTCGATGTCCTCGCGGGTGAGCATCTTCCGCATATCCGAGCGCCCGGAGGGGTCGCCGATCATGGTGGTGCCGCCGCCGATAAGGGCGATGGGGCGGTTCCCCGCCATCTGGAGGCGCTTCATCAGCGTCAGCGCCATGAAGTGCCCCGCCGTGAGGCTGTCCGCCGTGCAGTCAAAGCCGATGTAAAAGGTGGCCTTTCCGGCGTTGATCATCTTGCGAATTTCCGTCTCGTCGGTGACCTGGGCGATGAGGCCGCGGGCCACCAGTTCCTCATAAATCTCCATATCTATCTCCTTAAAAAAGTTTCTTTATCGTTTTTTCAGGGGGATCAAAGCTCCTGAAGCCTTCTCCCGCAGCGTGGGCAGACCGCGTCGTCCAGGTCGTGCTCCACGCCGCAGTACGGGCAGAGGACCCTGGAGATGCCCCCGTCCGCCATCTCCGCCTCCACGGAGTCCTCAGCGGCGTAAAACTCTATCCTGTGGCATTTCTCGCACACATACGCCTCCACCTCATAGGCCCCGGACAGTATGTTGGGCCACACGCCAACGAAAAATCCGGCCTTGCCCCTCTGTATCTTTTCGCACCCCGCAAATTTCATGTGTCCGCCGCACTTTAAGCACACATCCTTTTCCGTAGCTTATCACCCCTTTCAAACAACAAGCCCCCTGCCCGGAAACCCGGACAGAGGGCGTCTTGACGCGGTACCACCTCTGGTCGCGGCGTCCTCGCGGCCGCCGCCTCACGGAGTATGAAACTCCACGCGCTCTATCGGGCGCACCCGTCGCAGCCTACTTGCAAAAAGCGTTCGGTGCGCCGCTCCGGGCCGTATTCGCGCCGGCTCCCCCCGATCCCTTCCACCAACCGGGACCTCCCTGTGCGGAAAAAGCCGGGCTACTTGCGCCCTTCCTCGCGTTGACAAGCTGATTTTACTATCGAAATTCGGATTTGTCAATGATGTTTTTGGCTTACACCTGATTTTTATGCTCCGCGTAGAACTTCTCGTAATTTTTGAGGTTATATTCGATGAGGGCCGGGGTGTCGAGGCCGTAAGGGCACCGGGAGGCGCAGGCGCGGCAGTGGATGCAATCCCGCATCCTCATGGCCTTCTCGTGGAACGCATCGGTCATGTACTGCTGCCAGGGCGAGCGGGTGAGGAGCATATCCAGCCGCGCCATGGTGAAGATCTCGATGTTCGCCGGGCACGGCAGGCAGTACCCGCAGCCCCGGCAGAAGGATCCGGCCAGGGCCTTCTTCTCCCGCCGAAGCTCCTCCCAAAGCGCCGGGGTCATCTGCGGCTCGGCCTCCTCGGCCTCGACCCACTGTCTCAGCTGGTCCTCAAACTGGATGCCCCAGATGGGCACCACGTTGTCAAACTGGTTCATAAACGCCCGGCACAGGGTCACGTTGGTGAGCAGTCCCCCGGCCAGGCCCTTCATGGCGATGAAGCCCATGTCGTGCTCCCGGCACGCCTTCACCAGCTCCAGCTCCTGCTCCCCCGCCAGATAGCTGAAGGGGAATTGGAGCGTCTCGAAGTTCCCGCTCTCGATGGCGGCGCGGGCCACCCCCAGGCGGTGGTTGGTGATGCCGATGTGGCGGATATACCCCTTCTTTTTCGCCTCCGCCGCCGCGGCGTAGGGGCCGTCCGGGTCCTCCGGGTCCGGCAGGACGGCGGGGTTGTGGAATTGCAGAAGGTCGATGTAGTCCGTCCTCATCCGCTCCAGGCTCAGCTGGATGTGCTGCTTGACGGTCTTGTAGTCGCTCCCGCCGGACTTGGTGGCGATGACGATGTCGCCGCGCACGTCGGCCAGGCCCATGCCGATCTTCTCCTCGGAATCGGTGTAGGCGTTGGCGGTGTCAAAGAAGTTGATGCCGGCATCATAGGCCATTCTGAGGAGCCTCGCCCCGTCCTCCTTGGTGCGCCTCTGCACCGGCAGAGCGCCGAAGGCCGTGCGGGTGACCATGAGTTCCGTTTTTCCAAGCCGAATGCGTTTCATTTTCCCATCCCCTCCTTGAATTTCTCCGCCGCCTCAAGCTGCTCCGCGGCGGACAGAAGCGTCGTCTTCGTCACGTTCTCGCCGCCGGTGAGGCGGGCGATCTCCTCCTGGCGGCCGCGTGTGTCCAGCTTTGTGACGCTGGTGTACGTCCGTCCGCCCTCCACGCGCTTGGCGATGGAGAAATGTCCGTCCGCCATCGCGGCGATCTGGGGCAGGTGCGTCACGCAGATCACCTGCTTTTCCCGCCCGATGGCGGCGAGCTTCTCCGCCACCCGCTGGGCGGCGATGCCGGACACGCCGGTGTCGATCTCGTCAAACACCATGGAGTCCACGCTGTCGGCCCTGGACAGAACCGTCTTCATGGCCAGCATCACGCGGGAAAGCTCGCCCCCGGAGGCGGCCTTCACGATCCGGCCAAACCCCTCGCCGGTGTTGGCGGCCATCAGGAAGCGCACGTCGTCCGCCCCGTCCGGCCCCAGCTGACGGGGCTTCACCTCCACCCGGAAGGCCGCGCCGGGCATGGACAGCTTGTGAAGCTCGTCCTCCACGGCCTCCGCCAGCGCCTCCGCCGCCTTCCGCCGCTTCCGGGACAGCTTCTCGGCCAGGCTCGCCGCCTTTTTTTCGGCGGCCTCCAGCCGGATCTCCAGCTTCTTTAATTTCTCGTCGGAGAATTCGATCTCCTCCAGCTCCCGTTTGGCGTTCTCCAGGGTCTCCAGCGCGGCCTCCTCGCTCCCGCCGTACTTGCGCATGACGCGCTTGAGAACGTCCAGCCGGGAATCCAGCTCATCAAGCTCCTCCGGGGAAAATTCCAGCCGCTCCCTGATGTCCCGCAGCTCCTCCGCCGCGTCCTCGGCGGCGTATTTAAGGTCGGTGAGCTTCTGGGAAAGCCCGGAAAGCTCGTCCGTCCAACGCAGGGCGTAGGCGATGGTCCCGGCGGCGGACTCGATGAGGCTCACCGCCCCGTCGGACCGCTCGGACCCCATCAGGCACGCGCCCGCGTCCCGGACGGAGTCGGAGAGCTTCCCCGCCGAGCGGAGGAAGTCCCGCCTTTTGGACTTCTCCTCAAACTCCCCCGGCGTAAGCTTCGCCCGCTCGATCTCCCGGATCTGGAATTCCAGCATATCCACGCGCCGCTCCCGCTCCCCCTCGTCCAGGGTGAGGGCGTCCATCTCCTCCCGCAGCGCCCTCATGCCGTTGTACGCGGCCCTATACTCGTCAAGCTCCCCGCCGCACCCGCCGAAGCCGTCCAGATAGGCAAGGTGCCACCGCTCGTTGGTGAGCCGCTGGCCGTCGCCCTGCCCGTGGATGTCGATGAGGCTCAGGCCCAGCTCCCGGAGCTGGACCGCCGAAACGGGGACCCCGTTGACCCGGCAGGCGCTCTTCCCGTCCTCGGAGATGCGCCGGGTGAGCACCAGCTCTCCGTCGTACTCCACGCCGTTCTCCTGGCACCACCCGGCCACGTCCGCGCCGGTAAAGGAGGCGGTGACCAGGGCGCTCTTCGCCCCGGTGCGCACCAGCTCCCGGCTGGTGCGCCAGCCCAGGGATGCCTCCAGCGAGTCGATGACGATGGACTTGCCCGCCCCCGTCTCGCCGGTCAGCACGTTGAGGCCGGGGCCGAACTCGATGTCGGCCCGCTCGACCACCGCGATATTCTCGATGTGAAGAAGTGAAAGCACTTGTGTCGCCTCCCGGGCCTTGATTTGATTCCGGCAAACCCGCCGGGGGTGCCGTTGACCAACGGCGTGGCGTCCGCCCTCCCGGCGGGGTTAGGCCGTGAATACAGCGGGATTTTGCCTCCGTCCGGCGGCGGGGAGCGCCGGGGAGGCCCGTCAAGCATACGCTTTTCTCTCTTTTGTTGGACACAAAAGAGAGAAAAGCTTCAAAAGAGAGAAAATGTCTTTTTTTGGTGCGTCAATCGACCGGGATTTGTGCGTTGTTACCCGGGACGGCTGACGCGTCTCTTTTCGAGGCCAACAGAACCACACATATCCGCGCGGAACGGCATCGCATTGCCGGAGCGTCTAACTCGCTTAGCCGCTCACCCCGGCACTCAACCGGCCTCAGCGTCTAACCGGGGCCGCGCTGGCGCGGCGGGCGTCGTGCGGAGCGAATTGCCTTTCCCACTTGTGGGGAAAGTGGCCCGAAGGGCCGGATGAGGCCGACACGCGCCAGTTCCCACCTCATCCGTCGCCTCCGGCGACACCTTCCCCGCCCTGCGGGGAAGGCAGCGCCCTCTTGGCAGCCACATCCCCGGCGGGGCGTTCCCCCGGGGGTGTGTCCAGCAGGGGGCCCGCAGGCCCCCTAAGCTGGTCGTTTTTAAAAGGTGGGGTCCCAGGGGAGGGAAAATCGAAATCCCTCCCCTGGGCGGTTTTCTTCCCTTTGTTACTTTCCGTTCTTTTGACGAAACAAAAGAACGGAAAGTAAATCCCGTCCGCCCATCGGGCGGACACCCCCTGCCGTTCTCACGGCACTCTCACAGCAGCTTCCTTATCCGGCGGACAAGCTCCTCCGCCGCGTCGTCGTCCCGCATCGCCAAAAAGGCGGTGTCGTCCCCGGCGATGGTGCCCACCAGGGTGCGGATGGACATCTTGTCGATGGCCGCGCAGGCGGCGGAGGCAAGGCCCGGCAGGGTCTTGATGACCACGATGTTCTGAGCCCGATCCACGCTGGTGACGCACTGGGAGAAAATGGCGCGCAGCCGTGCCTCCACATCCACCGCCCGTTCCCGGGGCATGACGTAGCGGTATCTACCCTGGCCCGAGCGCTCCCGCGTCAGCCTCAGCGCCTTTATATCCCGGGAGACGGTGGCCTGGGCGGCATGTATGCCCGCCTTCTCCAGTTCCTCCATGAGCTCGGCCTGGGTGGACACGGCGCGCCTTGAAATGATGTCAACAATTTTCTCCTGCCGCTCGTTCATCAGAGCCTCTCCCCCAGCTTACTGCTGACCTTCTCGTAGAAGCTTCTGCCGGTAAGCCGCACGAGTCTGGTGACGGTGGTTGACCTTCGAACCTCTATGCGGTCAAGATCGGATAGAGGCACGCTTTCACCGCCATCCACCGAGAGGTATGCCTTTTTACTGCCCAAACGCTGGAGCTCCACGGTGACGGTGCGCTCCGGGGAGAGCACGTAGCTTCTGGCGCTGAGCATATGGGGACACACGGGCGTCACAATAAGGCTCTGCGCCGTGGGCTCCACGACGGGCCCGCCGGCAGACAGGGAGTAGGCGGTGGAACCCGTGGGCGTGGAGACAATGACCCCGTCCCCGTCAAAGCCCATGATGCGCCGCCCGTCGCCGTAGACGTTTACGCCCACCACCCGGGACACGCCGCCCACCACGGCCTCGTTCAGGGCGAAGTCCCGGTAGACGGCCGCGCCCTCCCGGAACACGGTCACGTCCGCCATCATCCGCTCCTCGCAGGTGTACTTCCCCTCAAACACCGTGCGGACAAGCTCCGTCTCACCGGCCTCAAGCTCCGCCATAAAACCCTTATGGCCAAGATTAATGCCAAGGATCGGTATGTCCGTCCCGGCCAGCGCCCTGGCGGCGCGCAAAATAGCCCCGTCTCCCCCGAAGGTGACGGCCAGCTCCGCGCCGGGAAGGAGCGTCTCAAGCTCGCAGGGCAGGCTCCCCACGGCGCACCCGACGCCAAGCTCCCCGGCAGCCGCCCGAACCTTGTCGAGGTATCTCAATTCCGGATCCCGTTTGGGATTTGCGAAAAGAATAACCTTCTTCATCCTTACCCCTTCAGAACCTCATGGGATTCGGCCACCACCGCGCGCACATCCGCTTTCAGCGCGCAGGGCTCGCCGGTGAGATGGCCCAGATACTCAATATTTCCCTCCGGCCCCCGGATGGGGGACCAAGTCAAATTCTCCACATAAAACCCGGCGTTCCGGGCGTTCACAAGGAACGCCTCCAGCACCTCCACGTGGGTCTCCGGCTCCCGGACGACCCCCTTCTTGCCCACCTTTTCGCGCCCCGCCTCAAACTGGGGCTTCACAAGGCAGAACACCTCCCCGTCCTCCGTGAGCACCCGCCGCACGGCGGGCAGGATCAGGGAGAGGGATATAAAGCTCACGTCGACGGAGGCCAGGCTCGGCCTCTCCGGGAACATATCGGGTGTCAGGAACCTGGCGTTCGTCCGCTCCATCGTCACCACCCGCGGGTCGCTCCTGACGCTCCACGCCAGCTGCCCGTAGCCCACGTCCACGGCGTAGACCTTCACGGCCCCCCTTTGGAGCATGAGATCCGTAAAGCCCCCGGTGGAGGCACCGCAGTCCAGGCACACCTTCCCCTCCGGGCTGCCCCCAAAAAAGTCCAGCGCCCGCTCCAGCTTGTAGCCGCCCCGGGAGACATATTTGAGCCCGCCGCCCCGCACCTCGATGGGTACGCCGCCGTCATAGGCCGTCCCCGGCTTATCGGATCGCTGGCCGTTTACAAAGACCTCACCGGCCATGATGATCGCCCGAGCCTTCTCCCGGCTCTCCGCCAGTCCCCGCTCCACCATGAGTACGTCAAGTCTCGTCTTTGCCATTTTTGTCCCCCGCATCAGAAAGGATCCCCATTTCCGCCGCTATGGCGTCCGCCACGCTCCCGGCGTCTATGCCGCACATCCGGCGAAGCTCCTCCACCGTGCCGTGAGGGATGAACCGGTCGCCCAGATTTTTTAAAATGAGCGTCTTTAACGGCACGCCACGCGACGCCAGTCCGGCGGCTATCCGCTGCCCCACGCACCCGTTTTCCACGCTCTCCTCCAGGACGAGCAGCCGCCCGGTGCGCCGTACCGATTCCTCGATCGGCTCAAAGTCAATAGGCTTTATCCGCCCAAGTTTGATTATGTCAACTGATATGCCCCGTCCCTCCAGCGTCTCCGCCGCCCGCAGGGCGGAGTTGACGCTGATGCCGTAAGTGACCAGGGTGAAGTCGCCGCCCTCCCGGAGCTTTCTGGCCGGCGACGCGCCTCCCAGGGTGTACTCCCCTTCGGAGCCCTTGGGGTAACGTACCGCCACGGGGCCCGTCTCGTTTCTCACGGCATATATCAACATATCCCGGAGCTCGGCGTAGCTGGTGGGCGACCAGACGGTCATGTTGGGGATGGAGGCCAGGAAGCTCACGTCCATGGATCCCTGATGGGTCTCCCCGTCCTCGCCGGAGATGCCCGCCCTGTCCACCGCCAGGATCATATGCTCGCGACCCATGGCCGCGTCCTGGAGGAGCATGTCGTAGCTCCTCTGCAAAAAGGTGGAATACACCGCGAACACCGGCAGCGCGCCGCGATGGGCCGCTCCGCCGCACATACTGACGGCGTGGCCCTCGCAGATGCCCACATCAAAAAATCTACCGGGAAACTCCCTGGCAAATCCCGAAAGCCCCGTGCCGGAGGGCATGGCGGCGGTCACCGCCATAATGCGCTTATCCTCCCCGGCAAGCCTGCACAGCTCGTCCCCGAACACGGAGGAAAAGCACTCGCCGGAGGCGGGGATCACGCCGGTCGCCGGATCAAAGCTTTTGACCCCGTGGAAGGCGTCGGGGTTCGCCTCGGCGTACTGGTAGCCCTTGCCCTTTTTGGTGATCACGTGTACCAGCGCCGGCCCGTTGGCGTCTCTGGCTATTTTCAGAGCCGCCGTCAGGGACTTGAGGTTATGCCCGTCCACCGGCCCTATGTAGGTAAAGCCCATGTCCTCGAACATGGAGCAGTTGAAAATGGCCTCCTTGACGGCCTGCTTGATTTTGTGCGACACATTATAAAGCCACTTGCCGCCGGGGAAACGTTTTGTAAAGCGCCTGTACCAGTTCTTAAAGGCGATGTACCCGTGGCGCAGCCGTTTTTTTGCCAGGTATCTGGCCATCGCCCCCACGTTCTCGTTGATGGACATGCCATTGTCGTTGAGTATGACGATCATGGGCTCGTCGCTGTCCCCGGCGTCGCAAAGCCCCTCGTAGGTGAGCCCGCCGGTCAGCGCCCCGTCGCCCACCACGGCGATGACGTTGTAGTCCTCCCCCAGCAGGGTGCGGGCCCTCGCCATGCCCAGGGCCGTAGAGACGGCGGAGGAGGCGTGTCCCGCCACAAAGGCGTCATGCACGGATTCCGATGGCTTCGGGAACCCCGATATACCGCCCAGGGATCGAAGGGTGGCGAACTGTTCCCGCCGGCCTGTCAAGATCTTGTGGATATAGCTCTGATGCCCCACGTCAAAAAGGAGCCTGTCCCGGGAGGTGTCAAACACCCGGTGGATCGCCACCGTCAGCTCCACCACGCCGAGATTGGACGAGAGGTGTCCCCCGGTTTTTGACGTGGACTCCACCAAAAAGGCGCGCACCTCCCGGCAGAGCTCCGGAAGCTCCGCCTCTCCAAGCCGCTTTACGTCCTCCGGGGAGGATATGTTCTCAAGTATGCTCACGAAAATGCCCCGTTATTTCTTTGTTTTGAAATGCGGCAGGAAGGACAGGAACTTTCCCGCCAGAAAGACGATCTGGGTGTTCTTTGAAAGGGCGAAGGTCTTGCCAACGGCCTTTCCGCCGATGGTGAGCCCCGACACCGCGCCGGTGACCACAAGCGACATCACGATACCGCTGACGCTGAGATCCCGGGCGAAATTCCCGGCGATAGTGGCCGCCGTGGCGCCCGATATGATCCCGGATATGTCGCCCACCACGTCGTTGCAGATGGAGCTTACCCGGTCGGACTTGCGCAGGAGCCTCAGCGCCTCCCGGGCGCCGCGCTCCTTGTGGGAGGCCATGGCGTGGAAGGGCGTCTCCGTGGCGGAGGTGACCGCAACCCCGATAATGTCGAACACGACGCCAAGTGCGATGAAGGCGAAGAGCAGCACAAAAGCCACAAGATACCCCGCTCCGTCCAAGACCTCCGAGGACACGAAGGAGAACACCACGGACATGGTCAGCGAAATGAGCACGATTTCAACGATCCACCTGATATTTGACTTTCGCTTCATACAAAACCCTTTTTAAAAAAACATGCCGCTCCGCGGCAATTTTTGTTCCATATTCCCCTATTTTAAAAATCTAATATCCAATATTTTTTTCAAGGACACGTGCCTTGAAAAAAATCCCTCGCACGTTCCCCTGTTTTAAAAATCAAATATTCCTTTTTTCACAAATCACGAGCCCAACGCAGTGGGTCGTGATTTGAAAGGAGGAGTGAAGTCAGCGTGTGAGCCGCGGGGCGGGAGCTGAAGGCTTTCGCTCTGCGGCGAGGAACGCGGCTTCCACGACGACGAGGGTGCGCGCCGTGCGACAGCAGGAATGAAATTTTAGAATTTCGTAAAATTCTAAAATTTAATTCCGCACGTTCCACTGTTTTGAAAAAGACCGCAGGTCTTTTTCAAAACAGCAGCGGCGGCAGACGGGATAAATCTTGCGGCATAGGTCGGGTAGGCTTTCCCCCGGCGCTGCCTTCCGTTGCCGTGAAGGCGGTTTCCCATTAAAGCGCCGATCCGGCCGTCGCCTGACCGGCCACCCGATCGCCACTGAGACCGCACTGCAATCCCCCGTCTGCCCGTAAGACAGCCTAGATGTTTTCCATGGCGAAGCAAGACGTCTCTTTAGCCTCTTTTGCAGGAAATATTTCAAGGGGATATCGTCCCGCGCCCTGGCCGGGGCGCGGCACGCGTAGCTCCCCTATCCGCAAGACCCACTCAAGGCAGGCTACTCTGCACACAGCACAGGTTGAGTCAAAAAGTCTCTTCCATTAAGTCGCACCGCAATACAGGTTTAAACCCCGGGACGTAATCAGGTCGCGTACCACGATCGGGAGTACGCCTGACCACGAAGCCGGGTCTCCACACCAGCAGGGTCGGGGCCGCCATGCCATTGGCGGTCGCCCTGAAGATGCAGACGCAATTTGCGCCTCCCTCCAGCACCCACCCGGAACTGGGCGTTCCAAGCAGACACAAGAGGCTTCAACGATGTGCCCTTCAAAGGATTTTTAGGCCCTTCTTAGGAGACGTCAGCTCCGACTAGGATACTGCGCCGCTGAGCTTTCATTATACAATATCAGCCCGTTATTTTCAATAGGGCAAAATGAGAATTTTCCGTTAAGACCTTCTCTCGGCCAGGCGATCTGCCAGCTTTTCGAAAAACACCGTGTCCGCGAACACGCCGCGCGTCGCGGCCTTTGCCTTCTCCGTCTCGCTTCTCACAAGCGCCTCCGCCGCATCCACGCCCAGGAGGGAGGCGTAAGTGGGCTTGTTGTTTGCCTCGTCCGAACCGATGGGCTTTCCAAGCTCCGACTCGGTGGAAATAATATCGAGGATGTCGTCCCGTATCTGGAAGGCCCGGGCCAGATGAAGCCCGTACTCCTCCGCGGCGCAAAGCTTCCCGTTATCTCCGCCCGCCGCGATGACGCCCAGGGCGCAGGAGGCCCGAAGCATGGCCCCGGTCTTAAGGTCGTTGATGAGCGTCAGGCCCGCCTCAGACCTGTCAGAGTCCTCCGCCGTGTCCAGCTCCTGCCCGCCGCACATCCCGTCAAGGCCCGCGCAGGAGGCGAGATACGCCGCCGCCCTGACCACTCTCTCCGGCGGGAGGGGGGCCGACAGCGCCGTCTCAAAGGCCGCCGCCTGGAGGGCGTCCCCGGCGATAATGGCCCTGCCCTCGCCGAATGCCCTGTGGTTCGTGGGCTTGCCCCTGCGGAGATCGTCGTCGTCCATCCCCGGCAGGTCGTCGTGTATGAGGGAGTAGGTGTGGATCATCTCGCAGGCCAGCGCCAGCGGCATCGCCTCCCTCACGCCGCCCCCGAGGGCCTCACAGAATTTCAGCGTCAGGATGGGCCTTATCCGCTTCCCCCCGGCAAGGAGGGAGTAGCGCATGGCCTGGGAGAGCCTCCCCCAGGGCCGCTCCCCCGTGAAGCATTTTTCCAGCTCCCCGTCGATAAGCCTTCTCAGGGCGGCAAGCTCAGGCTCAAGCTCCATCATTCTTCCTCCGTGAAGGGGGTCTCCTCCGGCGCGCCGTCGGCCCCCCGCTGCAGCTTGACCACCTTCTGCTCCGCCTCGTCCAGCACCTTGCCGCAGGATCTTATCAGCCCCGTGCCCTCCTCAAAAAGGGTAAGAGCGTCCTCAAGGGGCCTGTCGCCGCGCTCCAGAGCCTTGACGATCTCGTCAAGGCGCGTAATGGACTGCTCAAAGGTAAGTTTTTTTGTGGCCATAATTGCCTCCTTTTACATCATGGCGGCCGGGAGATCCGCCGGACGTCCCCGCCGCTGTCACTTGACGACGCAGTCTATCTCGTCCTTCCGGAGCCTTATTTTGACCCCGTCCCCGCTTTTGACATCCTTCCCGCTTTTGATGACCTTTCCGTCCGCCCTCACCGCAATGGCGTAGCCCCGCCCCAGGACTTTCAGCGGACTCATGGCGTCCAGCCTCGCGGCCCGGTCGGTATAGCGCCGGCGCGCCTCGGCCAGGGCGGCGGACATCAGGGACACAAGCCTCTCGCTTTTGACGTCCAGCGTCTGGCGGCAGAGATCCACATAGTTTTTTGGATCCTGCATTACGCGGCGGGAGGCGTAACCCGAGAGCCTCTCCCGCTCCCTTTCCACGCGCTTTTTTACAGCGCCGGCCGCGCGGGCGGAGAAATCCCTCACCGCCTCCGAAAGCTCCCGGATGTCAGGGGAGACGATCTCGGCGGCGTTGGACGGCGTGGCCGCGCGCACATCGGCCACAAAATCGGCGATGGTAAAGTCGGGCTCATGCCCCACGCCGGAGACCACCGGGATGGGGCAGTCATAGATGGCCCTGGCCACACGCTCGTCGTTAAAGCACCACAGATCCTCCATGCTCCCGCCGCCCCGGCCCACGATGAGTACGTCTGCCACGTTGTATTTTCCCGCGTATCTCACGGCCGCCGCGATCTCCGCCGCGGCCTCCTCCCCCTGTACCCGCACGGGGAGGAGAACGACCTTCGCCGCCGGCCAGCGTTTTCTGAGCACCCGGATGATGTCGTGTACCGCCGCCCCGGCGGAGCTGGTGACCACGCCCACCCGCATGGGGTACGGCGGCAGGGGCTTTTTGTGGGCCTCGTCAAAAAGGCCCTCCTTGTAAAGCCTTTCCCGAAGCTGCTCAAAGGCCAGCTGCAGCTCCCCCACCCCGTCGGGGGTGAGGGAGTTGACATAGAGCTGATACACCCCGTCCCTGGGGTACACCGACACGCGCCCAAAGGCGATGGCCTTCATGCCGTCGGCGGGCCTGAATCGAATACGCGCGGCGGCGGAACGGAACATGACGCACCGAAGCGCCCCGCCCGCGTCCTTCATGGTAAAATAGTGGTGTCCGGACGGGTAGACCTTGTAGTTGGAAAGCTCCCCGCGGATGGTGATATTCTCAAGGCGCGGCATGGAGTCAAAGACGTTTTTCAGGTACTCGTTGAGCTCCGTCACCGTCATGACGTTTCGGTTATCCAAGGGCGTTCACCGCCCTCCAGGTGAGGATGGCCGTCCCCATGGCGTTGTCCGTGGAGTAGCGGGGCTCGGCGAAGATCCCGTCCGGCGTCATCTCCCGCAGGAGGGAGTTGGACGCCACGCCGCCGGAATAGAGCACCGGCAGATCCCCGAACCGGCGCTTCGCCTCCTCCGTGGCCTGGTGGACGGCGCGTATGACCGAGCAGAGGGAGAAATACGCGATCTCCGCGTCCGGCTCGCCCGCCTCCCGCATCTTTTTCATCTTGTGCTCCACACCTGAGAGGGAGAAGTGGCAGCCGTCCTTTTTGGGGAGGTACGACTTTCTCTCCGCCGCCTCCTCGGAGAGCTTGTCCAGCGCCCGCCCGGCGGGGAACGGGAGGCCCAGAAGCTGGCCCGTGCGGTCGATGAGCTGCCCCGCGGACACATCCCGCGTGCCGCCCACGATCTCACACCGCACCGCCACCCCCTCCGGCCGGACAAGCAGCAGCTCCGTGGTGCCCCCGGACAGGTGCCACGCCAGGTGGGGCGTCTCCAGAAGCTCCATGTGCCCCGCCGACCAGGCCGCCGCGGCGATGTGTCCCTGCTGGTGGGAGAAGCCGAAATACGGGACCTTCAAAAAACGCGAAAGCGCTCTGGCCTGGGCCACGCCGGCCAGGAAGCAGGGCATATACGACCCCTCCGTCTCCCGGGGGGTCTCCGACGCGCCCACGGCGGCGATCTGTCCGTCGAACGGGAGGGCGTCCACGATCTCCGGAAGCCTCCGGACATGGGAAAAGAGGGCGTCCGACTGGCGCAGGCCCAGCTCTCCGGGCCGGACATCCAGCAGACGTCCCGAATTGGCTCCCCCCTCCCCGTCAAAGAAAGCGCAGGAGGTGGTGTAATTGGATGTGTCAAAGGCAACGGCGATACTACTCATTTCAGACTCTCAAAAATCGTTCCGTTTTTTCCGGCGGCATGTACGTCGGAAAAAATACCTTTTGTCGCCAGTTCATTCCGGCAGCTCTTCCCTCACAAAGGAGCCCAGAACGCCGTTGATGAAGGACACCGTCTCCGGCTCGTCGTATTTCTTGGCGATCTCCACCGCCTCGTTGATGGCCGTGCCGTTGGGGATGTCGGGCATATACATGATCTCGTACATGGCCGTCTTGAGGACGGCCAGCGCCGTCCGGGAGATGCGGCCGAATTTCCACCCTCTGGCGTACTTGGCCACATACCCGTCAAGCTCCGCCGCGTGCTCCCCGATGCCAAGCACCAGCTCCTCGATGTACTCCCGGTGATTGGGCTGGGGCATCGCCTCGTAGAGCTTATCCTCCGTGGAGAGGGACGCGTAATACTCCCCGTCAAAAAACTGGCCGAGCACCTCTTTGGCGTCGCACTCGCGGCTTGATATCTCAAAACACAGCCGCACGGCGATCTCTCTTGCTTCCGATCTGTTCATTTGTTCATTAGCCTCGCAGAATTTCGCCGCTTCGGCGGCGGAGTTATTTCGATCTCTCCCGGGGCGCGCGCCGGAAAAGGGCGTACCCCCGGCGGGCCTCCTTCGGCCCGTAAAAGGCGTTCAGCCCTTTCTGGAATCGAGGCTCACCCCGATGACATGGACGTTTACCTCCGTCACTTTGAAGCCCGTCATGGACTCGATGCCGGCGGCCACGGCCTCCTGCACCTTCTTGCCCACGCCGCTTACGGACACGCCGAGCCTTACGGTCATCCACATGTCCACCTTCACCGTCTCGTCCTCCACGGTGATGCGCACGCCCTTGGACAGGTTCTTTTTGCCCAAAAGCTCGCTGAGATCCCGTCCGGCCGACAGAGCAGCCACACCCTCCGTCTCCAGCGCCGCGGACGCGGCAATGACGGAGATGACCTCCTCGGATATATTGATGCTTCCCTTTTCGTCGGGATGCGTGACGTAGTCCCTGTTCTCTCCCATATTATCCTCCTTATGTAAATATGCGGCCTCTCCCCTCCGCGCGGGAGGCGGTGGGGAATCCGGCCCCGCATAATCCTTTTTCTTATTCTACCACACCCAAGCTGAAAAATAAAGCCCAAACTTCTCAAAAATGTCCGGGATCCTCTTAAAAAATACGGCCTTGGCGCGCTCCGCTCCCGTTTTTCCGCCCGATGGCGCCTATTTTATTTCCGTTACCGTCAGCTTATCGGCCTTGATGTCCGTGTTGCTGACAATGACGTCGGTTATTTTCGCGGCGCCCGCCTCGTCGAGGCCGCCCTCGCAGGCCACGGTGACGGACGCGGAGTCGTCGGTGAGATACACGACACAGTCGATAAAGCCCTTGGCCCTTATCAGGTTTTCAAGCTCCGCCTCCTTGACGGCGTACTGGGCCATCCTGGTCATGGCCTGAAGCGCCCCATCCACCGTCTCAGGAGACGCGCCCTCCGCCTGGGCCACCGCCGTCAGCGTAGACGACGCCTCGTCACGGGCCTGGTTTCGCTCAAGCCGTACCTGGGCGAAGTACTCGTCGTACTTTCCCGTGGTCCCGCTCTCCCCGTCCCCCGCCGGGACGGAGCCGCCGCCGGTCTCTCCGGAGCCGGTGACGCTGTAATAAAGCCCCGCGTCTCCCTCGTCCGTGACGTTTCCCAGAGTCTGGGCATCCGAAACCTTGTCCCCGGTCTGGCCGGCTCCATCGGTTTTACCGTCTCCCTCCGCCTTATCCGTCCCGTCCTTGTCCGTCCCGTCCTTTTCCATGGCGGAAACATCCCCGTCCCCAAGCCCGGACGCCTCCTCCACCCTCTTGTTGTACGACCAGTTGAGATAGACGGCGGCGCAGATAAACAGCATCACCGTCAGGATCACCGCGTTTCGTTTAACAGCCTTCATTTTGACCTCCTGAAAAATCATTTCATCTTGACAATTTTGATGGCGTCCCCGCTAAGCCCCGTGGCGGCCTTCACCGCCTCCAGAAGCTCCAGCTTCACCCGCGGGTCGTCCGCCCCCTGGGCGGCCACCACGGCGCCGCGCCAGCGGGGGTAGACGTAGGACACCTCCACCGTCTCGCTTCCCCCGCCGGAGCGCTGGACGATCACGGCGGTCTCGGTGCTCTCGCTTCTCGTCTCACTGTCGCCCGTCTCCCCGGAGGACGCGTAGTCCCGCGCCAGTACCCTCTCCCCATCGGAGGAGGGTGCGAGCAGGATCCGGACTTCACCCGCCCCGTCCACGAGCGACAGCATCTCCTCAAGCTCCGCCTCCAGATCCGTCCCGGTCTGCGCCGCGACGGTCTGAGCGGCTTCTCCGCTGTCCGGCGGCGACGCCCCGTCTCCGCTCTTCCCCGTGGGGAGGAGCAGCAGCACAAGCCCCGCCAACAGCACGATGAGCGGATATTTTGCCCCCTTGAGCTTTTCGGTTATCGCGCCAAGCGCTTTTTTACCTTCCATCCTGTGTGCTCCAAACCTGTTTATCCAAGCTTATCCCCAGCTCGGCTTCTATCAACGCGGACAACTCACTGCTCTTATCCCCCCTCAGCTCGCACCCGTCCGGGTACCAGAACCCCTCGCCGCTCCATTTTGCCGTGACCGACACGCCGTCAAGCGTCACGCCCAGCGCGGCGGCTTTGTCCAATATATATGTCTCACAGCGTTTTTCTATGATAAATCTTGTCTCGCTTTTAGCCCGCTCCCGGGCCGCCTCCACGGTTTCGTCCGCCTCCGCCCGATACCGGTCGACGTACGCGCCGATTCCCCCGGCGTCCACGTCCCCGAATATGCCCAGCATGGCCGCCATCATGGCAAAGGCGCACACCACGCCCGTGGCCTTCTTCCCGTTTTTCGGCGTCAGCGTGTTCGCCACCGCGCAAATGAGCGCCGTGGCGGTAATGGTCATGATCCAGCCCCTCAGTGTGTCCAGCATACGCCCGTCCCCTTTGTAAACGCCTATCCGCCTACGGCCTTTGCCGCGGAGATAATGGATATGGCCAGTATCGCCGCCTCCGTCCCGGCCAGAGCCAGCATCAGCGAACAGGCGGTGGACACCGCGCCGATGAACGACGTCAGCGGTTTTGGCGCCACCGTCTCCGCCAGCATGGAGGCAGCCGAGAAAAGAGCGGAGTTGAGGATCAGCTTCAGAACAGGCGCGGCGCAGATGGAAATGACCGCCACCACCCCCGCCGCCCCGACCGCGCCCTTCAGTATCCCCACGCCGGAGGCCAGCGCGTCGGAGGCGTCGGCCACCATGCCGCCTACCACGGGCAGAAGCGTTGAAATAGCCGTCTTTGTGAGCTTCACCGTCACGGCGTCCGCCGAGGACGCTATAAGGCTCACGGTGGAAATGTAAATGGTGAACCCCAGCACCGCCACGGTCAGCGCGTGCTTTATGAGCTTTTGTATGAGTCCAGCCACGCCCCCGGAACCGCCAAACGCCGCTTGTCCCAGGGACGCCGCGAGATACATATAGATAAGCGGCACAATGAGCTTCTTTGCCAGCGTCCCCAGTACCCCCATAAACAGCGCCGAGGCCGCGTACTTGGCCGCTCCCGTCGCGGCCGCCCCCGAAACGGCGGAACATGACGCCAGCACCGGCAGTATCATAGTACCCAGCTCCGTCAGATCCTCCACCAGCGCCCGCGCCTCACCTATCAGCGTGGTGAGGCTTCCCGCGGCGCAGGCAGCCACCACAAAAACCCCGATCAGATTAACATAGTCCACTCCACGCTCCCGCTCCCCGGCAAGTCCTCCGGCGACGGAACAGATCATGGCCGCGGCCAGTACCGCCACGGCGGTGGCCAGGGCCGCCCGAAAGGAGCTTTGAAAAGCTTTTCTCACCGCTTCCGTTACGGTTTTTTCCAACGTTCCGGCCACATCCGATCCGGCGCCGCCGTCCAGCACCTCCCGGGCCTCCCTGGGCAGGGACGAGCGGAGCCCATCAACGCCGGTTATCTCCTCCTCCGCCGCCACAGCCGCGGGAGACACGGCGACGGCCAGAATCAGGATGGCGAACACCCCGGCAAGAATTCGAAGCCCCCTCAGCTTGTCCATATAAGCTCCTTTATCATATGAAAGACCCCGCGCATCACGGGCAGGGCCGTGTAGAGCGCCGCCGCCGTACCCGCAAGCTCGGATGCCGACGCCGCCGCGCCAAGGCCGGCGTCCTTGCAGAGATCCGACGCTATCCGCGCTATGAGCGCGATGCCCACGGTCTTTAAAAGTACCGCCAGCACGGCGTTTGAGATGTTGGCCTCCTCCGCCACGTCCCGCACAAAGTCCGCCGCCTCTCGGATCGCGCCCAGCGACGAAAACACGATCACACATACGGCGGCCAGGGCGATCAGCATGGCCATAACGGGGCTGTCCTTCTTGAGCGCCCCCGCGATCAGCGCCGCCGGCACGCACACGGCGGCTGTTTTTATAAGAAGTTCCATAGCTCGATCGGCAACCCCACAAGGCCGAAGAGGGACTTTATCAGGTCAAAAAGCGTTGAGATCTCCCGCAAAAGCACCACCAGCACCACCACCAGCCCCGCGATGGTGGTCATCAGGGCCTGCTCGTCCCGCCCGGATCTGCCCAGCAGCAGATTCAGCACCGCCACAAGGATACCCACGGCGGCTATTTTGAATATAAGATCGACATTCATTCCGTCGTCGCCGATGCCGCTCTACCTCGCCCTCCCTCCGGTCGGGCTGATGTGCCGGCATCGCTCCTCCTCTCTTGCCACGGCCCGCTTTCGTTGGGCCGGAGGCAAGTTATATGTAGTTTCACCGCTCACGCGGCGGGTCGATTAAAATTTACAGGGCCGTCCCTCACAGCAGAATGATCACCGCGAAGATCCCCGACGCCAGGCCAAAGAAGGCGTGGAGCTTCCAGTCCCGGTCACGCTCCGTCTCCGCCTGACGCAGGGCGGCCTCCAGCCTTTTCCTCGTCCGGCCGATGGCTTCCGCCTGCTCGTTCACGTCGTAGCGCCCCAGGGACAGCCCCAGGCTTGTCAACGTCTCGATCTCCCCCGGTCTCAGTCTCAGCTCCCGGCTTTTCTCCACCGCCATGCGCCAGATGGTGTAAAAGGAACATCGTCCCAGCGCCGCCAGTCCCCCGGAGGCCCGCCTGTACAGTCCCCGGACGGAGGCCGGCGCCTCCCGGGAGAGCATGTCCAAAACCTCCCGCATGGTGGCCATACGGGTGCATATCTCGCTCTCCATAAGCTGAAGGGAGACGATGAGCGCCTCCAAAACCTTTACCCTGCCCCGGAGAGCCGATACGCCAAGAAGGCCCATGGATCCGGTGGCGAGAATGACAAGCCCCGCTCCCAAAAGCCTCACGCGCCATTCCTCCCATCCCGCACCTGATACTCCCTCCGCCCGTTTTTCAAGCGGATGGTCACGATGTTCTCAAATACATTTCCGCACAGCATGTCCCGGTAAAGCGGTCGGGCCGTCAGATCCTCCACATCGGCGGCGTGGACGGTGGCCAGCAGCGCCACGCCGCAGTTGCGCGCCCGCTCCACCGCCGCCACGTCCTCCGGGTCTGTTATCTCGTCCAGGGCGATGACCTGGGGATTCATGGAGCGCAGCACCGTCAGCACGGCCTTCGGCTTCGGGCAGGCGTCCAGAATATCCGTCCGTTCCCCCACGTCCAGCTGGGGCCGCCCCTCCCACAGCGCCGCGATCTCCCCCCGCTCGTCGCACAGCGCCACGCGAAGGCCGGGCCGGGAGGGATCGGACGTGGCGAGCTTTCTCACGATCTCACGCAAAAGCGTGGTCTTCCCCCCTCCGGGCGGAGCAATGATCAGCGTAGAGTGAAAACGACCCTCCCGCCACAGTTCCGGCAGCAGCCCGTCGGCCACCCCCCTCTTCTCCCGGGCTATCCTTATGGCGGCGGAGGAATAGACACTGTACCCCGCCATCCGGCCCTCCGAAAGATACACGCTCCCGCAAAGGCCCACCCGGCAGCCGCCCCGGCAGGATATGTAGCCGTTTTGAATCTCCCGCTGGCTTGCGTGTACCGACGCGCCGGTGGCAAGCTCCACCAGAAGCTCCAGCTCCCGCCGCGTGACGTTCTCACGCCCCAGCTCCATCTCCCCCCGGGGCAGGAGTACGCTCAGCGGCCGGCCCATCCGGAGCCTCAGCTCCTCCGCGACCGCCCTGTCCCGGTACGTAAGCTCCCTCGCCCTCTCCCGGAGGACGTTCGGCAGCAGCAGGACCGCCGTGTCGTACCTGGCCACCTGCATGTCCATGTCCGTCATGAGACCGCCTCCTTCGTGATGGTCAATTCTATGCGGTGGGACAGCCTTTATGCGAAAAAGTTTATTCCGAAGCAATTTAATAGCGCTTACCACACGTCAGCCGTATTGTTATGTATATGCTAAGTATAAATACTTAATAATCGCTTAATGTCTCCTGGCTTTTTTCCCGGAACTTTTTTGAAAGCCGTACTTGTAACCTTTCTGTGTTTTTGGTATAATAACCGCAAAGCGGTTATTATATTTGATTCTCAGCCGTTTTTCTCCCCGGCTTCGCCGGGAACCGAAAAACTTGGCGATTATACCATCCCCGCTTCGCGGGTATGGTATAATATCCGCAAAGCGGTTATTATATTTGATTCTCAGCCGTTTTTCTCCCCGGCTTCGCCGGGAACCGAAAAACTTGGCGGATATTACATTACTACTTTACCTTCAATGCGATTTTTGAGGTGCGGAAATGGTTATTGAAACGACCGGCGAAGAGGAGACGGTGGTCGCCGGGGCGGAGCTGGCGAAGGCGTTGAGACCCGGCGACGTGCTTGCCTTCTATGGAGACTTGGGCGCGGGCAAGACGGCCTTCATCCGGGGCGTCGCCCGGGGGCTGGGCATCGAGGCGCGGGTCTCCTCCCCCACCTTTACCATTGTCAACGAGTACCCCGGAAAAGTATCCCTTTTTCACTTTGATATGTACCGTCTGGCCTCCTCCGACGAGCTTTTTGAGATCGGCTGGGAGGACTATCTGGAGCGCGGCGGCGTGTGCTGCGTGGAGTGGACGGAGAACGTGGAGGACGCCATACCATATGACGCCGTCACCGTCCGCATTGAAAAAAACGGGGAGAATACCCGCAAGATTTTTATTACGGGAGGCGGTCGTTTTTGAGAATACTGGCTATTGAATCCTCCGCCAGGGCCGCCAGCGTCGCCCTCACGGAGGACGGCGCGCTTGTCTCCCAGTCCTTTCAGGCAAGCGGCCTCACCCACTCGCGGACGCTCCTCAAGATGGCGCAGGACATGCTCTCAAACCTCGACTTGACCGTCTCGGACGTGGATGCGGTGGCGGTGGCCAAGGGGCCCGGCTCCTTCACCGGCGTGCGCATCGGCGTCGCGGCGGCAAAGGGCCTGTGCTGGGGCGCGGACAAGCCCTGCATCGGCGTCTCGACCCTGGAGGCCATGGCCTTTCACGGCGCGGGGCGCGCGGATGTCCTCATTTGCCCCGCTATGGACGCGCGGAGGGGCCAGATCTACAACGCGCTCTTCCGGTTTGAGGGGGAAACCCCCGTCCGCCTCACCGAGGATCGGGCCATCTCCTTAGACGAGCTGGCCGCGGAGGCAAAAAAAGAGAATTTTACGTATTTTTTTGTTGGAGACGGCGCGAAACTGTGCTATAATAGATTTTTGGCGGAGGGTCTGCCCGCCCGCCTTGCCCCGGAGCCCCTGCTTTTGCAGACCGCCTGGGGCGTCGCCATGGCGGCGAGGGACAAGGCCCCGGAGCCGGCCGATGACCTGACGCCCAACTATCTCCGCCTCTCCCAGGCGGAACGCGAGCGGTTGGAAAAGCTGAAAAATCAATAAAATATTAAAAATCATCACTACACAAACGGAGGAACCCATCATGGCAGAGCTTCATGTACTCGACCACCCCCTCATCCATCACAAGCTGTCCATCCTTCGGGACAAGGACACCGGCGTCAAGGAATTTCGTGAGATCGTAGCGGAGATCTCCACCCTCATGTGCTACGAGGCCACACGCGGCCTCCCCACCGTGGAGACCACCGTGGAGACCCCCGTTGGCACCGCCCACGTGCGCACTCTGGGCGATCAGAAGATCACCATCGTCCCCATCCTGCGCGCGGGACTTGGCATGGTGGATCCCATGCTCAAGCTCCTGCCCTCCGCCCGCGTGGGCCACATCGGCCTCTTCCGCGACCCGGACACCCACGAGCCTATCAAGTACTACTGCAAGATGCCTGACGACATCGCCGAAAGCTCCGTCATCATCGTGGATCCCATGCTGGCCACCGGCGGCTCCGCCTCCGCCGCCATCAACTTTATCAAGGAGTACGGCTGCAGGGACATCACCCTGGTGGACATCATCGCCGCCCCGGAGGGCGTGGCCGTCATCCGCCGCGACCACCCGGACGTGGATATCTACGTGGCCGCCGTGGACGAGAAGCTCAACGACCACGCCTACATCGTCCCCGGCCTTGGCGACGCGGGCGACCGCATCTTCGGGACGAAATAAGGAGGATTTCTTATGAAAAAAGCGGTCGCCTCCTTTGTTATCATGGTGATCGCCGCAATTGCCGGACTTTTCCTTGGCGCGTATTTGGGCAGCATAGTTGGAGGAATGATCCTCCTGGCTCTTATTGCGGGGATCGCCTGTATCGTATACGCCATCGATAGCGCCAACAAAGAAAGCTCAGGCAAAGAATAATTGTCAGTAACTCAAAATCCAATATTCTTCCGGCGGCATGTACATGCCGCCGGAAAAATATTGGATTTGAAGAGAGAAAATAACCTGCCCTCTCCGTATGGCGAGGGGTTTTTTTATAGCGTCGCCGTCAGGCCGAGAGTCAGGATGCCCTCGTTTTCGGCGTAAATGTCCGGAAGCTGCGAGAGGGGCAGCGGAGCGATGCCGATGCCCGCCTCAATGGTGTAACCGGGCCGGTTATAGTCCTGGATGAACCAATCCTTGTAGCCTGCGTAGCCGCTCGCCGTGGGTGTCAGCTCCACTGTATACCCGCTGACCGCCGCGAACCGCCGGGCGATCTCATAGGATTTGGGCGGGAGATAGTCTAAATATTTCCAATATATGACTCTTCCCTGGGTGTGATAAGAGAGGGTGAGCGAGAAGTCGTTCCGGCGGGTGAGGTTGTAGGCGGCACGGCTCTCCGGGATCTCCAGGGGCGCCGCGCCCACATAATCCCGCGGCGCCGGGGTAACATAGCCTTGGGCGAACTTGATCTCCCGCGCCTCGTTCCACCCGGCGGGGTACTGAAGGTTTGGATCCACGCCGTTTATGTTGGCCTTCCAGCCGTTTGGAAAGGCGATGGAGGGATAGTCCGCCGCGATCTCCCGGGCGCGCTCAAAATACGGCCCGTCCTCCAGCTCCCCGGTCACCAGCGCCACGCCGTCGGGGTTGACCATGGGCATCATATATAGGGTGGTCACCTCAAAAAGGCTCTGGGCGCTCTGTCCGAACACCGTGGAGCCCAAGGCGTAGCTCTTGGCGTATTTTTCCAAAAATTTCATTACAAGCGGACTTGTGATCCACTCGTTGGCGTGGTGGGAGGCGTTATAAAATACCTCGTTTGTCCCGCTTCCCATTGTCAGAAGGTGGAGCCGCCGTCCCATGACGCTCGTGCCCGCGGAGGATGCCCTGATGAAGGGATAGCGCGCGGCGAGGCCCCGGACGCAAAGCTCCAGATACGTAGGCGTGAAGGCGATATCCCCGGAGACCACGTCGAAGGCGCGGGGGATCACCAGCCTCGTACCCACGCGAAGCCGCAGGGGATCGATACCGGGATTGGCCGTCTCCAGCGCCAGGACTGTGGCGCCGTAGATCCGGGAGAGAGAATATAACGTGTCGCCCGGGCGGACGGTACGGGTAAAAAATCCCGTGAGCCAGCTCTCCAGCGAGGCCCAGGTCAGCGGCCCCGCCACGCCGTCCGGGGCAAGCCCGAAGGCGTTCTGGTACGCCCTGAGCGCGGCGTGGGTGCGCGGGCCGAACACGCCGTCGATGCTCCCCGTATAGTAGCCCGCCCTTGACAGCGCCAGCTGCAAAAGCTCCACGAACGGCCCCCGCGAGCCCTGCCTTACAATTTTATAATCAGCCATAAAGCCCTCCGCGTTCTTCATTGTCTCACTATCATATGCGATTTAAAAATGGAAAAGTCCGGAAAGGTCTTTTTTTGAGAAGCTGACGCAAAAATATCCCCGGTCAAATCCGAAAAGCCGCGCAATAAGCCGCAAGTGAATATACGCCAGCCCAAAAGCGAAATATATTTCTACGCGCGCTCCCAAATCCCCGGGACATATTATAGGAGGGCCGTGAAGGGCCTTAAAAACATGGGGAGCAGGGTAAGAAAATGGAAATCTTGAAATTCAAAAAGCGGGCGGCGGGGCTTGCGGCCTCGGTCATCGCCGCCCTTTTGCTTTCCTCCGCCGCCTGGGCGGCGGAGCCGGGCACGCCCCTTGTGCCCGTGGGCGAGGCCGTGGGGATCTCCGTCAGAACCCGGGGCGTGATGGTCTCGGAGCTGTCCGAGTTTGAGACGGGCTCCGGAAAGGTCTCTCCGGCAAAGGACGCGGGGCTTATGCCGGGTGACGTGATAACCGCCATAGACGGCGTGGAGTTCGACTCCGCCGCCGGCATGAGCGAGCTCCTGGATAAGTCCGGCGGGACGGTGACCATCACCTACACCCGCGGAAACGAGACGCGCCGCGCGACGCTTTCTCCCTACCGGGACGGCGACGGAGCGTATCTTGGCGTCTGGGTGCGCGATTCCCTCACCGGTATCGGCACCGTCACCTATTACGACCCCGGCAGCGGCGAGTACGGCGCCCTGGGCCACTCCATCGCCGACTCCGCCACCGGCGCCATCGTGCCGGTGGGCGAAGGTAAGATCCTGGACGCCGACGTGACCGGAGTCACCAAAAGCCGCGCCGGTTCTCCCGGCCAGCTTGGCGGGTGCTTTGACTTTTCAAGCGTCCTCGGCTCCATTGACGAAAACTGCGCCGTCGGCATCTTTGGCAGGGCAAACGGTGAGCTTTGCGGCTACGACGCCGTCCCCACCGCCGCCTCCAACGAGGTAGAGCCCGGAAAGGCACAGATCATATCCGACGCCTCCGGCACGCGCCGCGCCTATGACGTGGAGATAACCCGCGTCTACCGGGGCAACGACGACGGGCGGGACATGATGCTGAAGGTAACCGACCCCGACCTTCTCGCCCTCACCGGCGGCATCGTCCAGGGCATGTCGGGCAGCCCCATCCTTCAAAACGGCAAGCTCATCGGCGCCGTCACTCACGTTCTCATCAATAACCCCGAAAAGGGCTACGGCGTGTTCCTTGAAAATATGCTCTCATCACGCTGACGGGCAAAAAGCTTCCGATGCGAAATTTGTCGCATTCGGAAGCTTTTTATGTTAACACAATATTTAGTGGGGTTTTATGTATTAAATACACTAAAAAGTTAGAAAAACGGCGGAAGTTTTTCTAAAAATTGTAAATTTGCTCTTGCAAAGTTTGTCCTGATATGGTAAATTATTCCTATAAAAAGAGAAACCAATAAGAACGTGGAGGATTTATCAATGGACGAAAAGATCACAATTCTCATAGCCGACCAGAGCGAGGATTTCCGGTCCCTTTTATCGGAGGCGTTGTCAAAGGAGGCGGACATGGAGGTGGTCGGCGGCACGGGCAGCGGACTTGAGGCGATGGAGCTGATTGCCGCCCGCCATCCCAGGCTCCTTCTCACCGACGTGGCGCTAACCGGGCTTGACGGGCTCGGGCTGATCGAAAGGCTCTCCGAGCTCCCGGAGGAGCGCCGCCCGGTGGCCGTTATGCTCTCCAGCTTTACAAATGACCGTATGCTCAACTCCGCTTCAATGGCGGGCGCGGCGTACTTCATGCAGAAGCCCTGCGACATCGCGTGCCTCGAGGCCCGGATCCGTATGCTCTGCCGCGGACGCGCGGGCTCTGTCCGCAGGGAGCTTTCCGTATCCCGCGACCCGGAGCTTGAGACCGTGGTCACCGAGATCATCCACGAGATCGGCATCCCCGCCCACATAAAGGGCTACCAGTACCTGCGTGAGGCCATCATCCGCACCGTGGAGGACATGGATATCATCAACGCCGTTACAAAGGTTCTCTATCCCGAGGTCGCGGAAAAATTTGGCACCACGCCCTCCCGTGTGGAGCGCGCCATCCGCCACGCCATCGAGGTGGCCTGGGACCGGGGCAACGTGGAGACGCTGCAGCGGTTTTTCGGCTACACCGTCTCCGGCATCAAGGGCAAGCCCACCAATTCCGAATTTATAGCCATGATCGCGGACAGGCTCTATCTCCAGAAAAAGGGCGAAAAGGCCAAATAACGTATCCAAATAATATATATTGTTTGACCCCCGCCGGTGACCGGCGGGGGTCGCCTATTTTTCTCTTATTTATTACAAAATAAAAAACGGGAAACTTTTTAGCCGGTATACGCCTCCCGCCGCCGCTCCTGTCCGGGCGGCGCCACGCTCCTCTAGGGCGGGATGTTCTTCCCCGCAATCCTTCACAGATTGATCCGGAGGAACGTTAAAGGAGGGCCCTGCGGATAAAGGGCGCGGCCCTCCTCCGCGCGTTCCCCTCTGTCAAAAAAAGGCCGTGACCGGCCTTTTTTTGACAGGCTATGCGTCATTGGATCCCCGTAAGGTCGTACTCCTCCAGCCACCGGGCGGCCTTTTCGCAGACTCCCCGGAGGGTCGCCTCGTCGAAGGGGCTCTCTAAGCCGGCGTTTTGGAGAAGCTCCGTAAAGACCCGGCTGCCGCCCTGACGGGTGTAGGCCATGTAGCGCTCCCAGGCGGTCTTTCGATCCTCCTGCAACAGCGCCCAGAACTCCAGGGACACCGTCTGGGCCAGGCAGTAGTCGATGTAATAGAAGGGGCTTTCATAGATGTGGCTCTGCCGCTGCCAGCCCTCGCCGTCAGCGTAGAAGGGGATGTCGCCGTCTAAGCGCAGCCAGGGCTGATAGATGCCCAAAAGCCGCTTCCAGACGGCGTGGCGTTGGGCGGGAGTCATCTCCGGGTGCTCGTAGACCTTGTGCTGGAAGTGATCCACCATGGTGCCGTAGGGGATGAAGGTGACGGCCCCGGCCAGGTGGGAATAGCGGAACTTCCGGGCGTCGGATCCGAAGAACTCCTCCGCCCAGGGCCAGGCCATGAACTCCATGGACATGGAGTGGACCTCGCAGGACTCCATGGAGGGCCAGATGGAGCTTTGGGGTACGCGGTCACGGTTCATGTACATGGCGAAGGCGTGGCCGGCCTCGTGGGTGACCACCTCCACGTCGCCCTGGGTGCCGTTGAAATTGGCGAAGATGAAGGGGACCTTGTACTCGCCAAGATCCGTGCAGTAGCCGCCGCCGGCCTTGCCCTCGGTGGAGAGCACGTCCATGAGGCCGCGATCCAGCATCATGTTGAAAAACTCGCCCGTCTCCGGGGAGAGCTCGTTATAGAACTTCTTTCCGGCTGCCAGGATGTCCTTCGCCGTCCCCTGGGGCCGGGGATTGCCGGAACGGAAGGCCAGCTCCGCGTCCGCAAAGCTCAGAGGATAGCTCTTGCCGATACGCAGGGCCTGACGGCGGTAGATGGCGTCCGCCACGGGAACCAGGTACTTTTGGACGGCCGCGCGGAAACGTTCCACCTCCGCCTTGCCGTAGCAGTTGCGGCCCATGCGGTCGTAGCCCAGGGGGATGTAGTTATCGTAGCCCAGGTTTTTGCCCATCTGATCCCGGAGCTTCACCAGCTCGTCGTAGATCCGGTCAAGATCCGCCTGATGCTCCTTGAACCACTTGCCCTGGGCCTTCCAGGCGGCGAGGCGGCGCTTGTCGTCGGCGTCGGACTTGAAGGGCGTCATCTGAGAGTGGGTGTAGGTCTTGCCCTCAAACTCGATCTGCGCCGAGGCGATGAGCTTGGCATACTCCGTGGTCAGCTCGTTCTCCTTCTGCATCAGGGGGATGTTTTTGGGGTCGAAGGCGCGCAGGGAGATCTCCGCGTTCAGGAACATGAGTTCCCCGTACTCCCGCTCAAAATCCGGGCGGAAGGGGCTGCGGAGCATCGCCAGCGTCCACGCCTGCCCGTACTCGGCAAGCTCGGGGCCGGCCTGGTTCCAGAACGCCTCCTCCCCGTCGTAGAAGGGATCGCGGGTGTCGATGGAGTGACGGACGGAGGCCAGGGTGGCATAGGTGAAAACGTGCTTCTCCCGCTCCTCCTTCTCCAGAAAAACGGCCTTCGCCTCCTCGAAGCTTTTGGCGTTCTGAAGCCGCGCGGTGAGATCCTGGAGCATGGCCTTGACCTCGTCGAGATCCGGCCGCTCATAGGGCATATCCTTAAATTTTACAGCGTCGCTCATTTGTAAGCCTCCTTACGGAAAAATTACCCTTATTATATTCCCTTCGTTCCTCCGCGTCAACTTTTTTAATTCCCGGAGAGGGCGCGCAATCGCGGCTTTGACATTTTGGGGCAACTGTGCTATACTGTGTGTAATTGTATGTTTTCGTTGCTTATGCACCCTGTTCCCGGTAGTTAATGCGGCATTGCGATATATTTCCGGTTGGCGACAGCTTCTCCATCGGGAGCTTTGTCAACATGACCGTCGATCTGATTTACGACATAAAAATGATTTTCCTCGAAATCAGCTCTTTCTGTTGGGATTGTCATTGACGGCGTTCGCCGAAAGCCGCGGGAATGAGAATGTCCGCTGTAAGGTGAACCCCCACATGGGGCATTTCCCGTCAAAAAGCGCGATAAGGCGGATGTTCGACTGCCTGAGCGGCGGTTTGGCGGAGATATGAAAACGCCGAAGTCATGATAGCTGCGGCGGGACAGACTTGAAAGCGCCATTTTCAGCGCTTTTGCGGGAAAAATAAAGATATTGGGCCTTTATATCACAAATATCGGCTCCCATGACTGGTTTTCAGCGACTTTGAGCCCTTTTTGTATCAGCAAGTCGAATTTGTACATAAGTATACGTTCAGGAGGCGGATATGATCCAAATAAGCGATAAGACCCGGGAGATCACCGCCTTTGATGTCTCGCTTCCCAAGCGGGCCGAGGACGCCCACAAGGGGCGCTTCGGGCGGGTGCTGATCGTGGCGGGGTCCGTGGGGTATACGGGCGCGCCCGCTTTCGCCGCCCGGGCGGCGGCGCGAGGCGGCGCGGGACTGGTGTTTCTTGGGGTGCCTCGGGATATCTATGAGATCGAGGCTGTGAAAAACGACGAGGCGATGGTCTTTCCCCTGCCGGGATCCGTCCCCGGCGCCGTTTCCTGTCTCCTCCCCCGCCTTTCCAAATGCGACGCGGCGCTGGTGGGGCCGGGGCTGGGGCTTTCTCCGTGGGCCCTCGAGGTCACATACGCGATCCTGGAAAATTCAACTGTCCCCGTGATCGTGGACGCGGACGGCATAACGGCGGTTTCCCGGCATATAGATTTACTGGATAAGCTGTCATGTCCCGTGATCCTCACGCCCCACGAGGGGGAATTCGCAAGGCTCTCGGACGGTCTTTCCCGGCTCGACCGGACCGGCGCGGCCCGGGAGTTTGCCGTAAAACACGGTGTGACCCTGGTCCTGAAGGGCCGCCGCACCGTCACGGCACAGCCTGACGGGGAGTGTTTTATCAACACCACCGGCAATCCCGGCATGGCCACCGGCGGCTCCGGGGACGTGCTGGCGGGGATGATCCTGGCCTTTCTGGGGCAGAAGATCCCCGGCGCCGTGTGGAAAGCGGTGTACCTCCACGGGGCGGCCGGCGACCTGTGCGCCGAGAAGTACGGCCAGTACGCCATGACCCCCACGGACATGACAGACTTTCTCAAATTTGTTTTGAGGTGAGCTGTCTTGCGTCCTGTCCGTGTTATTTCCATGTTTTTGTCGGTTTTTCTGCTTATTTGTCTCTGCTCCTGCTCGAAGGCCGGAGAGGAGGACAGGATAAAGGAGATCCAGCAGTCGTTTCTTGACGCCGCCGGGGTGTCCTTTGCCGCCGACCTCACAGCCGACTACGGAGACCGGGTGATGGACTTCGGTATTGACTTCACGGGCTCCGACGACAACGGGGTGCTGACGGTGACGAGCCCGGAGAGCATCGCCGGGGCGCAGGTGAAGCTGGGCGACGGCGGCGCGACCTTGAGCTATTCCGGCGCGGAGGTCTACACCGGGGAGCTTTTGCCGGACGGCCTGTCCCCTGTGGACGCGGTGCCGGTGATGGTATTCGCCTGGGGCGCGGGGCTGGTCACGGAGACCGTGAAGGAGAAGTGGAACGGTGAAAGCTGTCTCGCGGCGCTTTTCCGCATTGACGACGATGTGAATCTGCGCACCTGGTTCGACGAGGCGGGGCTTCCCCTCCACGCGGAGTTTACCTTTGACGGCTACACCGTTATTTCAACGGATTTTTACGATATGAAAGTCGAGTGAATCAAAATGGATCTACGAAAGCGAACATGGGCCGAGATCAGCCTTGACAACATCGAGCACAACTACCGCGCCATACGCGCCGCGCTGCCGGAGGGGTGCAAATTCCTGGGAGTGGTGAAGGCGGACGCCTACGGCCACGGGGCGGTGGAGGTGTCGCGGCGGCTGGAGGCCGCCGGGGCGGACTATCTGGCCGTCTCCTGTCTTGACGAGGCGGTGGAGCTGAGAGACGCCGGGATCGGGATGCCCATTCTGATCCTGGGCCACACGCCGCGTGAATACGTCAGGGAGCTTATCGACCTGGATCTCACCCAGACCGTCACCTGCGAGGCGAAGGCCATCGAGTATTCCCGGGAGGCCGCGTCCCTGGGCAGGATCCTTCGCATCCACATTAAGGTCGATACCGGCATGTCGCGGCTGGGGTTCCTGACCGCCGGAGGCCATTTTGAGCAGGGGATCGAGAACATCGTCAGCGCGTGCCGGCAGAAAAATCTCGACCCGGAGGGCATCTACACCCACTTTGCCGTCTCGGACGAGCCTGGGGAGGACGCGCAGGCGTTCACCCGCGGGCAGTTTGAACTGTTCCTTCGTGTTATTGACGCTGTCAAAAAGGCCGGCATAACTTTCAGGATCCGCCATTGCGCAAATTCGGGAGCTGTGGTAAACTATCCTGAGACGGCCCTGGACATGGTTCGGCCGGGCATTCTTCTTTACGGCTTCGGGGACGGCGGAAAGCTGGGCCTTCGCCCCTGCATGAGGCTGATGACCCATGTGTCCACCATAAAGCACATTGACGCCGATCTCCCCGTGAGCTACGGAGGAACCTTTGTGACAAAGCGCCGCACGCGCATGGGCGTCATTCCCATCGGCTACGCCGACGGGCTTTTTCGCTCCCTTTCAAACAGGTGCTCCTTCGTCACCGAAAAGGGGCCCGCTCCCCAGAGGGGACGGATCTGTATGGACATGTGCATGATCGATCTCACCGACCTGCCCGACGTGAATCTTGAAAGCCTCATTGAAATTTTCGGTGAAAAGCAGTCCGCCGAGGCTCTGGCCGAAAAGGCCGGAACGATTTCATACGAGCTGTTGTGTTCCGTTTCAAAGCGCGTACCGAGGGTGTACGTGGATCAGGCGGGTTAAGGTGACGGAAGTCGGACACGCGTGGAGCGCGCAGCGGGTTCCGGCGCGGATTCGGCTCCCGTCGCCTTAACCCCTCTCCCCTCTCCGGCATACACTGTATTGGACGGCAAAAACCGTCCGGGTAATTTGTGCCGCGCTGTATAAATTACTCTGCTTTGTGAAAGAATTATATCGTCCGGTAATCGGGCGACTATAAATTCGTCGGAGAGTGAAGAGCGTGCCAAGCGGAGTCAAAAGAGGAGACATCTACTACGCCGATCTCAGTCCCGTCGTGGGCTCTGAACAAGGCGGAATGAGGCCTGTACTTATTGTCCAGAACGATACCGGCAACAAGCACAGTCCGACGGTCATCGCGGCGGCGATAACCTCACAGATAGGCAAAGCGAGATTGCCCACCCACATAGAGCTGGAGGCCAGATCCTTCGGGCTGACCCGGGATTCGGTGGTGCTTCTGGAGCAGATACGCACCATCGACAAGCGGCGGCTCCGTGAACGGATGGGCAGAGTGGACGACGAGCTGATGAACAAGGTGGACGACGCCATCGCCGTCAGCTTCGGACTTCACGGGTGAAGAAAACAGCGCTTCGGGGAGGCGCCCCCTCCCCGAAGCCCCCCGCACGATTGAAACGCGCGCGGGGAAACAAGGAGCGAACACAGTGCCGAAGGCGTCTGAAGGACGCGGGGGCGGAGCGTGTTCAGCGACGAGGAGGTACATAAGATGAGTAAAGGAAAAAAAGTCGTGATAGGCGCGGCCGTTCTTGTGCTGGTGGCCCTTGTCTCCGGGCTGACCACCATGGCCGTCACGAATTACGGCTCCAGGAACGACCCGCTGGTTACGCTCAGCTACTTGAACGACACGCTTGCTCCCCAGCTTGAGGCCAAGTTCAACGAGGCGCTTGAGAAAAAGGTGTCGGAGATGACCGGGGAATTTCAGAAAATCGCCGACGCCGCCGGCGGAGGGGCGACAGGCTCCTCACAGCCCTCCGGCTTTACGGTGGTGACGCTCAAAAACGGACAGACCGTCACCTGTGGCGTGGGCACCGAGATCATGCTCCGCCTGGGTACCGCCGTGTCCGCCGGCTCCGACACGCCCCGCCTCATAGACGAGACGGGAGGCCGGAGTGTGACCGACGCCGGCGCCGCCCTCACCGTCAACCACATGTACATGGTGACCATCAAGGGCAACGGGATCAAGGCCACCCGGGACAACACCAAAATACTCATATGCGGCGACTACACCATCGGTTAAGCCGCTCCGCCAAAGAAGAATAATCCACCCGTCCCGGACGTATACTCTTACGTCCGGGCATTTTTGTGCCTAAAACGGTTTGGGAGGACTGCGCATGTCTTACGATGTATTCACAAAGGACGGGAAGCCCGCCGGGAGGCTTACTGTGACACGTAAGGGGCCCAGGACGGTGTTCGAGTTCCAGTCGGACACAGACCCCGGCGTTTCCCGGCTGGTGCTGATATCCGGCGCCGCGCCGCATTCCCTGGGCATACCGGCCCAGCGGGCGGGCGGGCTGTACCTTCAAAAGACCATGACAAAGCTTGATTTGGACGGCATGGAGATTGGCGACGGCCTCACCGCCCTGCTGATCCCCGCGGACGAGGACTTCTCCGCCCTGACCGGCGTAAAAGCGCCGGAGGTCGTGCCATCCTCCGCCCCGGAGACGGCGGACACTTCGCCGGAAAACCGGGAGGAAAGCCGGGAGGCGGATCCCTCCGCCCCGGAGGAAAATACATCGGAGGCGTGCGCCCCGGAGGAAAATACATCGGAGGCGTGCGTCCCGGAGGAGAGCGTGGCAAACGCCGCGCAGCCCGATTTGGACGCCCCCGCGTCTGAACCGGAGGAAAAGCCGGAATCCGCCGCTCGAGGCCGCGAGGACGCCGGAGACGTCTGGCGCAGCGAGCCGGAGCCGTGGAAATACTTCACCGACGACGCCCTTCGTCAGTCCGCGTCGCGCTGCTCAGGCGCGCTTGTACGGGACACGGAGGACGGCGTGATCCTCGCCTTTCCCTGGACGCCCGCCTCCCCGTTCCCCATGCTTGAGATATTCAAGCTGTGCTCATCGATCAACATCGACGGGGCGGAATACATCGCCTACCGGCTCAAAAACGGCGAACCTGTTTAAAATGTTACAGAAATGTAATTAAAAAAGTCAGATTGCACCTTTACATTCTCCAATTTTTTGATATAATTGATATATTCAGGTCCAATTGCAAATCATAAAGACAAGGAGGGACTATGGACATGGATGATCTTGAATTTACAAGGAAGTTCAGCGTCGCGGATAAAAGGATAGGTACGCGGGAGATATTGGCCTCGGTGTACGACTCGCTCAAGCTGAAGGGCTACAACCCCATAAACCAGATCGTGGGCTACATCCTGTCCGAGGATCCCACCTACATCACCAATTACAACAACGCCCGCTCCCTTATCTGCCGCATCGACAGAGACGAGCTTTTGCAGGAGCTGGTGGAAAGCTATCTGGAAAAAGGCTGATCCTTTTAAAGAAAAAACGGTCCCGGAGAAATCCGGGACCGTTTTTTGGTTGTCGGAAAAGGGCTTTTCCCTTTTGCGGCAGGGGGCGATGTTCCGGAGCGATCCGGGACGTCTTTTCCCCTTATACCTCGGCGATGACCTCGACCTCCACCAGGACGCCCTTGGGCAGGTCGCGAACCGCCACGCAGGAGCGGGCGGGCCGGGAGGTGAAATACTTGCCGTAGACGGCGTTGAAGGCGGCGAAGTCCGCGATGTGCGCCAAAAAGCAGGTGGTCTTGACGGCCTTGTCAAAGCCGGAGCCGGCGGCCTTCAGAACCTCCCCCAGATTGCGCATCACCTGCTCGGTCTGTTCCTCGATGCCGTCCACCTCCACATTTCCCGTGGCGGGGTCGATAGGGATCTGCCCGGAGGTGAACACCAGGTTCCCGGTGACCACGGCCTGGGAATAGGGGCCGATGGCGGCGGGGGCGGTATCGGTATGTACGGTCTTGCTCATTTTCGTTTCCTCCTTATTCGTCGATCAGTTTGAAGCCCTGACTTTTCAGGCTCTGGCGGATGGCCTTTATATGCGCGAAGTTCCTGGTCTCCATCTCCAGGCGCAGGTAGCAGCCGTTGATATCCGAGCCCTCGTTGGCGTGCTCGTAGTGGACGGAGACCACATTGCCGCCCTCCCGGGCGATGTAGCCGGCGACCTTTTCCAGCTGGCCCGGCTTGTCCACCAGCTCTATGGTGAGCTGGCAGCGGCGGCCCGACATGAGAAGGCCCCGGTCGATGACGCGGGAGAGGATGCTCACGTCCACGTTGCCGCCGGACAGGAGGCACACCACCTTCTTGCCCTTCACGGGGACCTTGCCCCACATGGCGGCGGCCACGGAGATGGCCCCGGCGCCCTCGGTGACCAGCTTCTGCTGCTCCATAAGGGCCAGGATGGCGGCGGCGATCTCGTCGTCGGTGACGGTGACCACCTCGTCCACATACTGGCTGGTGAGGGCGAAGGTGTTCTCCCCCGGCGTCTTGACGGCGATGCCGTCGGCGATGGTGGAGACGGAGGGCAGGTGGACGATCTCCTTCTGGCGGAGGGAGCTGACCATGCTGGGCGCGCCGGCGGCCTGGACGCCGTAGACCTTCACGTCGGGGTTCAGGGCCTTGATGGCGAAGGCGACGCCGGAGATGAGGCCGCCGCCCCCCACGGGGACGATCACCGCGTCCATATCCGGGATCTGCTCCATAAGCTCCAGGCCGATGGTTCCCTGGCCCTCGATGACCAGCTCGTCGTCAAAGGGGTGGATGAAGGTGTAGCCGCGCTCGTCCCGGAGCTTCAGCGCCCGCTCGTAGGCGTCGTCGTAGACGCCCTCCACCAGCACCACCTCCGCCCCGTAGGACTTGGTGGCCTCCACCTTGGAGATGGGCGCGCCGTCGGGCAGGCAGATGACCGCCTTGATGCCGGCCTTCTGGGCGGCCAGGGCGACCCCCTGGGCGTGGTTCCCGGCGGAGCAGGCGATGACGCCGCGCTTCTTCTCCTCGTCGGAGAGCTGGCTTATCTTGTAGTACGCCCCGCGCACCTTGAAGGAACCGGTGATCTGAAGGTTCTCGGTCTTTAGATAGATCTGCGCGTCCGGGTTGATGTGGGGCGCGTAGATAACGTCGGTGTCCCGGATGACCTCCTTGAGGACATAGCGGGCGTGGTAGATCTTATCAAGCGAAATCAATTTTCTTCTCCCTCCCGGGGCATATTTGCCAAAATACTGTCCGTGAACTGCTCGGCGGCGCGGGGCGTCATGCCGCCCCGCCGCAGCGCGAAGGCGCACGCCCTGACGTCGAGGCCGTCGGTCCAGGCGATGCCCTTGGCCTTTGCGAGCTCACGGACGATGCGAAGATAAAGCTCCTTATTGGGCCTTGTGAACAGGATGGTAAGCCCGAACCGGTCGCTGAGAGCGATCGTGTCCTGAATGGTGTCGCCCCGGTGTATGTCGTCCCCCTCCCGGTCGGAGAAGGACTCCTTCACCAGATGCCGGCGGTTGGACGTGGCGTAAATGACCGTATTGGGGGCCTTGACGGAGACGGAACCCTCCAGGATCGCCTTCATGGCCGAGAAGGCGTCGTCGTTTTTCTCAAAGCTCAGGTCGTCGATGAAGAGCACAAATTTCAGGGGGTTGTCCCGCAGATGCTCCATCACGGCGGGGATGGAGAAAAGCTCGGCCTTGGGCACCTCGATGAGACGGAGGCCCTGGGGGGCCAGCAGGTTGGCCACCGCCTTCACGGAGCTGGACTTTCCCGTCCCGGCGTCGCCGATGAGCAGCGCGTTGGCCGCCGGAAGGCCCCGCAGAAGGGCCTGGGTGTTGTCCAGGAGCTCCTGCCGCTCCCGCTCGTAGCCGATGAGCTGGTCGACGTCCGTCCTGTCCGGGGTGCGAACCGGGATCACCTCCCCGTTCACGACTCTGAACATGGTGTGTCGCGCATACTGGCCGTAGCCTGTGACGCTCAGCCGCTCCATGCGCTTTTCAAACTCCGCGGCGAAGTCCAGCTTCTCCGACTCAAAGCCGGGGAGATACCCGTCAAAGCCGATGAGGCGTTTAAAGCCGTCCGCCGTGAGGTCGGAGATCTCCTGGAGCACCCCGAGTTCACCCTTCACGGCGTCCTCAAGGACGGGCGGCACCCTCTCCCCCCGCGCCCTCAGAACCACGTAGGGGTTCTCGTCCTCCGAGGCGCTGTCCAGCAGGCAGCGGCTCAGGTTGTAGCCCCGCTCATAGAGGGCGGCGACGAAATCGGCGTACTTTTCCACCCGCTCGGACTCGTCCCCCTCGCACTCGAAAAAGGCGCGGAGGGCGCGGAGCACCGGGGCTTCCTTCAGACCGCGAAAGACCACCAGGGAGGCCAGGCGCGCGGCGGCAATGGGCAAACTATCCAGCATATCAGAGCCTCGCTACGATCTCGTCCGTGATCTCCGCCGTGCCCAGGGGCGTCCTGCCGGAGGCCCCCACGATGTCCGCCGTGCGAAGGCCGTCGTTCAGCACGCCGTCCACCGCCGCCTCGATGGCGTCCGCCTCGGCCGCCAGGTCAAAGGAGTAGCGCAGCATCATGGCCCCCGAGAGGATGGTGGCGATGGGGTTGGCGATGCCGCGCCCGGCGATGTCGGGGGCGGAGCCGTGGATGGGCTCGTACATACCGCGTGTCGTCTCGTTGAGGCTGGCGGAGGGCAGCATCCCGATGGAGCCGGTGATCTGGCTGGCCTCGTCGGAGAGGATGTCGCCGAACATATTGCTGGTGACGATCACGTCGAACTGGGCGGGGTTTTTGACAAGCTGCATGGCGGCGTTGTCCACCAGCACGTCGCAAAGCGCCACGTCGGGGTAGTCCTTTTCGCCGATCTCGTGGACGGTCTTGCGCCAAAGCCTACTCGTCTCGAGGACGTTGGCCTTGTCGATGGAGCTGACCTTGCCCCGGCGCTTCCGGGCCGTCTCAAAGGCCACGCGGGCGATGCGCTCGATTTCAAAGCGGGAGTAGCACTCGGTATCGAAGGCCTCTTCGCCGTACTTGCCCTGCCGGTAGCCCCGGTCGCCGAAGTAGATGCCGCCGGTGAGTTCCCGGACGATCATGATATCGAAGCCGTCCCGCACGATGTCGGGCCGCAGGGGGCAGTCCCCGGAGAGGGCCGGATAGAGCTTGGCAGGGCGCAGATTGGTGAAGAGGCCCAGGGCGGCGCGGATGCCCAAAAGCGCCTTCTCCGGGCGGAGATTGCCGGGGAGGGTATCCCACTTGGGACCGCCCACGGCCCCCAGAAGCACGCTGTCGGAGGCGAGGCACCCGTCCACCGTCTCCCGCGGCAGGGGCGCGCCGGTGGCGTCAATAGCCGCGCCGCCGATGAGATAGGGGGTGAAATTGAAACTATGGCCGTATTTTTGGCCGATGGACTGGAGGACTTTGACGGCGCTGTCTACGATTTCGGGGCCTATGCCGTCACCGCGAAGTAAAGCTATGTTGTAATTCATCGAAATTACGATCTCCTTTGTTGTTCTGGCGCCGCTGGGCGCTTTTTGGGGGGCCGTCCCGTAGGGACGGGGGGTCTCCGGCGAAACCGCCGGGGGGTGGGGCGTCCCAACGGGACGGCGGGGGGATCTTCTTTTCTCTCTTTTGTTCCGCGGCAGAGAAATGCCGCTGCACAAAAGAGAGAAAAGAAGCAAAAGAGAGAAAATGCGGGTGGGGGCCCGGCGATAGTCCGGGTTCGGCGCTTCGCAACTCGGGTCGTCTGCCGCGGTGGCGTGTCGGTGGGTCTGGGTAGAACCATATCCGCGCGGGGCTTGGTCGAATAGGTCCAGCATCCACTTCGCTTGGCCGCTTACCTTGGCGGTGGTCGGGGGCTAGGTGGCCCTACTTTGGGCCGCGCTGGGTGGCGGTTGTTGTGGGGCCCGTTTTGGGGGTGCGGAGGTTAAATAGGATGGTGCGTCGCACGGGTCAATAAGGTTTTTCAAAATTGTTTGCCTTTGGCAAATGCATTTTGAAATCTTTTTTGATAAACGGGAATTTATCTAAGCAGCTTACCATGAAAAAACTGTTCCTGAAAGGCTATCTTTTCGAGTATGACTTCATCTGGATAATCCTTTCCGTCTGCCGATACGATCCATTTATCTTCAATGTCATCAGACCTGCGGTATACGGCTATAACACATCCCTCAAACATATTTACAGGAACATCAACGCCCAAAAGATAAATATCCTGTTCTTCACCGTCCTCCGCAAAAACATTTTTG
This sequence comes from uncultured Oscillospiraceae bacterium, assembly GCA_947589225.1. GTDB lineage: Bacteria > Bacillota > Clostridia > Oscillospirales > Oscillospiraceae > RUG626. The sequence continues at coordinate 80,457 of CANQBC010000003.1, read as the reverse complement.
ACATATCCGTAGTTTATCGGATAAATCATTTCCTTATCGTGAGGGTGGCAACTGCCAATAGGTCTATCAATTATTCCATAGACTTTACAGCCAATTATTTTTGGATAGTCGCTGCGCATAATATCCCTCCAAACTTCGATTTATCAGCAAGCCGCGCAATTATATTTTCAAAATGACTTTGCCAAAGGCAAACAATTTTAAAAACCTTTTTAAAATCGTGCGGCGTACCACCCCCGTTGAGCTCCGCACCCAAGGCGGGCCCCACAACAAGCACCCGTGGAGCGCGGCCCCAAACAGAACCACCCAGGTCACAACCACCACCAGCGTAAGCGGCCAAGCGAATGTGATGCTGAGCCAATTCGACAACGGACCGCGCGGATATGGTTCCACCCAGGCGTATCGACCGGGACGCGGGAGCCGGACCGAGATACACGGCAGGAGCCTAAAGTCCCCACCGACCCCAAAAACCTGATTTTCTCTTCTTTGTTACTTTCTTCTCTTTTGTCAGCACAAAAGAGAAGAAAGTAAAACAACCCTTCCGTCCGGGCGGACGGGCAAAAATCCAATTGACAGCTTCAGATCCTTTCACGAAAGGATCCCGCTTTTGGCGGCGTTGACAAGTCCCCCGGCGGAGATGATGTTCTGGATAAATGCCGGGAAGGGTTCGGTTTTGAAGCTTTTGCCCGTGGTGAGATCCGTAATGACCCCCTCGTCCAGGTCGGCGCTGACCTCGTGGCCCTCCTCAATGGCCTGGGCGGCCTCCGGGCACTCCACGATGGCAAGACCGATGTTGATGGCGTTGCGGTAGAAGATGCGGGCAAAGGACTTGGCAATGACGAGGCTTATGCCGCTGGCCTTGATGGCGATGGGGGCGTGCTCGCGGGAGGAGCCGCAGCCGAAGTTCTCGCCGCCCACCATGATGTTGCCCTCGGCGATCTTGCTGTGGAAGGACTTGTCGATGTCCTCCATACAGTGGGCCGCCAGCTCCCTGGGGTCGCTGGTGTTCAGGTAGCGGGCGGGGATGATGACGTCGGTGTCCACGTTGTCGCCGTACTTGACGGCCTTTCCATTACATTTCATCTCATAACCTCCTGGGCGGAAGCGATACGCCCCAGCACGGCGCTGGCGGCGGCGGTGGCGGGGCTGGCTAAATAGACCTCGCTCTGGACGTGGCCCATGCGGCCCACGAAGTTGCGGTTGGTGGTGGATACGCACCTCTCACCCTCGGCCAGGATGCCCATGTACCCGCCCAGGCACGGCCCGCAGGTGGGGGTGGAGACGACGCAGCCGGCCTCGATGAAGTCCTTTATGAAGCCGGCCTCGAGGCATTTGAGATAGATGTCCTGGGTGGCGGGGATGATGATGGCCCGGACGTTTTTTGCCACCTTCCGGCCCTTCAAAATCTCGTCCGCCTCGGCCATATCCTTGAAAAGACCGTTGGTGCAGGAGCCGATGACCACCTGGTCGATCTTGACGTCGCCGCACTCGTCGATGGTCTTTGTGTTTTCGGGAAGATGCGGGAAGGCCACGGTGGGCCGGAGCTTGGAAAGGTCGATCTCGTAGACGGCGTCGTACTCCGCGTCCTCGTCGGCCTTGAAGATGCGAATTTCCCGCTTCGCGTGCTCCTTTTCATAGGCCAGGGTCACGTCATCCACCTCGAAGATGCCGTTTTTCGCCCCGGCCTCGATGGCCATGTTGCAGACGGTGAGGCGATCCGGCATGGAGAGGCTGTGCGCGCCGGGGCCGGTGAACTCCATGGACTTGTAGCGCGCCCCGTCCACGCCGATCATACCGATGATATGTAAAATGAGATCCTTGCCGGAGACGTATTTGGGAAGCGCGCCGGTGAGGACAAATTTGAGGGCGGAGGGAACCTTGAACCACGCTTTGCCCGTGGCCATGCCGAAAGCCATATCGGTGGAACCCACGCCCGTGGAAAACGCGCCCAGCGCCCCGTAGGTGCAGGTGTGGGAGTCCGCGCCGATGGCCACGTCCCCGGTGACCACAAGCCCCTCCTCGGGGATCAGGGCGTGCTCGATGCCCATACGGCCCACATCGTAGAAGCTCTCCAGCTCCTGCTCTGAGGCGAACTCCCGGCAGCACTTGCACTGCTGGGCGGCCTTGATGTCCTTGTTGGGGACGAAGTGGTCCATGATAAGGGTGACGCGGTCGGGGTTTGCCACTTTTTCAAACCCCATCTTTTTAAATTCCCGGATGGCCACCGGGGAGGTGATGTCGTTTCCGTGAATACGGTCTAAATTGCATAAGATCAGCTGTCCCGCCTCTACGGACTCCAGCCCCGCGTGGGCGGCCAGGATCTTTTGCGACATGGTCATGGGCATATTATTCACATCCTTGCGTTGATGATTGCCGCCTCACCCGGCGGCCGGGGGTTGGCCGTGAAACGGCCAGTGGTGTCCGCCGCTGGCGGACGGGGGGCACGGGCCCCCGTGACGGGGTTTGGTCACGGGCGTGACCGGGCGGGTGCCGCCGGACGGCGGCGGGGAGGGCCGGGGAGGCCCGGCAAGCCTTACGCTTTTCTCTCTTTTGTTGGACACAAAAGAGAGGAAAAGCTTCAAAAGAGAGAAAATGTCTTTTTTTGGTGCGGTGGAAAATCGGGCTTTCAGCCTCATTACGACGGGACGGCTGACGCGTCTCTTTTCGAGACCAATGGAACCACTCATATCCGCGCGGGACGGCATCGCATTGTCTCTGCGCCTAAACCCGCTTAGCCGCTCACCACGGCACTCAACCGGCCTCAGCGTCTAACCGGGGCCGCGCTGGCGCGGAGGGCATCGTGCGTCCTATTTGCCCCGTGCCGCGCCCCCATTGGCGCCCCTCTCTGAGGGGAGACTATTTGCCCCAACGATAGCCGTTTCCCCGTCGGGGCGTTCCCCCGGGGGTGTGTCCAGCAGGGGGCCCGCAGGCCCCCTAAGCCGGTCGTTTTTAAAAGGGGTTCCAAGGGGGCTGGGGCCCCCGACAGGCAAAGCCTGTTGGGGAGAGGACAAACCGAGCCAGCGCCCGAGGGCGACCGAAGGGAGCCCGAAGCAAAGCGGCTCGTGTGAGGACGATGAGTCCGAAGCAAAGCGGCATCCGCTTTGGGGCCCCCGCGCAAGCGGAGATTGCGTGGGGAGAGGAGGAGCGATGCCCGCGCCTGAGGGCGACCGAAGGGAGTCCGAGGTTAAGCGGCATCCGCGACGACGACGAAATCCCCCGCTGGTCGGTTTTCTTCCCTTTGTTACTTTCCATTCTTTTGACGAAACAAAAGAATGGAAAGTAAATCCCGCCCACCGGGCGGACACCTCTTGCCGTGTTCACGGCAACCCACCGCCGGAGGCTTTATCGCTTATTGATGATCGCGCCCTTGTCGGCGGAGCTCACGGCGGCGGCGTAGCGCTTTAAGTAGCCGGTGATATTGGCCTTCACCATGGGCTTTTCGGAAGCTCTGCGGCGGGCGATCTCCTCATCATCCACCTTCAGGGTGATGGTGTGGTTCGGGATGTCTATGGCGATGGTGTCCCCCTCGTGGACATAGGCGATGAGGCCGCCGGAGGCCGCCTCGGGGCTGATGTGGCCGATAGCCGCGCCTCTCGTGGCGCCGGAGAAGCGGCCGTCGGTGATAAGGGCCACCTCCTTGTCCAGGCCCGCGCCCGCGATGGCGGAGGTGGGGTTGAGCATTTCGCGCATACCGGGGCCGCCGGCGGGGCCCTCATAGCGGATGACCACCACGTCGCCGGGGTGGATGTCTCCGCCGTGGATGACCTTGATGGCCTCCTCCTCGCTGTTAAAAACGCGGGCCGGGCCCTCGTGGACAAGCATCTCGGGGGCAACGGCGGAGCGCTTCACCACGCAGCCGTTCTCCGCCAGGTTCCCGAAGAGCACCGCGATGCCGCCGGTCTGGGAGTAGGGATTATCGATGGGGCGGATGACCTCGGGATTCAGATTTTCCGCGTCGGCTATGTTCTCGCCGAGAGTTTTGCCGGTACAGGTCATGACGGAGGTGTCGATAAGGCCCTTTTTGCTCAGCTCCTTGAGCACCGCGTACACGCCTCCGGCCTCGTTGAGATCCTCCATGTAGGTGGGGCCGGCGGGGGCCAGGTGGCAGAGGTTCGGCGTTTTGGCGCTGATCTCGTTTGCCATATTGAGGTTGAAGTCCACCCCGCACTCGTTGGCGATGGCCGGCAGGTGCAGCATGGAGTTGGTGGAGCAACCCAGAGCCATGTCGGCGGTGAGGGCGTTGCGAATGGCGGCCTCGGTCATGATATCCCGGGCGCGGATGCCCTTGCGCACCAGCTCCATCACCTGCATCCCGGCCCTCTTGGCCAGGGAGATGCGGGCCGAGTATGCCGCCGGGATGGTGCCGTTGCCCCGCAGGCCCATGCCCAGCACCTCGGTGAGGCAGTTCATGGAATTGGCGGTGTACATGCCGGAGCAGGAGCCGCAGGAGGGGCAGGTCTTGCACTCGTACTCCCGGAGCTTCGCCTCGTCGATCTTACCCGCCGAGTACGCGCCCACGGCCTCAAACATACTGGAAAGGCTTGTCTTGTGTCCATCCACGCGGCCGGCCAGCATGGGGCCGCCGGAGACGAACACGGTGGGGAGATTGAGTCTCGCCGCCGCCATCAGAAGGCCGGGGACGTTCTTGTCGCAGTTGGGGATCATCACAAGCCCGTCAAACCCGTGGGCCATCACCATGCACTCGGTGGAGTCGGCGATCAGGTCGCGGGTGACAAGGGAGTACTTCATGCCCACATGCCCCATGGCGATGCCGTCGCAGACGGCGATGGCGGGGAAGACGATGGGGGTGCCGCCGGCCATGGCGACGCCGGTTTTCACGGCCTCGGTGATCTTATCGAGGTTCATGTGGCCGGGGACGATCTCGTTATAGCTGCTCACGATGCCGATAAGGGGCCGTGAAAGCTCCTCGTCGGTGAGCCCCAGGGCGTAGTAAAGCGACCTGTGCGGCGCGTTTTCGTAGCCGCCCACGATGGTGTCTTTTACCATTCTAATTCCTCCTTTTTATTCCTGAAGGTTCCCTGTCTGAGCCCGGGCGCCGTGGGGGAACATAAATTTCACGGCCTTCCCCGCGGCCCTGGCGTACTCGATCTCGGAGGCGGTGCTGTTGCCGATGTAATCGTCCCGGTTTATGACGAATATAGAGTCGGACATATCGATTCTCTGCCGGTGAATCTCCGCCAGAAGGGCCTCGGTCTCAGGGGAAATGGTTTTGCCCTCGGCGTGCTCGAAAAAGCCGAGGGAGATCACAAGCTTACCCGCCAAAGTCAGGGATTCCTGGGCTTTTTGAAAATCGTCCTTGAAGCGGGTACTGCCGCAGAGGGTCACGACCTCATGTCTGCCGTTCTCGTAGCCGTTGACTATGGTGTCCCTGACCATTGTGATTTTCCTTTCATAAAACTTGGAAGGGTTCGCCAAACTATCTATTTCAAATATTTTTCGCAAGGACATGCGCCTTGCGAAAAATCCCTTTTGTCACGCAAGTGTGCGCCCAACGGGCGTGCGCGCGGCGTGACAGCAGGGATATGTTTTCAAATAATCATTTGAAAACATATCCCGCACGTTCCCTTATGGCTTGAAAGGCCGCTTTGCGGCCTTTCAAGCCAGTTTAATTTAGTTATTGATCAGCTTATCCTCGTCGCTCCAGCTGTACAGCTTGCGAATCTCGGCTCCCACGATCTCGGAGGGATGCTCGGCGGCCTTCTTGCGCATGGCGTTGAAATGGACCTGGCCGCCGGCGTCGGACATGTCGAGAAGGAAGTCCTTGGCGAAGGTGCCGTCCTGGATGTCGGAGAGGATCTTCTTCATGGTCTTCTTCGTCTCCTCGGTGATGATCTTCGGGCCGGTGATATAGTCGCCGTACTCGGCGGTGTTGGAGATGGAGTAGCGCATCCCGGCAAAGCCGCTCTGATAGATGAGATCCACGATGAGCTTCATCTCGTGGATGCACTCAAAGTAGGCGTTCCGGGGGTCGTAGCCGGCCTCGCACAGGGTCTCGAAGCCCGCCTGCATCAGGGCGCACACGCCGCCGCAGAGGACGGCCTGCTCGCCGAAGAGGTCGGTCTCGGTCTCGGTGCGGAAGGTGGTCTCAAGAACGCCGGCCCTCGCGCCGCCGATGCCGGCGGCGTAGGCAAGGCCGATGTCCCAGGCGTCGCCGGTGGCGTCCTGCTCCACGGCGATGAGCATGGGCACGCCCTTGCCCGCCTGATACTCGGATCTGACGGTATGGCCGGGGCCCTTGGGGGCGATCATAATGACGTTGACGTTCTTGGGGGGCTTGATGCAGCCGAAGTGGATGTTGAAGCCGTGGGCAAAGGCCAGGGTCTTGCCCTCGGTGAGGTTGGGCTCGATGCTCTCCTTGTAGAGCTTGGCCTGCTTTTCGTCGTTGATCAAAATCATGATGATGTCGGCGGCCTTAGCGGCCTCGGCGGCGGTCATGACCTTGAGGCCCTGGGCCTCGGCCTTGGCCCAGCTCTTGGAGCCGGTGTAGAGGCCGACGACGACGTTGACGCCGGAGTCCTTGAGGTTCAGCGCGTGGGCGTGGCCCTGGGAGCCGTAGCCGATGATGGCGACGGTCTTGCCGTCCAGACGGTGGAGGTCGCAGTCCTGCTCATAGAAAATTCTGTTCATGGGTATATCTCCTTTTAAAATAAGTTGATATGTTAGCGGCAAAATGCCGTCGAAAGCGGTTCAGTTCACGTCGTCCGACTCCATGATGGAGCCGCCGCCCTTCTGGAGGGCCACGATGCCCGTGCGGCACAGCTCGATGATCCCTAAGGGCTTGATCATCTCGATGAGGGCGTCGATCTTGTCCGGAGTGCCGGTTACCTCGATGCACAGAGCCTCCACGGAGTAGTTGATGATCTTGGCCTTGAAGATATCCAGGGCCGAAAGCACCCGCTGGTGGTTGTCCGGGTCGTTGCGTATTTTCACCAGCACCAGCTCCCGCTCGATGGCGTCCGTCTCCTCCAAAAGCTCCACCTTCTTGACGTTGAAGAGCTTCCGAAGCTGGTTGAGCATCTGCGCCCTGGCGTATCCGTCGCCGGACATGGTGATGGTGATGCGGGAATACTCCGGCGACTCGGTGACGCCCACGGTCAGAGAGTCGATGTTGAAGCCGCGGCGGGTGAACATACTGGTGACGCGGGTGAGAACGCCAAACTTGTTCTCCACGTACACGGCGATAACGAATTTGTTGCCCTTATTTTCCGCCACGGTTCACACCCCCTTCTTTTTGACCGTGATGATGTCGTCGATGGCGCCGCCGGGAGGCAGCATCGGGAGGACGAACTCGTCCTTGTCGATGCGGCAGTCGATAACGGTGACCTCATCGGAGCGGATGGCCTTTTCAAAGGCGTCCTCGAACTCTTCGGGCGTCTCGGCCCGGACGCCCACCGCCCCGAACGCCTCGGCCAGCTTCACAAAGTCGGTCCTGCGCACGTCCAGATTGGTGTCCGCGTAATGGTGGTTGAAGAAGAGCGTCTGCCACTGGCGGACCATGCCCAAAGTTTTATTGTTGATGAGGACGACGGTGACGGGGACATGGTAGGTGACGGCGGTAGCCAGCTCGTTGAGGTTCATGCCGAAGCTCCCGTCGCCTGTGATGAGGACGGTGTGTTCCCCTGTCCCCACGGCGGCCCCGATGGCGGCCCCCAGGCCGAAGCCCATGGTGCCCAGTCCCCCGGAGGAGATCATCTTTCTGGGCTTCTGGAAGCGGATATACTGGGCGGCCCACATCTGGTGCTGGCCCACGTCGGTGGCTACGGGGGTGTCCGGGGTCTTGTACTGATTGACGGTCTCCATGACCTTCAGGGGCGTCAGCACTCCCGGCTCATCGACAAGGAAAGAAAGCTCCTTGTCCCGAAGGTCCTCGATGTGATCCATCCAGTCCATGTGGTTGGCCTCGTGGACAGAGTCGATAAGCTCCCGGAGGGCGATGGAGATGTCGCCGCAGATACCGATGTTGGCGGTGATATTTTTGGAGATCTCCGCGAAATCCGCGTCAATGTGGATGATTTTGGAGCTTTTGGCGAACTTGGCCTTGTTTCCGGTGGCGCGGTCGGAGAAACGGGTGCCAATGGCGATAATGAGGTCGGCGTCATTGGACGCCATGGAGGAGGCGTAGTGGCCGTGCATGCCCTGCATCCCCAGAAATCTGGGGTGATCCGAGGGGATCGCGGAGATCCCCATGAGGGAGCAGCCGATGACGGCGTCGATCTTGTCGGCAAGCTCCGTCACCAGATCCCAGGTGCGTGAGCCTATGACGCCGCCGCCGATGTGGATGAAGGGGCGTGACCTGCCGTCGATGAGCGCCGCCGCCTCGGCGATCTTCCCGGGATCGGGCTCGCGCTGGGGGAAGGGCGGATCCACGGGCTTCGGCTCGTACTCGCCCACGGCCGTCTGGATGTCCTTGGGGATGTCGATGAGCACGGGGCCGGGGCGGCCGGAGCGGGCGATGCGGAACGCCTCGCGGATCTTGTCGGCCAGCTTGTTGACGTCGTGAATAAAGTAGTTGTGTTTCGTGATGGGCAGGGTGATGCCGGTGATGTCGATCTCCTGGAAGGAGTCCCGGCCTATGAGATCCTGGGGCACGTTGCCGGTGATGGCCACCATGGGGACGGAGTCCAGCATGGCGGTGGCGATGCCTGTGACCAGGTTCGTCGCTCCCGGGCCGGAGGTGGCGATAACCACGCCCACCTTGCCCGTGGCGCGGGAGTAGCCGTCCGCGGCGTGGGAGGCGCCCTGCTCGTGGGCGGTGAGAATGTGGTGGAGGCGGTCGCCCGCCTCATATATGGCGTCGTAGAGATTCAGCACCTGTCCGCCGGGGTAACCGAACACGTCGGTGACGCCCAGCTCGATCAGTGTCTCGACGACGATCTGCGCTCCTGTAAGTTTCATATGATCCTCCTGATCCTGAAGTATTGCGTATATCGGGGGAATGGGCCGATGGGGGACGGCCCTCTTTCAGCCGCTTATTTCTTCTCCAGCAGCCTGTTGACCGCGCTTACCAGCGCCTTGATGGAGCTGACGATGATATCCCGGCTGACGCCCACGCCCCAGAACATCTCTCCGTTCGCGGCTTTTATCCCCACGTAGCTGGCGGCCTTGGAGGTGGAACCCTCGTCCAGGGCGTGCTGTGTGTAGACCTCCAGGGTGTAGGACTGGTCAATGACCATCTTGACGGCGTTGGATACGGCGTCGAGGCGTCCGTTGCCGAAGGCGGTGACCTTCTGCTTTACCCCCTTGTAAAGGACGGTGACCGCGGCGGTGATGCCGTCGGGCTCCTGGACGTAGTGGGCCTCGGGCACGTTCATCACGGACTTTACATTGACGTAATTATCCGTAAAGATATTGAAGATCTCCTGGGGCAGAAGCTCCCGGTGCTCCCGGTCGGAGATGCCCTTGATATGATACCCAAAGGCTTCCCGCATCTTCGGCGGCAGGATGTAGTTGAACTGCGTTTCAAGGATATACCCGATGCCGCCCTTGCCGGACTGGGAGTTGATGCGGATGACGTCCGCCTCGTAGACCCGCCCCAGATCCGTGGGGTCGATGGGCAAATACGGGACCGTCCAGGGCTCCTCCGGATGATCCTCCCGCCAGTGCATGCCCTTGGCGATGGCGTCCTGATGGGAGCCGGAGAAGGCGGCGAATACCAGCGCGCCGGAGTAGGGCTGGCGCTCGTATACGTGCATCCTGGTGACCTTCTCATACGTCCTGGTGATAGAGGGCAGGTCGTGGAAGTCGAGCTCGGGATCCACCCCCTGGGAGTACATATTGAGGGCCAGGGTGATGATGTCCACATTCCCCGTGCGCTCGCCGTTTCCGAAGAGAGTCCCCTCGACCCTCTGCGCCCCGGCAAGGATGCCCATTTCGGTGTCCGCCACGGCGCAGCCCCGGTCGTTGTGGGGGTGGAGGGAGATGATGATATTGTCGCGGTACTTGAGGTTTTTGCACATGTACTCGATCTGGCTGGCGTACACGTGGGGCATGGAGTGGGAGACTGTCACGGGCAGATTGTAGATGACCTTGTCGTCCTCCGAGGGCCTCCACACGTCGGAGACGGCGTTGCAGATCTCCAGCGCGAACTCAGGCTCGGTGCCGGTGAAGCTCTCAGGGGAGTACTCAAAGCGGAAATGGCCGGGGGTCTTTTCTCTGTATTCTTTGCAGAGCTTCGCCCCGAATACGGCGATGTCGATGATCTCCTGCTTCGACTTTTTGAACACCTGCCGCCGCTGGGCCACGCTGGTGGAGTTGTATAGATGCACGATGGCGTTCTTGCAGCCGGAGACGGCCTCGAAGGTCTTTTTAATGATGTGCTCCCTGGACTGGGTCAGCACCTGGATGGTGACGTCGTCCGGGATGAGATCCCGCTCTATGAGCGTGCGGCAGAACTCGTACTCGGTTTCCGACGCCGCCGGGAAACCCACCTCGATCTCCTTGAAGCCGATCTTGACCAAAAGGTCGAAAAACTCCAGCTTCTCCTCCAGGCTCATGGGGATGATGAGGGACTGGTTGCCGTCCCGCAGGTCCACGCTGCACCACGTGGGGGCCTTCTCGATGTGGTCCTTTTTCATCCAGCCGGTGTAGTCGCCCTCCGGGATGAAATACTGCCGGGTGTACTTTTCAAAACCTTTCATACGATTCCCTTTCCGGTATTTTTGGGTACAAAAAAAGCCTCTTTTACCCAAAATACGCAAAATATTTTTGGATAAAGAGACGAAAGCAACTTCCGCGGTACCACTCTTCTTGGCGATAAACGCCCGCTCAACCCGCGTCTGACAACGCGGCCTCTCGGTAACGGGAGAACCCGGTCATATCTACTGGCGGGGCGTCGCCCCGCGTTCGGATGACGGCTCAGGGATGAGTATAGCCTACGCCGGGTACCGCCTCGCACCAGCCGGCGGCTCTCTGAACTCCGGGACGAACGCCTTTCTTCCCATCACAGCCTTTTTCTATTGGTCATTATCATACAACCAGTTTTCCCGAATGTCAAGAGCCGATTTCTGTTTTTACGTTTTAGCGAATCCGGCGCTTTAAAACATCAAATTTTCAGGCATTTTAGCGACATTGACGGCAGTTTTCGCCTTGCAAATCGGAAAAATCAGTGTATAATGGTAACGTTTATCAACGTATGAAGCGAGGGATTGTTATGAATATCGTCTGTCTCGACCTGGAGGGCGTGCTGGTCCCGGAGATCTGGATCGCCTTTTCGGAGGTCTCCGGCATCCCGGAGCTGCGCCGCACCACCCGCGACGAGCCGGATTACGCCAAGCTCATGGCCTTCCGCATCGCCATTTTGAAGGAGCACGGGCTTGGCCTTCCCCAGATCCAGGAGGTCATCTCCCAAATCGACCCCCTGCCCGGCGCGGTGGACTTTTTGGACGCGCTCCGCGAGGAGACCCAGGCGGTGATCCTCTCCGACACCTTCACCCAGTTTGCCGCGCCCCTGATGCGCAAGCTCAAGTGGCCGGCGCTCTTCTGCAACGAGCTTACCGTGGCCCCCTCCGGCGAGATCACTGGGTTCAAAATGCGCTGTGAGCAGTCCAAGCTCACCACCGTCAGGGCCTTGCAGTCCTGTGGCTTTGACACCGTCGCCGCCGGGGACAGCTACAACGACCTTGCCATGATCCGGGCGTCCAGGGCGGGCTTCCTCTTCAGGAGCACGGGCCAAATCAAGGCGGATAACCCCGATCTGCCCGCCTATGAGACCTTCGACGAGCTTCTGGCGGGCATCCGCGCCGCCATAAGGGGCTGACCATGGGCTTTTTTGAACTTCTGCTGACGGGCGTGGCCCTCTCCATGGACGCCTTCGCCGTCTCGGTGTGCAAGGGCCTGTCCGCCCGGCGGCTCCGCCCGGCGGACGCCGTGAAGACCGGCCTCTTCTTCGGGGGCTTTCAGGCGCTGATGCCCCTCCTGGGCTGGCTCCTGGGCCGTCAGTTTGAGTCGTACATCACCGAGATCGACCACTGGATCGCCTTCGTCCTCCTGGCCTTTATCGGGGGGAAGATGGTGTGGGAGGCCCTCCACGGCGGCGACGGGGACGATTCCGGCTCCTTCGCCTTCAAAGAGCTTCTCCTGCTGGCCATCGCCACAAGCATCGACGCTCTGGCCGTGGGGGTCACCTTCGCTTTCCTCTCCGTCAACATCTGGTCGTCCATCGCCGTCATCGGCGTCACCACCTTCGCCTTCTCCTTCGGCGGGGTGTATCTGGGCAACAAAGTCGGAGGCCGGTTCCACGAGAAGGCCGAGCTTGCCGGGGGCGTGGTCCTGGTGCTCATCGGGCTGAAGATCCTTTTGGAGCATCTTGGCGTGATAAATTTTTAAAATTTTGTAACAAAATGTCCCTGAGAAGGACTATAATAGAAATAACAAAAAAGCCCGCGTTGAATGCCGCGGGCTTGAAGTTTGGAAGGAAGTAACAAAAGAATGGCAAAAAAGCAGTTCAAGGCCGAGTCGAAACGCCTTCTCGACCTGATGATCAACTCCATCTACACCCACCGGGAGATCTTCCTCCGGGAGATCATCTCCAACGCCTCCGACGCCATTGACAAGCTGAGCTATCTCTCCCTGACCGATCAAAACGTGGGCCTTTCCCGCGACGATTTCCGCATCCGGGTCACCCTTGACAAGGACGCGCGCACCGTCACCGTCAGCGACAACGGCATCGGCATGGACAAGGACGCCATGGAGGAGAACCTGGGCGTCATCGCCCACTCAGGCTCGTTCAAGTTCAAGTCCGAGATGGACAAGGGCGAGAATGAGGACATCGACATCATCGGCCAGTTCGGCGTGGGCTTCTACTCCGCGTTTATGGTCTCCGACAAGGTGACCGTCATCTCCCGCGCCTACGGCGCCGACGCCGCCTGGAAGTGGGAGAGCTCCGGCGCGGACGGCTACACCGTCACCGAGGCGGACAAGCCCGATGTGGGCACGGACGTCATCATGCACATCAAGCCCGACACCGAGGAGGAACGGTACAGCGAGTTCCTGGAGACCTGGCGCGTCAAGGAGCTTATCAAGAAGTATTCCGACTACGTGCGCTTCCCCATCCGCATGGACGTGGAGCACACCGAGTATGTGGAGACGGAGGAGCTTGACGAGGACGGCCACAAGAAGACCGAGCCTGTGACCCACACCGAGGAGGAGACCGTCAACTCCATGGTCCCCATCTGGCAGCGCTCCAAGGCCGAGGCCACGGATGAGAAGTGCGTCGAGTTCTACAAGGAGCGGTTTCACGACTCCGAGGACCCCGTCGCCGTCATCCGCGTCAACGCAGAGGGCCTGACAAGCTACCGGGCGCTTCTCTTTATCCCCGCCAAGGCCCCCTACGACTTCTACAGCCGCGACTACACGCCCGGCCTTGCGCTCTACTCCTCCGGCGTCATGATCATGGAGTCCTGCGCCGACCTGCTGCCGGAGTGCTTCCGCTTCGTGCGCGGCGTGGTGGACTCCCCGGACCTGTCCCTGAACATCTCCCGCGAGATCCTTCAGCACGACCGCCAGCTCAAGGTCATTGCCGGGAACCTGGAGAACAAGGTCAAGGCCGAGCTTTTGAAGCTCATGACCGACGCCCCCGACAAGTACGACACCTTCTGGGCCGCCTTCGGCCGCCAGATCAAGTACGGCATGGTGGGCGAATACGGCATGAAGCGCGACCTTTTGAAGGACCTTCTCAAGTTCTACTCCTCCCACGAGGAGAAGCTCACCTCCCTCAAGGACTACGTCTCCCGGATGCCCGAGAGCCAGAAATACATCTACTACGCCGCCGCGGACTCCCTGCGCACCGCCGCCGGCCTTCCCCAGAACGAGCAGGTGAAGGCGAAGGGCTACGAGATCCTCTACCTCATCGAGGACATCGACGAGTTCGCCGTCCAGATGCTCTACAACTACGAGGGCAAGGAGCTTAAGAGCGTCGCCGCCGGGGATCTGGGGCTTGAATCCGACGAGGAGAAGCGCGAGCAGGAGGAGACCGCCGACAAGTCCAAGGAGCTTCTCGACTTCATGAAGGAGACCCTGAAGGACGACGTGGTGGACGTGAAGCTGTCCTCCGCGCTTGTCAGCTCCGCCGCCTGCATGTCCTACGAGGGGGAGATCACCCTGGAGATGGAGCGGTATTTCCGCCAGATGCCCGGCGAGGCCGGGGAGAAGATCAAGGCCCGCCGCGTCCTGGAGCTCAACCCCGCGCACCCGGTGTTCGCCTCCCTGACCGCCGCCTTTGAAAGCGACCGGGACAGGGCCGGGAAGATCGCCCTGGTGCTCTGCGACCAGGCCAAGCTCCTGGCCGGCCTGCCCGTGGAGGACATGGCCGCCTACGCCGAGGCCGTCTGCGCCCTGATCTGAGAAATCGCAAAAAAATTCCCGCCGAGGCACAGCCTCGGCGGGTCTTTTTATTTTAGCTGTCACTGGCCCACGCCGTCCACCTTCATGGCGCGAAGGGCGTTCAAAATCGCGATCATGGCAACGCCCACGTCCGCGAACACGGCCAGCCACATATTGGCATAGCCCGCCGCCCCCAGCACGAGGATCGTGAGCTTCACCGCGAGGGCAAAGACGATGTTCTGATAGACGATCCTCATAGTGCGCTTTGAGATGGCGATGGCCTCGGCGACGCGGGAGGGCCGGTCGTCCATCAGCACCATATCCGCGGCCTCGATGGCGGCGTCGGACCCCATGGCCCCCATGGCAAGGCCCACGTCCGCCCGCGTCAGCACCGGCGCGTCGTTGATGCCGTCCCCCACGAAGGCCACGGCCCCGCTTGTCTTTTCCATGAGCGATTCCAGGGCCGAGACCTTATCCTGGGGCATGAGGTCGGAGAGAACCTCGTCCATCTGAAGCTCCCTGGCCACGGCCTGGGCGGAGGCCCGGCGGTCGCCGGTGAGCATCACGGCCTTGACGCCCATGCGGTGCAGCCGCGCGACCGTGGGCGCGGCGTCCTCCTTCACCTGGTCGGAGATGACGACAAAGCCCGCGTATGTACCGTCCACCGCCACGTGAACCACGGTTCCGTCCCCGTCGCCGCCCTGCGCGGCGATGTGCTCCGCCTCCATAAGGCGGCTGTTGCCGGCCAGGATCCTCCGGCCCCCGATGTTGGCCCGGACGCCCAGGCCCGCGAGCTCCTCCACGCTGTCGGAGGCGTCCTCCGGCTCGGCGGGCGCGGCGGCGGCGATGGCGCGGGCAACGGGGTGGGTGGAATATTTTTCGGCTTTGGCGGCCAGGGCGAGAAGCTCCTCGCCGCTCATGCCCACGGGATGTACGGCGCTCACATGAAATTCGCCCTTGGTGAGCGTCCCCGTCTTGTCAAAGACCACCGCGGCGGCCTTGGAAAGCGTCTCCAGATAGTTGGAGCCTTTGACCAGCACGCCCCGCTTGGACGCCCCGCCGATGCCCCCGAAGAAGCTCAGCGGTACGGATATGACAAGGGCGCACGGGCAGGAGACCACCAGGAACACCAGCGCCCGGTGGACCCACTTGGCCCACGGCTGGCCCAGGGCCAGCGGCGGGACGAGGGCCAGCGCCAGGGCCGCGAAAACCACCGCCGGGGTGTAGACTCTGGCAAAGCGCGTGATGAAGTTCTCCGTCCTTGCCTTGCGCTCGGAGGAGTTCTCCACCAGATCCAGGACGCGGGCCACGGTGGAATCGGCGTAGATATTGGTCACCCGCGCCCGCAAAACGGAGTTCATATTGATGGTGCCGGAGACAAGCGCGTCCCCCACCGTCACGTCCCGCGGGACGGACTCCCCGGTGATGGCGGCGGTGTTGACGCTGCCGGAGCCCTCGGTCACCACGCAGTCCAGGGGGATGCGCTCCCCCGGCTTTAGGACAATGATCTCCCCCACCTCCACGTCCTCCGGATCCACCTCCACGCTCTCGCCGTCCCGCAGGACGTTGGCGTATTCAGGCCGGATGTCCATGAGCGCGGCGATGGATTTCCTGCTCTTGCCCACGGCAACAGACTGGAAAAGCTCGCCCACCTGATAGAAGAGCATCACCGCCACGCCCTCGGCGTACTCCCCCGTACACATGGCCCCGATGGTGGCCACGGACATGAGGAAGTTTTCATCGAACACCTGCCCGTGGGCGATGTTCTGTAATGAGCGCCAGAGGACGTCCCAGCCCACCAGGAAGTAGGGGACTAAAAAGGCGCAGAGCTTCCAGATCCCCGGAAGCGGGATAAGCTCCGCGACGATGAACAGCGCAAAGGCAATCAGGATGCGCGCCAGGGTCAATTTATGGCGACGGGTCAATTCAACCACCTCTTACTTTTAATATTTTTTCCAAGGACACGCGCCTTGGAAAAAATCCCTCTTGTCAAATCGAGTGTGCGGCGCAGCCGCGCGCGAGATTTGACGGCAGGAACAAATACCCTGAATTCCGCAGAATTCAGGGATTTGTTCCGCACGTCCCCCCCCTTGCAAATAAAGGCCCTCGGCCTTTATCTGCAAATCACGCAGTCCGGCTCCACCTTGCGGCAGAGCCTGACCACCTCGTCCATGATCTCCTCGAACCGGGACTCCTCCGCGTCCACGGTCATTTTCTGGGTAAGGAAGTTGACAGAGGCGTCGTTCACCCCGTCCAGCTTCCTGATGGAGCGCTCCATTTTCGCGGCGCAGTTGGCGCAGTCCAGATCCTTGAGACGAAATACCTTTTTCATATGTAATTCCTCCTTATAATTTATTCTATGATGCCGGCGCGGGATCGCCCGCCCCGGCCGCTCCCATCACTCCAGGACGTGGGAAAGGCCCTGGGCGATGATGCTCTTCACGTGGTCATCGGCGAGGAAGCAGATGATGTTCTTCCCCTCCCGGCGGCTGGAGATGAGCTTGGACTGCTTGAGTATGCGCAGCTGGTGGGAGATCGCCGACTGGCTGATCCCCAAAAGCTCCGCGATGTCGCAGACGCACATCTCCGACTCCATCAGGACGAACATGATCTTCATCCGGGTGGAATCACCGAACATCTTGAAAAGGTCGGCAAGCTCATAGAGGGTGTCGTCATCGGGCATGTCGTTCCGCACCCGTTCCAGCACGTCCCCGTGGGTGCCGGGTTCTTCGCACATGAGGTCGTTTCTCTCATCCATATAAGTTCATCCTTTCATATGAACAAGTGTTCATGTGTTCTATGCTTAAAGTATACCACTGTACTCACGTGCCGTCAATGGGGTAAGCGAAAAAAATAATTACAAATTTGTCATCTTTGTAACCAAATTATTTTTTCCGAACCTATTATCCTATTCGCCCAGGCGGCGGAAAGATACGCAAGATGTTGCCCAAAAAGCCCTGGAAAACCGCCCATATGTTGTGGTTTTCGCCCCGGATGCGGAGAAAAAAACATTTTTTTCTCAAGGTGTTGACAATCAGGAAACAATGTGTTACAATTTGGTTACGATATACCTCAGGAGGTCATTGAATGGCAAATACAGCAACCGAACAAATGCTTGAATATCGTGGTCGTCCCCTCCGGAGGAAGGACAACATTCTGTACTACGGCAGTATGTCGGATAAGTACATCATCATGATGCAGATCACCGACAGCAAGAAGGTGGACGACATGGACGTGGCGACGCGCGTCTCCGTCCAGCTTCAGCTCACCGATCCCGATCTTCGCTCCCGTGACAGAGTGGTAAAAAAGACAGAAAAGGGCGGTCTGTACGCCGCCATGGACGTGGCGGCCGTCTGGCTCGAGAGAGCCCTCGCCGCCAAGTGAGAAAGGAAACATAATGAAGGTTTTTAAAAAGTTTGTTATCTCCGCACTTATTCTCAGTATGTCCCTGACATTCCTCGTATTTGGCGCCAGCGCCGATGAGTCGAAGATGGCCTGGGGCGCGGCCACCGTGGACGCCACGAGTCTTAACATCCGCTCCGGCCCCGGCACGGAATATGACCGGGTCACCGTGGTTTCCGGCGGCACCATTCTTGTCGTTATGGAAAAGACGAACGACAGCTGGTACAAGGTCAACTACAACGGCACCGTGGGCTATGCCTCCACCGAGTACCTGACCGAGATCCTCCGGGCGGAGAACTTCAAGGCCACCGGCACCGTCACCGGGGACGGCGTGCGTATGCGTGAGAGCCACTCCACCGATTCCACGGTGATCACCTCCTATAACACCGGCAAGACCGTCGCCATCATCGGCATCAATGAGGGCTGGTACAAGGTGGCCGAGGCCGAGGGGACCGGTTACATACGCTCCGACTACGTGGAACTCACCGGCGGAGCCCCCAGCTACACCACCGACACCTCCGAGAGCTCAGACCTGGGTACGCAGATAGCCAATTACGCCCTTCAGTTTGTGGGTTACTCCTACGTATACGGTGAGGAATCCCCCTCCCGCGGTTTTGACTGCTCGGGTCTTACCTACTATGTGTACAGTCAGTTTGGCTACAAGCTTGAGCGCCGCGCCTCCATGCAGTACAAGTACAACGGCCGCAGCGTCAGCAAGTCCGAGCTCCAGAAGGGCGACCTGGTGTTCTTCTCCTCCAGCGGCACGGGAGTTACCCATGTGGGTATGTACATAGGCAACGGACAGTTCGTCCACGCCTCCACCTCCAAGACCGGCGTCATTATTTCCGACCTGGGCAGCAGCTACTACACCAGGGTCTACTGGGGCGCCAAGCGTATTATCTGACGCGCACACGTTCGTATTGGATATCCCCCGGCTCCGTGTGAGCCGGGGATTTTTTATTGTCAAAAAAGGCTTTGCCCTTTTTTGACAGGGGGGGGAGGTGCGGAAAGAAACGCTGAATTATGCGAAATTCAGCGTTTCCTCCTGCTGTCACGCTGCGCGCGCCACCCGTGGCCCCGTCCCCTGTGAGCCGGAATTTTTCTGCAAGCGGCATTTTCCAAAAAATTTCCCGGTTTTGGGGTCGTTCACAAAGTTTTCACTTGCAAGACGGGGCGCTTTCATGTATAATAGTCGTCTGGACGCCTCTGACGTTCAAAAAGCGCATGAATGAATACAGTATAAGAAGGAATGATTCAAATGAGTGAATACGTCTCCGCCAAGGCCGCGCGCCGCGCCGAGGAGGAAAAAGCCCGGAAAGAGCGCAAAAAGTATAACACTGCCGTAGCCATTGTTGCGGCCTGCGTTGTTTTGATGATCGTGTTTGTTGCGCTGTTCGGCTCCAACCTCTTCTACAACGGCACCACCGCCCTCGAGATCGGCAGTGAGAAATTCACGGTGGCCGACTTCAATTATAACTACCTCTCCGCCTACAACAACTACCGCAACAACGTCTACTCCTCCTATGGCAGCAGCGAGGAGATGCTTGACGCGATGCTCCCTTCCTCTGACAAGGCCATGCGCGATCAGCTCTATCCCGGCGGTCAGGACATGACCTGGGCGGACTATTTTGAGAACGCCGCCCTTGAGCGTATGAAGAGCGTGGCTATGCTGGTCAGCGAGGCCAGGGCCGCCGGCTTTACCCTTCCCGAGGAGGACGCCGCCAATGTGGAGGACACCATCTCCTCTCTCTCCGCCAGCGCCGTCTCCAACGGGTATAAGGATCTGAACGCCTATCTTGCCATCAACTACGGCAAGGGCATGACCGAGAAGGTGTTCCGCGAGAATATGCTCCGCGACGCTCTGGCCTCCGCGTATAGTCAGGCCAAGCTGGACGATTTTACCTTCACCGAAGAGCAGATAAGCGACTACTACGCCGAGCACGCTGACGACAACGACTTCTTCAAGTACCGCTACTACTCCTTCTCCGGCGCCGCCGTTGCCGACGACGCGGAGACTGAGGAGGATGAGACGCTCAGCGCCGAGGATGCCGCCGCCAAGGCGAAGGAGGACGCCGACGCCTTCCTGGCCGCCGTCACGGATGAGCAGTCCTTCATTGACTATGCCGCCTCCCTGAACAGCGACAACGAGAACTACGAGGCCGATCCCTCCACTCTCCGCACCGTCCAGGGCAGCTCCGTCACCGAGGTCATCAAGACCTGGCTTACCGAGGATGGACGCAAGGCGGGCGATAAGGCCGTCATAAAGAGCGGCGACGACTCTTCGGTCACCTACTACTACGTGGTATACTTCGTCGAACGCGACGACAACGCCTACAACGCCTTCAGCGGCTATTACGGCCTTGTCTCCAGCGCCCCCACTGTTGAGGGTGAGGGTGAGCCCGACGACGCCTCCGTCAAAACCTACCGCGAGACCAGCGCCAACGAGGTGTTGACCACCTACACCTCCGGCAGCGAAAAGACCCTGGACGCCTTTACCGCCGTCCTCAACAACGCTTCCGACATTGTCTCCGGCAGCGGAGCGCTCACCACCGACGGGAAGTACGACGTTCCCGAGGTTCTGGCGGACTGGTTCTTGGATCCCGCCAGGGTGGAGGGCGACACCGCCGTCCTCTACGATGAGGACTACGGCGCGTTTATCGTCTACTTCTCCCAGGTAGACGGCGTGTACGCCGACCTGCTGGCCGAGGCCCAGATGAAAAACAACGCCTACGACGAGTGGGAGGAGGCCGCCAGCGCCAACTTTGAGACCGTCACAAGGCACTGGGAGATGGGCCTCTCCAAGAAGCTCGCCTCCATGGGCGGCTGACCGCGTCGTCGCGGAACCGGCTCTGCCTCGGGACGCGGCTGTCGCTTGACGCGCCTTCCGCATCCCTCAGTCGCACGGTTCGCTCCTCCTTTCCCCGCAAAATCTCTGATTTTGTGGGGGCCCCAAAATATGCGGAAGTCGCGTTGGCTCGGCATGAGGCATGCGCCGACTTCGCCCCACTCCCCATTTAAAAAATATTTTACTACCTGCAAAGCGGCTCTATGAGCCGCTTTGATTTTAGGAGAACGTATGACGCTGTTTGATAAACTTGCCTCTGTCCCAGATTTGCCCATGCATATGCCGGGGCACAAAAGGAACGTGGACGCCTTTCCATGGCTTGCGGGGTTTGGCGAGCGGGACATCACGGAGATCGACGGCTTCGACGACCTGAACGACCCGGAGGGCGGGTTCGCGGACATGGAACGCGCCGCCGCGCGCCTCTGGGGCGCCCGGGAGAGCGTGGCGCTGGTGGGGGGAAGCACCCTGGGGATCCTTGCCTCGATCCTGTCCGTTTTGGAAAACGGCGGGGAGCTGCTCATGTGCCGCGCCTCCCACCGCTCCGTCTACCACGCCGCCCAGCTTGCGGGCGTGCGCACCCGGTATCTGACCCCCAAGTGCGACCCAGAGCTCGCCATCCCCCTGTCGGTGACCCCGGGGGAGGTTGGCGCCGCCCTGGAACAATATCCCGGCGTAAGGCTCGTATGCGTCACTTCCCCCACCTACGAGGGGACGATCAGCGACACGGCGGCCATCGCCGGCGAATGTCACAGGCGGGGCATCCCCCTTCTGGTGGACGAGGCCCACGGGGCGCACCTGGGACTTCCGGGCTTCCCCCAAAACTCCGTCGCCGCCGGGGCGGACCTGGTGGTGCAGAGCCTTCATAAGACGCTGCCGGCCCTGACGCAGACCGCCATCCTCCACATAAACCGGGGACTTGTGGAGCCGGAAAAGGTTCGCGGATATGTGGGCATGCTCCAGAGCTCCAGCCCGTCATATCTGCTGTCCGGATCCATTGAAAAATGTATCTACTACCTTCGCGATCACGGCGCGGAGGCCGCCTCAGGTTGGCTTTCGGCGCTGAACGGGTTCCGGGAGGGCGCGAAGGAGCTCCGGAATATTCGCCTCCGGCAGGGCGGCGAAGGGGTCTACGCTCTCGACCCCTCCAAGCTCCTGCTGGTAAGCGCCCCCGCCCTGGCGGAAGGGCTTCGCGCCTGCGGCATCGAGCCGGAGTACGCCCGGGGGATCCTCACCCTGTGCATGACCGGCATGGGCGACACCCGGGAGAGCCTTGGCCGGCTTCTGGACGCCCTTCTGGCCATGGATGGGAGGCTCCCGCCCGTCAAAACCGTGATACCCGCCCCCTGTCCCCCGCCCTGTCAGGCCATGACGCTCCGCGAGGCGATGTCCGCATCCGGCAGACTCCTGCCCCTTTCCGCCGCCGCGGGTCATGTATCCGGCGAGTACGCCTGGGCCTATCCCCCCGGCGTCCCGTGCCTCGTGCCGGGGGAGGTCATCGACGGGGGCGTCGTGGAGACGATGAAAGTCTCGGGCGATCTCCATTTCACGCACAAACACGGCCCGGATTCGATTTTTTGTGTTGACCTTCCGGGAAAAATGGTGTAATATAGACGCATAAGTATTCGGGAAAGGGGGATGTACCCATGAAAAGGATTAAGACCGTTGAGACCCGCGACCTGAAGGCCAGCGTCAAGACCGGCGGCTGCGGCGAGTGCCAGACCTCCTGCCAGTCCGCCTGCAAGACCTCCTGCGGCGTTGCCAACCAGCTTTGTGAAAAGACAGGCAAGTAAACAGCCTGTCGAAAAAGGCCGTTGGCCTTTTCCGACAAAGGGGAACGTGCGGGAAATTCCGCGTGAATTCTGCGGAATTCACGCAAAATTTCCCTGCTGTCACGCTGCGCGCGCCGGGGCCCCCGCGCAATCGAAGATTGCGTGGGGAAAGGACGAGCCAAGCCTGCGTCTGAGCCCTGCCCTTGCGGCGGGGCGAGGTTAAGCGGCTTGCGCGAGGACGCCGGCACACTTGCGTGACAAAGGGTATTTTTCCCGACGTACATGCCGCCGGGAAAAATGCTCGATTTGAGTTTTTTGACAAGCCGACACCGCTTGCGTGACATACGCAAGCGGTGTTTTTTGGGGTGAAGATATGATCCATCAATACAAATTGAACGGCTATAACATCGTTCTTGACATAAACTCCGGCTCGGTTCACGCGGTGGACGAGGTGGCCTACGACATGATTGCCATGTACGAGACGCACACCGGAGACGAGATCGTGGACGCCATGCTCGAAAAATACGGGAACCGACCCGACGTGACCGTGGCCGATCTGTGGGAGTGCCTTTCGGACATCCAGTCCCTCAAGGACGCGGGAAAGCTCTTCTCCGAGGACGAGTACGCCAATATGGCCTTCGACTTCAAGCGCCGCTCCAACGAGGTGAAGGCCCTGTGCCTCCACGTGGCCCACACCTGCAACTTAAACTGCTCCTACTGCTTCGCCTCCCAGGGCAAATACCACGGGGACCGGGCGCTGATGAGCTTCGAGGTGGGCAAGCGCGCCCTGGACTTCCTCATCGAGAACTCCGGCAGCCGCCGGAACCTTGAGGTGGACTTCTTTGGCGGCGAGCCTTTGATGAACTGGCAGGTGGTGAAGGACCTGGTGGCCTACGCCCGCTCCATCGAGGAGGAGAAGCGCAAGAAATTCCGCTTCACCCTCACCACCAACGGCGTTCTCGTGGACGACGATGTCATCGAGTTTGCCAACCGCGAGATGCACAACGTGGTCATGTCCATCGACGGCCGGCCGGAGGTTCACGACCGCTTCCGGGTGGACAACAAAGGGCGGGGAAGCTACGAGAAGATCGTCCCCAAATTCCTGGACTTCGCCAAAAGGCGCGGGGATCGGAGCTATTACGTCCGAGGAACCTACACCCACTACAACACCGACTTCACCGAGGACATCCTGCACCTGGCGGATCTGGGCTTCACGGAGCTTTCCATGGAACCCGTGGTCTGCGCCCCGGATGACCCCTGCGCCCTCACCGAGGAGGATCTTCCGAAGCTCTTTGAGCAGTATGAGATTCTGGCCCGCGAGATGCTGAAACGGGAGAAGGAGGGCCGGCCCATCACCTTCTACCACTACATGATCGACCTTCAGCACGGGCCTTGCATCTACAAGCGCATCTCCGGCTGCGGCTCGGGCACGGAGTACATGGCCGTGACCCCCTGGGGGGATCTCTACCCCTGCCACCAGTTTGTGGGAGACGAAAAATACCTCATGGGCAACATCTGGGACGGCGTCACCAACACCGCCTTGCGGGACGAGTTTAAGTGCTGCAACGTCTACGCCCGCCCGGAGTGCGACGGCTGCTGGGCGCGCCTATACTGCTCTGGCGGCTGCGCCGCCAACGCCTATCACGCCACGGGCTCAATCCGGGGCGTCTACGACTACGGCTGCCGGCTCTTCCGCAAGCGGATGGAGTGCGCCATCATGATGCAGGCGGCCAAGGCCCTGGGCGGGGAGTAAGCTGCGCGCCGGGGGCGCTTTTCCGGTGTTTTTGTATACAACCCGGTCAATCTATGCTATAATGACTTCCACAGACCATCTGACAAAGGAACGAAAGCATTGGAACGAAACGACATTGAGCGCGCCATCCTTGTGGGGCTGGCCGCCGACAGCATGGACGAGCGCGAACGCTCCTCGGAGCTGTCCCTTGACGAGCTGGAGGCCCTTCTGGAGACCGCCGGAGGCGTCTGCTGTGGGAAAGTCCTCCAGAACAAACGAACCCCGGATCCGCGCAGCTTCATCGGCGAGGGCAAGGTTCGGGAGGTCAGGGAGCTTTTGGAGGCCAACGACTGCACGCTGACCGTCTTTGACAACGAGCTGTCCCCCTCCCAGCTGCGGGCGCTGGAGGAGGATCTGGGCGTCCACGTCCTGGACCGCTCCCAGCTCATCCTGGACATCTTCGCCGCCCGCGCCCAGACGAGGGAGGGGCGGCTCCAGGTGGAGCTTGCCCAGTATAACTACCTCCTGCCCCGGCTCACCGGTATGTGGACGCACCTTGTGCGCCAGACGGCCTCCGGCGGCAAAAGCCCCATCGGCACCCGCGGCCCCGGCGAGACGCAGCTGGAGACCGACCGCCGGCACATAAGGCGGAAGATCCAGAAGCTGGAGGAGGAGCTGGAGTCCGTCCGGCGGGTGCGGGGCACCCAGCGGCGGCAGCGGGAGAAAAACGGCGTGCCGGTCATCGCCCTGGTGGGCTACACCAACGCCGGGAAATCCACGCTCTTAAACCGTCTGACCGACGCGGGCATCGCGGCCAACGACCGGCTCTTCGACACGCTGGACACCACCACCCGCAAGCTCGTCCTCGCCCCCGGCTCGGAGGCCCTGCTCTCCGACACCGTGGGCTTCATCCGCAAGCTCCCCCACCACTTGGTGGAGGCCTTCAAAGCCACCTTGGAGGAGCTGTGCTACGCCGACGTGCTCATCCACGTGATCGACGCCTCCTCCGGCGAGCGCGACGCGCAGATCGACGTGGTGCGCCGCCTGATCGTGGAGCTGGGCGCGGAAAGTACCCCCTGCATCGACGCTTACAACAAGGCCGACCTCTGTGCCGACCCCGCGGGCATCCCCCGGTACGAGGGCGCGGTGGCCATCTCAGCCAAATCCGGCGAGGGCACGGATCGGCTCCTGGGGATGATCGCGGAGATCCTCTCCCGGGGCAAAAAGCGCGTCACCCTCGCCCTCCCCTACTCCGCCGGCGGGCTTCTCGACCTTCTCCACCGGGAGGCGGAGGTACACGGGATCGACTACTCCGACGCCGGGATCTCGGTGGACGTGACCGTCAATCCGGAGCTTTGGGGCGTGGTAAAGGAGTTTGTTTTGTAAGGAGCGCCTCCATGTCCGATTACATCATTCCCGCCGCTTTCGGCGAAATCGAATATGTGGAAAAGCGTTCCCGCTTTATCGGCCGCGTGTGGCCGGCATCGTCGGAGGCCGAGGCGCTGGACTGCCTGCGCGGGACGCGGGAAAAGCACTGGGACGCCAGCCACAACGTGTACGCCTACTCGATAAGGGCGTCCGGCGTCATGCGCTACTCCGACGACGGAGAGCCCTCCGGCACCTCCGGGATGCCGGTGCTGGACGTGTTCCGCAAGGCCGGGGTTCAGGACTTCTGCTGTGTGGTGACCCGCTATTTCGGCGGGATACTCCTGGGGGCGGGGGGTCTTGTGCGGGCCTACTCCAAGGCCGCCGCCATGGCGCTGGACGCCGCCGGCCGGGCGAGAATGACCCGGCTTTTCGACGTGTCGCTCATCTGCTCCTACCCCCAGTATGAGCGGATAAAGCCGGAGCTTCCCCGCTTTGGGGCGCAGGTGGAGAGCACGGATTTTGGGATAGACGTGGAGTTGAAGCTCTCCATGACCCCGGAAAGCTTCGACAGGTTTTCCCCGCGGGTCACGGAGCTCACCGCCGCGACGGCCCTGTGTGAGGTCACCGGCGAGGGCCTTCGGCCGGTGCGGCTGAATACGGACGCGGAGGCGGAACAATGAGACGAACGATCTCTTCCATTCTGATATTGACATTCCTGCTCCTTCTCCTCCCCGGCTGCGGAGGGGATAACGGCGGGGCCGATCCTGCCGGCGCTGAAACAGACTACAACTCCGCCCAGCTTGCCGCCGCTCTGCTGGAAAGCCAGCGGGAGCCGCCGGAGATGTACTTCCTGACAGCGGACGACGCGGAGTTTTCCGCTTACGCCGCCGTTTATCTGGGGGAGGAGCTTGCCTCCCGGGTGACGGACGGGTCGATCTGTTACCCCTTCGGCCCCCTGGCCTCCGAGGTCGCGGTTTTTGCGTTTACGGACAGCGCCGACGCGGAAAGCGCCGTCGAGCCGATGGAGGCATATATCGAGGCCCGCGTCTCCGCCTTCTTCGGCTACGCCCCGGAGGAGGCCGAGCTTGCCGAGGAGGGACGTGCCGGGGCATACGGGCGTTTTGCCGTGCTCTACATCCTCGCCGGCCCGGCCGCCGCCGAACGCGCGCTTGAGCGCGCCTTTTCGGAGAACGCTCCGGAGCCCCCGGAGCTCGCCGGTCTCGCCTCCCCGCTCCATTGGGAACCGGCCGCGCCGGACGGGCCGGCCTCCGGCGATACCGAGATCGGGCCGGACGATGCGTACGACCACGACGCGGTGCTTTCCGCGTTGAAAACCGGCTGCGCCGACGGGCTTTCCCCCAAAAACCGCGCGGTCTATGAAGCGGCGATGGAGGTAATGGCCGAGATCATAACCCCGGATATGACGGACTACGAAAGGGAACTGGCGGTCAACGACTACCTGGTGCTTAACGCCAGGTACGACCCGGCGGAGCTCTCTTCCGGCCCTGTTGGCGCCCCCGATCCGGACAACGACAACCCTTACGGACTGCTCGTAAACGGCGTGGGCATCTGCCTGGGGTATACCACCACCTTCCAGCTGTTTATGGACGCCCTTGGCATTGAGTGCGTCACCGTCCATGGTTACGCCTATGGCCGCTCGGAGGAGCACGCCTGGAATCTGGTGCGTCTGGAGGGCGACTGGTACGCCGTGGACGTGACTTGGAACGACCCGGTGTATGACGGCTGGGTGCCTGCCGATGCCACGATCCTCGCCTGTGCCCACGTCTATTTCAACGTGACCAGCGATTTTCTCCGTGAGACCGACCACGAGTGGGACGAGGACGTCCCGGAGGCCACGGGCACAAAATACGCCTGCCTTGACTGAAAACGCCGCCCCAACGGGCGGCGTTTTCAGTCAAGGCTTTCTTCAATTATTACGAGAGATCCATTCTCTGGAGGAGCAGGGCCACCTGCGCCCGGTTGATGGCGGCCAGGGGGGCCAGGGTCTTGTCGTCAAGGCCGCGCAGGATCTCGTTGGCGACACCCCAGCTCATGGCCTCCGCCGCCCAGTCCGGAACCATTCCGCCGTCGTTGAATCTGCCCAGATCCGCCCGGCCGCTGCCTCCGGCGGCCCGGAAGAGCACCACGACCACCGTCGCCCTGTTGAGAGGATCGTTGGTTCCAAAGACATTACCGCCGACGCCGTTCATGATCCCCTTTTCGGCGCACCAGTTGACAGCCGGCATATAGAACGCCTCCGGCGCGTCAGCGTAATTGGTCACATAGCTTGACGCCGGCGCGCCATAGGCCATCCAGATGGCGTAAGCGAGCTCCACACGCGTCATGCCGTCCAGCGGCCTGAACCTGTTCGAGTCATAGTCCCGGAAGATCCTTTTCTCCTGGGCAAAGAGCGCTCCGGGCTCGTACCACGTCCCGGGATCCACGTCGTCATACGGCTTGACGGGGGCCGCCGGGTCCCGCCGCTGCATCCCGGAGACCGGCGAGTAGGGCCCGTCCACCATCAGCGCGGCGTCAGATGAGGCGGCAAACACCGCCGCGGTCTCCTCGGCGCAGAAATATCTCCTCCCCATCGTGAGCGTCGTCCCGGAGGGGACGACGGTTCCCGCGGCGATGTCGATGACGCTCCCGGAGGGGTATGTGACCTTCACCGTGCCGGACAGCACCGTGACGCCGCAGCCCAACCCGGCGTTGAAGCTCCCGCCGGAGGTGAGGTAAAAGTGCTCCTGCCCGGAGGTGTAGGTGTATTTCGCGGCGCCGGCGTCAAAACGGGCCGCGAACATATCGAACACCGGCTCCAGAGCGGCATCCGCCTTATTCTCCCAGTTGGCTATCAGTCTGTCCGCGTAATCCCCGGCGTAGTCCCTGGTGATCAGGGGATCCGAGGCCGTCCCCGCGCTGCCGGCGTATGCCCCGCTGAGTACCGCCAGGAACGCCACGGCCAGAGCCGCCGTAATAATCTTTTTCATCTGTCTACCTCCCGCGCCACACGGCGCATCAAAGCTTGTCCCCGTCCTCCCCGGGCTGTTCCGTCCGCCCACGCAGATAGTAGCCCAGCGTAAGCAAGCTGTCGGACAGGTGTACGTCCTCCACCAGCGTATCGCCCAGATCCGCGTCGATATCCACGCCGGTGAAATTCCAGAGGCCCCGCACGCCATGGTTTGAAAGCAGCCTCGCCGTCCCCGCCGTGGCGGACTTGGGCATGGTCAGCACCGCCACATCCACATGGTGGTCATCAAGGAATTCGTTCAGCTCCCCCGCGTCGAGGATCGGCGTTCCGTGAAGCCGCGTCCCCGCAATGGCTTTCGACGTGTCAAAGGCGGCGATCAGCTCCACGCCGCAGAACGCAAAATCGAAGTTGGCGATAAGCGCCCGGCCCAGGTTGCCCGCGCCGATGACAATGGCCGTCAAGGTT
This sequence comes from uncultured Oscillospiraceae bacterium, assembly GCA_947589225.1. GTDB lineage: Bacteria > Bacillota > Clostridia > Oscillospirales > Oscillospiraceae > RUG626. The sequence continues at coordinate 51,571 of CANQBC010000003.1, read as the reverse complement.
TTGTCAAGCCCCAGGATACCGCCCACGTCGTCCCTCAGCTGCTTTACGTTGTAGCCGTAACCCTGCTGGCCGAAGCCGCCGAAGCAATTGAAGTCCTGCCGTATCTGAGATGCCTTGAGCCCCATCCGCTCCCCCAGGGCCGAGGAAGAAATTTTCTCCACGTTCTGCCGGTCAAGAAGCTCAAAGCGCCGCAAATACCGTGGCAGCCTTCGTATCACATTGGCGGAGATCCTGTATTTCATCGCCCATTCACTCCATTTGCAAAACGCAACAAATTACGACTGTTCTCTTGTTTCATTTTAACACATTATTTACGTAATTACAACATGATGTTATTGACAAAATGAATAACCGGGGTTAAAATTATCTTTGGCTAACTGTCAGGGCTGTTTCACTCCCGTCAGCCAAAATAGTATTTTCAGATTCGAGGCGATTTTCACATATGAGTAACAAATTTGTCTATGCCGACAACGCGGCTACCACCGCCATGAGCGACACCTGCGTCAAGGCGATGCTTCCCTACCTCCAGGAGAACTACGGCAACCCCTCCAGCCTCTACTCCGTGGGCCGCAGCGCCCACCGGGGGCTTGACGAGGCCCGCGCCAAGGTGGCGAAATGCCTGAACGCGGAGCCTAACGAGATCTACTTCACCGGCTGCGGCACGGAGTCCGACAACTGGGCCCTCAAGGGCATCGCGGAGGCCAAGGCGGCCCGTGGAAAACACATCATCACCAGCTCCATCGAGCACCACGCCATCACCCACACCCTGGACTGGCTGAAAAAACAGGGCTATGAGGTCACGTACCTGAAGGCCGATAAGAACGGCGGGATCGACCTTGCCGAGCTTGAGGCCGTCATCCGGCCCGACACCATCCTCATCAGCGTCATGATGGCCAACAACGAGATCGGCACCATTCTGCCGGTTCAGGAGATCGGCCGCATCGCCCACGAGCACGGCGTCTTATTCCACACCGACGCCGTCCAGGCCGCGGGCCACATCCCCATCGACGTGAAGGCCATGAACATCGATATGCTCAGTATCTCCGGCCACAAGTTCCACGGCCCCAAGGGCGTGGGGGTGCTGTATATCCGCCGGGGCGTCCGCGTCCCCCAGCTTTTGCACGGCGGCGGGCAGGAGCGCAACCAGCGCTCCGGCACCGAGAACGTCCCCGAGATCGTGGGGATGGCCGCTGCCCTGGAGGAGGCCGTCCAGAACCTCCCTGAGACCATGCCCCGCGTGGCCGCCATGCGCGACAGGCTCATCGCGGCCTTCAAAGACATCCCTTACTCGCGCCTCACCGGCGACCCGGTGAACCGGCTCCCCGGCATCGCCAGCTTCGTCTTTGAGTGCGTGGAGGGCGAGTCCCTTGTCCTCTCCCTGGACGCCAAGGGCATCTGCGCCTCCTCCGGCTCGGCCTGCTCCTCCGTGAGCCTGGATCCCAGCCACGTGCTTCTGGCCATCGGCCTTCCCCACGAGGTGGCCCACGGCTCCCTGCGCCTGTCCATTTCGGACACCACCACCGACGAGGACATCGACTACATCATCGAGACTCTTCCGCCCATCGTTGAGCGGCTGCGCTCCATGTCGCCCCTGTGGGAGGATCGGCTGAATGGAAAATTTTAATGAACTCCAAAAGGAGATTTTGAGGCTCAAACGGGAGAAAAACGCCCTGGTCCTGGCCCACTACTACGTACCCCTGGAGGTGCAGGATGTGGCCGACGCGGTCTGCGACTCCTTCGCCATGGCCCAGCGGGCGGCGAGGGCGCCGGAGGATCTTATCGTCATCTGCGGCGTGCGTTTCATGGGCGAGAGCGCCAAGATCCTCTCCCCGGACAAGACTGTGCTTCTCCCCTCGCCGGATGCGGGCTGTCCCATGGCGGACATGGTGACGCGGGAGGACGTGCTGCGGCTGAAAAGGGAACACCCCGGCGCGCAGGTCATGTGCTACGTCAACTCCTCCGCCGCCGTGAAAGCCGTCTCCGACGTGTGCTGTACCAGCTCCTCGGCGCTGAGGATCGCCAAGGGCCTTCCCTGTGACGAGATCATCTTCGTCCCGGATAAGCATTTGGGCTCCTATGTGGCGGGGAACGTGCCGGAAAAGACCTTCTGGCTCCACGACGGCTTCTGCCCCACCCACCACAAGATCACCGAGGCCGACGTGCTGGCCGCCAAAAAGGCCCACCCCGGCGCGGTGTTCGCCGTCCACCCGGAGTGCGGGGAGGACGTGGTGAAGCACGGGGATCTGGTGGGTTCCACCGCCGAGATCCTGGACTTTGCCAGGAAAACGGACGCCAAGGAGATCCTCATCGGCACGGAGAGCGAGATCGTGGAACGCCTCCGCCGGGAGCTTCCGGGCAAAAAAATCTACGGCGTGGGCAGCAGCTTTGTCTGCCCCAACATGAAAAAGGTGACCCTTCAGGCGCTTTATGAGTGCCTGCGGGACGAAAAATACAAGGTGGAGCTTCCCCCGGCGGAGCTGAACGCCGCGCGGGTAAGCCTGGATAAAATGGTAAATTCATAAGGAGGTCTCAACATGTATTCCGAGAAGGTCATGGACCATTTCACCAATCCCCGCAACGTGGGGGAGCTGCCCGACGCCAACGCCATCGGCCAGGTGGGCAACCCCGTCTGCGGCGACATCATGAAGATCTACATGAAGATCGAGAACGGCATCATCGAGAAGGTCAGCTTCAAGACCTTCGGCTGCGGCGCCGCCATCGCCACCAGCTCCATGTCCACGGAGCTGGTGAAGGGCAAGTCCATTCAGGAGGCCCTCAAGCTCACCAACAAGGCCGTGGCCGAGGCGCTGGACGGCCTGCCCCCCCAGAAGCTCCACTGCTCGGTGCTGGCCGAGGAGGGCATCCGGGCGTGCCTGGCCGACTACTACAAGCGCCAGGGGCTGGAGCTTCCCCCGGAGCTTCAGGACGCCGACTGCACCGGCTGCTGTGACACCTGCGCCAAAAACGGGACGGAACACTAATACTAATATTTGACTAAACCATTTCATTCGCGACGGTCTTTTTCGCCGCTCGGTTAAAGCGTTTAATCAGATATTCGTTTAAGAACACATATGGGCGGGACATTTCCCGCCCATATTCTCTCGCTCTCGAGCCGCGAGGCTTTTTACCGGCAATAAATGTGGGCGGGTTTGGATCCCTCCCAAACTTCAACGCGGCGAAATCGCGGCATTTCTGAGCTCTCCTTCATAAAAACAGCTGTTCCTGTAACACAAAAAGCCCCCAAGGAGGGGGGCTTTTTGTGTGTTTACAGTTTCTTCTTGAGCCTCTCGATCTCCCGCTCCACAGCGTCTACCTCCTCGCCGCGGGTGATGTCCCAGTCGTCCCGGAGGGCGGCGATCTGCTCCCGGTTGCTCTCGATGGCGGCGGGGATGTCGCCCATGAGCTCGTAGAGCTGCGCCATGGCCGCCAGGGGATCCACCAGGGCTTTGGGATGGGACTGGAGGCGGCGGGCCTCCCGGTAGCACTCCAGCGCCCGCGCATACTTCCCTTCAAAGGCCATCCCGTCTCCGAGGCTCGCCCAGGCCATCCACTCTTTAGGGAAGTCCCGAACCATCTGCTCCCAGAGTTCCCTGGCCCGCGCCCGCTCCCCCTTCGCCAGCGCGATGCGCGCCCGGTAGTCCGGCACGCGGAAGGTGTGGTCGATCTTTGCGAATTGATCGCACCACGCCTCCGCCTCGTCATAGCGCCGATCCTGCACCAGGGCGTCCATCAGCCACAGGTGGGCGCGCCAGTCGCCGGGGTGACGCCCGATAAAGTCCTTATACCAGTCGATGTACGCCCAGTGGGTTCCGGCGTACCAGTCGGGGCACTGAAGCCCCGCGGCCTCCGCCAGCTCCGCGTGGGCGTCCCTGTCGTCGGGGGTGCGGGTAAGGGCCTCCTTAGCGTAGATCTCCGCCTGGCGGCGGTGGGCCCGGGCCTTGAAATTCTCCATCTGCGCCAGGATCGTCCATACCCCTCCGTTTCCCGGCTCCCGGCGGGCCTTGTCCTGGAGGAACTGCGCCTCCCTGTCCAGCACCGCCTCCTCCATGTCCCGGTTGTCCCACAGCATATTGCGTATGCGCTCGACCCTCTGCTCGTCCGTCAGTGCGAAGAGCGCGTCGATGGTCACGCCGAAGTAGGCGGAGATGGCGGGCAGGAGCTGGATGTCCGGCGCGGTGGCGCCTGTCTCCCACTTACTGACCGTCTGAGGCAGGACCCCCAGAGCCGCCGCCACCGTCTCCTGGGTCACGCCCCGCTGGGCGCGGAGGGATCTGATCTGATTTCCGATCTCCATATGCTTTGCTCCTTTAACAAAAATACCGTCCGGACTGGGTTTAGTGTACCACAGCCGGACGGCATTTTACAATGGCGCGTTTTGATGGCGGTGTCGCCTGTCAGGCGAGCCGCCGCGGACAGGGCGCTCCGCGCCCGCGAATCACTTTTTCCTGTTCGTCCCTTCCTCCGCCGGGGCGGGTTCCTCCGGGGCGGGGGCCGCCGGGGCGGAGTCCGCCTCCGGCTTTGGGGCGCCGGGGGCCTCGGCGGCGCTCTCCGCCTTCGCCGTCTCCTCCATTTTCCCGCCGGATTCGCCCTCCGGCTCCTGCCCCTCCGCGCTCTGGGAGCCATACCTGGGCTCCATGGTCACGGGGTCTATGTAGGAAAGTCCCCGGTAAAAGGACGTGTCCTCCGGGAGGGTGCGCCGGCGCAGCCGCCGGTTGTTGAGCCGCCGGAACATGTTGTACAGCACGGTTGTCACGGGAACGCCTATGACCATGCCCAGGATGCCGAAAAGCCCGCCGAAGAACAGGATGGCAAACATGATCCAGAAACCCGAAAGCCCCGTGCGGGAGGAGTGGATGCGCGGCTTGAGGATCTGGCCGTCAATCTGCTGTAAGATCACCGTGAAGATGACGAAGATCAGCGCCTGGGTGGGATTTTCAAGGAGGATCAGGAGCGTGGAGGGCACCGCGCCGATAAACGGTCCGAACATCGGGATCAGATTGGTCACCGCCACCATGATGGTGACCAGAACCGCGTAAGGCATACCCATGATGGTCATGAAGATGTAATTGATAAGGCCCACGATCAGGGAGTCGATGACCGTACCCACGATGTAATCGCCGAAGGCGTCGTTTATGAACTCAAGCTCGCCCATGATGGCGTTGGCGGTTTTAACGCGGAACACGGAGTAGACGATCTTCTTTGCCTGGGCGGCAAAGGTCTCCTTGTTGTACATCACGTAGACAGAGATGACGATGCCCACAAAAAGGTTGAACAACGTGGTGATGACGGAGATGACGCCCCCGGTGATGTTGCCGATCAGCGTGGTGATCTCAGGCAGCACCTCTGTCTCCAGCCAGTTGACCACCTTCGACGAGATGGTGTTGAACCACTCCACCGCCACCGGCTCCAGGGCGTACCCGTCAAAGACCTTTTCCAGCCACTGGATGGCGACGTTCAGATAGGTGCGGGAGTTGGAGACGATGGTCATGACGCTGTCGGCAAGCTCCGGCAGGACAATGGCAAACAGCCCCGCGATCAGCCCCAGCGCCACGGTGAGGGTCACGATAATGGAAAAGATCCTCGCCGCCTTGCGTGCCTTCACCGGATCCTTTTTGAACATCCTCCCGCAGAGCTTTGAAAAAATGTGCGTCTCGAATATGTTGAGCACCTTGTTGAGAAGGTAGGCGATACATAGGCCGTAGATCACGGGGGCGAGAGCCGACAGTACGACGCCAACGCCGCGCCTTACGCCGCTCCATGTGTTCAGCAGCCAGAAAAACGCGATGCTGGCCACCACCACGCAGAACGCCGTCACCCCCCAGTAGAGGTACTTTTTGTCCCATTTAAAGTTTTTCATAATTTTATCTTCCTTAATGGAGACCGATTTTTCAGACTATTTCCCTGTACATTGATGAGGCGTCGTCCTTGCGGACGGTCTCCTGAACGGACGTGACCTCCACCTTCACCTTTTTCGCGCCGAAGCTCATCTCGATGACGTCGCCCACCTTTATCTCCTTTGAGGGCTTGGCGGTGACGCCGTTTACGGATATCCGTCCGCCGTCGGCGGCCTGGGCGGCCACGGTGCGGCGCTTTATAAGACGGGATACTTTCAGATATTTGTCAAGCCGCATTTTTTTGCCTTTCTGCCATACATCTTATTATCTGACATACGATCTTCCCCATAAACACGTTTTGCCCCGGCTGACCGGGGCAAAGCCTTCGGAGAGGATAGGCGTATTACCGTTTATCCTCTCCCTGCCTTGAGCTTTACTGAAATCACTCGGCGATGGTGTCCTTGAGCGCCTTGCCGGCCTTGAACTGGGGGATACGGGTGGCGGGGATGCGGATCTCCTCCTTGGTCTGGGGATTGCGGCCAATGCGCTCCGCGCGCTCCTTGACCTCAAAGGCGCCAAAGCCCACGAGGGTGACCTTATCGCCGGCTTTCATGGCCTCGACGATGGAGTCAAGAACCGCGTTGACGGCCTTGTCGGAATCCTTCTTGGAGAGCCCTGTCTTTTCGGCGACAACGCCGATAAGTTCTGTCTTGTTCATAACGTTTTTCCTCCTGTGAGTTTTTTCCCGTAAGGGAAAATTTATTTATATCTTAAAGAGTGCGGTACTCTTTAAATCAAATCAGCGCGCCCCGAGAGCCTTCGCTCCGTCCTGACCGTTGGAGACGCCGCCCTCCGCCGCGGCCATGCTTTCAATGAACCTGTCGGAGGCGGCGTTCAAAAGCTCTTCCGGGTCCAGCTTCCTGAGCCTCGCGGCGTTGACGCAGGCAAAGAGCAGATCTCCTATGGTCTCCGCGCTGTCGCCGCCCGATCCCGGATCCCCCCTGAGTACCCGGATCCCCTTTTCCAGGGAGCTTACCGTGTCCTCATCGCCGGCCGGGAAAAAGCCTGCCTTGGCGGCCTTTTTCTGAAGCTTTTCCGCGCGCCAGAGGGCCGGCAGGCTCTTCGCCACGCTGTCAAGGTCGGCCGCCAGGGTGTCCCGGTGCTTCTCCGCCTTCTTTATCTTGTCCCAATTTTGCAAAACCTCCGTGGAATCGGCGACCGAGGTGTCCCCAAAAACGTGGGGGTGGCGCAAAATCAGCTTCTTGCAGACCCCGTCCGCCACGTCGTCCAGGTCAAACCTTCCCGCGTCCTCCTCAATGTCCGCGTGGAACACCACCTGCAAAAGAACATCGCCCAACTCCTCCTTGAGATGCTCCGGGCTGCCTTCGTCGATAGCCTCGATGACCTCGTAGACCTCCTCGACAAACTCACGCCTTATAGACTCGTGGGTCTGCTCCCTGTCCCAGGGGCAGCCGCACTCCCCGCGGAGTATCTTCACAATATGTATCAGGTCAGACACATCATAGGAAGATTTGTAAACAAAATTTATCATACTTTTCCCTCAACTGCAAGCAAAAAATGAATAAATCCCGATTGTTATCTGATTTTCAGCATATTTGCTATTTTTGCGCCCTTGGGGAGGAGCAAAATGTCCTCCTTTGTCAATGCCCGGAGCGAAATAATCAGCGCAAAGTACGCCAGAACGCCCACGAGGATGCTGAGTACAAGGCACACGGCGGAGGCCATACGACCGCCTCCCAGGAAGGGATAGAGATACATATCGCCGATCCGCTGGGTTCCCCAGGCCGCCGCGCCCATCAGAAGCGCGCAGACGAGAGGCCGCAGGGTGATCTTCAGGTAGTTGGGCCGCTGGGGCAGCTTCACCGTGAGGAATATGATATTCAGCAGCGTTATGAGCACATAGCAGCACAGCGTCCCGATGGGCGCGCCGGCGATGTTCACCGAGGGGCTCCCCACCAGCACATAGTTCACGCAGATTTTTAACAGTCCGCCCACAGGCAGGGCCAGAAGCGCCAGCTTCTCGTGACCCGTGGCCTGGAGTATGCCGTTTGTTATAAGGTAGGTGCATACAAAGTAGGAGGCGATACCCAGCATGGAGAGGAGCATGGGGCCGTTTTCATTGGAGCCCGGGAACAGCACGTCGAATATCGGCCTCGACAAAACCGCCAAGCCCACCGCCGCGGGCATGGCGAAGAGATTTGTGAGCTTCATGCTGGACTCCATGGTGGACTTGGCGTCGGTTGTCTGCCGGGAGGCCAGAGCCGCCGCGATAACAGGCACCACCGCCACGGCTATGGGCGTCGCAAAGGACGAGGGCAGGGCAAAGAGCGTGCAGCCCTTGGAGTACACACCATAAAGTATATCCACTTGTTCCCCGGAAAAACCGGCCCCGCTGGCAAGTCTCCCTCGGACAAGGGAGGTGTCGACCAGATTTATGACGTTCAGCACCGAGGAGCTTATCGTGATGGGTATACTGACCCTCAATATCTCCCTGGCGGTGTCAAGCCGCGAGATGGGTTGATCCAGGTTGAGCGTGGAGGGGCTTGAGGCAGCGACACGGCGGCGCATGACCGCCAGCACCGGAACCGAGATCCCAAGGCCGATGACAACGCCCACGATGGCCCCCGCTGCGATGATCGGCACGGGGTATGCCATGCTCTTTAAATACCACGCGATGGCAAGTCCGAATATGAGCTTGCACATGACCTCGAGTATCTGGCTGACGGCGGTTGGCCGCATGTCGTTATGGCCCTGGGCATAGCCCCGGAGCACCGATACCACACAGGCGAAAAACACCGCGGGCGAGAGGAGCCTGACCCCCAGCACAACCTGGGGATCCTTCATAAACGAGGAGAGCTGCGGCGCGAAAATATACATCAGCGCCGACCCCAAAAGCCCGATTGCCCCGAAGGTCACAAGGCCCACGGAGTAATACCGCTTTGCCTGCAGCGGCCTTGAGGACGCCCGCGCCTCGGATATGAGCCTTGAGAGCGCCACCGGCACCCCCGCCGTGGAGACGGTCAGGAGCAGGTTGTAGATGTAATACATCACGTTGAAATGGCCCGCGCCGGCGTCGCCGAGAATGTTGAAGAGCGGTATCTTGTATATGAAGCCCACTATCTTCGTAATGGCCACCGTGGCGGCAAGTATCGCCGCTCCCGTGAGGTAGTTTGTTTTTTTAGGTTCAGCCAAAGGAGATCGTTCCTCTCAATAAAGTGAGACAATTGTGCATGTCTCCACTGACAAATCTATTCACAACCTTGTCATTTTACACCCCGGTTTCAAAAAAATCAAGGTATTTCCGGAAAAAATGCACGGCGAGAACGCGAAGTACATCTTCGGTGTAAAGATTGACAAAAAAGCCACTGAAGTGGTATAATATCCGGTGGCTCGGATATTATATTCGATTTCAATCCGTTTTTCTCCCCGGCTGACGCCGGGAACCGAAAAACATGGCGAATATACCATCCCCGCTTTGCGGGTATGGTATAATAACCGCATGGGCGGTTATTATATTTAATTTTTAGCCGTTTTTCTCCCCGGCTTCGCCGGAAACCGAAAAACACGGCGAATATACCATCCCCGCTTTGCGGGTATGGTATAATAACCGCATGGGCGGTTATTATATTTAATTTTTAGCCGTTTTTCTCCCCGGCTTCGCCGGAAACCGAAAAACACGGCGAATATACCATCCCCGCTTTGCGGGTATGGTATAATATCCGCAACGCGGATATTATATTTGATTTCATGCCGTTTCGCTCCCGCCCGGTGGGCGGAACCGCGAAACATGGCGAATATACCATGTATCCATGTGTGTACGCACAGTTATCCTATTTGATTTTAAATTGCCCCGTCCCCGCGCTGCGGGGCGTGTACGGTAAGGAAGCGCGTTCAGCGCGGGAGGTGTGGTTTTTGGAAAACGCCGTCAAACAGGTCGCGGTGCTGATACCGGCCTATCAGCCGGACGAGCTGCTGGTCAGGACCGTCTCCGGGCTTTTGGAGAGCGGGGCGGGCCGCGTCGTGGTGGTGGACGACGGCAGCGATGATGCGTGCCGGGAGGTCTTTGACCGCGTGGAGGCCATGGGCGTCCACGTCTGCCGCCACCCCCAAAACCGGGGCAAGGGCGCGGCGCTGAAAACGGGCATTGCCTGGATTGGGGAGAACGTCCCCGGCTGCGCCGGGGTGGTCACCGCCGACGCCGACGGACAGCACGCCCCCAGGGACGTTCTGCGGGTGGCGGAGCTGACGTACGAAAACCCGGAAAGCCTCGTCTTGGGGGTTCGGGACTTCGACGGGGAGACGGTTCCCTGGAAGTCCAGAGCCGGGAACAGGATCACCTCCCTTGTTTTCAAGCTGATGACGGGCATCCGATGCGGCGACACCCAGACGGGGCTTCGCGGCATCCCGGCGGCCCTTTTCAAAATGGCCGCCCAGTGCGAGGGGGATCGGTACGAGTACGAGATGAACTTCCTCCTGGACGCGGCGGAGGCCAAGGTACCCCTGATCATGGAACCCATCGAGACCATCTACTTAAACGACAACAAAGCCTCCCATTTCCGCGTGGTGCGGGACTCCTACCTTGTCTACCGCAGGCCCCTGACCTTCGCGCTGGTGGCCGTGGCCTCGTCGCTGGCCGACCTTGGGGCTTTCTGGCTTTTGAGCGCCCTCTTCCCGGAGGGGGAGCGGTGGGTGTTCGCCGCCACGGTGGCCGCAAGGCTCCTGTCCGGGGCGCTGAATTTCTTCCTCAACAAGCACGTCACCTTCAGAAGCCGCGGGGACACCGGGGCGCAGTCGCTTCGGTATCTGTGCCTCTTCCTGGCGGTGATGCTGGTGAGCGGGGGAACCGTGGCGGCCCTGAGCCGCCTGCCGATTCCGACCGTGCTCATCAAGATCGTGGTGGACGGCGTGCTTTTCGTTGTCAATTACGTTGTGGAGCGCAAGTGGGTCTTTAAAAGACCCGCGACTGAGTGATACCTGGGGGTGAAGCCGTGGCCGCCGTGATAAGCGCCGTTTCCATCGCCGCCATAGCCCTGGCCCTGTCCCTGCGGTACGGGGAGAGCCTTGTCAGGACGGCGCCCGTGGCCGTGTGCGGCGCGGGGATCGTCCTCTACGGCCTTGCCTTTCTGGGGCGGCTTTCTCTGATCGTCTGGATCGCCGCCGCGTGTCTCGCCGCCCTTCTGGCGATGCTCCTTGTGAAAATGCGCCGGGAGGGGATAAAGAACACGCTCAGGTGGGCCGCCGCGCCCCTGCGGGAGCCCCAGGTGTGGATCAACGCCGTGGCGCTGGCCGTGATCGCCCTGCTTGCGCACCGGCGGCTCATTTTGGAGTGGGACGCCTACAACTTCTGGGGGCCGGACATCAAGAGCCTCTATTTCCGGGACGGCTTTGCCGGATACGCCAGCAATGTATCCGCCGGCTTCGGAGACTACCCGCCCTTCACCCAGCTTGAGATCTGGCTTTTCCTGCGCCTGAGAAGTTCTTTTGACGAGGGGCTCATATTCAGCGGGTACTTCCTATATAGCGGCACACTGCTCTTTTCCGCCCTCGACGGGTTCAAAGCCGAAAAGCTCCGGCAAAAGATTGCCGTCGGCGCCGCCGGCGCCCTGCTGCTCTTCGCCCTGCCCGGCGTGGCGGACAGCTCCTGGTACCGCTCCGTCTATGTCGACCCCGTGATGGGGATGCTCTTCGGGTGCCTGCTCATGGAGATCACCGGGGAGCGGGAGTGGAACGGCTGGCGCACGGCAAAGTGCGCGGTGTTCCTCTCCGCGCTTGCCCTCACCAAGTCGGTGGGGCTTTTGTGGTGCGCCTACGCTGTGGCGCTGTTTCTCATTTACCGGGGCTTCCGGGGCAATATGGGCCGCGCCGGGGCGCTCCTGCTCCCGCCGGCCGCCGCCGCGGGAAGCTGGTGGCTTTACTGCCGGGTGATGGATCGGACGACGTATCTAACCCGGGCTATCGCGCCGACGGTGGGCTCGCTTTTCAGGGCCGTGCTCTCCGGGGCGTTTTTCAGGGACGAGCGCACGGTGGGACTTATACGCTCCTGGCTCCGGGCGTTTGTGGCCGAGCCCGTCCACCGGGAGTGGACGGCCGGGGTGGATCTGACGCCGGCGCTGGCCATACTCCTGATCTTCGCGCTTTTGCTGGCGTTCCGCCGCGCCGGGTGGCTTGAAAAGGGAAAGGCCGTGCGGTTTTTCACCTTCGCCGCCGGTATGTACGTCCTCACCCTCGGCGTGCTGCTGGTGAGCCACCTGACCATATTTTACAACGAGACTCAATACCTTGAGAGCGCCAATATGCTCACGCAGATGACCCGCTACGGCGGGCCGATGAATATAGGGCTCCTGATGTGGGCCTTTCATATGTGCTTCCGGAGACTGGATCTTTCGGGCGCCAAAGGGCTTCGGGCGGGGGCTTTCCTTCCCGGAGTAATGGCCGCGCTCATCGTCCTGTGCGCCGGGTGGAAGCTGGCGGTCAACTGCCTCTTCCCCGCCGCCGACAGCCTGAATCCCCAGCGCGTGGAGCGCCGGGAGGAATTTGCTCAAAGCTATGAGGATATGCTGACAACGTTGGAGGGCCTCCCCCTGGACGGTGAGAACCGCCGGGTGCTGGTGCTCCTCAACAGCGCGGAGTATAACCCCATCGTCACGTTCCTGGCCTCCCCCATGTCGGTGGAGACGATGAGCTACGGCGAGGCCACCACGCGGGAGGACATAGACTGGGCCGTGGAGACCACTATGGCCGGCTGGATCTACGTCCAGGACGGGTCCGGCGCGGCGCTGGAGAATCTGCGGGCCGTCCTCCCCGGCAGCGATGTGGGCGCGCTGATCCCGGTGCGGTAGTCAGAATCCGATGATGTCCGGGGGCGAGTCCGTCTCCGAACACAACGCGGCGCAAGTGCCGGGGATGGGCAGCGAGAGGGGCCGGACGGTCAGCCCGTCCACCTGACGGACAAGCGTCTGTGAGTCCGTCACAAGGCTCCGAAGCTCCAAAAGCCCGCCCAGGCCCTCCCCACGGGCCTTGACGATACTCTCTTTCATGGTCCAGAGGCGGAAAAACCGCAGCGCCTCGTGCCCCTGCCGCGCCAGCACATAGGCCCGTTCGGAGGGGGCGAGGGAGTCAAGAAGCCCCTCCGGGATGTCCGTCACCGGCTCGATGTCGATCCCCACGGGGCCGGCGTCAACGGCGCACACCGCCGCGTTTCCGGCGTGGGAGATAGAGAACTCCGGCCCGCCGGGGATAGTCGGCTTGCCGGAGGGGGAGAGGACGACGCGCCTTTCCGCCCCGGCAAAGCCCGCGATCTCAAGCCCGCGCCGCAAAAGGGCGCGGCCGGCCTCGTGAAGCGCCTGCCCGCCGGGACATGCCTCTTCAAGCCGCCGCCACAGGACCAGCACAGTCCCGCCCCCTTTCCATGTTTTTTCGATGTTTTTCTGAAAGTATATCACATAGAGACGGGCTTTGCAATCGCGCCCGCCGGGAGAGACCATGATCTTTTCATCCTATTCCTTCATATTTCTATTCCTCCCGGTGACGCTCCTGGGCTTTCACCTGCTGAGGAGGACGGGCCGGGAGCGGCTTGTAAAGCTGTGGCTCACCGCGGCCTCCCTGGTCTTTTACGGGCTGGGGCAGCCGGACTTTCTGGCGGGCTTCGTTTTGACGCTGCTTCTCAATTACCTGCTCATCCTACTCATGGACAAAAGCCGAAAGAAGGCCGCCCGGCGGGCCTGGCTCACCCTGGCCGTGGCGTGGAACCTGGGGCTTCTCTTTTGGTTTAAATACCTCAACTTCACCATTGCCAACGTAAATCTCCTCTTCGGTACGCATATCGGCGCGCTGAAGCTGATCCTCCCCATCGGCATCTCCTTCTTCACCTTCCAGATCCTGGCCTTCACGGTGAGCTTCTACCGGGGGGAGCGGGGGAGGCCGGGGCTTTTAGACTACTCCGTGTTCGTCACCTTCTTCCCCCAGCTCATCGTGGGGCCTGTGGTGCGCCACGACGAGGTGATGCCCTACATCGAGGGGCGGACGCTCCTTGATTACGACGCCGCCCTCGTCCCCCGGGGCGTGATGCTCTTCTCCATGGGGTGCGCCAAGAAGATCCTGCTGGCCGACACGCTCATCGCCTTCGCCTCCGCCTACTACACCGGCGGCGGGGCGGCCGGGGCGGGGCTTTTCCACTCCTGGATGGCGGTGCTGGCCTACACCTTCGCCTACTACTTTGACTTCTCCGGCTACATCGACATGGCGCGGGGGCTGGGGTGCTTTTTCGGCGTGGAGCTGCCCATCAACTTCGACTCCCCCTACAAGGCGCGGGATTTCGGGGACTTCTGGCGCAGGTGGAACATCACCATCTCCCGCTTTTTCAACGAGACCGTGTTTCAGAACCTCTTCGGCTTCGGGGACGGGGTGGGGAAGCTTGTATTCGCCACCATGGCCACCTTCCTTGTGTCCGGCGTCTGGCACGGCGCGGCGTGGCACTACATCCTCTGGGGCCTTGTCAACGGCGCGCTGGTGACGCTGGCGAACATCCGCGCCCTGAAGGATCGAAAGCCCCTCCCGGCGTGGCTGGCGGTGGCGCTGACCTTCCTTGCGGGGGCTTTGGTGCGGGTGCTCTTCGACTGCACGGGCCTCACCCAGGCCGTTATGGTGTACCGCAAGCTCTTTGACGTGCGAGAACTCCTGCACGCGCGCACGTTCCTGCGCTCGGCGCTTACGTTTGTGAAGGAGAATCTTTCGGTGACCCTGACCATGGCGGCGGGCGCCGTCATATGCTTTGCCTTCCCCAACTCCAACGCCCTGTCGGAGCGGGAGCGGTACGGCTGGCGGGAGGCCGTGTTCAGCGCGGCGCTTCTGGCGCTGTCGCTCCTGTGCATGAGAAGGGTCTCCACCTTCCTCTATTTCAATTTCTGAGGTGAGAAGCTTGTCCATAAAGAAGTGGCTCGCCGTCTTTCTAACGGCGGTCGTCCTTTTCGCCTGCTGCGCGGCGGTTTTCAATGTGCTCACGGACCCCTTCGGCGTCTTTGGGGACAGGCTCATGGACTGGTACGCCTATGACATGACCATGAACCCCCGCGTGGCGAAGATCGCGTATCTGGACAGAAACTTTGAGAAATACGACTCCTACGTCATCGGGAGTTCCAAGTGCTCCTCCCTGTCGCCGGAGAAGCTGAACATCTATATGGACGCCAGCTTCTACAACATGACCTGGTACGGCGGGGATCTGACGGACGAGCTGGCCCTGACGCGGTATATCGTGGACAATTACCGGATAAAAAACATCGTCCTGGCGGTGGACCCCCAGGACGCGGAGCTTTTTGACACCGAGGACGACCCCATCAAGGGGAATATGCACTGCAAGGTGGACGGCTCCTTCGCCCCCGCCTTCTACGCAAAATACCTCTTCGCCAACCCCGGCTACGGCCTGGGCAAGCTGCGGGCCTACGCCTCCCGTGGGATCCTGGTCACCGCCGACGCGGTGTACAAGGCGGAGAATGGGGCGTACAACAAAGAGGTTCGGGACAGCACCCGCATCGGGGAGCTGGCGGAGTACCTGGCGTTTGAGGACAACTACTATGAGCAGGCCCCGTCCTCCATGCCCCATCTGGATGGCGCGCTGGACGCCATCGCCCAGATCGCCAGGATCTGCCACGACAGCGGCGTCAGGCTCACGGTGGTGGGCGTGCCCCTCTACACCGGCGACCTTGCCCGGTACGACCGGGAGAAGATGGAGGACTTTTGGCGGGGCGTGGCGGAGATAACGCCCTTTTACGACTTCTGGGGCGCCAACTGCGTCACCGGGGACATCCGCTACTTCTATGACGTGGACCACTTCCGCAACTGCGTGGGGGATATGGCCCTGGCGTATATCTTCAAAGATCCGGCTGTCTGGATGCCGGAGGACTTCGGGAACCTGACAACGCCGGAGAACGTGGAGGCCCGGATGGCCCGGACCTACGCCGCCCTGGAGGAGCCGCCCCAGGACAACACGGCCCCCCTGCCCATTTTGATGTACCACTCCTTTACGACCACGCGGGACGGCAGCGACGCGGTGACGCAGGAGGAGTTCTCGTCTCACCTGGCCGCCCTGCGGGACGCGGGGTTCACCGCCATCACCTACGACGACCTTTTCGACTACGTATACAGCGGCGGGACGCTGCCGGAAAGGCCGGTGCTGATCACCATTGACGATGGGTATCAGAATAACCTGGACATCGCCGCCCCGCTCCTTAAACAATACGGCATGAGCGCCGCTATCTCCGTCATCGGGGTCTCGGTGGGCAAGGACACCTATAAGGAGACGGGCGTTCCCATGACCCCCCATTTCACCTTAGAGGACGCCGCCCCTTGGGTGGAGAAGGGCGTGCTGGAGATCAAGAGCCACTCCTACGATATGCACCAGGTCCCGGAGCGGGACGGGGAGGACTGCCGGAAGGGCGTTTTGCGCCTGGAGGGCGAGAGCGAGAGCGATTATGTGGCCGCGCTGACCGCCGACTTTGAGCGCTCCTCGGAGCAGATCACCGCCGCCCTGCCCGTGGAGAGCGACGTGTTCACCTACCCCAACGGGCTGTACGACAGGCTGTCCGAGGTGGTATTGCAAGGGCTGGGCGTCAGGGCCACGGTCACCACGGACTACGGCGTCAACGTGGTCGTCAGGGGCATCCCCCAGACGCTATTCGCCCTGAAGCGCGTCAGCGTGGATCCCGGCCTTGACGGGGCGGCGCTTCTTGAGCGGCTGGAGGGCCTTTTGTCGGCCCTTCAATAAAGGATTCTTACGGAGGAACAGATATGGACACAAAAGAGCGGATCTATCAGTTTTTCGTGGACAAGAAGAAGGCGGAGGGCCTCACCTACGACACGGAGCTTCTCAAGAGCCGGTACATCAACTCCCTCTTCGCCCTGCAGATCGTGATGTTCGTGGAGAAGGAGTTCGGCGTGAAGCTGGGGCGGCGGGAGATCTCCACCGAGAATTTCCACTCCATCAACGCCATCGCGGCCCTGGTGGAGTCGCACCTCAGGGGGAACGGCTGACATGGCGGACAATGTGCGGATAAAGCTTGTCATTTGGGATCTGGACAACACCCTGTGGGAGGGCGTTCTGGCCGAGGGCGGCGGGAAAGACCTGCGCCCCGGCGCCCGGGAGGCCGTCCTGGAGCTGGATCGGCGGGGGATCGTCCAGTCCGTGGCCAGCAAAAACGATGAACGCCCGGCCCTTGCGCGGCTGCGGGAGCTGGGGCTTGAGGACTACTTCCTCTGCCCTCAGATCTCCTGGGATCCCAAGTCCGCCGGGGTGGCGGCCATCCTCGGCGCCCTCAATATCAAGCCGGAGGCCACGGCTTTCGTGGACGACTCGGCGTTTGAGCGGGACGAGGTGAGGCACGTCCTGCCGAGGATCAACGCCTACGACGGGGCGGCGCTTTCGGGGCTTATCGCCCTGCCCGAGTTCCAGGTTCCGTTCATCACCGCAGACGCCGCCCACCGGCGGGAGATGTACCGGGCGGATCTTGACCGCCAACAGGCGGAGAGAGCCTTTGAGGGCAGCGCCGACGATTTTCTGGCCACCCTGGGCATGGAGCTGGACATCTCCCCGGTGACGGAGGAGGACATCAAGCGGGTGGAGGAGCTGACCGTCCGCACCCACCAGCTCAACTCCACGGGGTACACCTACGGCTACGACGAGCTGGTGTCCATGATACGCGACCCCGGCTACATCTTCCTCATCTGCGGCCTCCGGGACAAGTACGGCGACAGCGGCAAGGTGGGCCTTCTGCTTTTGGAGCGGGGAGAGGCGTTGCGCGTAAAGCTCCTCATCGTCTCCTGCCGCGTCATGTCAAGGGGCATCGGCTCGGTCCTTCTGGCCTGCGCCACCCACATCGCCCACAGGCTCCATAAGCCCCTCCTGGCGGAGTTTCTGGAGACGGAGCACAACCGCATCATGTATATCACCTATAAGCTGGCGGGCTTTGAGGAGGCGGAGGAGAACGGAAACGCCCTCCTGCTGCGCTACACCCAGCCCGACCCCCTGCCCCTGCCGGACTATATCCGCATCACCGCCCCGGAGGGAAAATAATAAGAAAACCTTGAACCTGAACACGGATTGAATTTTTATTCCAATAAAAAATCCCGAAACTCTAAGAGTTTCGGGATTTTTGCGCCTGGTGCGAGAGATGAGACTTTGATTTCATCCTTCTTCCGGCGTTCTTTTATCTGCTTTTCTCCGCACCAATTACAGTAGAGGCTATTGTCCGGGATTTCTCGCTCACAATTTCGGCAGATCACGCAGAAAGCCCCCTCTCCATTGGTTTAAGCCGCCTATTTCAAGGCGTTGATGGCGCTGCCAAGTTGGATTCCGTAGATAAGGCCGACGATAAGGGCAATGGCGGCGAGAATGGCAAAGAATATAACACACCCTTTTATCGCGTTTAGTGCGTTAAGCTTCTTGATATTCACGACAAGGTTTGTCAAGTCGATATTTTCTTTTAGAACGTCGTCCTTGATAGTGAAATAGTGTGTGGTTCCGTCCGCGTCCTTTTCTGTAAAGTAACCAGAGTTTAAGTCGGTTGTTCCATCGCTGGACTGATGCGTAGCGTCTTTCTCTTCGACCTCTATCGCTTCCGCTCCTGCTTCATAAGCAAGTTTAACAAGTTGGTCTCTAATTTTGTCGTTCATGGTTATTTACTCCTTATTGAAATTTTTGTTTTCTTTCGGCTTGCGGATGAGGTCTATCAAAGCAAGGACGGCGCAAATGAGGCACCATCCGGCCCAGATAACCAAGTCTTTGTAGCTTCCGGCCAATGTAAAGCCCACAAGCGCCGCCAAGCCGAACATAACAACGAGGGCTATATTGCCGCCCTTGCTACCCTTGCGAGTGGCTATGGACACGATGCCGCCAGAAAGGAGCATGATGGCGACGACAACTCCCGCTGTCCCGCCGGATTCCCCGTTTTCCTCAAGAGCGTTGGACAAACCGGCGGCGCAGGATTGCAGGATTACGAAAAGTGAAAGAACGATGCAGAGTATTCCAGACACGAGTTTCCATATTTTCATATTTTCTACCTCCGATTTTATTTTTTCGACTGATTTTTACATCAGTCCATTATATTATGTATCTCCCTACATATTATAGAAAGGAGATACATAGATGACAGAAGACGAGAAAAGGGTCATATCAGCTTTCTCAAATCTTCCAGAGAAAGCTCAGGAAACTTTTTTAGAGTATCTGCTGTTGATAGCAGAAGACTTATCAAAAGCTCCTGACGTGACTCAGGAACAGACCGGCAAATCTGCAAAATAAGCTGTTCCCTATCGGAAAGCCCTTCACCCTCTGGGGGTGGGGGGCGTTTCTTTATCTCCAAGCCCAGTCAATTAGTAATCTGTCGTTGTGTGGAGATAGATGGCTATGGTTTCAAGGTTTTTCATCCTTGGGGTGGTTTTTCCTGTGTTCCATAGAGAATATGTGGCTGAGGTGATGTGGCAAGCATCGTAAAATTCCTGCTTTGATATGCCCTTTTCTGCCAGTAGAGAATTTATGCGAGCCACTATTGGCGAACTAGACATAAATCCACCCCTATTTTTGTATAGTTTGACGCCAAGAAAATGCTAATCTTTTCTTGATATTGAAGTAACTTAGTATATACTAAGAATTATAGAGTAAGCAAAACCTGACCCCCAAACCTTAGCGGACCGATAGCAAAATATAGTTGTTGGCACTTCTCATATTACATTATCGTCCTACGCTTGTCAAGAGAAGCTTAGCAAACGAGGGAAGAGATTTTGATTTTGGAACGGCAAAAGCAAGAACGGGTATGTTGCAAGGTACTACCAGTATATCGTGAAATAAGGTGGGCAAGAGACAGAAATGTCCCCGGTTTTTCGTTCTTGTAAGAATTGCATTAGCATTAGTAAATCTATTAGTATAATGAGCGATTAAAGGCCGTTAGCAAGGGCGTTAGTAAATGATTTTTTCACATTATTAGATATATTTTCATATCTTAAAGTCGCAGAAAACCACTGAAAATAATGAAAAATCCCGAAGCCGTAAGGGCTTCGGGATTTTTGCGCCTGGTGCGAGAGATGAGACTTGAACTCACACGACGGTTGTCACACGCACCTCAAACGTGCCTGTCTACCTATTCCAGCACTCTCGCAAAAGCATTAATTATTATAGCAGAAACTTTTCGTTTGTCAACTGCTTTTTCAAAAAATGCCGTAAAAAGAAAAGCGGGGCCATTTGAAATATCCGCAGGAGGTAAAGCGGCTCGCGCGACAACGCGGCAAGGCAACGACGACAAGCAGAAAAGCGCCGAAAAGAACCCATGTGGAGCGACGCGGTTCGACTCCCGTCACCTTTTTAAAAAATTTTCCCAAAAAGGTATTGACAAGCCATTTTATATAATGCTATAATAAACTGATTTTATGCCCCCCTTTGGGGGGCTACTCTTCCATTTTTTATACATTTATATTATCATATTCCGGCGGAAAATCAAGGGTTCTGGGGAAGAATCCGGCAACTGCGCCGGGCGTATCACAAGCAGGAAATTACATTGCAAGGAGTGAAGTCAGTGCCAAAAGAGGTATGGTACGGCAAAACGCTGCGTCACAGCTTTGCCAAGACTGAGGAGATCCAGGATATGCCCAATCTTCTGGAGATCCAGAAGGATTCTTACCGCTGGTTTTTGGAGACCGGCCTTCGTGAGGTCTTTAGGGACGTGGCGGCCATCACCGACTATACGGGGAACCTTGAGCTGACCTTTCTGGATTTCAGGATGGACGAACAGCCCAAGTACTCCGTGGAGGAGTGCAAGGCCCGCGACGTGACCTACGCCGCCCCCATCCGGGTCAGCGTGTGCCTCAGGAACAAGGAGACCGAGGAAATCAAGGAACAGGAGATTTTCATGGGGGACTTCCCCATTATGACCGACGGCGGCACCTTTGTCATCAACGGCGCCGAGCGCGTCATCGTCTCCCAGATCATCCGTTCCCCCGGCGTCTATTATGAGCGCACCATTGACAAGACGGGTACGGCCATCTACGCCACCACGGTCATTCCCTACCGGGGCGCGTGGCTGGAATACGAGACGGACGCCCAGGATATGTTCAATGTCCGCATCGACAAGAACCGCAAGCTGCCCATAACCTGCTTCCTGCGCGCCTGCGGCAACCGCACCGAGGATCCGTACACCTGGCTTTCCATGTCCGGCGGCGAGGTGGGCGGCGACACCAACGAGCGGCTTTTGGAGATCTTCGGGCAGGACGCCCGGATGGTCTCCACCATCGAAAAGGACGCCTGCAAGACCCGGGAGGAGTCGCTCCTTGAGATCTACCGCAAGCTGCGCCCCGGAGATCCCCCGACGATAGATTCCGCGGAGACGCTGCTCTACAACCTGTTTTTCGACCCGCGCCGGTACGACATCTCCGTGGCCGGCCGCTACAAGTTCAACAAGAAGCTGGCCGTGTGGCCGCGCATTGTGGGCAAGAAGCTGACCCGCCCCATTGTCGATCCTCTCACCGGGGAGATCGTTGCCGAGGCCGGCGAGACGATCAACCGTCAGAAGGCCGAGGAGCTTGACCGCATGGGTGTTATCGAGGCGTTCATTGAGGGCGAGGCCGGCCATGAGGTAAAGGTGTTTTCCAACGGCATGGTCTGGCTTGACCGCTTTGTGGACTTCGACCCCGCCGCCGAGCTGGGCATCAGGGAGCGAGTCCGTTGGGTCGTTCTCAAGGATCTGCTTGCAAAGTACGAGGGCGAGGAGCTCAAGGAGGCCATTCGGGAGTACGCCGCCCTTCTGGTGCCCAAGTTTATCATCCCCGACGACATTTTCGCCTCCGTCAACTATCTGGACACCCTGGCCCACGGCGCCGGCACGGTGGACGACATCGACCACCTGGGCAACCGCCGCCTTCGTTCCGTCGGCGAGCTTCTTCAGAACCAGTATAGAGTCGGTTTCTCCCGTATGGAGAGGGTCATCCGTGAACGCATGACCCTCCAGGACACCGACGTCATCACCCCCCAGAGCCTCATCAACATCCGGCCTGTGACCGCGGCCATCAAGGAGTTTTTCGGCTCCTCGCCCCTTTCGCAGTTCATGGATCAGAATAACCCCCTGGCGGAGCTCACCCACAAGCGGCGTCTTTCCGCCCTGGGCCCCGGCGGCCTTTCCCGTGAGCGCGCCTCCTTCGACGTCCGCGACGTCCATTACAGCCACTACGGCCGTATGTGCCCCGTGGAGACCCCCGAAGGCCCCAACATCGGCCTGATCTCCTATCTGGCCTCCTACGCCAAGGTCAACGAGTACGGCTTCCTGGTGTCCCCCTATCAGAAGGTGGACAAGGCCACGGGCCGGGTCACCGACCAGGTGGACTACCTGACCGCCGACGCGGAGGACCAGTTCTATGTGGCCCAGGCCAGCGAGCCCCGGGACGCCGAGGGCCGGCTTCTCAATCAGCGTATCGTCTGCCGTCACCGGGACGAGATCATCGACGTGGATCGCCGGCGCGTGGACTATGTGGACATCTCCCCCCGGCAGATGGTCTCCATCGCCACGGCCATGATCCCCTTCCTGGAGAACGACGACGCCAACCGCGCCCTGATGGGCGCCAATATGCAGCGCCAGGCGGTGCCCCTGCTCACCACCGAGGCCCCCATCGTGGCCACCGGCCAGGAGCACAAGAACTGCGTGGACTCCGAGGTGGCCGTCCTGGCCAAGGCCCCCGGCGCCGTGGCCCAGGTCTCCGCCGACCATATCATCGTCCAGCAGGACGACGGCCAGGCCCAGGAGTACCGCCTGACCAAGTTCGCCCGCTCCAACCACTCCACCTGCGTCAACCAGCGCCCCATCGTGGAGGTGGGCCAGCGGGTGGAGGCCGGGGAGGTCATCGCCGACGGCCCCTCCACCTCCAACGGCGAGATCGCCCTGGGCAAGAACATCCTCATGGGCTTTATGACCTGGGAGGGCTACAACTACGAGGACGCCATCCTGCTCAACGAGCGGATGGTGAAGGACGACGTGTTCACCTCCATCCACATCGAGGAGTACGAGACGGAGGCCCGGGACACCAAGCTGGGCCCCGAGGAGATCACCCGGGACATCCCCAACGTGGGCGAGGACTCTTTGAAGGACCTGGACGAGCGGGGCATCATCCGCATCGGCGCGGAGGTCACCGCCAACGACATCCTGGTGGGCAAGGTCACCCCCAAGGGGGAGACCGACCTCACCGCTGAGGAGCGCCTGCTCCGGGCCATCTTTGGCGAGAAGGCCCGGGAGGTGCGGGACACCTCCCTCAAGCTCCCCCACGGGGAGAGCGGCATCGTGGTGGGCGTGAACGTCTTCACCCGGGAGGCCGGGGACGAGCTGTCCCCCGGCGTGAACATGGTGGTGCGGGTCTCCATCGCCCAGAAGCGGAAGATCTCCGTGGGCGACAAGATGGCCGGCCGCCACGGCAACAAGGGCGTGGTCTCCCGCATCCTGCCCCAGGAGGATATGCCCTTCCTGCCCGACGGCACCCCCCTGGACATCGTGCTGAACCCCCTGGGCGTGCCCTCGCGTATGAACATCGGTCAGGTGCTGGAGGTCCACCTGGGCTACGCCGCCCAGGCCCTGGGCTGGAAGGTGGCCACCCCCATCTTCAACGGCGCCAACGAGCGTGAGATCCGCGAGCTTTTGGGGCAGGCGGGTCTGCGCACCGACGGGAAGAGCGTCCTCTACGACGGCCGCACCGGCGAGCCTTTCGACAACCCCGTGACCGTGGGCTACGTCTACTTCCTCAAGCTCCATCACCTGGTGGACGATAAGATCCACGCCCGCTCCACGGGCCCCTACAGCCTGGTCACCCAGCAGCCTCTGGGCGGCAAGGCCCAGTTCGGCGGCCAGCGTTTCGGCGAGATGGAGGTCTGGGCGCTGGAGGCATACGGCGCCGCCTACACCCTCCAGGAGATCCTGACCGTCAAATCCGACGACGTGACGGGGCGCGTACGCACCTACGAGGCCATTGTCAAGGGCCACAACATCCCCCAGCCCGGCGTACCGGAGTCCTTCAAGGTCCTGATCAAGGAGCTCCAGTCCCTGTGCCTGGACGTAAACGTCCTGGACGAGAACGGCAATCCCATCGAGCTTCGGGACGACGAAGAGGACGAATACGCCCACGGCTTCCGGGATGTGGAGAACGAGCGCAGCTATTCCGACGACCGCGAGTTTGAGGAGGCCGGCTTTGACATTGAAGAGCCTGACATCCCCGAGGGCGATGAGGATGAGGACGATGAACTTGGGCTCCTGGGCGACTACGACGATGAAGAGGAGTCCGAGAGCTTTGACGAGGAGGATGAGGAAATATGAGCTACGCCCCCTTTGACTCTATTCAAATAGGTATCGCGTCCCCCGAAAAGATCCGCGAGTGGTCTTACGGCGAGGTAAAAAAGCCGGAGACCATCAACTACCGCACCCTGAAGCCCGAGCGCGACGGCCTTTTCTGCGAACGCATTTTCGGGCCCACCAAGGACTGGGAATGCCACTGCGGTAAATATAAGAAGATCCGTTATAAAGGCAAGATCTGCGACCGCTGCGGCGTGGAGGTCACCCGCGCCAAGGTGAGAAGGGAGCGCATGGGCCACATCGAGCTTGCCGCCCCCGTGAGCCACATCTGGTACTTCAAGGGCATCCCCTCCAGGCTGGGCCTGATCCTTGACCTTACCCCGCGCGTACTTGAGCGCGTCCTTTATTTCGCGGCCTACATCGTCACCGACCCCGGCGACACGCCGCTTATGAAAAACCAGCTTCTCACCGAGGCCGAGTACCGCGATATGCGGGAGAAGTACGAAGATGACTTCAAAGCCGGCATGGGCGCGGAGGCCATTAAAGAGCTTCTGTGCGAGATCGACTGCGCCAAGCTGTCCGCCCAGCTCCGTGAGGAGCTTCGCGGCGCCACGGGCCAGAAGAAGAACAAGATCGTCAAGCGCCTTGAGGTGGTGGAGAGCTTCCTTAAATCCGGCAACCGGCCCGAGTGGATGATCATTGACGCGCTGCCCGTGATTCCGCCGGACATCCGGCCCATGGTGCAGCTGGACGGCGGCCGGTTTGCCACCTCCGACCTCAACGACCTGTACCGCCGGGTCATCAACCGCAACAACCGTTTAAAGCGCCTTATCGAGCTCAACGCCCCCGACATTATCGTGCGCAACGAGAAGCGCATGCTCCAGGAGGCCGTGGACGCCCTGATGGACAACGGCCGCCGCGGCCGTGCCGTCACCGGCGCCAACTCCCGGCCTTTAAAGTCCCTCTCCGACATGCTCAAGGGCAAGCAGGGACGCTTCCGTCAGAACCTTCTGGGCAAGCGCGTGGACTACTCGGGACGCTCCGTCATCGTCGTGGGCCCGGATCTGAAGCTCTATCAGTGCGGCGTGCCCAAGGAGATGGCCATTGAGCTCTTCCGTCCCTTCGTCATGAAGAAGCTGGTGGAGGACGGTGTGGCCAACAATATCAAGTCCGCCAAGAAGATGGTGGATCGCGGCAAGACCGAGGTATGGGACGCCCTGGAGGTGGTCATCAAAGAGCACCCGGTTTTGCTGAACCGCGCCCCCACCCTTCACAGGCTGGGTATCCAGGCGTTTGAGCCGGTGCTGGTGGAGGGCCGCGCCCTCAAGCTCCATCCCCTTGTCTGCACCGCTTTCAACGCCGACTTTGACGGCGACCAGATGGCCATTCACGTCCCCCTCTCCGCCGAGGCCCAGGCCGAGGCGCGCATCCTGATGCTCTCCGCCCACAACCTTCTGCACCCCCGCGACGGCAAGCCCGTCACGGTGCCCACCCAGGACATGGTGCTTGGCTCATATTATCTCACGTTCGTGCGGGAGGAGCAGGGCACCGGAAAGGCGTTTATCTCCCCCAATGAGGCCATTATTGCCTACCAGTCCGGAGATGTGGGCATGCACGCGCCGATCAAGGTCAGAATGACCAGGGAGATAGACGGCGTCACCAAGTCCGCTCTGGTGGAGACCACCGTGGGCCGCATCATCTTCAACAACCCCATCCCCCAGGATCTGGGCTTCGTGGATCGCACGGATCCCGAGCACGAACTGGATCTTGAGGTCAGCTTTAAGGTCGGCAAAAAGCAGCTTGAGAAGATCATCGACCGTTGTATCGAAAAGCACGGGTTTGAGGTGTCGGTGGAGATGCTTGACGCCGTAAAGGCCCAGGGCTACAAATATTCCACCCAGGGCGCCATCACCATCTCCATCGCGGATATGACCGTCCCTGAGGCGAAGAAGGAGCTGATCCACGCCTCCGAGCAGAAGGTCGTGGAGATCGAGGGCCTTTACAATCAGGGCTTTATCACCGATGATGAGCGCTACCGCCTGGTTGTCCACGAGTGGGAGGAGACCACCAAGAAGGTGGCCGACGCGCTCCAGAACAACCTGGACGAGTTCAACCCCATTTTCATGATGGCAGACTCCGGCGCCCGCGGCTCCATGGCCCAGATCAGGCAGCTCGCCGGTATGCGCGGCCTCATTGCCAACACCGCCGGTAAGACCATCGAAATACCCATTAAGGCAAACTACCGCGAGGGCCTGACAGTCCTTGAGTACTTCATCTCCAGCCGCGGCGCCCGTAAGGGCATGGCCGATACGGCTCTGCGTACCGCCGACTCCGGTTACCTCACCCGCCGCATGGTGGACGTCTCTCAGGACGTGATCATCCGTGAGCACGACTGCGGCACCCACGAGGGCATCTGGGTCTCCCAGAAGCTGGAGAAGGGTCAGGTAGTTCAGGAATTCAAGGAATCCATTCACGGCCGCTACCCGGCGGACGACATCATCGACCCCGCCACCGGCGAGGTGCTGTTTACCCGTGACCATCTGCTCATGCGCGACGACGCCGCGGTGCTCGAGGCCCACGGGATCCATGAGGTCAAAGTCCGCTCGGTGCTCACCTGCCGCGCCAAGAGCGGTGTCTGCGCCCACTGCTACGGCCTGAATCTGGCCACCGGCGAGACGGTGAACGAGGGCGAGACCGTGGGCGTCATCGCCGCCCAGTCCATCGGTGAGCCCGGCACACAGCTGACCATGCGTACCTTCCACACCGGCGGCGTGGCCGGCGGCGAGACAGGTGTCGAGATCACCCAGGGCCTTCCCCGCGTGGAGGAGCTTTTCGAGGCCCGCAAGCCCAAGAAAATGGCTATCCTCTCCGAGATCGACGGCGTCGTCGCCATGGAGGAGACCCACAAGGGCGCGCTCATGCAGATCACCGTCACCAACCCCGAGGACGGAGACATGCGCGTCTACTCCGTGGCTCACAATTCCGGCATCCGCGTCAAGGACGGAGATACCGTCAAGCGCGGCGACATGCTTACCTCCGGCGCCCTCAATCCCCACGATATTATGGCGATACTGGGGACCGAGGCCACCCAGAAGTATATCATCGACGAGGTCCAAAAGGTCTACCGTCAGCAGGGCGTGGACGTGTCCGACAAGCACATTGAGATCATCGTCCGCCAGATGCTCCGCAAGGTGAGAGTCGAGGATCCCGGCGACACCGATCTGCTTAGCGGCTCCATGGCCGACATCCTTGAGGTGCGCAACGCCATCGAGAAGCTGGACGCCCGCCGCGACGCCGGCGAGGAGGTCAACTATCCCACCTACGAGCAGGTGCTCATGGGCATCACAAAGGCGTCCCTGGCCACCGACAGCTGGATGTCCGCCGCCTCCTTCCAGGAGACTACGAGAGTTTTGACCGAGGCCGCCTCCAAGGGCAAGGTGGATAAGCTCATCGGCCTGAAGGAGAACGTCATTATCGGCAAGCTCATCCCCGCCGGTGCCGGCCTGCAGCTCTACCGCAACGCCGCCGCCCCCGTGGGACCCGCCGAGGGGAATTCCGGAGACTCCGAGCCGGATGCCGAGCAGTCCGAACCGGAAGAACCCGAGATCGACCTCTCCGGCCTTCTCAAGGCCAACAACGCGCTCTGAGAGAGCAAATAAAGCTACAAAAAATCCCGCCGTCCGGCGGGATTTTTTGCTGTGGAAAAACAGGATTGAGTTTTTGTCAGCGCGAATTTCATGTCAGATCCCGGATGGACAGATTCACCTTGTGCTCGATGGGCTTCCATTCCACCTTTTGGAAGATGGCGGCGATGGAGATGGGGATGTAGGTCATCATAAAGACCGGGAAGGTCAGGGTGTAGAGTACCTTTTTGACCGTCGTGGCGTGAATGTGCCGCCACTCCTTTACGGTGGTCACGCCGCCGATAAAGAGCATGAAGAGGTAGGTGCCGAGGATGGACTGGAGCGTGGGGGCCGCAAGCTGCCATGCCGTGCCGCCGGAGAGAAGCGCCAGGACGGAGGCGGCGGTGTTGACCGCGAAGCCCACGGAGGCCAGAATGATGGCCGGCATAATGGACATCACCATGTCGAAGCAGGAGAAGCTTCCGTGGGCCGCGCCGGAGAGGAGCCGGCCGCCGTACCGGCGGAACACCTGCAAAAAGCCCCTGGACCAGCGCATCCGCTGCCGCCAGGACTGGCTGAACTTCACCGGCTGTTCGTCGAAAAGCTCCGCGCCGGGGGCATAGCCGATCCTGTCCCCCCGGATCATGCAGTCCGCCGTGAACTCCGTGTCCTCCGTAAGCGTGTGGAAGGGCCAGCCGCCGTTCCGGGCGATGATCTCACGGCTCACTAAAAATCCCGTCCCGGACACAACGGCGCTGGAGCCGAGGAGGGCGCGGGGGTGGTTGAGAAACTCCGCGTCCCGCAAAAACCACAGCGCGTACCCGGCGGAGATCCAGTTGTCGCCGAAGTTTTTGGAGTTGCGGTAGCTGGTGACGACTTGACACCCGTCGGAGAAGGCGCGGTTCATGGCGGTTATGTAGCCGGGGGAGAGCAGGTTGTCCGCGTCAAAGACGAGGTAGGCGTCAAAAACGTCCCCGCGCTCAAACTTGATGCGGCGGAGGAGGAAATCCAGGGCAAAGCCCTTTCCCACGTTCTCGCGGTCAAACCGCTCATAGACCGTGGCCCCGGCGCGGCGAGCGGTATCGGCGGTACCGTCGGTGCAATTGTCGGCGACCACAAAGACGCTGATAAGCTCCGAGGGGTAGTCCTGGGCGTTGATGGAATCGATGAGGTTCCCAATCACCGCCTCCTCGTTGCGGGCGGCGATAAGAACCGCGTAGCGGTGCGTCACCGCAGGCGCGTGGGGCTTGTCCCTCTTGACGAGGGGAATGAACAGATACACAAGCTGATAGAAATAGCAGGCGAAAAAGAGAATAGATATGACGGTGTTGATCGTCCTCAAATACAACATGGCCGCGCCTCCCTGATTTCAGTTTACGTTGAAATCATACCAGAGACGCGGTTAAGAAAAAATCCGGTAACCGATTAAGGATTTATTAACGATTCACTCCGCCCGGGCGGCAAAGACCAGGCTTCCGTTGTGCTTTCCGGCGGCGACGCCGTCCGGGCCCCGGTAGAGCTCGATCTCGTCCCCCAGGCGCGTCTCGCTGGCAAAATTCATGGTGAGTTCCCGCACGGACTCAATGCCGAGAAGCTCCAGCGCCATATCGGCGTAGCGGCAGTTGTTGGTGTGGTCGTTCTCGTCCAGATCCTCCGCCGTCACGGTATGCAGCTTTTGAAGCTCCAGCTCCCGCGGGCGAATCCGCCCAATGCCCTCGGGCATGGCGGGCTCCGGGTTGTACGTTCCCTTGAAATCGAGATCCGTCTGTTCCACATGGCGCGTCTCAAAATTGACAATGCACCACTGGCTGGTGCCCACCACAAGCTCCTCGCCGCCGGGGGCAAAGATATGGAAGTCCCGGTCGTAGATGAGCGACCCCGTGCGGCGCGGGAAACTGAGAAGGGTATACTCCACCTGCGGACTAAGCGCCCCCAATACCCGAAACCGGGATTTGGTGACGACCCAGATGAGATTTCGGGCCATAAGCTCGTCAAAGCCCAGGCCGGCCGAAGAGGCATGGGCTTTTGCGATCTCCTGAAATTCATGCAGAATTTTGGACGCTTTCACCGCGCCCGCCGCGGTAAAATCCGCGTCCGAAAACCGCAAGGGAAGCTTATATTGAATGTACATGGATCCACCTCTGTCGATCATACTGTCCTGTATCCGCTGTCATGGAGATTTTATCACACCTCCGGCAGGTTGTCAAATAAGGCGTCAAAGATTTGAAATCTTCTTTGAAAAAAACTCGAGGCGGGACTCTCACGTTTCCCCTCGAGCCGCCCTCCTTCCGATAACCTTCGGCGGGTGGAGATTCGGGAAGGGCTTTCAGAAAACGGCTCGTTTTCCCCCCCCCCCCGCGTTTCCCGCTTTGCGCGACTCGCAATTCCATCTATGCGTTACACATATAAAAATTTGCATTTACGGAAAAATATCCCGGCCCCCCATCCGGGCCAATAAACCGGACATCGGGAAAATTCTCCCTTTTGACAAATCGACGGTTCTAAATTCCCCCATAATGTTCTTATGTAACCCTCGCGCCGTCTCCCAGATAATGGGGGGCTTTACATAATGTCTGTGGAAAACTCGGTGGAAAATGTGTAAAACTCCTCTTTTCCAGCGGATTTTCAAAGCCTCCGGGGGTGTGGATAACATTTGGAAGCGCAAAATTTGTCGAATTACCTGCTCTCCTGTTTTGTAAACCTGCGTTCCCGGCGGAGCTTTCTTATGTCCTCGCCGGCAAAAGGCAGGAACAGGTACTCCCCGGAAAGCCTCGAGGCGATGGCCGGTGTGTAGCGGCTTCCCAGCTCTCCGGCGGAGAGATTGGAGCTTATGATGGTCTTTTTCCGCCCGGTGAGCCTGGCGTTAACAAGCGTGTAGAGGGCGCTGACGGTGGGCTGGGTCGTATATTCGGCCCCCAGGTCATCCAGAATGAGAAGGTCGCAGTTCTCAATCCTCTCGATCTCCCCGGCCAGCGTCTCCGCGTCGCCCCGGCCGAAGCGCAGGGAGTCGTACTTGCCGAGGGCGCTGACGGCCGTCTCGTAGACCACGGAAAAGCCGCTCTCCGCCACTACCCTGGCGATACAGGTGGACAGGAACGTCTTTCCCAGGCCAGGCCCGCCGGAGAGGAAGAGGTTTTGGGAGTTGTCCGAGAAATTGATGGCGTATTTCCGGCACACATTGTAAATGTTCATCATGGCGTCCCGCACCGAGCGGCCTGTCTCCGGGTCGGGCGTGTCGTCATAGTAGGTGGGATCGAAGCTCTCAAAGGTCTCCTCCCCCAGTTTCAGGAGAGCGGACAGCTCCTTTGCCTGTTCCTGTTTATAAAGCTCCATGAGGCAGTGGCAGATCTGCGTCCCCCGGCTTCCCGTGTCATGACAGTCGGGGCACATGTAACGCTCGTCCAGGTAATCGACGGGCAGGCCCATTCTGGTGAGCTCATAGCCCCGCTGCTCCTGAAGGTCGATGTTCTTCTCCTTCACCGCGGCAAGGGCCTCCAGCGCGTCCCCACCGGAGAGGGCCGCGCCGACGGCCGAGAGCATGGTCTCCTGAAGCTCGGTGTCGATCCTGCGTATCTCCGGGTTCCCGGCGTAGACCTTCTCCCGGCGGCGGACGGCCTCGGCCTGGTTGTCCCGGCGCATCCTTTCAAGTCTCTCCCTGGCCCGTGCCAGCAGCTTTCCGTCAAGGCTCATTATTTATCCCCCTCCACAAGTCTGAGCGCTGCCTCCAGCTCGTCCAGTTCCCGGGCCGTGAGCTTGCTCCTGCCGGAGCTCTTCTCCCCGGCGGGCCGGCTCTGCCGGGGCCGCTTTTCGGGCGGCGCGTCCTTTTCCTCTATTTCCTTCGCCGTGTGGATCCCCTTGGAATGCCAGCTTTTCATAATGGAATCCATGTACCGCCAGGTGAGACGCCCGGTCTTGACCACCGTTCTGTCGTATGCCATAGCGGCGGCCTGGGGGGAGAATCCCATGTCCAGCCAGGAATCGATGTAGCGCCTCTCCGTCTGGGAGAGGCTCCTCCCCGAGAGCTCCATGGCCTCCATGAAGTCCCGCTCCCCGGCGCGGAGCTTGTCCTGCCGCTTTATGTAGTCGATGACCGCGTCCACGGAGAAAAGCCCCTCCCGCTCCCAGACGTAGGCCGTCTTTTCAATGTACCGCATAGAGGGGCGCCGTCCCTCGCCGTAGCGCCGCTGATACTCCTCCACGCACCAGGTCACAAGCATCAGTATCACGTCCGGCTGGAGCCGCAGATAGTCGTATATGCCAAACAGCGTCCTGAGTCCCTCGGAGGACAGGGGCGCGCCCAGGGATCGCTGCACATCCTTCACAAGCTCCGCGAAAACGCTTCCGTTTTGAGTCTCCCGCTCTATCTCCTCCACGGAGTACTCGGGCAGCTCCTCCGGACGCTCAAGCTTTTTATTCACGGAAACGCCGCCCGGAAGCGTCACAAGGCCCAGGCGCGCGAGGATGTCCATGGCGCTGTCCACTTGGGCGGCGCTGCGGTGTATCGCCCCGGATGCCTCAAGGGCGTCGAACCTTCCCCCGCAGGAGAGGATGTATATGTACAAAAGCGCCGCGTCGCCGCTGGCCGCGCCGAGAAGCTTCTCAACGGCCTCCCGCGGGACGGAGAGGCTTGCGGCCTCCCCCAGCACGTATTCCCCCGCCATACCGGCCCCCCCTTCGACATAGATATGTATATTATAACAGATTGCTCCGTGTTTTACAACACCCTTGAGATCAGGTTTTCCGCGCCGCCCCTCTCCGGAGGGGGGCGGCGCGGCGCGGCCGTCGGCCGTTGCCGTCCGAAAACCTTTAATTTGGCGCTCTTCTCCTTGACAATTCCTCCTCTTGTGGTAAAATAGTATGGTTTATAAGTATGCCCCAGAAGAGGAAGAAAGGCGGGGTTTCATGGGCGTTGAGGTTCTCGGTGTGGAATTTGACCGTGTCACAATGGACGAGGCCGTCCGGCGCGGCGTGGCGATGCTGGATACGGCATCCCCCGACTATGTGGTCACGCCGAATCCCGAGGTGGTCATGACCTGCCGGGAGGACGCCGGGGCGCTTGAGGCCGTAAAAAACGCCTCCATGGTGCTGCCCGACGGCATCGGCGTCATATACGGGGCGAGGATTCTTGGCCGCCCTCTCCCCGAGCGGGTGCCGGGGGCGGATTTCGCGCTGAATATGTTCGCCGAAATGGCCAAAGCCGGCAGGAGCGTCTTTCTTCTGGGCGCGAAACCCGGCGTGGCCGATCTGGCGGCGCAAAAGCTGGCGGAGCGTTTTCCCGGCCTTGTGATCGCCGGCACGAACGACGGCTACTTCACGGACGACGCGCCGGTGATCGCGAAAATCAACGCGGCCGCGCCGGACTTTCTCCTGGTGTGCCTGGGCGTTCCAAAGCAGGAGAAGTGGATGTACGAAAACCGGGACAAGCTCCGCGTCCGCCTGATGGCGGGCCTTGGAGGCTCCCTGGACGTATACGCCGGAGTGGTGGAGCGCGCCCCGGCGAGCTGGCAGAGGCTGGGCCTTGAATGGCTCTACCGCCTCGGGAAGGAGCCGAAGCGCATCGGCCGCATGATGAAGCTCCCGAGATTTCTCCTTTGCGTCGTGGGGGAGAGGCTTCGCGGCAAATGACCGCTCCGGATCTCGCGCGCCGCGCCGTCCCGCGCCCGCTTGTCCGCCGGATTTCTATTGACTTGTCTATTGATTGTCTATTGAAAGGACTGATCATAATGGTATACATTTTCCTGGCAGACGGTTTTGAGGAGGTGGAAGCCATCTCCCCCGCCGACGCGTTGAGACGCGCCAAGGTCGACGTGCAGCTCGTGGGCGTCACCGGCATGACCGTGACGGCCAGCCACGGCGTCAGGGTGCTGGCCGACATTCCTCTCTCGGAGATCGACCCTGCGTCCTGCGAGGCCGTGATCGTCCCCGGCGGCCTCCGGGGCGTTCAGAACATCAAAGCCTCCCCCGAAGCTCTGAAGGCCGTCAAGGCCGCCCACGAGGCCGGAAAGCTTGTCTGCGCCATCTGCGCGGGGCCCACGGTGCTGGCGGAGCTGGGTATCCTGGAGGGCAAAAACGCCGTCTGTTACCCCGGCATGGAGGGCGAGCTGACCGGCGCGAAGGTGCGCGCCGGCGCGAGAGCCGTCACGGACGGCGAGGTCGTCACGGGCCGCGCCGCCGGCGTCTCCTGGGACTTCGCCCTGGCCGTTCTCACGGCGCTGAGAGGGCCGGAGGCCGCCCGGAAGGTGGCCGGCTCCATCTGCTATGACGGCTTCCAAGGCTGAGATACGCAGGCTCGTCCAAAGCGCCGCCGGACGTGAGGACGACGGGGCGCTGATCCTCCGCTTTCTCTCTCTGCCGGAATACAGGCGCGCCAAAACGGTTTTTCTCTACCGGGGCGTGGGCTCGGAGCTCGACACCCTGCCCATCATTGAGGACGCCCTCTCCTCCGGTAAACGCGTCGCCCTTCCCCGCGTCACCGCCCCCGGCATCATGGAGGCGCGGAGGATACGCGCCCTTAACGAGCTTGTCCCCGGCAAATACGGCATCCCCGCTCCCCCGGAGGGAAGTGAGCTTATACCGCCGGAGGAATTTGACCTGATTCTCGTTCCCGGCGCGGCGTTTTCTCCCAACGGCGCCCGGCTTGGGCGCGGAGGGGGGTATTATGACAGATACCTGCCCAAAACCCTCGGGTTTAAAGTGGCGCTGGCCGGGAAGGGGCGGCTTTTCCCCGTTCTCCCCACGGAG
Organism: uncultured Oscillospiraceae bacterium; assembly: GCA_947589225.1. GTDB lineage: Bacteria > Bacillota > Clostridia > Oscillospirales > Oscillospiraceae > RUG626. The sequence continues at coordinate 17,050 of CANQBC010000003.1, read as the reverse complement.
GAGCACGACGTGAAGGTGGATAAGGTCATCACCGTTCAATAAATCGCGAGGCCCCGAAGGGCCTCGCCATGGATCGACTATCCGTTTCCCGCGCCCCCTTGCGCCCCCGCGCGGCCACGGCCGCGCGGGGAGAGGAGGAGCGAAGTCAGCGTGTGAGGCGTTGGGCCGACGCTTTCAGCGCCCGCCCAGCGCCGAGAAACGCGACTTCCGCGACCCGGGGCCCCCGCGCGGCTACGGCCGCGCGGGGAAAGGAGGAGCGAAGTCAGCATGTGAGGCGTTGGGCCGACGCTTTCAACGCCCGCCCGGCGCCGAGAAACGCGACTTCCGCGACGACGCCGTCAGCAGCCGCACCCGCAGCCGTTGTTGTTGCCGCAGCCGCAGTCATTGCCGCAGCCGTTGCCGCAGCCGTTGTTGCCGCCGCAGCAGCAGCAAAGGACGATGATGATGAGGATGATCCACAGACAAGAGTTATTTCCGCCAAAGCACATAGTATTACTCCATTCCGCCGACGCGCCCGGCATTTAAAAAAGGTTTTTCGCTCCCACCGCGCGCGTTTCCCGGTGAGACCCGATGGCCTTTCCGCCATCTGGCTCATTCTATTCCCGACCGTCGAGCGATGACACAACATGGTATCAGCAGTATATAAGGCCGATGGCTTCATTAAGTCAGAACGCTTCTGACAAGGAGGTACAAATGTCCGGCAGCAAAGATGATTTTTGGAAAGAGTTGATGGGCGACGATTTTAAGATCGACGAGCCTCTCTACCCGCAGTCCGGCGCCCCCGCCGCGCCCAGCCCGAAGGACGATGAGGGCGGCGTCGCTCCCGGATTTACAATAGAATATGTCTCCCGGGACGGGAAGCCCGCCGCTTCACCCACCGGCTCCGCCCCGGACGCGGATTCGCGTCCCGGTCAGCCGGTACAGCGGCCGCAAGCCCCAGGGCCGGCTCAGCCGCAGGCGTCGAAGCCCTCGCAGCCGTCCCCTCAAGCACAAAGGCCGACGGCCGCGCAGCCTCCTCAGGCGCGAAAGCCCGCGCAGCCGCGCGGGACGGGCAGCGGCGAGCCCGACCTCTTTGAGGAGCTTGCCAAAAATATGGACGCGTCGGAGCGTCAGCGTGTCCCCGGCGTCCCTGAGGCGGCGGAGAAGCCGGAGGAGCATGACGCTTTCCCCGAGCCCCGTTCCCGCCGGTCAAAGTCTAAAGAGGACAAGTTTGAGGTGGAGTTTGACTTTGACGCCGAGTACCCGGACGTAAATGAAAAGACTCTTCGCCGTGGGCGGACGAAGCGCACCGGATGCCTTTCGGGCATACTTCTCTTCCTCTTTGTCATCTGCGTCAGCGTGGTTCTCGCCTCCCTCGGGTGGATGTGGGCGACGGATGTGCTTGGCTTTGACGGCACGGATCAGGCCGTGGACGTCACCCTCCCCAAGGATATTTTTCACGAGGAGGAACGGGAGGAGGAGGACGAGGATGGCAACACCGTGACCGTCACAAAAAATGTGGCGGATCTGGACGCCGTGGCGGATGAGTTGTACGCCAAGGGTGTTATCAAATATAAGTGGCTCTTCAAGCTGTTCTCCAAATTATCCCACGCCGATATCAAGGTTCAGGCAGGCACATGGACGTTGAATCTAAATTACGACTACCGCGCCATCGTCCACGGGATGACGGCCCGCTCCGGGAATCGGGACACGATCACCCTCGTCATTCCGGAGGGCTTCACCATCACCCAGATCGTGTCCCTCATGGAGGAAAACGGCGTCTGCGGGCGGGACGAGCTGTTGGATTCCCTCGCAAACACAGACTTTGATTACGATTTTCTCAAGGCGGACGGTGTGCCGGCGCTGGGCAACCCCAAGAGACTTGAGGGGTATCTGTTCCCGGATACCTACGAGTTTTACAAAGGCGACGACCCCGACGCTGTTATAAAGCGCTTTTTGGTAAACTTCCAGCGCAAGTGGACAGACGAGTTTGACACGATGGCCGCGTCCCTCGGAAGGAGCCGCCAGGAGATCCTGATCGTGGCCTCCATGATCGAAAAGGAGGCCGGCGCGGACTCCGAGCGCGACACCATCGCCTCCGTCATCTACAACCGTCTCAACCACCCGGATCGTCAGGGCACCAACGGACTGCTGCAGATCGATGCCACCATCCATTATATCATCGCGGACACCGGGGAGGAGTTCTCTCAGGAGATAGACAGCCCCTACAACACCTACAAATACCCCGGACTTCCCGCCGGCCCCATTGCCAACCCCGGCGTCGCCTCCATCCGCGCGGCCCTGAGTCCCGCGTCCACAAAATACTACTACTACGCCCTGGGACTCACAGGAACGCACAAATTCTTTGAGACGTACGATCAATTCCGTAGCTTTGTCAATTCGGATCAGTACGGCGGCTGACTTCCCGCGCTCGGGCTGGCCGCTCCGGGATCCGCCCGCGTTCCCTATCACAGACAACTTGATTCAAGGAGATAAACACACACATGAAACCTTTCGGCTTAAACGAGCTTCGGGAGATGTTTCTCCGGTTTTTTGAGAGCAAGGGGCATCTGCGCCTTCCCTCCTTCTCCCTCATTCCCCAGAACGACAAGAGCCTTCTTCTCATCAACTCCGGCATGGCGCCCATGAAGCCCTTCTTCACCGGCGAGCAGGAGCCGCCCCGTCACCGGGTCACCACCTGCCAGAAGTGCATTCGCACCGGCGACATTGAGAACATCGGCCACACGGCCCGCCACGGCACCTATTTTGAAATGCTGGGCAACTTCTCCTTCGGGGACTACTTCAAGAAGGAGGCCATCCCCTGGGCGTGGGAATTTTTGACGAGCCCCGAGTGGGTTGGCCTGGATCCCGCGCGCCTCTACCCCTCCGTCTTTGCCGGGGACGAACAGACCCCCGCCGACGACGAAGCCTACGCCATCTGGCGCGATGTGGTGGGCGTCCCGGAGGATCATATCGTGAAGTTCGGCCGGGAGGACAACTTCTGGGAGCACGGCTCCGGCCCCTGCGGCCCCTGCTCCGAGATCTACTACGACCGGGGCCCTGAGTGGGGCTGCGGCAAGCCCGACTGCCATGTGGGGTGCGACTGCGACCGGTATATCGAGGTCTGGAACGTGGTGTTCTCCCAGTTTGACAACGACGGCGAGGGCCACTACACCGAGCTTAAGCAGAAAAACATCGACACCGGCATGGGCCTGGAGCGTCTGGCCTGCGTGTGCCAGAACGTGGCCAGCCTCTTTGACGTGGACACCGTCATGAACATCACCAACAAGGTCAGTGAGCTCACCGGCGCTCACTACGAGGAAAGCGTTGATAAGGACGTGTCCCTCCGGGTCATCACCGACCACATCCGCTCCGGCGTATTCATGATCTGCGACGGGGTCCTCCCCTCCAACGAGGGCAGGGGCTACGTTCTGCGCAGGCTTCTGCGGCGGGCGGCGCGCCACGGGCGGCTGCTTGGCGTCACGGAGCCCTTCCTCTACGAGGTGGTGGACACCGTTGTCCACGAAAACGAGGGCCACTACCCGGAGCTGCGGGAGCGGCAGGACTACATCACGCGGGTCATCAGGACGGAGGAGGAAAACTTCGCCCGCACCATCGACGGCGGACTGCGCATTTTTAACGATATGCTTGCCGCCCACAAGGAAAAGGGCGAAAAGACCTTCTCCGGCGAGGACGCCTTCAAGCTCTACGACACCTACGGCTTCCCCATTGACCTGACGCGCGAGATGGTGGAGGAGCAGGGCATGAGCGTGGACGAGGACGGTTTCAAGGCCCAGATGGAAGAGCAGCGCCAGCGCGCCCGCAAGGCCAGGGAGGCCCTGGGTGACCTGGGCTGGGCCGGCGTGGAGTTTGGCAAGGACGTGCCGGAGACGGAATTCGTGGGATACACGGATCGGCATGTCCTGGACGTCAAAGTCGTGGCCCTGGTGGTGGAAAACGAGCTGGCCGAGGAGCTGATGCCCGGCGTGGAGGGCATCGTCGTCCTGGACAGGACCCCCTTCTACGCCGAGATGGGCGGCCAGGTGGCCGACCACGGGCAGATCGTCTCCGACGGCGTGTGCTTTGAGGTCACCGACGTTCAGAAGAACAAGGGCGGCAAATATATGCACTACGGCAAGCTGACGGAGGGCGTCCTGAAGCTGGGCGATACCGTCACGGCCGCCATCGACAGTGAGCGCCGGGAGGCCGTCATGCGCGCCCACTCCGCCACCCACCTCTTAGACGCCGCGCTCCGCGCCGTCCTGGGCGACCACGTCCACCAGGCGGGCTCCCTGGTGGAGCCGGACAGGCTGCGCTTCGACTTCACCCACTTCGCGGCCCTCACCGGCGAGGAGCTTCTGCGGGTGGCGGACGTGGTGAACCGCCAGATTTTGGCAGGCTCCCCCATCGTCACCGAGGAGCTGCCCATCGAGGAGGCCAAGCAGAAGGGGGCCATCGCCCTCTTCGGGGAGAAATACGGCGACATCGTCCGGGTCGTCACCATGGGTGCGGGCTTCTCCGTGGAGTTTTGCGGCGGCACCCACCAGGACAACACCGCCAAGATCGGCCCCTTCCGCATCGTCTCCGAGTTCTCCGTGGCCTCCGGCGTGCGCCGCATCGAGGCCATCACCGGCCTTGCGTACTTCAAGGAGATGGAGCGCGTGAACCGCACTCTTCTGGAGGCGGCCAATGTCCTCAAGGCCTCCCCCTTCGAGCTGGTGGACAAGCTCCGGGCCAACCAGGACGAGATCCGCAAGCTCCACCGCGACATCGACGCCATGAAGGACAAGCTCCGCTCCGGCGAGATCGGCCACTTCCTGTCCAGCGCCAAGAACGTGGGCGGCCTCCATGTGGTCACCGCCTCCCGCCCCGGCGCGACCCCTGACGAGCTTCGGAAGTTCGGCGACATGCTCCGGGACCGGGACAGCGCCGTGGTGGGCGTCATCGCCTCCGTGGAGGGCGAGAAGCTGACCTTCCAGGCCGTCTGCGGCAAGGACGCGGTGGCAAAGGGCATCAAAGCCGGCGACATCATCCGCGCCGTCTCCGCTATCTGCGGCGGAAAGGGCGGCGGCCGGCCCGACTCCGCCATGGGCGGCGGCCGGGACCTTCTCAAGCTGGACGACGCGCTGGCCAGCGTGGACGACTTCGTGGCGGAGAAGCTGGGGATATGAGCACAAGGGAGGATTTAAAGCGCCTGCGGGCGCTGGACGTCGACCTGTCCGCCCTGGGACTGGAGCAGCGGGGGCCGGAGCTGGCACCCTACTTTTGCACCCCCGTGGGGGCGGAGCCGGTGGGGGACATCGGCTGCGACGGTGTCCACTTCGTCCTCCTGCCGGGGGACGAGCGGGTGTTCTGCGTGGACCCCTCCATGGGGGAGATTGGGACCTTCGTGCTGCCAGTGGGGGAGGACCTACGTCAATTCCTGTCCTTCGTGCTGTACTGTCGGGACGCCAACCCCATCTCTCAGATATGGTGGATGTCCGAGGAGCGGTTCCGGGACCTGCTGCGGGAGGACGCGGAGGCGTCCTGGCCGGGATGCGAGGCGTTTTTCGCGAAGAAGGACGCGGCCCTGGCCGCCGTGGCGGCGGCGTTCGACCTGACGCCGGATGACCCCTTTGAAAAGGTCAAGGCCATGCAGGCCGCCTTCGACCCGTCCGTGTTGAAATTCTCCGATGAATATTACGACGTACTCGGTCTTGAAAAGGAGTAAAGATCATGAAAATCGACTTTTCCGCCATCCCCGCCCAGCGCATCGACGGCTTCAAGGGCGGAGCGGGGCTTTTTGAACCCCGGATGTTCACCGACAAAGACAACAAGATCATGACTGCCACCCTGGCCCCCGGCGCTCACATCGGGGAGCACACCCATGAGGGCAGCAGCGAGATCGTCTACATTCTGGAGGGTCAGGCCGTGATGGTCTGCGACGGGGCGCGGGAGATCCTGAACCCCGGCGACGCGAGCTACTGCCCCCAGGGCCACACCCACAGCCTGCGCAACGAGTCCGACCGGCCCCTGCGCTTTTTCGCGGTGGTGCCGGAGCATGAGAAAGGAGAATGACCCCATGTCCGACGTTTTGAACTTCGATGAAACCTGCCTTTTCTGCAAGATCATCAAAGGGGACATCCCCTCTGCCAAGGTCTATGAGGACGCCCTCTGCTATGCCTTCCGGGACATCAATCCCCAGGCCCCCACCCACATTCTGGTGGTGCCCAAGGCGCATATTCGGTCCGTGGCGGAGATCAGCGCCAACAACGAGGCCCTGGTGGGCCATATGTTCACCGTCATCGCCAAAATCGCCCGTGAGGAGGGGCTGGAGGAGGGCGGCTACCGCGTCGTCTCCAACTGCGGCCCCGACGCCTGTCAGTCCGTGCCGCATCTGCACTTCCACATCCTGGGCGGCGCGAAAATGGCGGAGGGGATGGCGTAAGGCGCACTTCTCCCCGTTACACTTCCAGGGGATTGCAATTCCCCCGCGCCCTGTGTTATACTAATGAGACAAACATTCAGGAGGTACACCATGAGTAAAGGAAAATTCTATCTCTCCACCGCCATCGCCTACGCGTCGGGCAAGCCGCACATCGGCAACACGTATGAGATCGTGCTGGCCGATGCCATTTGCCGCTTCAAGCGAATGGAGGGGTACGACGTGTACTTCCAGACCGGCACCGACGAGCACGGGCAGAAGATCCAGGAGAAGGCCGAGGCCGCCGGGGTGACCCCCCAGCAGTTTGTGGATGGGACCTCCGGGGAAATCAGGCGCATCTGGGACCTGATGAACACCAGCTACGACCGCTTTGTCCGCACCACGGATCCCGAGCACGAGCGGAAGATCCAGGAGATCTTCGAGCGGATGGTGGCCTCCGGGGACATCTACAAGTCCAAGTACGAGGGCTGGTACTGCACCCCCTGCGAGTCCTTCTGGACCGAGAGCCAGCTTGTGGATCACAAATGCCCCGACTGCGGGCGGGAGGTCAAGTGGGCCGAGGAGGAGGCGTACTTCTTCCGGCTCAGCAAGTACACCGAGCCTCTGAAGAAGTACATCGAGGAACACCCGGACTTCATCCAGCCGGAGGCCCGGAAAAATGAGATGATCAACAATTTCCTGAAACCCGGCCTTCAGGATCTGTGCGTCTCCCGCACCAGCTTCAGCTGGGGCATCCCCGTCAAATCCGACCCCAAGCACGTGGTCTACGTCTGGCTGGACGCCCTCTTCAACTACGCCACCTTCCCCGGCTTTGAACCCAACGGTGAGAACGGCGAGACGTACAAAAAATTCTGGCCGGCGGACGTCCACCTCATCGGCAAGGACATCCTTCGGTTCCACACCCTCTATTGGCCGGCGTTCCTCATGTCCCTGGGCGAGCCTCTGCCAAAGCAGGTATTCGGCCATCCCTGGCTTTTGATGAGCGACGGGAAGATGTCCAAATCCAAGGGCAACGTGCTCTACGCCGACGACCTGGTGGATCTCTACGGCGTGGACGCGGTGCGCTACTACGTGCTCCACGAGATGCCTTTCGCCTCCGACGGAACCATGAGCCACGATCTGATCATCGAGCGGATCAACTCCGACCTTGCCAACATCCTTGGCAACCTTGTGAACCGCACCGTCACCATGCAGAACAAGTACTTTGACGGCGTGGTGGGTCCCAACTCCACCCTGGAGCCTGTGGACGCAGAGCTTATCGAGCTGGCCCTTACCACTCCGAAGAGATGTCAGGAGAAGATGAACACCCTCCACGTGGCGGACGCCATCGACGAGATCTTCACGCTCCTGCGCCGGGCCAACAAGTACGTGGACGAGACTCAGCCCTGGGTGCTGGGGAGGAGCGAGGAGACGAAGCCCCGCCTTGCCACCGTCCTCTATAACCTTTTGGAGACCGTACGCATCAGCGCCGCGCTCCTGCGGCCCTTCCTGCCGGAGACGGCGGAAAAAATTTTCCGCCAGCTCAATTTGCCCGTGTCCGATTGGGACAGCCTCGCCTCCTTCGGCGCCATCCCGGAGGGACACAAAATCGGCGGCGCCGAAATTCTCTTCGCCCGCATCGACCCGGCGAAGAAGGCCCAGGAGATTGAGGACTTCTACGCCGCCAAAAACGCCCCCAAGTCCGACCCGGTGCTCCCGGACGTGACCATCGACGAGTTTGCCCGGTGCGATATGCGGGTGTGCAAGGTTCTCACGTGCGAGCCTGTGAAGAAGTCCGAGCGCCTTTTGCGCTTCACCCTGGACGACGGCTCCGGCAGCCCGAGGCAGATCCTCTCCGGCATCGCCAAATTTTATAAGCCCGAAGAGCTTGTGGGCAAAACCGTCGTCGCCATTTTGAACCTCCCCGCCCGGAAGATGATGGGCCTTGCCTCCAACGGGATGCTCCTCTCCGCCGTGAAGGAGGAGGACGGCGAGGAAAAGCTCCACCTTCTCATGCTGGACGACAAGATCCCGGCGGGATATAAGCTGTGCTGAGGGAAAACGCCGCCGTCTCGGAAAAAATTCCGGGGCGGCGGCAAAAAGGGCTTGACAAGGAATTGAAAATACACTATAATAGCAAGGCTTGAATAAAGAAACCACTCAACCGCTATGGAGAAGTCGCGTAGCCCGGTCGAGCGCGCACGATTGGAAATCGTGTAGGGGTCAAAAGCTCCTCGAGGGTTCGAATCCCTCCTTCTCCGCCAAGTCGTCGCTTAAAGTCGCGATGGATCGAAAGAAGGCAGACGCTTAAGGCGTCTGCCTTCTTTCTCACTCGCTGACTCCGCTCCTCCTCTCAAAACGCGACCCGCTGCGCTGGGCTCGCGTTTTGTTTTTATAGGATTTTTATCCAAAAGAAAAAACCCGCAAAGCGGGCTTTTTCTTTTGGCGCGGAAGGAGGGATTTGAACCCTCGCACGCGGTTTAGACGTCTACTCCCTTAGCAGGGGCATGAAAGCAGCTGGGGCCGTAAGAGAGTCACCCTGTTGTTAACTATATTGTTAACTATAAGTTGACATTATTGTAAAAGAAAAAGCCCCAAACAAAGGGCCTTTAAAAGGTCAATGTTTGGGGCTAAAATGTGCGTAATAATTTTTGAGAAATTTAAGAAAAGCTCTTGACAATGCGCTAATATTAGCGTATAATGGACACGTAATCAAGAGAGGGCACAGCCCGGAAAGGATGCCCATTATGGAGAACATCAACGCCACAATCGCCAAGATTGAAAAGTACGGCTACAAGGTCCGCAAATACGCCAACATGTGGAAGGGCAAGCTTGTCGAGGAATGCCCCGTGGTATATGAGATTTACGACGCTAAGACCTACCAGACCCTCTACGGCGCCGGGACCGTCGGCCCCGAATCCCTTGAAAAGTGGCTCTCCTGGATGGTCGAGCGCTATGGTGAAAAGGCCGATATCGAGCCCAAAACCGCCGAGACAAAGGCCGTCAGCTCAAAGCCAGTCAAGCCAGACGTGGAGAAGGAACGCGCGTATGACCGCCTCTACAACGAGGGCGGGGAGGGATACAACCCCTACCGGACCGGGGCCGAACCGACGTACACCGCGAAGAGGACACACGCGTCTCCCAATGAGCCGGTTGACTAAGGAGGAAGCAAGATGATCAAAATCAATCATTACCGCATCCACTACCCCGGCCTCGTAAACGTCCAGTTTAAGGACGTGACAAGTGACAGCGAACCTGACCCCGCAAAAAGGACTATCCGCTACGCCAAAGGACCAAACGACCAGGATTGGTTTGAGTACCGCCAGGACAGCTGGGGCAACATCTGCAACACTGACGGCATTGTTGTCTACCCGTCAAAGTCCGGCAAACACCCATTACAGGCCGGAGAGCACGGCTACTTTGGGGAGTTCCGTGAATCATACGCCCCAGGCGTCCACCCGGAGCTGCCGTCCACAAACGCCATGACTATCCGTGCGGCCCGCATCTCCGCCGGTCTCACCCAACAGCAGCTTGCCGAAAAATCCGGCGTGAACATCCGGCAAATCCAGCGCGTGGAATCCGGTTCTTCTTCAACCGAAAACTTGACCGCAAAGAATTTTTTGGCCCTCGCAGATGCCCTTGGCGTCGATCCTCACGACCTAATATGACAAAAGCCCACCTTGCAAAAACAAGGTGGGCTTTGCTTATGTGTTGTTTATCTCATCCGCACCGGCCGCGCTCCGCAGGAACGCCGCCGGGAGATGTCATTCTACGGCGGACTTGCCGTTGAGGGCCAGCGCCGCCCGCTTTGCCATAATGGCCGCCTGGTAGCGGGGTATAAGCCCCGTGGGGTTCGACCCGTCTGTGATGCCCAGCTCCACGGCCTCCTGAAGCTCTCCCTTCGCCCAGTCCGGCACCTTGAGCGTCGACGTGTACTCGTTGATCTTCCTGACGATCTCCTCGCCCGTCATATCGATGTCTCCCTCCTCCGTCACAATTTCAAACGGAATTATAAATTTCGTCACCTGACTCATGTACCTCAGCGGCCGGAACACCCCGCCGCCGTTTGACTGGCTCCCCGCCAAATTGGATGACGTATTGCCCTCCACAGCGTAAAAGCTCCCGTCGGCGTTTACGGCGTCCACTATGCCCGTGTGACCGAAGTTGTAGATCACGACGGCCCCGCGCATAGGCTTTGCCACCACGCACCCCGGCTTGTAGGACTTGTACCAATTGAGCAGCGCCGAGCACGACGCCGTCTTAAAGGGCAGGGCGTGTCCCGCCGCGTTGAACACCCACTCCACAAAGGCCATACACCAGGGGTACGCGGCCCCCGAGACCTCCCGCCCGTAGTACCAGGTGTTGTACTTGACCTTGTTGCTCCCGGACGGCCATTCGGTGGTGCCGATCTCCCCTCTGGCAATTGCCAGAACCTCGTCGACCCAGCTCATACGCCTCGCCCTCCGACACAGCCCGGAATGACAGCGGCTGCCTTGATCCACAGATCATCTCCGGTCATGTGTCATTGGCCCCCTTGTCCTCCGTTTCCTTCCGCAGCTTCTCCACGATCTTGACCAAAAACGCCGGGAGGGGGACGCCCAGCTCACTCAAATTCTCCAAAATCGAAATGCACTCATTGAGGATGAGCCAGATGGTCACCAGCAGGCCGAAGGCGTAGAAGTTCCCCATATCCAGTCCCGCCTTTGCGGCGGCGGTCTGAATGATCCAGTCGACGATGACCGCCACGGCTACGGCGATCATGTAACAGAGCTTCTTCACCAGGCCCAGAAGTCCCACCTTGGAGCTCAGAGCCTTGCTGGCCCAGGCGTCGGCCATGCCGGATATGTAGTCCAGCACCATCACCAGGATGAGCACCACCACCGGGCCGATGAGCTCCCGGAAGTACACCCCCAGGGCGGCCCCCACGGCCGCCAGCATCAGTTTCAACGCGTTTTCTTTCATTTTTTAGTCCTCCTTTGTGATTTTCTCCCATTGCCACAGGCCCGGAGTGTCCGGCGCCCAGACGCAGGGGATCATATTGCCTCCATCGGCGACCCGGTAGAGGCCGCCGTTGTAGCTGTACACCTTGCCGGCCAGACAATCCATCCCGTAGACCCACGGGATGGGATCGTCCACCGTGCCGGCGTGTTCCCGATCGATGGGCCGGTAAATGGCCAGCATCCCCTCTCCGCCGGGAACCTGGTGGGCCGCCGGCGTCACCGTCTGCACCACCCGGTAGAGGGTTCCGTCCTTCTCGATGATGCGGCCCTGGGGCAGCTCCGCGCCCTCCTCCAGCACCTGAGCCCAGGAGGGGAACAGGGCCGCCATGTCCAGCGCCTGTGTGTCCGGGATGGACACCGCCGTCATGGCGTAGGCCCTGGCCGCCGCCATCACCGGCGCCTGGTTTGCCGACATGACCGCGATCTTTGTCTTGATCTGCTCCAGCTCGCTCTCCGGCTCCGGCTCCGGTTCCGGCTCCGGGGGCAGGGACGCCTTCCAGGCCTCCCACGCCTCCACGTCCGGCTCGCAGGACGCCACCCGGTCCCCGTCGAAGCTGAGCTTGACGAACCCGTTGTACTGGTAGAAGCGGTCCGTCTCCAGCTCCTCCGGCCACTCAGCCATCCCGGACGGTACCCGGGTGTAGCTCCCCTCCTGGATGGGCGGGTACGCCCCGGAGGGGTTGGGCTCCTTGTAAATGATTTTCATAAGTACCTCCTAAAAAAATGAAAGGATTGATAAAAAATGACTTACGGATATATTCGCGTCTCCACCGACAAACAGACGGTGGAAAACCAGCGCTTTGAGATCCTCCGCTTCTGCGAGTCCAACGCCCTCACCGTGGACGGCTGGATCGAGGAAACCATCAGCGGCACCAAGGCCCCGGACAAGCGCAAATTGGGCGCGCTCCTGAAGGACGTCCACGAGGGGGACCTCATCCTATGCGCTGAGCTCTCCCGGCTGGGCCGGTCGCTCTTCATGATCATGGAGATTTTGTCGGAATGTATGCGGAAGGGCGTCCGGGTCTGGACCATCAAGGACAACTACCGCCTGGGCGAGGACATCCAGTCCAAGGTTCTGGCCTTCGCCTTTGGCTTGTCGGCCGAGATCGAGCGCGACCTCATCAGCCAGCGCACCAAGGAGGCCCTGGATCGCAAGCGTGCCGAGGGCGTCCGCCTGGGCCGCCCCGCCGGGGCCCTCAACAAGTCCGTCAAGCTCACCGGAAAGGAGGAGGCCATACGCATCCTCCGGGCGGAGGGCACCAACTGGGCACAAATCGCACGGCTCCTCCACGTCGACCGCTCCACTCTTGTCCGCTTCGCTCAGTCCCGGGGCCTCTACGAGCCGCCCGCCGTGCGGGAAAAGGTGTCATATATCGCCTGAGTTTTGAACCCCGCCCAAAACCGTGCAGGATATGAGCCCATATCCCGCACAAAATGGGGGAATTTGGCGAATCGGAGAGTGAGTCCGTCCGCCCCGCCGCCCCCGGGAGAAGCGGGGAATAACGTTCGATTTCGCACCGCGGTTACTCATCATGTTCGAGGAAAACGGCCGCATACTTCTTGGGGATCACAGAAATGAGGACAATGATTTGCTGTCTCAGGTTCCAATTATCGGTGCGCCTGACGCGCTTACGACCAGTTATACTGCATTTTTCGTATCTGATGCATGGGAGAAAGCATCGCCCGGCTGGATAGCCTATGGGGTAGTCTATGAGACTTATGCGCGGGCATCAGAAGATCATCTGACGGTAGAGTTTTATAATGCAAGTAGCAATTCTGCTCAGCTAAACAAAGAGGGAGTCAAATATCGCTGGTTAATTGCTGGTTAAACCGTTCGATTCTGTGCCATTGCTCTTCGTAATCTGCGAAGATAACGCAGACGTGCGCCCGAGATATGATACGTTTCCATTTCCCATCCCGTGGGGCACAACAAAGCTTTATTCCCCTGGTGACTACAGTACAATCTGTTTTTCCTATGCCGGGTCTGAAGCGACTTACTACAGCTCATATGGTTCGGACGAGCAGCGCAATGAAGAAGGCCGGACGTACAAATTCATCGGTATCGGCTAAACGTTCGATTTTGTGCCGCGCTTGGTTTGGATTTACGGGTACGAGACCCCATATGCCCAAATGTCAGGAGCAGGGTGGACTATCACATCGTATGATTTTCGTTATTTAGTAAATCCTTGTGTGCTTCCAGACGCCTTTATCCTTGACAATTACCCCTCCGGCTTTGGTTATAGTGATAAGAGACGGGGTAAAAAAGAGGACGGAGGTAAAGCTGTATTATGGTACGATGACAGCGCATTCCGCCAGCTGAATCAATCGAAAAGTACATATTATTGGATAGCCATTGAATAAGTGCGCCTTACCCGATGGCCACCCATGGGTACACCATTCCCGAATTCCCTGAGTTCAATTGGAAGTTTGCCGATTCCTTTGACCACCATGAGACGCTATTGCCGGTCCAAGTGAAAGTCAGATTGCCGTGGTCTCCATTGACGTGGTAATAGAATTCCATTACTCTGCTGTCTCTACAGAAAATCCCTCGGCTACCAGAGCTACTGAACACGAAGAGAATCTGTGGCGGAAAATCGAACCAAATTTCACCGAGATGGTAAAAAAACGTATTAATGAGGGCGATTGAGATGCAGAAGTTGTTGTACCTATACAAATCATCTCGAGCAGGTTTTCGTGCAAACTCAATATATTCTGCAGCAACCGTTGTTAAGTTTATTTCAAGCATAATAATTTTGACGGTTTACTATTTCCTTTGGAAAGCAATTTATTCCGGAGCAACTTCTATCCAAGGTTATCGGTTTAACGAATTGATGGCCTATATTTTGCTAACGCGTATATTGTCTATGTTATATCCGTTTGGAATCATTGACACTTATTCACAGCTTGTAATCCGAGGAGATATAGGTTTATATTTGTTAAAACCGATTCGTATGGAATGGACAATGTTAGGAAATTTTATAGGAAGGAATTTATATTCCTGTCTATCGGGAGGAATACCATACATAGTTTTGTTTTTTGTTTTTGCGAGTCCTTATATCTCATTGCCCGGGATAGGAATAAGCATTTTATTTATACTTTCGGCATATTTCTTTATTTTCCTCTTTGAGTTGAATATTGGAGTCCTAAGTATATATTTTACCAGTCTATGGGGCGTTGGAACGTTAACGGGAGCAATAATTGCTTTGCTTTCGGGTGAATTGCTTCCTATAAGTTTTTATCCGGAAAAGCTGATTGGATTTTTAGATATCTTACCATTCTCCAGTATGTATTACATCCCGGTAAACGTGTTGCTGGGAAAAGAATGTGAATGGAAGCAGGCGTTGGCAATTATTTGTATTGTAAATGTACTTTTATTGGTTATATATTCCTGCACCTCGAAAGTTTTGTTGAAAAAACTGAGTATTTCGGGAGGTTGACATAATGAAGAAGAGGCTTCTGTATTTTTGTAAATCTTTCAAGATTAATTTTGATGAACTGGAGATTTATGATAAAGATTTTATTTTTGGTGTGCTGGGAGTGTTGGTTGAATATCTTTCAGGATTACTTATGATGTTTTTCATTTATGATTTTGTTGAAGACATCAACGGTTGGTCGCTTAATCAGCTTCTTTTCTTTTATGGGTTGAACCTGGTGGGGTACTCCCTGTGGTCTTGCTTTTTTATTAATACTATCACTTTGCCATATTATATACAAAGGGGCGAATTTGATCGTTTCCTTGTCAGACCGGAATCACCATTGTTTCAGATTATGATGGATAGCTTTGATGATGATTCGTGGGGAGAATTAGTAACAGGGTTAATAATATTATGCTATTCGTGGATAAGATTGAGAATTCCTCCGATTTATTTTCTTGCGCTTCCAATCATTGTTGTATCGGGATGTCTGATATATTTGGGAATTTCAATCATTTTATCAACGTTTTCCTTCTTTACCATAGCACAGGCAGATGTTGCAAATATTACCATGGAAGTAAAGGAGTTTGCAAAGTATCCGTTGACAATTTATCCAAAAATATTGCAAATAATCTTTACAGTGGTTTTCCCGATTGGGATTGTGGCATTTATTCCCGGAATGGTGTTATTTAGGCAAATACCTTGGCAGCTTTTACTGGTAATTCCTTTGGTGGCGATTGTATTCTTCGTTTTATCGACCAGAGTGTGGTATTTAGGTTTAAAGCATTACGGCGGAACGGGGACATGAGTAAAAATGATGAATAATATATTATTAAATTACCTTAATGGTGCTGATACGCCTGCAATTGTTTATAGCGAGACGTTAATATATGATGCCTTTCGCAAGATGCGTGGATATTTGAATCCTCAAATTAAAATACTGTATTCTGTGAAAGCAAATCGAAACCCTGATGTTGTACGAACAATTTCGAAGTACGCAGATGGACTGGAGTTTTCTTCAATTAGTGAGATGAGCCTATTTGAAGATCTGGAAACGCGCAAATATTGCTCAATTCCAGGATTAACCGAGCCTGATGTTGAGAAATTACTCAAAGCAAAAATAAATATAAATTTTGATTCAATAAATCAAGTGCAGAAATTTTCATCAGAAGTCGAAGGACTTCCGATTGGAGTTCGAGTGCGAAATACAAATGATAATTCCAGATTTGGAACTAATTATGGAGAAAAAGAACTGGAATTATTAAGTAAAATGAACGTAAAAATCGGCAGATTACATTATCACTTTGATCATAAGGATTTGGATCCGTTTCGTGATTCGGTTCAGTATGTGGAATCCTTGCTGGAAACTCAGTATTTACAAGAGCTTACGGAAGTGGATTTTGGCGGGGGTGCATATGAATTTATTGCTAACGGGGAATGGACAAATTATTGCAAAATCATTAACGATTTTTCGGAAAGGCATCCCAATATTTCGGTTATGATCGAACCCGGACAAGCATTTATAGGAAATAATGGCTTTCTGGTGACATCTGTAGTTGACATCAAAGAAGACATTCACACGTTAGTCTTGGATTCGTCTAAGTTCAATTTGTTTAATTGGCATACTCCAATTCTGCTAAATAATTCAGCGCAAGAGGGGATAAAATACCGAATATGCGGCAATTCATTGTTAGAGGGAGACGTATTTTGTGAAGAAGTAGTGATTAAAGAGGCTAGGGAAGGGATGAAATTCGTTTTTTTCCCAGCTGGAGCTTACGTTTCATCTATGGCTCGTACACTTCATGCATATGAAATACCGAAAGAGAGTTTATGTAATGACATCTTATAGTGATAGATTTTCAAGCCAAGAAGAATATCGGCATGAAGTACAGGAATTAGCTAAATTTATTAATAATAATCATTTATGCAATTCTGCATCTGAAGCAGAGCTGCTTCTTGCATCAGAACACATAAAAGAGGATGAAGTGGATTCGCTTCAGGCATCTATAAGAAGTGAACTTTTCAGACGGGTTTTCGAAGAGATTGTTCACATCCCCAAATCTCCCATTCTTGGACAGTATTATGATGCTAAGTGTATCAGTCAAATTTTTCAATATGAAAGATGTCTTGAGCCGGTCTCCTTGGAAATAAAATACACGTTGCCCGTAGATAATTACTATACTAGGGCGTATCTGAAAACCCACAAAAGTAGTGCTATTTAGACAAAAGCCAAATAGAAGCAAGGAGAATAAAGG
>CANQBC010000002.1 GCA_947589225.1 uncultured Oscillospiraceae bacterium | reverse complement strand
CCTTTATTCTCCTTGCTTCTATTTGGCTTTTGTCTAAATAGCACTACTTTTGTGGGTTTTCAGATACGCCCTAATATTTGATAAAAAACCATAACCGAGCGGCAAGGATTTTTCGTGCAAGACAAGGAAGTCGGCGTGGGGAATACCGTATGTAGTTCCAAGCCGACTGACGCGGTATTGCGCGAAAAAGACCACGCGGAAAAGAAACGCCAGGCTTTTCAAAAGGGTCTAAATGAATTATTCCATTTTTCGAAGCGATATGGTATACTGTTGAACCGAGATCGGCAAGATCCGACATATATTCTGTGGGGGGTGGTCAGATGGAGGGCAGGGACGATTTTATTAAGGAGCTCTTTCAGAAGAAATACGAGCAGCTTATAAGAAAGGGTTACAGGCTTACGGGAGATATGCAACGGGCTCAAGATCTCGTTCAGGAGACGTTTCTTTCGCGCTGATTCATTTTAATGAGCTTTCTGTTCATTCCTCCCCCGGAGCGTGGCTTTCGACGGTGCTGTACAACCTCTCCATAAACGATCGCCGGCGCTGGAACAACTCCCATAATGTATCCTTGACCAGACGGAAGATATATTCCCGGCGGAACCCACAAGTACGCCTATGGAGATCATGCCAAGGAATATCCGCGACGACGAAAAACAGCTTCTTATAATGTGGTATGAACAGAAAATGAGCTGCCGGGAAATTGGCGAGGCGCTGGGGATCTCCGAGGCCACCAGCCGGACGAGGCTTTCAAGGCTCACCAAGAAGCTCCGGAAATATTTTGATAAAGAAACAAACTGTGTGTAACGATTGGCTTTCCTCGGAACATATAGAAGTAGAGGAGAACAAGGTGTTGAATTTGGAAAACGAAAAAAAATTCCGACGCAGGTACATCAAATTTGCCTCATGATGCGCATGTGAACGGGAAGGATCTGGATGCGATGTCTGCTGTTGAGCTGGCCGAGGAGCTTGAGCTCATATGGTGAAAGATGGACGAGGAAACCTACGACGAGAAAATCATCGACATGTATTTGGACGCCCTTGACCGCAAAGTCCCGATGCCGAATCACCCGGACGCCGATACGGCGTACGATCTCTTTTTAAAGGCGCGCGGTTTCGAGCCGGAAAAGGGCAGGCGCCGCGATTTTCGCTTTGTTTTGAGGGCCGCCCTTGCCGCTGTCATCGCCGCCGCCCTTTTGTTTGGCGCCATGGTCACCGTCCAGGCTGCCGGTGTGGACGTTTTTGCAAAATAGCCGAATGGACGCGGGACATGTTCCACTTTGGGGAAGAAACCTTCAGTAGCGGGCATGACGCCCCCGAAGGGAACGGGGATAGAACCGGTGATGATGCGGGCATGGAAAGCGCCGGCGAAATATCGGAGTTTCAAAAGGCCCTCGATGATCACGGCATTACCGGCGTAAAAGCTCCCTCCCGGCTGCCGGACGGCTTTGCTCCGGACAAGGTGTTGGTAACGGATTTGAACGAGGCCGGAATGTTTGTGCTCAATGTACTTTACAGGAATTCTGACGCGCGTATCAATATCGTCGTAACTCAGGGGAACAGCTCCGCTCCCGCCCAAATTCAAAATAATAAGGAAATCGTGGATTCTTATACCATCAACGGCATAGATCTGTTTGTTATTCAAAACGAAAATAACCAGGCCGTCACTTGGGCCGTCGACGGGTATGAATATCAGGTTATCGGCGGCGGCGTAGATCAGCTCAAACTCATCGCGGAATCCATGCTAATTGATTGAAAACCGATTCAGAAGGAGTGGTTGCAATGAAAATGAAACGTGTTCTGGCTATTTGCTTAATCTTGGTGCTGTCGATTTCCTGCGCCGCGCCGGTCTGTGCCGCCGACGCGGATATACAGGGCAGCAGCCAAATCGCCGTAACCGTCGCGCAGGCCGGATGGCTGGACGAGGCAAAAGGACGCATGGCTGTGGTCTACTCGATTGTCACAGCCATGGATATGGAAAAAATAGGTGTGGAAAAAATCGAGTTCTACCATTACCTGTATGGCAAGTGGGGCTTGGAGCACACCATCTACGCGACGGATTTCCCAATCATGTTCGGCTCCGACACGTCCGCCTGGCAGGGTTCGGCAAAATATTCAACCGAGTATCTCAATATACCATACTATGCCATTGTTTATTTCTACGCCAAGGGTCCTTACGGCATCAGCACCGGCCAGCAGCGCACGAACGTAATTTAACGCTCTCGGACAAGCCTCCGCTTGTCCGAGAGCCGCCTCATTCCCCAGACGGATCCGCCCCACCCCTGCCCCCAGATGTAATGGCCAGAATAGTATATTATAGTAAGTGACTAACGATGGAAATACAGGTACCATACCGGCAATTTGGGCAGCGAAAACAGTCGAACATTGTGGAGGTTCCGCAAAAACTGGCCCGCGGGGAAGGCCGCTGCGTCATCATCGTCACGTACGATCCCACCGTGGCGGAAGCGGCAGACACAATCCTCCCCACGCGGGACGGAAAGCTGTTAAAATATAATGGAAACAGTCAATAATATGGGAAAACCGCCCCGTTGTCCACAGACTCTCAATAAAGCTGTCCCACGCGCGGGCGAAAACGACAGCATTTCCCGGAACGAGGCAAGAGCCGCGGGAGAGGGCAATAGTCTGACGGGGCAAGTGCCGGGACTGTGTGCGTATGGTTGTGGTACATGTACTTGTATTACAACATTTTTTATTGTTATATCAAAGGTGCAAACTTAATCATTCTGACACGATCCGCAAATAAAAAGCACGGCGGGCAGAAAACTGCTGACCGCCGTGCCTGGAGAAGAATATCTATTGCGTTATGCCGGGGCAATGCGTCGAATTTACCGGACTAACTCAAAAATGGGGAACGGAAAAAGCTGAGGAACGCATCGGGAACAGTCAGTCCCTGAAGCTTATGAATCACAGGCGCATAGCCCTGGCTTCGCAATTCCGATCCAACCCGGTAGGTATCCTCCGGACTTTGGGTAAATGCCAGAAGCTGACAGTCCCAATCCGGTTTTCCCTTATCCATTTTATTAAGATCGTTCACTATCTGTCTGGCAAAATAACCAGGATCCTCGTTTTTGCTCTGGCATTTAAGCTCTACGAAGGTGGCCGTTCTGGGAATTCTGTCGCTATAAATTGAAATGTCCGCCCTATATCCGGTCGACGGATAGACCGAGCCATCCTCCAGCTTCACGACGTACTTTCCCCAGAACTGGGTGCCGATATAGTACGCCAGTTCAAGCTGGAACCAGCGTTCCCAACCTCCGAATGCCCGCGAAAGGCAGGCTACCTTTTCGCGCAATCCCGGATTGCATTGGCACATCTGCGCCACTACCGACTCAATCCTCATGATGACGCGCAAGATAGGCGACGAGCTTAGCGTTGGGGGCAGCCGTTTCCTTCGCCGACTTCAGTACAGCGGCGGTGGAGCAGACCTTCTTGTCTGCCGCTTCCTGGCGGTCAACCAACTCATGGATCGCTTCATAGGCGGCCTTTTGAGAGGCGCGCAATTCATCCATAATGGCCTGATAATTTGTGGCCAGAAGATGCAGGCTGCCGTCGGGCTTCTCCTGTACATATTCTTCGCTGGTAATCAGGGACATCCATGATTTCTGGATTTTCCGATATGTATCATTGTCCCCGCTGATGGAATTCAGCTGAGTCTGTAAGTACAGAATGTCCGCCTGTGCGGCGGCTTTCTTCCTGGAGAAATTCACCCGGTAGATAATGAAGTTCTGTAAAACCTTCTTGCTTTTGATGGGTCCGCGTCCCTCATATACCCGGTTCACGATCATCAGGTGCAGTGTGAGGCCCGGCCCGATGGAGACGTGCTGGATGTCATGCGTATAGCTGGCAGACTCCTTCCACGCCAGAGCGGAGAGAGCGTTGCTCAGAAAATTGACCGCCATTTTAATCGCCATTCCGGAGTAGCTGTCAAGAGCGGCGAGAGCTTCCTGCTTTGCGGCGTCGACAGACGGTGTCTCAAAAACCTCTTTGCCGATCTTCGCGATGACATCGGCAATGTTTTTCATTGTGAACTCTGCCTCAACCTGGTAGTCCTCGTGCTCCTTGGCGGCAATCTGTGTGTAAACGCCGTTTGAGTCCGCATAGAAGGCTTTCACCGAATCCTGAAACTCTGACATGAACCCTTCGGCGGTCTCCTTGACGTTTTTACTCAGCTCCTCCATGAACTGGTTGAACTCCTTGTCGGTATTTGACAAGTCCTTGATCGTTGGAGATTTGCCCATTTTTTTCCTTCCTTTCTAATTGTCATAATGTGTGTTGAACGGAAATTCCGTTCCGTTCTGTTCAAAGTATAGCACCATTAAGAGGATCTGATAACTTACATATATGTATATGAAAGCCGGAGGAGCTGAAAAAGTTTGATAACGTTTGACCCTCTCTGGAAAACTTTACAGAACCGCGGCATATCCACCTATGACCTGGAATATCAGTACGAGATCAACCCGGCGGAAATCTCACGTCTAAAACATAACCACAATTTCACCCTGCGCTCGGTTGATAAATATTGCAAACTGCTCAGATGCACTCTGGAAGAAGTGGTCGAATATGTGGAGAGATAAACTTGGCAATCACCGTTCCCCCAGTCTTATTGAGGCAGCTCCCGCCGAACGGTCTGGCGGCCCTGCGGATGTTCCATCACATGGCGAACATCTTCCGCAACTCCACCGCCCAGGACTCAACCCACCTGGGCCTCCACATCGACCGCAAGCGCCGGCGTGAGCTCCAGGAAAAGCGCGTCGCCATGGGCCATAAGCCCGACGGCCACGAGGACGAGAAGATGAATCAGACGATGAGTTGACAGAGAAAACGGCGGGGAATTTCCCTGCCGCTTATTATTGTCCCTGCAATTTTGAACCACTATTTCATCTCCACAAATCCCACGATTAGATCCACAGCCTCGGCGGTGATGTCCTCCGGGGCTTTTTCCTCGAAGGAGGCGTTGCGACTTGTAAGGTCCAGCATCCGCGCCTGGTCGCACAAAATCACGCCGTCTGTTTTTGTGCGGTCGTCCAGGCGGACGTGGAACGGATGGCCTTTGTCCGTGTGGGTAATGGGGCAAACCATCGTGAGACTGCTCACGCGGTTATAGAGGTTATTGCTGACCACCAGCGCCGGACGTTGCCCGCGCTGTTCGTGGCCGGATTGGGGGTCAAAATCCAGATAAACGATGTCCCCCTGCTCGAAAATACTCACCATACCTCAGTGCCCTCCGATTTACCCCAATCGACCTCCGGTTCCGTGTCGATGCGGCCAAGCTCCTCCGCGTCCTTCCCGTAGAACGCCGTCAGGCGCTCCTCCAGAGCGCGGTGCTGCCGGGGGGCAGCGGCCTTGATCTGTAGGCAATTCCCGACTTTCGCGATCTCCACGCGGTCATTCTCTCGAAGCCCCACGGACTCAAGGACCGCCTTGGGGATCCGCAACCCCTGACTGTTGCCCCATTTTTGAATCGTTGCATACATCTCAGCCACCTCCTACAAGTAGTATATACAAAGTATAAACCAATGTCAAGAGCATTATACTAAAAGAGAGATTTGTCCCATTCACTGATTTTCCAAAAAACCATCAAGCCGTGACACAAAAAAGCGTACAGCCTCCCGCCAAGGGGCGACTGTGCGCTTTCGCTGAACCGGGGGTGGGTTCACTGTGACCCCCTTGAAGGACCCAGTATAACAGAGAGATATTATAACAGAGGAAAAGAGTTATTTGCTTTTTACAAATCGTTTATAGATTTTCGTGCTATAAAACTTGAAAATAATAATATTATCCAATATAATGTAATCTATTGAAATGTTTCGTAAGGGGGCGCGGTGGTGAATATCAACAACCTGAACTTCACCTCCTTCATCCGCACGGCGGAGGCGGGGAGCTTCAACAGGGCGGCGGAGGAGCTGTTTATCACCTCGGCGGCGCTGATAAAGCAGATAAACCAGCTGGAGAACGACATCGGCGTGCGGCTCTTTGACAGGACGCACCGGGGGCTGACGCTGACGAAAGCGGGGGTGTCGCTCTACAAGGACGCCAAGTATATCACCGGCTTTTGCGAGGAGGCGGTTTTGCGGGCCCGGAATGCCATGCTGGAGGCGGACAAGGTGGTGCGCATTGGCACGTCGCCCATATGCCCGCCCAGATGCTCATGGACCTGTGGCCCCGCATCCACGAATACTGCAATGACGTGAGCTTCAAGCTGGTGCCCTTTGAGAACACCCAGGACAACGCCGTGGAGATTTTGAAAAACCTGGGCCAGAACATCGACGTGGTGACCGGCTTCCCGGACGAGCTTCTCATGAAAAACCGAAACTGCCAAGGGCTTGTCATTACTATGGAACCGATCTGCTGCGCCGTGTCCATCTATGACCCACTGGCATCAAAGGACAGTCTCGCGGTGGAGGACCTCTACGGTCGGAATCTCCTGATGGCAAAACGGGGCTGGTGCAGGAACATGGACGAGCTGCGCCGGGACATCCGGGAGAACCATCCCCAAATTGAAATTGAGAACTTCGACTATTACAGCGTCGACATCTTCAACCAGTGCGAACAGCGCCGGGATATTTTGACGGTCATCAGGAGCTGGAACGTGGTTCACCCGCTCCTGAAGGTCATCCCCGTCCGGTGGGAGCACCAAATGCCCGTGGGCATCCTCTACTCCCGGGAGCCCTCCGAGACGGTGGCCCGGTTCATGGAGGCGCTGGGAAAGGTGCTGGCGGAGAATCAGTTATAACCTTAGGTAAGAAGTGGATTACCAATCGAGACTTCTCAGGAGGTCTCGATTTTTTTATAATACTGATTAAGAAAGAATATTCAGGAGGCAATTATGGACAGACCGAGAGTGATATGTCACATGCTGATGTCCCTGGACGGGAAGATCGACGGACGGTACTTCTCCCTGCCGGAGACAGGGCCGGGGCTTCGGAAATACGGGGAGCTGCGGGCGTTTTACGGCTATTCCGCCACCATTTACGGGACCACTACGGCGGCGGAGGGGTACAGCGACGGATATGTCTACGTCTCTGACCTGCCGGAAAGGAGCGCGGAGCCGATAAGTCACGTCTACGTGGGCGAGAGCGGGGCGGAAAATTATATCATCGCCATGGACCCGGAGGGGGCGCTGAAATGGAGCGGCCCCGCAGTTGAGAAAAAGGGCCGCCCGAAGGCTCACGTCATCGAGGCGCTGACCGAGCGGGCGTCCGCAAGCTACATCGCTTACCTCGAAAGCTTGGGAATCTCTTACATCATCGCCGGGGAGAAGCAGATCGACTGCGAGCTCCTGCTCCAGAAGCTGAAGGAGCATTTCGGGATCGACAGCGTCCTTTTGGCGGGCGGCGGCATCACCAACTGGACCTTCGCCGCCCAGGGCCTCATTGACGAGCTGAGCATCGTCCTTGTTCCCATGGCGGACGGCGACATCGGCGCGGCGTCCCTTTTCGAGGCAGGAGATTTGGCACCGGTTATTTCAAAGGCGTTTACCCTGAAAGCGGCGGAGATCATCGAAAACGATACCCTGTGGCTCAGGTATCTTTTGAAAAAATAAAGTGAGGAGGCACTATTATGGAATATACGATATTGAATAACGGCGTGAAGATGCCCATGGAGGGCTTCGGGGTCTTTCAGGTGCGGGACCCGGCGGTGTGCCAGCAGGCGGTCCGGGACGCCATCGACGTGGGATACCGGCTCATCGACACGGCGGCGTCTTATGGGAACGAGGAGGCCGTTGGCGCGGCCATACGGGACTGCGGCGTTGCGAGGGAGGATTTGTTTATCACCACCAAGCTGTGGGTGGCGGATTCGAGCTATGAGGGCGCCAAGCGGGCCTTTGAGGATTCCTGCCGGAAGCTGGGGCTTGAGTATCTGGACCTCTACCTCCTGCACCAGCCCATGGGCGACTACTACGGGGCATGGAGGGCGCTGGAGGAACTCTACAAGGAGGGCCGCATCCGGGCCATCGGCGTGTGCAACTTCTACCCCCACGTCCTAGCGGATTTCTGTGAGACGGTGGAGATCGTCCCGGCGGTGAATCAGGTGGAGCTTCACCCCTTCTTTCAGCAGCCGAACGCGCTGACGCTTATGAAGGAATACGAGGTCCAGCCGGAGGCCTGGGGACCCTTCGCCGAGGGGAAGCACGGGATCTTCACCCACCCGGTGCTGACGGAGATCGGCGCAAAATACGGCAAATCCGCCGCCCAGGTGGCCCTGCGGTGGAACGTCCAGCGGGGCGTTGCCGTGATTCCCAAATCCACCCACCGGGCGCGGATGGAACAGAATCTGGACATCTGGGATTTCAGCCTCACGGACGAGGAGTTGGCGGCCATCGCGCCCTTGGACATCGGCCACAGCGAGATCGTTGACCATTTCGACCCCAACTTTGTCCGGGCGCTCCACGGGCGCTTCGCCAGATGAGTTTCGGGAGGGTGGAACATGATCCTCTATTTTTCATCCACCGGCAACTGCAAATACGCGGCGGAGCGGATCGCGGCCAAGACGGGCGATCAGGTCATGTCCCTGACCGACGCCTGCCAAAGCGCAATTTTAAGCATCCGGCCCGAGGAGGGCGAAGCTCTGGGCTTTGTCCTGCCCACCTATTTCGGCGTTCTGCCGTCTGTTGTGGCGGATTTTCTGGAAAAGGCGGAGCTGAGGCTTACTGACAGCAACTACGTCTACACCGTGGACACCTACGGCTTCCATTACGGCAACGTGGCGGCGGAGCTGGCGAAAATCCTGCGCCGCAAGACCGGCCGGGAGCAGGACGCGGACTTTCTTCTCCAGTCCGTGGACAACTGGGTGCCGAATTTCGACCTCACGGATCAGGCTTATGTGCAGTCGACCTTGGACAAGGCGGACCAGCTTCTTCCCGGCATCATCGAGGGTATCGTCCAAAAGAAGCGTGTCCGGGTCAAGGGCGAGTGGCCCGCGCCCATGCTCCTGATGATGAAAAAAGCGTACAAAAAGGCCAGCCAGACAAAGAATTTCACTGTAAATGACAGTTGCGTGGGGTGCGGGCAGTGCGCGGCACAATGTCCCACGAGGGCCATCACCATGACGGAGGGGCGGCCTGTTTGGAGCAAGGCCAACTGTACGCTGTGCCTGGGCTGTCTGCACGTATGCCCCAAAAACGCCATCGCCTACACAAAGGCCACCGTGGGCCACGGGCAGTACTATAATCCGAAAACCACCAGATAAGGAGGAAAAAGTTATGAACACATTCACATACCGCTATCCCGTTACCGTCTATTTCGGGGAGAAGGCGGCGGAAAAGAACCTTCCAGTGGAACTTGCCAAGGTGGGGCAGAACGTGATGCTGGCCTACGGCGGCGGGTCAATTAAGCGAAACGGCGTCTACGATGAACTGATAAATCTTCTCAAGGTCGCCGGGAAGACCGTCACGGAGTTTTCCGGCATCATGTCCAACCCCACCTACGCCAAGGTGCAGGAGGGGGCGCGGCTGGCGAGGGAGAACAATATCGACTTCATCCTGGCCGTGGGCGGCGGCAGTGTCATTGACTGCTGCAAGGTGATTTCGGCCCAGGCAAGGACTGAGGAGGATCTGTGGGAGCTTGAGACGGTTTTGCGCGGGTCGCCCACCGGCTTTATTCCCATGGGCGCTGTGGTGACGGCCTTCGGCACCGGCGCGGAGATGAACAACGGCGCGGTGATCACAAATGAGACGAAGAAGGTCAAAGGCCCGCTGTGGGGCGCCTTCTACGATTTTGCCATTCTGGACCCGGCGTACACCATGACCATGCCCATGAGCCAGGTCATCTCCGGCTCCTTTGACGCCCTCTCCCACTGTATGGAGACGTATATGGGGTCGCCGAGGGAAACTAATCTCTCCGACGAGATCAACGAGGCCTGCCAGCGCAATATCATCCGCAATCTCCGTGCGACGCTCAGGAACCCGCAGGATATCAACGCCCGGAGCGAGCTTCTGTGGGCGGCGGCCATGGGGGAGAACGGGATGCTGAAGATCGGCAAGGTCACGGACTTCCAGGCCCATATGCTGGAGCACCAGCTGGGCGCGTACACCGACTGCAACCACGGCCAGGGCCTGGCGGTGATCCACCCCGTCCTCTACCGCCACATGCTCCCGGAGGCCGCGCCACAGTTTGCGCGCCTCGCCGTCAACGTCTGGGGCGTGGATCCCGCCGGCAAGACGGAGACGGAGCTGGCAAACGCCTTTATCGACGCCCTGTCGTCCTTCATCCGCGAGGCGGGACTTCCCACCACCTTCGCCGAGATGGGCATCCCGGCAGACACGGACTACAAAGCCATCGCGGACACCACCGTTCTCACGGGCGGTTGTTGCAGGAAATTTACAAGAGACGAGCTGCTGGCGGTTCTCTTGGAGTGCAGATAAGGAGGAAAGAATATGGCAAAGAAGCAAACGGCGGGGCGGGACGCGCTGGGCGGTCTGGCCCCCAAATTCGCGGAACTGAATGACGACGTGCTGTTTGGAGAGGTGTGGTCGCGGGAGGATAAACTCTCGCCCAGAGACAGGAGCATGGTCACCATTGCGGCGCTTTTTTCGGCGGGGCTTTATCCGCAGCTCAAAAGTCACATTGCTTTGGGCAAGGAACACGGCGTTACCAAGACGGAGGCGGTGGAGATCGTCACTCAGCTTGCCTTCTACTGCGGCTGGCCCAAGGCGTGGAGTACGTTTCCCATGATCGCGGAGGTCTACGGCGATGAGGAGGGCGCTCCGGCAAAGGACCTGTCGGTATTCCCGGTAGGCAATAAAAATGACGCCTTTGCGCAGTATTTCATCGGGCAGAGCTACCTGGCGCCCATTTCCACTACGCAGGTTCCGGTATTCAACGTGACCTTTGAACCGGGGTGCCGCAACAACTGGCACATCCACCACGCGAAAACCGGCGGCGGGCAGATGCTGATCTGTGTGGCCGGCCGGGGCTGGTACCAGGAGGAGGGGAAAGAACCTCAGGAGCTCCACCCCGGGGACGTAGTGAACATCCCCGCCAATGTGAAGCACTGGCACGGCGCGGCGAAGGACTGCTGGTTCCAGCACCTTGCCGTCGAGGTCCCCGGCGAGGAGACCCGTACCGAGTGGCGCGAGGCCGTGACAGACAAGGAATACGATCTGCTCCCCTGACACTGCTTACCGTAGGTTATAACTCATAAACCAATCGGGACTTCTCTTGAGGCCACGATTGGTTTATTCTATTTATATCAATATAAGGAGGCGCAAAACTGTGAAAAGGCTTTTGAAATACGGATGCGCTATTCTGGCGCTGGTGCTGGTCTACAACTTAGGCCTTGCGGCGCTGGGGTCCGGGACGGCGGAGGCCGCGGGGGACAATCCATTCTCCGACGTGCCGGATGGGGAGTGGTACGCAGACGACGTGATTTGGTGCTATGATAATAACATCATGGACGGCGTGGGAGGCGGACATTTTGACCCCAACGGGGCCATGAACCGGGCTATGCTGGTGACGGTGCTTCACCGGGTGGAAAATACCCCCACGGTAACGGACGCGCCCACCTTCCCAGATGTGCCGGCGGGTCAGTGGTATTCCGACGCTGTGGCCTGGGCCGCGAAAAACAACATTGTGAACGGCTACGACAACGGGAGCTTCGGGCCGGGGGACAAGCTGACCCGCGAGCAGGCCGTTACCATCCTCTGGCGGTACGCCAATCGTCCCGACGCCGGGACCGCGACCGGCTTTGCGGACGAGGGCGACATCGCGGCCTACGCCCTGCCCGCCGTGGCCTGGGCCAAGGAAAACGACGTGGTCGGCGGCGTGGGCGGGAACCGCTTCGCCCCCAAGGACGGCCTGACCCGCGCCCAGGCCGCCGCCATTTTAGCCCGGTTTTTGAGGAACAGGGTGGAAGAACCCGCTGAGCCTTCCGATAGCGGCATACTTGTTGTGTATTTCTCCGCCACGGACCACACCCAGCGCGTGGCGCAGATCATCGCGGACACTCTGGGCGCGGACACTTTTGAGCTGGAGCCGGTGGAACCCTATACCTCCGCTGACCTTGACTGGACGGACCGGGACAGCCGTGTTTCCAAGGAGCACGAGGACGAGGCGGCCCAGAACAGCGTGGAGCTTGTCAGCGCCGTCCCGGAAAACTGGGACAGCTACGACACCGTCTTTGTTGGCTACCCCATATGGTGGGGCGGGGCGGCATGGCCCGTCAATGAGTTCATCACCTCCAACGACTTCACCGGCAAGACCGTCATCCCCTTCTGCACCTCCTCCAGCTCCGGGCTGGGCCAGAGCGGGACGGACCTGGCGGCGATGGCAGGGGAGGGCGACTGGCAGGAGGGGAAACGGTTCAGCTCCGGCGTTTCTGAGGACGATGTTACCGAGTGGGTCAACTCCCTTGACCTGCCCTCCGACGGGGAAATCAGCGGCAGCGTGGTCTACTTCACCTCCGACATCAGCTCCGATGGGATGCTGGCGGTCTATGAAGCCCTGGGCTGGACGCCCACCGGGAATGTGGCCGTGAAGCTCTCCACCGGCGAACCGCCCGCCAGCAACTATCTGCGCCCTGAGCTTATTGAGGGCGTGGTCAAAGAGGTGGACGGCACCATCGTGGAGTGCAACACCGCTTACGGCGGCTCCCGCACCGAGACCGCCATGCATATGCAGGTGGCGGAGGACCACGGATTTACGGCTATCGCCGACGTGGACATTCTGGACGCGGACGGGAGTATGGAACTGCCCGTGGACGGCGAGGGTGCGGAAACGGTCCTTTCCTCTAACCTTGTTGGCTCTCATTTTGCCAATTATAACTCCTACGTTGTCCTCTCCCACTTCAAGGGCCACGCCATGGCTGGCTTCGGCGGGGCCATTAAGAATATCTCCATCGGCCTTGGCTCCAAGGAGGGCAAGTGCCTCATCCACACCGGCGGAAAGTCCCACACCTCCCCCTGGGGCGGAGATCAGACGGCCTTCACCGAGTCCATGGCCGAGGCTGGCAAGTCCGTCTCCGATTACCTTGGGAACGGTGAACGCATCATCTACATCAGCGTCCTCAACAACATCTCCATTGACTGCGACTGTGACGGCAACCCGGCCGAGCCGGACATCCACGACATCGGAATCCTCGCCTCCACGGACCCCGTGGCCATTGACCAGGCAGCCTACGATCTCTGCAAAGCCGCCGAGGGAAGCGAGAGCCTGATGCAGAGAATTGACCAGCAGATGGGCCTCCACACCTTAGAGCACGCCGAGGAGATCAGCCTGGGCAGCCGGACATACACACTGGTGGACATCGACCAATGAGTCATAACCACAGGTAACAACTCATAAACCAATCGGGACTTCTCTTGAAGTCTCGATTGGTTTATCATGGGAAATGTAAAGGGGGGCGCGGCGTTGGAACAGGCAGTTTTTACCACACTCACCATGGTCCGGGACGAGGCCGGGAGGGTGCTTTTGCAAAACCGGGTGAACGTCCCCTGGCCGGGGCTGGCCTTTCCCGGCGGTCATGTGGAGCCGGGGGAACCGTTTACGAAGGCCGCTGTCCGGGAGGTTTTCGAGGAGACGGGGCTTATTTTAGAGGACGCGCGGCTTTGCGGCGTCAAGCAGTTTACAAGGGATGACGGCAGCCGGTATGTGATCTTCCTCTACCGGGCCTCCCGCTTTCACGGCCAGCTTCGTCCCTCCCCGGAGGGCGATGTGCTGTGGGTCCCCAGGGATGAGCTGGAGCGTATGCCCCTTTCACGGGACATGGCCGCCATGCTCCCGGTATTTGAGGATGACACAAAAAGTGAATTTACTTACTGCGAGGACGGCGGGAAATGGACAAACATGATTTTATGAGAGGGCCGGGAAAAATGGATAAGATCATATCGCTCATCATCACCACATCCCTTCTGCTGGGCGCCTGCGGGAGGGCGGCAGATCCGGCGGGTTTGACGGCCCCCGCTGTGGACAGCCCCGCCGCGGCGCACAGCCAGGTTTCCGTCCCTGAGACCATCCAGGAGATCCCCGACGGGTATTTTGATGCGGCGGCAGAGCCGGGGACATTGGAGGATCTCTATTACGACACCTGGGAGTCCTTCTCCTACGAGGAAAAGAACCAGCCCCTCCAAAAGCACGCGGTGATCTATCTGCCCTACGGGTACGATGAAAACGAGAAATATGACGTCTTTTACCTGATGCACGGCGGTTGGGGCAACGAGAACCAGACCATGGGCACGCCGGAAAACCCCTCTGTTTTCAAGAATGTCATCGACAACGCCATTGAAAATGGGGACTTCGAGCCGCTCATCATCGTCTGCCCCACCTACAACAATACCTCCCCGGAGGACAGCGCCAGCTTCTCCCTGGCGCTCCAATTAAACCGGAACCTCCACAACGAGCTTGTGAACGATCTTCTCCCGGCGGTGGAGGGCAAATACAGCACCTACGCCGAGGGTACGTCATCATCGGAGCTTATAGCCTCCCGCGACCACCGGGGCTTCGGGGGCTTCGGGGGCTTCTCCATGGGGAGCGTGGCCACCTGGCGGACCTTTGAAAACTGCATGGACTACTTCCACTACTACCTCCCCATGAGCTGCGGAACGACCCTGGACGACGACAACATCTTCGCCGCCGCCGAAGGGAGAGGCCCGGAGGACTTCTTTGTTTTCATTATGACCGGCACCGATGATTTTGCCTATTCCTATGTGGAGAACAGGGTGGAAAAAATGCGCAATTCCGATTTGTTTGCCGAAAATGTCAACTTCGCCTACCGGGTGAAGGAGGGCTACACCCACGGGGGACTTTCGTCTATGGAGTACACCTACAACGGCCTCAAGGCGTTTTTCGGAGGGAAAAAGCCCTCATCTACCAACCCATACACCGTGGACACGCCCATCGAGGACGTGATCTCAGACCCGGTGTTCGGCGATTACGGGCGGCTCATCTTCCCCGTGGACGAGGGCTACTGGAGCGGGGACACGTTGGGGGAGCTTCGTCTCACCTGGTATAATTACATCGACCCCGGCAAAACGGTGGAAATCTGCAATTACATGAAAGACCACGCCTCCGCGGGGGACGTGATTTTCTACGACATCTATTCGGAGGACGAAAAGGCCGCCGACCCCGCCAAGCGCGACACGGGCCTGTTCTTCTTCAAGGGCGATTCCGGCGAAAGGTTTGCTGTGTGCAACGCCGGAGGGGGCTTTGCCTACGTGGGGGCCATGCACGACAGCTTCCCCCACGCGTTGGAGCTTTCAAAGATGGGCTACAACGCCTTCGCCCTCATCTACCGCCCCGGCTGGGACACGGCGGTGGAGGACCTGGCCCGCTCCGTCAGCTTCATCTTCGACCACGCCCAGGAGCTGGAGGTGGACACCTCCTGCTACTCCGTCTGGGGCGGCAGCGCCGGGGCGAGAATGGCCGCCGATCTTGGCACATACGGGCCGGGATATTTTGGCGGCGAGGACCTGCCCAGGCCCGGAGCCGTCATCATGCAGTACACGGGCCACACGGATTATTCCGAAAATGACCCGCCCACCTACGTCTGCGTGGGCACCTCGGACGGCATTGCGAACTGGCAGACCATGCAAGCGCGTTTAAATGCCATGTCCGCTCTCGGCATCCCCACGGAGTTCCACGCCTACGAGGGCCTGCCCCACGGCTTCGGCCTCGGCACCGGCACCGCGGCGGAGGGGTGGATAAAGGACGCGGTTGCCTTCTGGGAAAATCAAATGACAACCGATGGCCTTGTCCGGGAGCAGATTTTGGAGGGGGCCGATGGGCCTATCCATTACAGCTGCATTCTCCCTGAAAACTACTATCCCGGACAAAAGTATCCCCTGGTGATGACCATGCCGGGGTACGGGCAGATGTGGTTCGGGGAGGACTCCTCCGGGAGCAACATAAGCTGGAACGGGTTCCAGAACTGGGCCAATTTGGACGAGCCAATGATCGTGGTGTCCGCCCAGCTCACGGATTGGAACGACAAGTCCGCCCGGCAGGCCAACGAGCTGGCGGAATACTTTATTGAACATTTCCCCGTGGACACAAATCGCGTCTACGCCGCCGGGTACTCAGCGGGGGGCGAGACCATGTCCAGGGCCGTCTCCATGCGGCCCGACCTCTACGCCGCCTACCTCCACGTGGCCTCCCAGTGGGACGGGACATACGCGCCTTTGGCGGAAAGGCAGGTGGCGGTGTACATCTTCATGGGGCAGGACGACGAATATTATGGCTCCCAGCGCGCCCGTGACGCCTACGCGGGCCTGACGGACGCTTACCGGGCGGCGGGATCGACGGACGGCGAGATAAATGAGCTTATCGTTCTCAATATCCCCGATGCCGACTGGTTCCGGGAAAAGGGCGTCAGCAACCAGCACGGCGGCGGGAGCCTCATCTTTGAGGACAAAAGCGTTCTTGAGTGGATAGCGTCCCACGGCGCGGCGCGCTTTCGGGATGTGCCGGAGGGGTCAAAATACGCCGAGGCGGTAAAGTACGTCTATGAGCACGGCCTGATGGCGGGCACGGGGGCGGACATCTTCTCGCCAGACGCCCCCATGTCCCGTGCCATGATCGTCACCGTTCTCCACCGGGCGGCGGGCAGCGTTGACGCGCCCGCGCCGGACTTCCGGGACGTGCCCGCCGGGACTTGGTACACCGAGGCCGTGGGCTGGGCGGCACAGCACGGCATTGTGAACGGCGTCGGCGATGGCCTTTTCGCCCCGGAGGAGGCGCTGACGCGCCAGCAGTTCGACCTCATTTTGTCCCGCTACTCCGGGGACAGCTCCGGCACCTGGGACCCCCATGGGGACGCGACTGTCGTGACACGCGGAGAGGCGGCACAGAGATTAATGGAATATTTTGAAAGCCAGGGGGCAGTGGCCAAGCCTCACCTCGGCGACTTGCCGGAGGCATACGCCTACGGCGATTGGTCATACGACCTCATGAACAAAAAACTGCCCGAGCCGGTGGGCAATCAAACCGTTCTCAACACGGTTGCCGACCCCACGGACATCCAGGTGCTCTATCTCTGGGAGGAGGACAACGTCCCCGCCGTGACGAATTTCACCTCCAATATGACCGGTTACTTCGACGATTGGGACTTCCGCCCCTACGTCACGGCCATTCCCGTGCGGGAAGGTGTGACCCCCAAGGGCGCAGTGGTGCTGATGGCCGGCGGGGCATATCAGTTCAGGGGCAACTACACTGACTCCCTGCCAGTGGCCGACGCTTTGCGGGAGCTGGGGTTTGTGACCTTCATCGTGGATTACCGCCTCCGGCCCTACAACCAGAAGGAAGGGGCGCTGGACGTGGCAAGAGCCGTGCGGTGGATACGGAAAAACGCCGGTGTGTACGGTTTTGACCCGGACAACATCGCCGTTATGGGTTTCTCGGCGGGCGGCATCCAGGCTGGCGAGTTTCTGATGCACTACGACGGGGACGTGACCGGCGACGCCTTGGACCCGGACTATATCCCGGATGAGCTGGACAAGGTGCCCGCCCACGCCACGGCCTGCGGCATGATCTACGCCTTCTACGGCCGTCTCAGCGTGGGCAATATGGACCCGGACTGGCTCCGGGGCGGCGACCTGCCGCCCACCTTCTACTGCTACGGCACCGAGGATCCCTTCTACCGCCAGTTTGAACAGCAGTACGCCGTCTTAGAGAACATGGGACACCCGGTGGACAGGCTGGTCCTGCAAAACTGGCCTCACGGCTTCGGTGCCGCGGGCGGCTGGGTGGAGACATACGCCGACTGGCTTGAAAACGTCTGGAACGCATGAACGCTTATCTAAAGGAGGAACCTTACATGAAAAAAGCACTTTCGATTATCCTCACCCTGTGCCTGCTCCTGACCCTGGCGGCCTGCGGAGGAACGGGGGACAGCGAGGGCGGAACCCCCTCCGGCGGGACAAATACGCCCTACAGCGGGAACAATACGCCCTCCGGCAATACGCCCTCCGGCAACACGCCCTCCGGCGATGATTCGGCTGCCGGTAATGACGGAGGCGAATCCACCGGCGGCACTCCCTCGGCGGGCGGGGCCACGCTGGACGTGCCCTCTGTGCCCGGCTCCACTGTGAGCGGGGGCGGGAATACCTTAGTGGTGTACTACTCCGCCACGGACCACACCGAGAGAGTGGCGCAGATCATCGCGGATACCCTGAACGCGGACATCTTTGAATTAGAGCCGGTGGAACCTTACACCTCCGCTGACCTCAACTGGACCGACCAGGGAAGCCGCGTGGTCCGGGAACACAACGACGCAAGCCTCCGGGATGTGGCGCTTGTGAACGCCGTCCCGGAGAATTGGGACAGCTACGATACCGTCTTTGTAGGCTACCCCATCTGGTGGGGCGGCGCGGCCTGGCCCGTCAATGAGTTCATCACCTCAAACGACTTCACCGGCAAGACAGTGATTCCCTTCTGCACCTCCTCCAGCTCCGGCCTCGGCGAGAGCGGCGAGCTTTTGGCGGCGATGGCGGGAGAGGGCGACTGGCAGGAGGGCCGGCGGTTCCAATCCGGGGCCTCGGAGGCCACAGTGACGGAGTGGGTCAACAGCCTTGACCTTACACCCGCCACACCCGACGAGCCGGAGGACGGGACAAGCGTTGTTTACTTCACGTCGGACATAAGCTCCGAGGGGATGCTGGCGGTCTATGAGGCCCTGGGCTGGACGCCCATCGGAAGCGTGGCGGTGAAGCTCTCCACCGGCGAGCCGCCCGCCAGCAACTACTTAAGGCCGGAACTGATTGAAGGCGTGGTAAAAACCGTCAACGGCACGATTGTCGAGTGCAACACCGCCTACGGCGGTTCCCGCACCGAGACCGCCATGCACATGCAGGTGGCGGAGGACCACGGATTTACGGCCATCGCCAACGTGGACATTCTGGACGCGGAGGGTTCCATGGAGCTTCCCGTGGACGGAGAGGGCGCGGAAACTGTCCTTTCCTCCAATCTTGTTGGCTCCCACTTCGCAAACTACGATTCTTACGTTGTCCTCAGCCACTTCAAGGGCCACGCTATGGCGGGTTTTGGCGGGGCCATCAAGAACATCTCCATCGGCCTTGGCTCCAAGGAGGGCAAGTGCCTCATCCACACGGGCGGGCGCAGCCACACCTCCCCCTGGGGCGGTGACCAGACGGCCTTCACCGAGTCCATGGCCGAGGCGGGCAAGTCCGTGTCCGATTACCTTGGGAACGGCGATCGGATCATCTACATCAGCGTCCTCAACAACATATCCATCGACTGCGACTGTGACGGCAACCCCGCGGAGCCGGACATCCACGACATCGGAATACTCGCCTCCACCGACCCCGTGGCTATCGACCAAGCGGCCTATGACCTCTGCAAAGCCGCCGACGGAAGCGAGGCTCTGATGCAGAGAATCGACCGGCAGATGGGCCTCCACACCTTAGAGCACGCGGAGGAGATCGGACTTGGGAGCAGGACGTACACGCTGGTAAATATAGATGAGTGAGATTTTTGATGTTCTCCGGCGGGAGTTTATCTACGTCTGGTACTACTTCACCATACAGCTCCGGCAGATATTCTGGTACTGGGTGCTGGGCATGGTCATCGGCTCTGCGGTGTCGGTCTTTGCCAAGGATGCCATTCACGGGGCCTTCGAGAAAATCCGGGACAAGAAGTGGGGCCTCTGGGGGCTGATCCCGGCGTCTATTTTAGGCGTGGCGTCGCCGCTCTGCATGTACGGCACCATCCCCATCGCCGCGTCGTTTTCAAAGCACGGGATGCGCCACAACTGGCTGGCGGCGTTCATGATGTCCAGCGTCCTCTTAAATCCCCAGCTCATTATGTACTCCACGGCCCTGGGCACCACGGCGCTCATTATTCGCATCGTGTCCTGCACGGTTTGCGGCGTCGTGGCGGGGCTGGTGGTACACATCGTTTACAAGGACAAGCCCTTTTTCAACTTCGAGGGCTTTGAGCCCAGGGCCAGCCACGACACCCACCCGAATTTGTTTCTGCGGTTTATTTTCAACCTTGGCCGCAACCTGAAGGCCACGGGGCTGTATTTTCTGCTGGGCGTCCTGCTTTCCGCCCTCTTTCAGCGGTATGTGCCGGCGGATAAATTCGCGGAGCTGTTTGGAAAGACAAACGAGGGCTTCGGCGTCCTCATGGCGGCCACCATCGGCGTGCCGCTCTACGCCTGTGGCGGCGGGACGATCCCGCTCATCCGGGAATGGCTGGCTATGGGTATGAGCATGGGCAGCGCCTCCGCCTTTATGATCACCGGCCCGGCCACCAAGATAACGAACCTGGGCGCATTGAAGATCGTCCTGGGCATGAAGCGGTTTATCCTCTATATCGCGTTTGTGATGGCATTTTCGCTGGTGACGGGGATGATCGTGAATCTGATTGTGTAGTTACTTAAGGTTAAGAGCATATAACTTTTTGAGACTTCCAAAGCGCGAGAACCCGGTGTATAATAGGAGTATCTTAAAAATACGGGAGGAAAACCGCCATGCGTAAAGATTTCGGACCCAAGCCCTGGGTATATCCCCAGCCTGTGCTCATCATCGCCACCTACGACGAAAACGGCGTCCCCGACGCCATGAACGCCGCCTGGGGCGGGCAGTACGGAGCCAATAAGATCATGATTTCCATAAGCTCCCACAAGACCACCGAGAACATCGAAAAGCGCGGAGCCTTCACCGTGAGCTTCGCCACCCGTGAGCAGACCGTCCCCGCGGACTTCGTGGGCATCGTCTCCGCCCACGCCGAGCCCCAGAAGCTCCAGAAAGCCGGTTGGCACACCACGAAAAGCGCCCATGTGGACGCGCCCCTCATCGACGAGTTGCCCATGGCCCTGGAGTGCAAGTTCCTCAAGTACAACGAGGATGGCATCCTCATCGGCGAGATCGTCAACGCCAGCATCGACGGATCGGTTCTCGCGGACGGAAAGCTGGACCACGGCAAATTCGTCCCCATCATCTTCGACCCGGTGAACGCCGAATACTACGTCCTGGGGGACAAGGCCGGAAACGCCTTCTCCGATGGGGCGAAGCTGAAATAAGGGAGGGAGACAAAATGAGCAATCAAGCCTGTGTGGGCCTCAACAACGGCATCTGTATGCCAATGGTGGGTATCGGCACCTTCATGCTCTCCCCGGACGAGGCGGAGGCGTCGGTTCTGTCCGCTCTGAAGGACGGCTACCGCCTTATCGACACCGCCAACGCCTATATGAACGAAAAGGCCGTGGGGCGGGCCATGAAAGCCTCCGGCATCCCTCGTAATGAAATCTTCCTTGAGACAAAGCTGTGGCCGGCCTTCTACGAGCAGCCCGACGCGTTGGAAAAGACCTTGGAGCGGCTGGACACCGACTATATCGACCTTCTGCTGATCCACCAGCCCGCCGGAAACTACATCGCCGGATACCGGCAGATGGAGGCGGCGGTGAAGGCGGGCAAGGTCCGTGCCATCGGGCTGTCCAACTTCAGCGTGGAGCAGATCAAGGAGATCCTCGCCATCTGCGAGATCAAGCCCGCCATCCTCCAGACGGAGGTCCACCCCTACTCTCAGGAGAAGGAGCTGAAAGCCTTCCTGCAGAGCGAGGGCATTCTGATCCAGGCCTGGTACCCCCTGGGCCACGGGGACAAGGCGCTTATCCAGGAGGATGTGTTCACCGAGCTTGGGGCCAAGTACGGCAAGTCCAATGCCCAGGTGATTTTGCGCTGGCACACCCAGTCCGGCAACATCGTCATCCCCGGTTCCAAGAACCCCGCCCACATCCGGGCAAACTTCGACATCTTCGACTTCGCCCTGACGGCGGAGGAGATGGCCCGCATCAATGCCCTTGACCGTGAGCGCCGCTACTACCACTCCACCCCGGAGATGCTGAATGCCTACGCCGAGATGGTCCCGCCGGTGGACACACAGAAATGACGGAGCATGGTAACTAAAAGTTAACAGTGATAAACCAAACGGGACTTCTTGGGAGTCCCGTTTGGT
Organism: uncultured Oscillospiraceae bacterium; assembly: GCA_947589225.1. Classification (GTDB taxonomy): domain Bacteria; phylum Bacillota; class Clostridia; order Oscillospirales; family Oscillospiraceae; genus RUG626. The sequence goes on along the minus strand of CANQBC010000002.1, from coordinate 142,027 downwards.
TTTATAATGGGGATAAAAGGAGGGTGAATCCCATAAAAAAGATGGTTTTATGTGTACTTTTGACCCTGGCTCTCATTGCGGCCCTCGCCTCCTGCGGCGGCAAGGGTGACACCGCAGATCCCGGCAGTGCGGACGTGGACACGGAGGGCAAAATCTTAGTGGCCTATTTCTCCGCTGCGGAGAACAGCGGGGTGGATGCCGTGTCCTCGGCAAGCGTGGTCACCGTGGACGGGGAGGCAAAGGGCGTCTCTCAGGCTGTGGCGGAGATGATCGCCGAAGACACCGGCGCGGATCTTTTCTCCATCCGCACCAGCACCGTCTACCCCGCGAACATGGGGGAGCTCATCGACTATGCCGATAAGGAGCAGGACGATAACGCGAGGCCGGAGCTCACAAGCCACATCGAAAATCTGGACGACTATGCCACGGTTTTCATAGGCTTTCCCATCTGGTGGTACGATATGCCACAGGTGATGTACAGCTTTTTTGACGAGTATGACTTCTCCGGGAAAACCATCATCCCCTTCACCGTCCACAACGGCAGCCGCCTCTCCGGCACACCGGCGAAGATCGCGGAGCTGGAGCCCGACGCCACGGTAATCTCCGACGGGTTTACGGTCAGTATGCAAAACGCCGCCAATGCCGCCGAGGACGTGGCGGAGTGGCTTCGGGGCCTTGGGTTTTGAGGCGCGCCATGTCGAAAAAAGCCGTTTTGAAGCTGGTCACGGACGCGCTGATGACAGTGGGGCTGCTGCTCCTGATGTCCTACAGCCTCCTGGGAGAGGCGGCCCATGAGTGGGTGGGGATAGCCATGTTCGCGCTCTTTGTCCTCCACCACGGGCTCAACATGAAATGGACAAAAGCACTTGGCCGGGGGCGGTACACGCCCTTTCGGGCCCTCCAAACCGTCCTTGCCGCGCTGGTGCTTATCGCTATGCTGGGCTCCATGGCCAGCGGCATCGTCCTCTCCCGGTACGCCCTGAGGCTGGACATCCGGGGCCTCTCCGATGAGGCCCGCACCGTCCATATGCTGTGCGCCTACTGGGGCTTTGCCTTTATGGGGATGCACCTGGGGACCCACTGGAGCGCGATGATGGGCATGGCCGGGAAGCTCACAAAGAAAAAGCCGCCCCGCTGGTTCCTGCGGACTTTGGCGACCATTCTGGCCGCATACGGCCTCTACGCCTTCTGGCGGCGGGACTTCGGGAACTATATGCTCCTGCGCTACCACTTCGTATTCTTCGATTGGGAGGAGGGCCTGTTGCCGTTCCTTTTGGATTACATTGCGATCCTGTCCCTCTTTGTTATCGTCGGCCACTATCTCTCCGTGGGAGCAAAGAGACTCGGCAGGAAAAATTCACGAAAGGGGAGGGAACCATGAGAGATACGATCTCATTTTTACTTATAGCCGCTCTTTTACTGACTATTCTGGTTGGTTGTTCGTGGAAGTCCGCGCCCTCTGACCCGGATATAGAGCCTGACAAGACAGGAGATGAGAATACCATGAACCAGACCGGCTGGACCACCGCTGTTCCGAGCGAATATTTTGAGCCCTCCGACCACCCAGGGACCGTTTCACGCCTGGACTACGAGTCCGAGGACTACGTCCGGGACGGCGCGCCCATCACCAAAACCGCCTACGTATACACGCCCTACGGCTATGACCCGGAGGACGCCGAGACCCGGTACAACATCCTCTACCTGATGCACGGCTGGGGAGGCCGGGCCGGGGAGTATTTCGACTACGGCCAGAACCTCTTTGACAACCTCATCGAGCGGGGCGACATCCCGCCCCTTATCATCGTCTCCGCCACGTTCTATAACGACAACAGCAGCCGGGATTTTGGAAGCTCCATTCAGGAGTTCCGTCAGTTTCACCGGGATTTTGAGACGCACCTGATGCCCGCCGTGGAGGGGCAGTACCACACCTACGCCGCCTCCACCTCGCCGGAGGATCTGGCCGCCTCCCGCGACCACCGGGCCTTCGGCGGCTTCTCCCTGGGCTCCGTCACCACCTGGCTCCAGTTTTGCTATGACTATGATTACATCCGCTGGTTCCTCCCCATGAGCGGCTCCTGCTGGTATTACGGCACCTACGGGGACTTCCGGTTTGAGGAGAATGTGGATTTCATTGAACATCTCGTGAAGGACGAAAACCTGGACGAGCGCGGCTACTTCATATACCACGCCGTTGGCACCCAGGACGCCGTCAAGAGCCAGTCCGTCAATATGGCCGACGAGATGCTCCAAAGGCCCACCTTCACCCCCGACCACTACGTCTTCTACCAAAAGGACGGCGGCTACCACGACTTTAATGCGGTCTTGGAATACCTCTACAACGCCCTGCCGCTGTTTTTCCGGGAAGACGTATAGTAACCCCCCGAAAGATCCGGCCGCTCAACTGACAGAAACGCTCAAGCCTGCTTTCACCAGTCGCGAGACTAAGAAAGCAGGCTCTTTTTATGCCATTGGGTCTGGCCAGGAGCTTCCCCTTGGCAGCTTCAAATCCAACCGGCGCTTCGAACTTGGCGTGAGCAAGTTCGTGGTATATATAGGCGCGTAAATCGGCTTCTCAAAAAAATTTTTCAAACAGGGTTATAATTTTCAAAAAAATTCGGCAATAGGGGAGTGTGAAGGTAATTGACAAGCCTGGACGGGGTCAGCGGCGGGTGCGCCACGCCCCCATCCGCTTTAAGCTGGATGAGCACCCATATCCTTCTTTTTCAAAAATTTTTTTCAGAGAGGGGTTAACTCTGGCGTTCCTGTTGTCCGTTGTAAAGTGAGAGGGAGTTATGGTTCTCACGCCGTTCCATACCGGAGAAATGCTTGAGGGGAGTACGCAAGCCTTCGCCCACTGCCCCGTTTCTTTCTTTTTTTTAAATTTTTTTGGAGAGGGGGGTTGTGATTCGCGGAAAATTTGTCCGTTGTTGGGTGAAGGGGCGAAATAATTCCCATGTCGTCCAATACCGAAAAGCAGAAACCAAGATAAATCGAGAAAAAATTTCAAAAATCTCTTGGTCACTTGCGAATTTTTCGGGATGGATAATAGAGGGGTAAATTTACCCCCGGTGTTCTTTGACAATTTAATATCCGGCAACTGGATAACTTTAGCGGACGGTCCCTTGACGGGGACAGCGGCGGGCGGATGCGCCAAGACCTTCCTGTGCAGACTTCTGCATCAAAAGACGGCCTTTAAGGAAGCGAGCGTATAACCCATTCGAACCGCAACGGCTTTGGCAAGCCGCGCCACGACCCCGTCCGCCTACAATGATACCCCTGCCCAGCCACAGACAAGCCCGGGGGCAGCTCGGAGAGGATTTGATTTTTTGGTCGGGGTGAGATTCCCGGAGTGTGACGCCAGTCGCGGTCCAGTTGTACGCCCTTGGCCTCGGGAAGTAGTGTCGAATGGAGGCTGTAAGAAGTAAGAAGCAAGAAGCAAGTATCAAAAACAACCAAGGGACCACTCTGTCCCCAGTGTGGTCCCTATGTAAGATAAACTCATTCTGATTTACAGAAGGGATGATAATGAAAAAACAAATTTACCACAGCATTGACGACCTTCCTGATTTCTGCACAGTCTCGGATTTCTCTGTCCTCTTCGGCGTCTCCCGCGCCACGGTCTACCGTATGGCGGCCCAAGGAAATATCCCCTGCATCCACATCGGCAGACGCGTGGTGATGTCCAGAGAACACATCCGGCGCTGGGCGGATCAGGCGGCGGGGATGGGGGCGTGATGATGGCGCGAAGTGAAAAGGGCACCGGCAGTCTCTATCAGGCCAAGGACAAGACATGGGTCTACCAATACAATGAAGATGGCAAACGCAGAACAAGACGCTTCAAGAAGAAAGCCGAAGCCCGTCTGTTCATCGAATCCCTAAACAAAGCAAACGCCATCCTGATCTCAAGAGCCGACAGCGGTCCTTCTCCCACAAAGACAGCTGGTGTCATTACCGTGGGCGATTGGTTCGACCGCTGGCTTGAGACATACGCCAAGCCGTCCGTCAAGCTCTCAACCTATTGCAGCTACGAGCTTTACATCCGCGCCCACATCAAGCCCGTGATTGGAGAGAAGTACATGAACACCATCACCGCCGACGAGCTGCAAGAGTTCTTCAACGACCGCGGCGCCAACGGCAACCTCCAGCGAAAAGGTGGCCTGTCTCCCAAGACGCTGACCAACATCCGCAACATGATGCACATCGCCTTCGACCAGGCACTGAAGAACGGCATGATCACCGTCAACTTTGTGGAGAGTGTCCGGCTGCCCAAAGCTGAAAAGAAGGAGATGCGCGTCCTGGACCGGGAGGAACAGGCGCGTCTCATCGCCGCCGCGCGCCTCGCCCCGGAACCCGCCGCCTTCGGCATCATCTTCGACCTGTTCACGGGCCTGCGGATTGGTGAGCTGTGCGGACTGCGATGGAAGAACGTCAACATGGACGGCCACTCAATAAGGGTCTGCGAGACGAGGAACAGGCTCCCGAACTTCGACGACACCATCGAGGCGGTCACCAGCGTGAGGACTGTGGAGAGCACCAAGACATCCAACTCCCGCCGAACGGTCTACATGACCGACAGTCTCTATAAAGACTTCCAGCAGTACATGAACATCCAACTCTCCATAAAAAAGCAGTACCCGTCCTACAACCCGGACGGGTACGTGTTCTGTCAGGAGAACGGGGACCCCTACGAGCCGCGGACCTACGAGGACCTGTTCAAGCGGTGCGTGCGGCAGGCGGGAATCCGTGACGCCAACTTCCACGCCCTCCGGCATACCTTCGCTACAAGAAGTCTGGAGCAGGGGATGGACGTGGTTACGCTCTCCAGACTGCTGGGCCACGCCAACCCCTCCGTCACCATGGACAAGTACGGCCACGCCATCGACGACCACAAGCGCCAGAGCGTCCAGCGCCTCGACGACCTCTACTCCGCCCCGCCCCAGCCGTCGAGCTCCCAACTAACCCAGAAGAACCCATGGATGACCATGGAGTGGTGAGGCAACTGCATCACCACTCCAAATAAAAATCCGAAAAACTGCATCAGATAAGCATCAAAAGCCGATTTGGAACATCATGTCAAATAAAACGCTCAAAAAGTTATAAAAAACACCAGATTTCTTGCGAAATCCGGTGTTTCATGGTTGCGGGGGAAGGACTTGAACCTACGACCTCCGGGTTATGAGCCCGACGAGCTGCCAACTGCTCTACCCCGCGATATAGTGAGGTTTCCCTCAGCTATATTATGATAACACAACCTTGATCGTGTGTCAAGAGGTTTCCGCAGAAAACTTTCCGCCCTTATTCGTGCTTTTCTCCGCCGCCGGACTGACCTCCCTCGCCTCCCTGGCGGCGGGGGCCGGAGTGGCGGTAGCGCTTACGGCGGTTGTTGGCCTGGTTCCGGCGTTGCTCGTCGGTTTTCTGAGCGGGTTCCCCGGTCTGAGCCTGTCCGTCAGCTGCCGCGGGTTGACCGGACATCTGACGGGGCTGGCGGGAACGCTGATTTGGACGGTTCCCGTGCTGGGCATCCTGCCGCCGCTCCGTCTGCGCGGTGGGCTGACCGCTCTCCGTGCTCTCACGGTTTTCCGCGCGCTCGCGGGATCTGTCCTGCGGCTGGCGGCGGGGCCTGGCGGCCAGTTTGGGCTGGGGCGCCTCGATAAGTCCTTCCGCACGGGCCGCCAAATACTCGGCCCTCTTTGCCTTGCCGCCCAAGACGGTGACCTCTCCGGCCTCAAAAGTCCGCACAGCCATATCCGTCTGATCCTCAAGATGCACCCTGACGGTACCCTTCAGCAGGTTCACGTCCACTACCGTCCCCACGCCGGCGGGGGTATCCACAAACGCGTCGATCTTGGGCACGCTCTGCACAAGCTCCTCGTAGGCGTCCTGCTCGTATTTGAGGCAGCACATCAAACGCCCGCAGGAGCCCGAGATCTTGGTGGGATTGAGGCTCAAACCCTGCGTTTTGGCCATTTTTATGGACACAGGCTGGAAATCGTCAAGAAACTGCGCGCAACAGAAGGGCCGGCCGCAGATTCCCAGTCCCCCCAGCATCCTGGCCTCGTCGCGCACACCTATCTGGCGCAGCTCGATGCGCGTGTGGAAGATCCCGGCCAGGTCCTTGACCAGCTCCCGGAAGTCCACGCGCCCCTCGGAGGTGAAGAAGAAGAGGATCTTGGAGCCTTCAAAATTATACTCCACGTCCACAAGCTTCATGTCCAGCCCGTGCTTGGCGATGCGCTGGCGGCACACCTCAAAGGCCTCCTTCTCCCGCTGGCGGTTCTCCTCGGCGCGGCGCACATCCTCTTCTGTGGCGACGCGGGCCACGGGTCTCAGCGGCGGGTGGACGTCGTCGTCGTTCACCTCATGGTTGCCGGAGACGCACTCGGCAAACTCAAGGCCCTTGGCGGTCTCCACCACCACGTTGTCCCCCTGCTCCACCTTCAACCCGTTGGGGTCGAAGAAATACACCTTTCCTTTATTTTTAAATCTCACACTGATTACTTCGGTCAAATCGGCACTCTCCTTCCGAATATTTCAACGGGACGCCGTTTCGCGGTCAATAAGCTCCGCGATAAGCTCACCGGCCACATAGCCGCCCCGGATATTGGCGTTAATCAATTTGTCCCCGCTGTCTGCGGCTTCCATGAACCGCTCCACATCAGTCTCGGAAAGCGTCCCGGATCTGCCAAGCGTCTCCCGCCGCAGGGCGGTCATAAGGTCAAAAAGCTCCGTCTTTATAAACTTTTCCACAGGCTGCGCGGCCCTGACGAGTCCGAGATTGTCCCGTCGGACGTAAGCCTCCATAAGCTCCCGGGCAACGGCCTCCACCTTCGGATCCAAAAGGGTCTGCTCGGGGTTCAGGCTCACCGTCTCGCACCGGGAACGCACCGTCTCCAGAAGCCTCTGGGGGTTGTCCGCCAGAAGTATGAAAACCGCGTGCTCCGGCGGCTCCTCCAGCACCTTGAGCATGGCGTTTTGGGCCTGCATATTCATAAAATCCGCGTCGTCTATAATGTGTACGCCGCGCTTTGCCTCATTTGGCAGAACCGCCGCGCGGGCCCTGAGGGCGCGCATGGCGTCCACCGTATGGTTGGCGTTCTCCTTCTCCCGGCGGACGATCTCAATATCCGGGTGGATGTCCCGCTTCGCCTTGACGCAGTCCCGGCACACCCCGCAGGGAACTCCGCGCTCCGCCTGACAGACCGCGGCCTGGGCTATGAGCTTCCCGGCGCGCATACGGGTGTCCGCGTCCGCACCGGTCACAATATACGCGTGAAACAGCCGCCCGGAGGAGAGCCGGGAGGAAAGCTCGGAAATGTCCATAGACCCTCTTTTTCAGGCCGCGCCCAAAACGCCGCCCCTCACTTGTGATAAAGCTTGTTCGTCTCGTACACCGGCTCGCAGGTCACGTTCACGCCCAGCTTTTTCAAAAGATTCTCGTCCACCTGGGACAGGATCACCGTGGAGTGAAGCTCGCTGCCCTCCAGCCGCTCGATCTGCTGCATGGCGATCTCGGCAAGGGGGTTCGTCACGGCACATATGGAGAGGGCCAGAAGCACCTCGTCCGTATGTAAACGGGGATTCACGTTCCCCAGATGGTTTACCTTCAGATCCTGCACCGGCTCCAAAATGGTGGGGGAGAGCAGCCGGATGGAGTCACCGATACCGCCCAGGGCCTTCAGCGCGTCCAGGAGCGCGGCGCTGGTGGCGCCCAGGAGCTTGGAGGTCTTGCCCGTGACGATCCTGCCGTCGGGAAGCTCGATGGAGGCGGCGGGCTCGCCGGTCTCCTCCGCCTTGCGCAGGGCCTCGGCCCTGCCGGGACGGTCGGCCTCCGAGGTGCCCACCGTGTTCATCAAAAGCTTGATCTTGTCCACGTCCCCGCCGGCTGGCTGGCCCTTCGTGCGGGCGCAGCAGGCGGCAAGGTAGCGCCGGACGATCTCCCGCCGGGACGCCTCCTGGCAGGCCTCGTCGTCCACGATGCAAAAGCCGGCCATATTGACCCCCATGTCCGTGGGCGACTTGTAGGGGCACTCCCCGCCGGTGAGGCGTTCAAAAAGCGCCGACAGCACCGGGAAGGTGTCCACATCCCGGTTGTAGTTGACGGCCAGGGAGCCGTAGGCCTCCATGTGGAAGGGGTCGATCATGTTCACGTCGTTGAGGTCCGCGGTGGCGGCCTCGTAGGCCACGTTCACCGGATGCTTTAAGGGCAGGTTCCAGATGGGGAAGGTCTCAAACTTGGCGTACCCCGCCTGTATCCCCCGCTTTCCGTCGTGGTAGAGCTGGGAGAGGCACGTGGCCATCTTGCCGCTTCCGGGGCCGGGGGCGGTGACCACCACCAGGGGGCGGGTGGTCTCGATGTAGTCGTTCTTCCCATAGCCCTCGTCGGAGACGATCATGTCGATATTCGCCGGGTACCCCTCGATGGGGTAATGGCGGTACACCTTCATCCCCAGCGCCTCCAGCCGCCGCTGGAACGCCTCGGCGGCGCCCTGCCCGGCAAACTGGGTGATGACCACGCTGCCCACATAGAGGTCAAAGCTGCGGAAGGCGTCGATGAGCCGGAGGACATCCAGATCGTAGGTGATGCCGTAGTCGCCGCGCACCTTGTTTTTGGCGATGTCGCCCGCGTTGACGGCAATGACGATCTCCGCCTGGGCCCGCAGCTCGGCCAGCATCTTGATCTTGCTGTCCGGCTCAAACCCCGGCAGGACGCGGCTGGCGTGATAGTCGTCAAACAGCTTCCCGCCGAACTCCATGTAGAGCTTCCCGCCGAACTTACCGATGCGCTCCGCGATGTTCTCGGACTGGAGCTTCAAGTATTTGTCGTTGTCAAAGCCTATCCTCATAAGCTTACCCCCGGTATCTCTCTGTATTGTCCCATCGAAAGCCTGCCTTATATTTTACCTTTTCCGAGGGCTATTAGTCAATAGTAAATCCTCTCATCCGCCAAAAAGCCGGTCGGGCGGCCCGCTCTGGCCGCCCGACGGCAATTTAATTTCCGGCCACGATATCCTTCATGTCGTAAAGTCCCGCGCTCCTGCCCACGATGAATCTGGCGGCTGTCAGCGCGCCGTCGGCAAAGAGGGAGCGGTCGTGGGCCTCGTGCTTGAGCTCAATGGTCTGGTTGTCGGTGGAGACGCAGACGACGTGGGTTCCGGGGAGATTCCCCATGCGCACGGCCTGAACCCCGATCTCGTTCTTTTCCCGTTTGCCCATCCCGGAGCGCCCCAGATTGAGCGTCGCGCCGGGGCGGACCTCCTGCACGGCCCTCGCCAGCATCAGCGCGGTGCCGGAGGGCGCGTCCAGCTTGCGGTTGTGGTGGGCCTCCACGATCTCAACGTCCGCGTCCGGGAAAAGCGCCGCCGCGCGCTTCGCAAGATCCGCCAGAAGCGCTATGCCCATGGACATATTGGCGGAGTAGAAAACAGGGATATTTTTCGCGGCCTGGTCAATGGCGGCTTTTTCCGCCCCGTCGTGGCCCGTGGTACACAGGACAATGGGGACATTTTTGGCTGTACACCACTCCAAAAGCGCGGGCGTCAGCGTGTGGTGGGAAAAATCGATCACCACGTCCGCCTTTTCCGTCACCTCGTCAAGCGATGCGTAGACCGCGCCGCCCCGGGAATACACATCCACCCCGGCGGCCACGTCCATATCCTCCGCCTGCTCCACACGGTTTATGACGATGCTCCCCATCCGGCCCAGCGCGCCGTGGACAAGTACGTTTATCATACCGGCAATCCTCCCGTACATTCGTATCGTTTCCCCCGGCGGGGGGTTTATTTCACCAGACCCTCCGCCCGCATGAGCGCCACAAGCTTTTCCCGGTGCTCGGGCTCCATGGGCGTGAGAGGCAGGCGCAGGCAGTCCTCGATGATGCCCATTTCGGCCAGAGCCGCCTTCACGGGAATGGGGTTCACCTCGGAGAAGAGGGCGTCCATCAGCGGCTTATACCGGCACTGGAGCGCCGCCGCGCCCCGGACGTCCCCGGCGTCGAAGAGCCGCGTCATCTCCACGGCCGCTTTCGGCATGATGTTGGAAAACACGGAGATGCACCCGGAGCCCCCCATGGCCATCATGGGTACGGTGATGTCATCGTTTCCGGACCACACGGCAAAATTCTCGCCGCACCTTGCGCGGATGTCCACCACCGTGGCCATGTCGCCGGTGGCCTCCTTGATGCCCGCGATGCGCGGGTGTTTGGCCAGCTCCACGCACGTCTCCGGCAGGATCTTCATGCCGGTGCGGGAGGGGACGGAGTAGACGATCATGGGAAGATCCGTGGCGTCGGCGATCCTGTAGAAGCTCTGCACCAGGCCCTTCTGGGTACACTTGTTGTAATAGGGGGTGACGCACAAAAGGGCGTCCGCGCCCACCTTCTGCGCCTTGACGCTCATTTCAACGGCGTGGTCTGTGTAATTCGATCCGGTACCCGCGATGACGGGTACGCGCCCCGCCACGCGGTCGACGCAGAACTCGATGACGTCAATGTGCTCCTCGTCGGTGAGGGTCGGCGCCTCGCCTGTGGTGGCGCAGACGATAAGGGCGTTCACCCCGCCCTCAAGCTGAAAATCGAGAAGGCGCGCCAGCGCGTCGTAGTCCACGCCGGACTCATTCATGGGCGTCACAAGCGCCGTTCCGATCCCTCTGAATATTTCCTTGTTCACTAAATATACCTCCAATTTGAAATAGACGCCTTTTCGCCCTCCCTCGGGGAGGCGTGGGGCGGGGGCGGCGCTACCGCGCCCTGTCCCTTTCCATGACCGCCAGCTCGTCGCAGCGGTTGTTGTACTCGTTATCGGCGTGGCCCTTCACCCAGCGGAAAACGACCTCGTGCCGCGCCAGAAGTCCATCGAGCCTCTGCCACAGCTCAATATTTTTAAGCTCCCCGCCCTTCCGCCTCCAGCCCTTGGCCTTCCAGCCTCTGAGCCAGCCGTCGTTTATGGCTCTTTCAATATATTGAGAATCGGTAAAAAGTGTGACCTGACACGGCCTTTTCAGAAGCTCCAGGGCGCTTATGACGCCCAGCAGCTCCATCCTGTTGTTCGTCGTGGCGGGCTCTCCGCCGGATAGTTCCTTTTTGTGCTCCCCGGCTATGAGGATCGCCGCCCAGCCGCCGGGGCCGGGATTTCCGGAACAGGCCCCGTCGGTGTAGATGGTGACCTTATCCATCAGTTTTCGTCCACGTCCCCGGCTTCGAAGGCTTCGGCGCCGGTGTCGGACGGCTCGTCCCCGCCGTCCTCGTCGACGGGTCCCTCGGCGGAATCCTCGGCCTTCTCGGTGGTGGCCACGGACAGCAGCCGCGCCCCTTCGGAAACCCGCATAAGGCGCACCCCCTGGGTCGCCCTGCCCAGCACGGAGATGGTCTCCGCCCCGGTGCGGATCATGGTGCCGTCCTCCGCCAGGAGAAGCACGTCGTCGGAGTCGTTCACCACCTTGATACCGGCGATGGGGCCGGTCTTTTCGGTGACATTGTAGTTTTTAAGACCCATGCCGCCGCGCTTTTGCGGCGTGCCGTCGGAGCCGCGGACGTATTCCTCGATGGGCGTGCGCTTGCCGTAGCCGTTCTCGGTGATGGTCAGCAACATCCCGCCCTGGGAGGCGTTGACGGCCCCCACCACGAAGTCGCCCTCCCGGAGCCTGATGCCCCGGACGCCCACGGCGGTGCGGCCCATGGAGCGCACGTCGTTCTCGTTGAAGCAGATGGCGTAGCCGCCGTGGGTGGCGATGAGGATGTTGTCGTCCCCGTGGGTCTCGCAGACCGCGATCAGGGTGTCCCCCTCGTCCAGGGTGATGGCCCGGATGCCGCTCTGGCGGATGTTCTTCAGCGCCTCCCCGTCCAGCCTCTTGGCGGTGCCGTTCAGCGTCACCATGACAAGATAGCGGTCGTTGGTCTCGATGTCGGAGGTGTGGATCATGGCGGTGACCCGCTCGCCCGGATCCAGGGGCAGGACGTTCACGATGTTCGTGCCCCGGCTCGCCCGGTTGGCCTGGGGGATGTTGTACCCCTTCTTGCGGTACACCCGGCCCGCGCTTGTAAAGAAGAGGATGTAGTCGTGGGTGGAGCAGGTAAAGACCGTGTGGACAAAGTCCTCGTCCCGCAGGGCCTGGGCGCGGATGCCCTTGCCGCCCCGGTTCTGAGCCTTGTACTCGCTCACCGGCATCCGCTTGATGTAGCCGGCGTTGGAGAGGGTGAAGGCGCAGTCCTCCACGGCGATCAGATCCTCCAGGTCGATCTCCTCCTCCACGTCCCGGATCTCGGTGAGCCGGTCGGAGCCGTATTTGTCCCGAATGGTGATAAGCTCCTCTTTCAACACCGCCCGGATCTTCTCATCGTGGGCCAGCAGATCCTCGTAGTAGGCGATCTTCTGTTCGATCTCGTCGTACTCCGCCTGGAGCTTCTCCCGGTCAAGCCCCTGGAGGGCCTTGAGACGCATATCCAAAATGGCCTGCGCCTGGATCTCGTCCAGCCCGAAGCGGGACATCAGGTTCTCCCTGGCGTCGTCGTAGCTTGAGCGGATGATGCGGATGACCTCGTCGATGTTGTCCTGGGCAATAAGAAGGCCCTCCAACAGATGAGCCCGCTCCTGAGCTTTACGGAGATCGTAGCGGGTTCTGCGGGTGATGACCTCCTCCTGGAATTTGAGATACTCCGTGAGGATGTTGCGCAGGGGCAAAATACGGGGCTGGGACTGGTCGTCGGTGAGAGCCAGCATGATGATGGAGTAGCTGGACTGCATGGCGGTCTGGGTGAAGAGCTTGTTGAGCACCACCTGGGCGTTGGTGTCTCGCTTTAACTCGATGACCATCCGCATTCCGTTTCGGTCCGTCTCGTCCCGGATGTCGGAGATGCCGTCAAGCCTCTTGTCCTTGACCTGGTCGGCGATGGTCTTGATGAGCTGGCGCTTGTTCACCTGATAGGGCAGCTCCGAGACCACGATGCGGGTGCGGTGTTCCCTCCCGTACTCCTCAAACTCGGTGCGCGCGCGAATGACGATCTTCCCGCGCCCCGTGGCGTAGGCCTGACGGATGCCGTTCCGGCCCATAATGATGCCGCGCGTGGGGAAATCCGGCCCCGTGATGTGCTCCATCAGATCGGAGAAGGTGGCATCCGGGTCGTCCAGAAGGCACACGCAGGCGTCAATGACCTCCCTGAGGTTGTGGGGCGGGATGTTGGTGGCCATGCCCACGGCGATACCGGAGGAGCCGTTGACCAGCAGATTGGGGAAGCGGCTGGGCAGGACGCGCGGCTCGCGGCGCGTCTCGTCGAAGTTGGGATCCCAGTCCACCGTCTCCTTGTCGATGTCCCGGAGCATCTCGTCGGCGATCCTCGACATGCGGGCCTCAGTATAACGATATGCCGCCGGGGGGTCGCCGTCCACGGAACCAAAGTTGCCGTGGCCGTCGATGAGCGGCGCGCGCATGGAGAAGTCCTGTGCCATACGCACCAGGGCGTCGTAGACGGAGGCGTCTCCGTGGGGGTGATAGTGGCCCAGCACGTCGCCCACCGCCGTGGCGCACTTTTTATACGGATTCTGATGGGTCAATCCGCCCTCGTACATGGAATAGAGTATGCGCCGGTGTACCGGTTTAAGCCCGTCCCGCACGTCGGGGAGGGCCCTGCCGATGATCACGGACATGGCGTACTGCTTGTAGCTCTCCTTCATCTCCTCCACCAGCTCGGACTGGGTGATGACCTGGTCGGGGAACAGAATATCCTCGGGTTTGTAGTCTCTGTTATGTGCCATACTTAAACCTCGTAACTTTTTTAAAAAAGCATCGCGGATCTCGCCGCAGCGGCGGCGAAGAAATCAATCATTTTTCTGGCGGCATGTACGTCAGAAAAATTCCCTCATAGATCCCCGCAGTGTGCGGCCCTCCGGGCCGTGCGCGCAGGGGACCGGCAATATCCCATTGGCATTTGAAGCCCGTCAGGGCTTCAAAGCCAGTTTGATTAGTAGTCCAGATTCACGGCGTACCTGGCGTTCTCCTCGATCCACGCCTTGCGGGGTTCCACTTCCTCGCCCATGAGGACGGTGAAGATCTGATCCGCCGCCACGGCGTCGTCCAGGGTGATGCGCCGGAGGGTGCGCTTTTCCGGATCCATGGTGGTCTCCCACAGCTCGTGGGGATCCATCTCGCCCAGACCCTTGTAGCGGTTGATGTCCACTTTAGCCGAGGGGTTGTCGCCCCGCATCTCGCCGGAGATACGGTCGCGCTCCTCGTCCGAATAGGCCACCCGCTGGGTCTTGCCTCTCGTCAGCTTGTAGAGCGGCGGCACCGCGGAGTACACATAGCCGTTTTCAATGAGGGGCCGCATGTAGCGAAAGAAGAACGTGAGCAGAAGCGTTCTGATGTGCGCGCCGTCCACATCGGCATCGGCCATAATGATGATCTTGTGGTAACGGAGCTTGTCGATGTTGAACTCCTCCCCGATCCCCGCGCCAAGGGCTACGATGAGGGGGTAGAGCTTGTCGTTGCCGTAGATCTTATCCGCCCTGGCTTTCTCGACGTTCAGCATCTTGCCCCACATGGCCAAAATCGCCTGGAACCGGGAATCCCTTCCCTGGATGGCGGAGCCCGCGGCGGAGTCTCCCTCCACAATGTAGATCTCGCAGAGGGACGGGTCGCGCTCGTTGCAGTCCTGAAGCTTATCGGGCATCTGTCCGGACTCAAGCCCCGTCTTGCGCCGCACGGATTCCCGGGCCTTGCGCGCGGCCTCGCGGGCGCGGGAGGCGGTCAGAGCCTTGTCAATGATCATTTTCCCGAAACCCGGATTTTCCTCAAGGAATATTTCGAGCTGCTCGGAGACAATGGAGTCTACCAGCGAGCGGATCTCCGCGTTTCCCAATTTCGCCTTTGTCTGTCCCTCAAACTGGGCGTTTGTGAGCTTTACGGAGATCACGGCGGTGAGGCCCTCGCGGCAGTCCTCGCCGGAGAGCTTGTCGTCGCCCTTCAAAGCTCCCATCTTTGTGGCGTAGGCATTCAGAATGCGGGTCAAAGCCGTTTTGAAACCCGTCTCATGCATGCCTCCCTCGGGGGTGTGGATGTTGTTGGCAAAGCTCACCAGCATCTCGTTATAGCCGTCGTTATATTGGAAGGCGATCTCCGCGATGGAGTCCTCCCGCCCGCCGGACATGTAGACCACATCCTCGTGTACCGGGGTTTTGTGGCGGTTCAGATACTCCACGAACTGGCGTATGCCGCCCTCGTAGTGCATATCGTCGGAGACCGGCTCCCCGCCTCTCAGATCCTCTATCGTTATACGAAGCCCGGCGTTCAAAAAAGCCTGCTCCCTCATGCGCTTATGGAGTATGTCGTAGTCATACACCGTGTCGTCAAACATCTCGGGATCCGGCTTAAACGTGACGGTGGTGCCGGTGCGGTCGGTGTCGCCCACAACGGTGAGGGGCTCGGTAATGCCGCCCCGGGAAAATTTCATCTCGTAGATTTTCCCATCCTTGTGAACCTGAACCACCAGCCACTCGGAAAGGGCGTTGACAACGCTGGCGCCCACGCCGTGAAGGCCGCCGGAGACCTTGTAGCCGCCGCCGCCGAACTTTCCGCCGGCGTGCAGGACGGTGAATACCACCTCCAGGGCGCTCTTCCCCGTCTGCTGCTGGACGTCCACGGGTATCCCGCGGCCGTTATCTACGACCGTGATGGTGTCTCCGGGGTTGATGGTGACCCTGATGCGGTCGCAGTACCCCGCCAGCGCCTCGTCAATGGAGTTGTCCACGATCTCATAGACCAGATGGTGCAGTCCTGATGAGCTGGTGGAGCCGATATACATACCGGGACGCTTGCGCACCGCCTCCAAGCCCTCCAGGACCTGGATCTGACTTGCGTCGTATTCCTCTGTGATCTTGCTTGTGATATCAGTCGCTTCGGTGATGTCTGCCATGGGATAATAGCCTCCAAAGAAAAAATCAATCGATCGTATCGTTGTCCGGATCAAAGTCCGTTTCCTGGTGAGGGTCGTCGAAGGGGTCGTCCCCCATGACCTCCATTGTCCGCATCCTCCGCTTGTCCTTGGCAGCCTCAACGGCCTGATGAATAAGTTCCTTGACCTGGCGGGGGTGCTTCACGTTGACTATATCCAGGTGCGGGCAGGAGGCGTCGGAGGAATAGACGCACACAGTGCCCACGCCGGTTATTCTCTGACCCAGGTTCATTTTAAGGTCGATATCCCTCACCCTGTAAAGAAGAACTTCCTCGGACTTGAGATTCAAAAGGCCCTTTTCAAGAAATATCCTGTCGTCTGAAAGGCTGTACTTTGTAAAGCTCAGGGGCATACCCAGAATATGTTTTCTGTCCTTCCATTTTTTTTCGATGGGTTCCATCTTGATTTTAGCCATATTTATACCCTCCTTAACAAGATCGGCAAAAGGGTCGTACCGCCGTCGTTCTGTCTCCGATTGAGCGGGATCCCTCTTATTCCTTTATATCATATAAATTCCTCGTCCGCGGCGCGTTTAAAAAGCGTCTGGGACGCAAGCTGTGTTAGATACACCCGGTTTTTTCCTTCCTCCGCCGTGACGACGAATGCCTTTGGCAGATCGTCGGACACGTATTCCGTTCTTCCCTCCCGCTCGGCGCGGTTCAGAAATTCCCGGGTTATCTTTGAATAGGAGGTGTTATCCAGATCAAATATCCCGATAACGGTCTTTTCCCGGACAACACAGTCCTGGCCTAAATGTAGATACATGTCATTCTCTCCCTGCGCGATCACCGGCGGCGCGAGGATTTCTCTAATTCCCGATGCTCCCGTTCTCCACGGTCAGCACTCTGCCGCCTGTGCGGGCGGCGATCTTCTCGTCCTCACAGCAGGTGATAAATACCTGTCCGCCTCCGATGCGGTTTAAAATAAAGTCCTGCCTCGTGGCGTCAAGCTCCGAGAGCACATCGTCCAGCAATAAAAGCGGGTACTCGCCCAGAGCCCTTTTGTGTATCTCAAGCTCCGCCAGCTTCATGGAAAGCGCCGCTGTCCGCGTCTGACCCTGGGAGGCAAAGGAGCGGGCCCGCGCGCCGTTTATGGAGATCTCGATATCGTCTTTGTGGGCGCCTGTGAGGCACACGCGGGACGCCGTCTCCGCCTGCTTATGGGCCGCCTGATGCTCCAGGATCCGCGGCAGGAGCTCGCTGGCCGGCCTTGTGGGGTCGTCGATAGTTTTTATGGTGGAGTAGGAAAACTCCAGCTTTTCTCCGCAGGAAAATTCCGCGTGTATCCTGGCGCACTCCGGAGCCAGGGATTCGATAAAAAGCGCCCTGTAATGGATAAGCTCCGCGCTCATCCTGGCCAGCTGCTGATCGTATTCCTCCAAAAGCGGGGCTAGACTTGGCTTTTCCTCCATATCTCTGAGTATCCTGGTCTTGCCCTCATAGGCTTTGTTGAATTCGTAAAGCGCTGCGGCGTAGCGGGGACGCAGCTGACTTATACAGTTGTCCATAAACCGCCGCCGTCCGGCGGCTCCCCCGCGTATCAGCTCCAGATCCTCCGGGCAGAAGAGCACCGCCGCGAAGGAACCTGCAAATGCCTGCGCCGTTTTCTGACGGACGCCGTTGACGGTCATCTCCCTTCTCCGGCCCCGCCGGAGAATTATCTCCACCCGGCGTTCCCGCTCCCCGGACTCCCCATGGGCGTAAAGCCGCGCCTCATCCTCCGAAAAGCTCAAAAGCTCGCCGTCAGATCTGGCACGAAAGCTTTTTCCGGTACAGAGAACGTAAATTGCCTCAAGAAGATTCGTTTTTCCCTGGGCGTTCCGTCCGGTGATCACGTTTATCTCCCGGGAAAATTCCGCTTTCGTACCGGTATAATTGCGAAAGCCCTGAAGCTCCGTTATGTCGATGTACATGATTGCTCCGCCGTGACCTCAAAAATCTGTCCCCGAAGTTCCACCCGGTCGCCGGGCCGCAGTTTCTTTCCCCTTTGACAACATACCTCGCCGTTTACCCTGATAAGACCCTCTTCAATCAGGTTCTTTGCCATACCGCCGGATTCGACGGCGTTTGCAAATTTCAAAAAGGAGTCCAGCTTTATAAACTCCGTGGAAACGGCTATCTGTTCCGCGCTCTTTACGCGGGCTTTGATCTTAACCCTCATTGGCGCGCAGCCTCACGGGCAGTATCATATAGAGAAAGTTCTTATTTCCGTCGGTGGGTACGATGACGCAGGGGGACACGCTGGTAGAAAGCTGGAATCTGACGTTGTCGGAGGGCGCGGCCCGCAGAGCGTCCAGGATGTAGCGGTTGTTGAACCCGATCTCCAGCCCCTCCCCGTCGCCGGTGACTGGGCACTCGTCGGTGGCCTTGCCCAGCGTGGTGGCGGTGGACACCTTCAGCGTGTTGTCCTTAAAGCAGCACCTGACAGGGCTTTTAAATTTGTCGCTGATAATCAGGCTCACGCGCTCAATGGTGCTGACAAGGTCGCGGCGGCTGCCGTCAATGCTGTACTTGCTGGACTGGGGGATGGAGTTACGGTAATTTAAAAATTCTCCCTCGAGGCGTCTGGAGATGAGAAGGTTGTTGCCGATGGTGAACATCACATGGGAGGAACCAAGGGTGATTTTTACAAGATCCTCGGAATCCCCCGCTATCCGCTCCACCTCGGTGAGCGCCGCTCCGGGTACCACAAAGGATATTTTTCCGACCTCTGTCTTTGCTACCCTCTCGCGTCTCAACGCCAGGCGGAACCCGTCCACGGCTACCACGGTGAGAATGTCGTTATCCACCTCAAAGAGGGCGCCGGTGTAAATGGGGCGCGCCTCATTGTCCATGATTGCAAAATTTGTTTCGGCTATCATGGATTTAATGTTCTTCTCCTGCATATAAATAGAGTTCTGGTAGTCGGTGGTAGGAAGCTCCGGGTATTCATCGGCGGAAAGGCCGGAGATGTTGTACTCGCTCATAGAGCACCGGATATTGATCATAAACTTCTCATTGACGGAGACGTAAACAACATCCTCCGGAAGCTTACGGATGATGTCTCCAAAAAGACGGGCATTTATGACGATAGCTCCGGGCTCTGTCACATCGGCGGTGATGGTGGATCTGATCCCTGTCTTTTGATTATATCCCCAAATGGTCAGATCTACCCCGGCCTCGATAAGAAGTCCCTCCATACTGGGTACCGCGCTTTTGGTGGCCGCCGCTCTGGAGGCGATGGTCACGGCGTTCACCAAATCATTTTTCTCACAGGAAAATTTCATTGTCCGTCCTCCTTGACATATCGATTTTTTTAAATTGAAAGAATATTTTTTATCATAAGAAAATATATTTTATATTCTTCGTAGTATTCGTAGTAGGGCAAAAATATGTGGAAACTTCTATTTTTTCCGCTTTTGTCAGCGGTTTTCACCCTTTCCCATCCTGTGGATATCCATGCCCCTTTTCCACAGGGTACGGCTTTCTCCCTGTTTTACCAACATCATTTAACCTGAATTAACAATTTTCTGTTGAAAATTTTATTCAGCTTCTGGCGTTTATATTTGCCGTTATGTCCTTGACCATCTGGGCAAATTCGGGATCCGTGGAGATGTTTTTCTCAATTTTCTGGATGCTGGATAGAACCGTGGTGTGGTCGCGGCCCTCAAATATGTCCCCGATGTCCTGGAGGGAGAGGTTTGTGAGCCTGCGTATGCTGTACATGGCGATCTGACGGGCCAGGGCCGTGTTGCGCGTCCTGCGCTGTCCCTTTACGTCCTCGCATGTCAGGGAGAAGTATTTCGCCGTCTCCTGAATGATATCGTCGGGAGTGGGCACGTAGGAGGACTTCTGACGGAACATGTCCTTCAGGATCCGCGCGACCTCCGGCACCGTCAACTGAAGATCCATAAGGTCGCTCTGAGCCCTAATTTTCAGTACCGCGCCTTCAAGCTGCCGTACGTTGGAGGTCATGTTGTCGGCGATGTAGTTGACCACGTCGTTGGAGAGGGCCAGACCCAGCTTTGCGGATTTGTTTCTCACAATGGCGGCGCGCGTTTCAAAATCCGGCGGTTGTATATCCGCCTGAAGGCCCATACCCAGACGGGACTTTAATCTTTCCGTCAGCGTAGGCATATCGGAGGGCGGACGGTCGGAGGTGAACACCATCTGCTTGTTGGCCTCGTAGAGGGTATTGAAGGTGTGGAACATCTCGTCCTGGGTGGACACCTTGCCGGCCACCGTTTGGATATCGTCAATGAGAAGAAAATCGGCGCTGCGGTATTTCTCCCTGAATTCCACATTCCGCCCTGTCTGAATGGCGGTTATGAGCTCGTTCATGAAGTCCTCGCCCCGGACAAAGACGATGTAGGCATCGGGATTGCGCCTTGCCACCTCGTGACGGATGGCGTAGAGAAGGTGAGTCTTTCCAAGTCCTGAATCGCCGTAAATGAAAAGAGGGTTATAATTCCTCGTCTGGCCCTCCGCCACGGCGAGACACGCCGCGTGGGCGAATTTGTTGGACGGCCCCACCACGAACTTGTCGAAGGTGTACTCCTCCGGATCCATGGGATCGGCCTTCTTTTCACCGTTTTCCTCCTCAAGGCCCTCCTCTCCCACCAGAAAGACCTCCATTTCGCCGGAGAATATCTCTCTGAGGGCGGCCTTCAGCGGGGCCATAAACCGGGCCGCGATGACGCTGCGCTTAAAATCCGAGGGTACATACAGCGTCAGTCCCTCCTCGGAAAACCCCACGGGACGGCACTCTCCAAACCAGGTGTTTATCGCCACGGAGGTGACCTCCTGGCCCATCAGCTCAAGTACGCTGCTCCATATGTCATCTAAAGAGTTCATTTTTATCTGATCCACCTTTCCGGGCCGACGCTTGAAAAAAGGCGACTCCACGGCATCATACAGTACCCCCTATTATACCAAAAATCCACTTCTATTGCAAGATAAAATGAGGTTTTCATTCAGTAAAAAAATTGTTTTTCAGACACAAAAAACGCCCGCCCCCAAACGGGAGCGGGAGAAGGGGGATTTTCAGTTTTTCAGGGAGTTTATGGGCGCCGGGATCCGTCCTCCCCGGCGGATGAAGGCGGCGGGACTTGCCGGGTTCACCGCCATGACGGGCGCGCGGCCCAAAAGACCGCCGAAGTCCACAAAGTCGCCCACGCCCTTCCCCGGCACGGGAATGACCCGGACGGCGGTGGTTTTCTGGTTGATCATGCCGATGGCCGCCTCGTCGGCGATGACGGCGGATATGGTCTCCGCCGTGGTGTCCCCCGGAAGGGCTATCATATCGAGCCCCACGGAGCACACACAGGTCATGGCCTCCAGCTTCTCAATCGAGAGTTTTCCCGCCGCCGCGGCCCGGATCATCCCCGCGTCCTCGCTCACCGGGATGAACGCGCCCGACAGGCCCCCCACGTTGGAGGACGCCATGACGCCGCCTTTTTTGACCGCGTCGTTTAATAGCGCCAGCGCCGCCGTTGTCCCCGGAGCGCCCACGGACTCCAGACCCAGCTCCTCCAGAATATCCGCCACCGAGTCTCCCACGGCGGGCGTGGGCGCGAGGCTCAGATCCACAATGCCGAAGGGCACGCCCAGTCTTTGGGATGCCTCCTGGGCTACCAGCTCCCCCATTCTCGTCACCCGGAAGGCCGTCTTTTTAATGACCTCGGCGGCCTCGTTCAGGGGCTTACCGGCGCACCTTTTCAGCGCGCTGTGAACCACGCCCGGCCCGGAGACGCCCACGTTGACGACACACTCCGGCTCTCCCACTCCGTGGAAGGCCCCGGCCATGAAGGGGTTATCCTCCACCGCGTTACAGAACACGACGAGCTTGGCGCAGCCCTGCCCGTCCGACCTGTCCGCCGTCTCCTTGACGACGCGCCCCATCAGCGCCACGGCGTCCATGTTGATGCCGGCCCGGGTGGAGCCCACGTTGACGCTCGAACAGACCCGCTCGGTGGCGCACAGCGCCTCGGGGATGGAGCGAATGAGGTTCCGATCCCCCACGGTGAAGCCCTTCTGTACCAGGGCGGAAAAGCCGCCGATGAAGTTGACGCCCACCTCCTTCGCCGCCCTGTCCAGGGTTCGGGCAAACTCCGCGTAGTCCTCGGTGTCGCAGCACTCGCAGGCGATGGCGATGGGCGTCACGGAAATACGCTTGTTGACGATGGGGATGCCGAATTCCCGCTCAATGTCCTCGCCGGTTTTGACCAGGTTTTCGGCCCGCCTTGTAATTTTGTCGTATATTTTGTCACAGCACGTTCTGAGATCCGGATGTCCGCAGTCACGCAGGGAGATCCCCATGGTGATGGTACGGATGTCCAGATGCTGCTGGCTGATCATTTCGATGGTCTCAAGAATTTCGCTTGTTGTAATCATGTAAACCTCACAATTTCAGCCGTCGTCGCTGAAAAACTCCAATTCAAAATTTTTTCCGGCGGCATGTACGTCGGAAAAAATACCTTTTGTTTTGCGAAGTGTGCGGCCCGCAGGGCCGTGCGCGCAGGAAAACAGCAGGGGGATTTTCTCTGAATTTCGCAAAATTCAGAGAAAATTTCCCGCACGCATCCCCTTGGCATCGAAAGCCCGTCAGGACTTTCGAGCCAGTTCATATCCTGTGCATGGCCTCAAAGATGTCCTCCCGCTGGATGCGGATATCCAGTCCGTGTTCCGCCCCGTCCTTTTTGAGGATGTCGGCGAGGGCGGCAAAGTCCACCCTGCACCCGGCGGTGTCCACCAGCATGATCATGGTGAAATATTCCCGCATGACGGTCTGGCTGATGTCCAGCACGTTCACCCCGTTCTGGGCCAGCACCGCGCACACATGGGCGATGATGCCCACGGTGTCCTTGCCAATCACTGTCACAATGGCTTTCATAGCTTCCTCCTTCTTATACCAAATTGTCAAAAGCCCAAGATCAGTTTTTTTCCGGCGGCACGTACGTCGGAAAAAATACCTTTTGTCGCCCAAGTGTGCGGCCTAAAGGGCCGTGCGCGCAGCGTGACGGCAGGGAAATTTCATGTGAATTCCGTAGAATTCACATGAAATTTCCCGCACGTTCCCCTTTGTCGGAAAAGGCCGCAGGCCTTTTCCGACAGGTTTATACGCTCAGCTCGTCGATGGTCTTTTCAAAGGCGTCCATAAAGTTGTCCAGGAAATAGTCGACCTCCGCCATGCCCATGGCCCGGAGCTTCCCCAAGGTGGACTCTGCCGCCAACTTAAATTCCAGATTTCCCGTTTTCAGCTCCTCCACACACTTTATGTACGCCGAGAGCTTGTCGGCCGCCCGGACGACGTCCCGGACGCCGCCCTCGTCCCGGAGGAGCATGTCGTACTCCGGCCGCATGATCTCCGGAAGGCCGTTTACAAGCTTGGCGATGGCGCCCTCCTCCACCCGCCGGTAGGCGGAGCGCATCTCCGGGTCGTGGTACTTGACGGGCGTGGGCATGTCGCCGGTGAAGATCTCCGGCGCGTCGTGGAAGAGCGCCGCGGCGGCGCACCTGTCCGGCGAGCAGGGGACGCCCATCACGTCCCGGCGGATCACCGCCAGCGCGTGGGCCAGCACCGCCACCATGTGGGAGTGCTCCATCACGTTTTCCCGGTCGGCGTTTCTCATCAGCGCCCACCGATCGATGTTCTTCATCCGGGAGATGAGGGCAAAAAAGTTGTAGCTCATATGATACCCTTTCTGATAATAATGGGATCCCCGCGTGATCGGAGATCGCGTCAACCTGTCGAAAAAGGCCTTTGGCCTTTTCCGACAAAGGGGAACGTGCGGGAAATTCCGCGTGAATTTTTGCGAAATTCACGCGGAATTTCCCTGCCGTCGCCCTGCGCGCGCCGGGGTCCCCGCGCAATCATGATTGCGTGGGGAAAGGACGAGCCAAGCCTGCGCCTGAGCCCTGCCCTTGCGGCGGGGCGAGGTTAAGCGGCTTGCGCGAGGACGCCGGCACACTTGGGCGACAAAAGGTATTTTTTCCGACGTACATGCCGCCGGAAAAAATACTCAATTTGAGTTTTTTGACAATCTGGCGCGATCGGAGATCGCGTGGGGAGAGGAGGAGCGAACACAGCGCCTGAGGGCGGCCAACGGAAGCCCGAGGTTAAGCGTGGTCCGCGACGACGATAGTGCCGCCGCCCAGGACGCGCTCCCCGTCGTACATCACCGCCGCCTGTCCGGGGGTGACGGCCCGCTGGGGGGCGTCGAAGGTCAGCAGCAGCTCTCCGCCGTCCGCCCTGTCCACCCGGCAGGGTTCCTCTTTCTGACGGTAGCGCAGCTTCGCCGAGCAGGAGAAGGGAAAACGCTCCGGCTTTACAAGCCAGTTTACCCCGGCCACGCGGGCCGTGGGGGAATAAAGGCCCTCCTCGTAGGAGACGGTGACGGTGTTTTTTTCCATATCCTTGGCCTTCACGTAGAGCGGCCTGTCCGCCGCGACGCCCAGGCCCCGGCGCTGTCCCACGGTGTACCCCGCGGCGCCCCGGTGCCGGCCCAGCACACGGCCGGACTCGTCCACAAGATCCCCCGGCTCGCTCTTTTTGCCGGTGAACCGCTCCATAAACGCCAGGTAGTCCCCGTCCGGCACAAAGCAGATGTCCTGGCTCTCCTTTTTCCGGGCGTTGATAAAGCCCTCCCGCTCCGCCACCGCCCGCACCTGATCCTTGGTAAGCTCCCCCAAGGGGAAGAGGGCGTGGGAGAGCTGCTCCGGCGTCAGCTGCGCCAGCACGTAGCTTTGGTCCTTCCCGGCGTCCCGCGCCTTTCGCAGCTCAACGCCGCGCTCCGTCTCCGTCCGCCGGACGTAGTGCCCGGTGGCGACGGTCTCGCAGCCCACCGACCGGGCGTAGTCAAGGAGCCGGGAGAATTTCAGGTACCGGTTGCAGTCGATACAGGGGTTGGGCGTGCGCCCATGCTCATACTCGGCGACAAACTTGTCGATGACGCGGGACTTAAACTCCCCGGAGAGGTCCAGGGTCAAAAAGGGGATCCCCAGCCCGGCGCACACGGAGCGCGCGTCCTCCACGTCGTCCACAGAGCAGCAGGTGCTCTCGCCGGCAAGCCCCAAAAGCGCGTTGTCAAAAAGCCGCATGGTGACGCCCACGCAGTCAAACCCCTGCGCTTTCAGGAGATACGCCGCCACGGAGGAGTCCACCCCTCCGCTCATGGCCACCAAAACGCGGCCGCTCATGCCACGTTGGGGCTTTCCCGCATGGCGAGGATGGTCTTTTCAATAAGCTCGTCCAGCGTCCAGCCCAGCTCGTCCGCGCCCCGCTGGATCACGTCCCGGTCGCACCCGGCGGCGAACTTTTTGTCCTTGAACTTCTTCTTCACGGACTTGACCTCCAGGTCGTCCACGCTCTTTGAGGGCCGCATGATGGCCGCCGCCCCGATAAGCCCCGTCAGCTCGTCGGCGGCGAAGAGGACCTTCTCCATGGTGTGTTCGGGCTTCACGTCCGAGCATATGCCGTAGCCGTGGCTCACCACGGAGCGGATGATGCCCTCGTCCACGCCGTTCTCCCGCAGAAGCTCCGGGGCCTTTTGGCAGTGCTGGTCGGGGTAAAGCTCAAAGTCCACGTCGTGCAAAAGCCCCACGGCCTTCCAGTAGTCGGCCTCGGCCTCAAAGCCCAGATGTTTGGCGTACCACGCCATCACGTCCCCCACGATGCGCGCGTGGGACAGGTGGAACTCGCCTTGGTTATATTTCTTCGTAATCTCGTAAGCCTCATCCGGCGTCGGGATCATGCTGACCGCCTCCGTATATTTTTTGCTTTGTAAATTATATTGCTTTAAGCTTGATATGTCAACAAAAAACCTCCGGCGGGCGCGCCGCCCGCCGGAGGAAATTTTCAGCCCTTCTCCTTTTTCTTTTTTATGGCCTCCCCGGCTTTCCGGACGGCAAGCGCCGCCAAAAAACCGAACAGCAGCCCGAAGAGCGCCCCGAAGAGCACGTCGGTGGGGTAGTGCACATAGAGGTAGAGGCGCGACACGGCGATGACGCACGCCAGCACGCCCGCCGGGATCCACCAGCGGCACCGGCTGAACAGAAGCGCCCCCACAAAGGAGAAGGACGCCGCCGCGTGCCCGGAGGGGAAGGAGTACTCCCCCGGCTTTGGGATCAGCAGCACGATGTCCGGGTTCACCACATAGGGCCTTGTGCGTGCCACCAGGTTTTTGATAAGCCCGTTGCACAGCGCCAAGTCGATGAGGAGCGCCAGCGCGCAGGTGAGCCCCAGCTTTCGCGTCCTTCGGAAAAGGAGGAGCGCCAGCGTCAGGGCGATCCAGAAAACGCCCCCGTCCCCCAGCTTGGTGACGAGCGGGAAGAAAACATCCCCGAACCCGGTGCGAAGGGTCTGGATCCAGTCAAGTATACCGATCTCAAAAAGATTCACAGTATTCCCCCTTAGAGGCATACGGCCCCAATGCCCCCGGCGCCGGCCGGGGAGAAAAACGACATAAACATAAAATGAAATATAATAGCCGCTATGCGGTTATTATACCTCGAACGCTCCGCCGGGTCAAGACCGGAGATCCCCGCCCGCCTCAAATGACGTAGTCGTCCCCTTCCCGCTCCCGGAACATCAGATCGGCGACGGTCACGGAACTCAGGTAGCCGTCTATCACCTCGTAAAGCCCCTTCCACAGCCCGATGGTGCGGCACCTCCCCGCTCGCGGACACGCCGCCGCGCCGTCCTCAAGACACGCCACCGGCGCCAGGGAGCCCTCGGTCAGCTTCAGGATCTCCCCCACGGTGTACTTTTCCGGCGGACGGGTGAGCTTATACCCGCCGCCCTTGCCCCGAAGCCCGGTGAGGAGCCTGTTTTTTACCAGGGCCTTCAATATGCTCTCGAGGTATTTCTCCGAAACGTCCTGCCTTTCCGCGATGTCCCTGAGGGGCAAATATCCGTCCCCGGCGTGCTCCGCCATGTCCACCATCACCCGCAGCGCGTACCGCCCCCTGGTCGAGATCAAAGCCATATCCTCACCCCACGTTTATATATAAACCCATTATACACCGGGGTTTGTGGTTTTTCAATAACGTATTTAAAATTCCCGCCGGCGGGCGGCTCAACTGGCAACACGGGTTTGGGCTGAAAAAAAGAGCCGGTCACGGCTCTTTTTTCGCTCACTTGCAAAACCTGTGTTTTCCTATGGTCACCAGCATGGGCCTTGACCAGATCCACCGGCTTGTGGCCGTGGCCGGGTTGAAGTAATAGATCGCCCCGCCCGACGGATCCCAGCCGTTGAGAGCCTCCCTGGCTGCCCTGTAAGCGCTCTCCGCCACCGGCTCGTTGAACTGTCCGTCGTCCAGGCAGGAGAAAGCCCCCTTTTGGTAAATGACGCCGGACATGGTGGAGGGGAAGGACGGGTGCTCCATGCGGTTGAGTACCACCGCCCCCACGGCCACCTGCCCGGAGTAAGGCTCTCCCCGCGCCTCGGCGGAGATGAGCCGGGCAAGAAGGTTTACGTCCGCGCTCCCCCCGGAGGAGCCGGACTGCCCGGAGGGCAGGCCGATGGCCGCCAGCGTGGCGGGCCCCGCCACGCCGTCGGGAGTAAGCCCGTTTGCCTTCTGGAACTTTCTCACCGCCTCCTCGGTGCGGGAGCCGTACACCCCGTCCGTTGCCCCGGAGTAGTAGCCCCAGTCGGAGAGCCGCTGCTGTATCTTTTTCACCGTCTCCCCGGAGGAGCCACGCTTAAAGCTTTCCGCGTAGGCGTCGGGGACGGTCTGAAGGATCCCGATGATCGCGATGTTCACGGCGAAAACCGCCAAAAGCGCCGCCGCGAGCTTTTTCCTTTCCATTTTTCTCACCTCAAAGCTGTGTCAGTATTTTTTCCTTACTTTTCCCACGGCCAGTGCCAGAGGGATCAGCGCCACGGTGAACGTGAGGTTTATGACCGGCACGATATAATCGGACCACTTGAGAAAATCGAAGGCGTCCCGCGCGATGAGAAACGCCGCCGCCCCCGAGAGCGCCGCGCCCGGCCAGACGAAAAACGCCCGCCGCTTCACCCCCGTCACCGTTTTCCATACCTCCGCCACGATCATGAGGATGGCGGACAGGAATATGAAGTCCGTCACGATCCAGATGGCCACCACCACGGCCTCCACACGCTCCACCACGCCAAAGACTTTGATATTGCGTATGACCATGAAAAAAGCGTTCTCCATGGTGATGGAAAGATTCGTCCCCAGGGTTCCCAGCGTAAACAGCGTCACCGCGAAGGCGATGAATATGAGAAGCCCCAGCCAGGGGAACACTTTACGCTTTCCCGGCGTGGTTTTCGTCACATATCCCCGCAGGAAGAGAAAATACGCGTGTGCCGCCGTCACGTTGAAGATGGGGATGGCGCCGTAGAGAATGTCCTTCCAGTTCCGGTATGTCACCGGCAGAAGATTCTCTCCGGACACTTCGGGCGCGGCGGAGATCAGCACCACGAGGATCACCGCCAGAAGTATGGGCATCAGCACCTCGGCGGTGCGGGACAGCGTCTTTGTGAGCCCCGCCGCCGCCAGGATCGACACCGCCAGCATCGTCACGATGAAAACCGGCGTGGTGCCGTTGGGGTATACGGTGGAGAGCAGCCGCTCCGCCGCGCTCCGGGCCAGAAACCCCCCGTAGAAGGTGAGCCACAGGGCGCAGAGGATCGCGAATATCCGCCCCGCCACAGGCCCCCAGCCCAGGATCGCCATGTCCGCAAGGCCCAGCCCCTCCGGGGCGTTTTTTGTGAGCGCACGCAGTATGGCCAGCAGAAGCGCCCCGGCGGGCAGGGCCGCCAGCGCCGACAGCCAGGACGCCCGCCCGCCCAGCGTCACCGCCGCCGTGGGCAGGATGCGTATCATGGGCGAGAGAAGGCTTACAAATATGAGGACGGTCAGCTGTCTCTCAGTGAGTCTGTCAGTTTTTCCCATGGGGTTCCCTCCTCCCTTCCGCTTATCTCCGGGGGATCAATGATGTCGTAGGTGCGCATGAGGACGCTCTCCACCTCCACCTCCACGGGCAGGGAGGGGAAAACCTCCTTCCAGCTCACACCCATGTCCTCCATGGCGATGGGCTCGCGCCGGGTGAGTATCCCGCCCAGATCCAAAAAGTCAAAGCCAAGCGCGGGCCCGCGCCTGACCGCGGCGTCGCAGGCGCTTTTGACCTTATCGGAGAGAGCCTTCTCCGCCCTCTCCCGTACATCGCGGGTGCGCACGTCCACAAGCCCGTCCATGCTCACGAGGTTTGCCTCGAGGGACAGTTTTATCTCCGCCCGCTGGAGCTTTCCGTCTTTTGAAAAGACCGGCTTAATATCCGACTTTACGTTATCCACCGACAGGGTGAGCACCGCGTCGTCCACGGGGACGTCCAGATTGCAGGAGCGGAGCTTTCCCAGGATCAGCATGGCCCCCAACGTCTCCTCGTCGCTGAGGAATCCCACGGTGGAGTCGGGGCGCATCACCGCCATCCCCGCCGGCGCCAGGTTCAGATCGCCCCGCTTTTCAAAGAGCTTCTCCTCTTCCTCCCCCCGGACGCACTGCACCAGCGCGCAGCCGTTCTGCGCCAGGGAGGCCGCGATCTCCCGGCAGGAGAACACGTACCCCCGCCCGAGTCTGGCGATGTTCCGGTCAAGCCCCGCCACCACGTCCGAGGCCGGCGTCTCCTCGCCGGCAAGGCCGAAAACGAGATCCCTGGCCGTCCCGTCCCGGACGATGAGAAGCCCCGTGTCAAGGCGCATCTCGGAAAACCGCTCCACGTAGTCCAGCACCTCGTCAAGCCTGGTTTTGGCCAGATCCTCGCCGATGAGCATATTTTCGGTGTGGGAGAGGATGGCCTCCCGCCCCAGGGGGCGGAGGGTCAGCTCATTCATGGCCACGCCGATGGACGGCCCGGATTTTTCATACATCCGCGCCTCCTGCTCCTCACCGGCGGTACCGTAGATCCCCACCGTGACTCCGTCCTCGGACGAGTCCACCGTTACGGTGCGCACCAGCTCGATCATCTCAAGATGCCTGTAATTCGAAAAGATCGTAAGGCCCGACGAACACCCGGTGAGGGCGAGGGTGAGAGCCAGGGTGAAGATCACCGCTTTTTTCACAGCTTCGCCTCCCCGCCGTCGCCGGTTTTCAGCTCCGGCTCCCGGTCCTTTTTGTCCGTCATGCTGTGCCGCAGAAGCGCCCTGGACAGGTGCTGGCCCTCGCCGCCGGCAAAGGGCGTCATGTAGGGCACGCCGAAGCTCTCAAGGCTTGAAAGGTGATAGAGAAGCACCGCGCATCCCAGCGCCACGCCGAACATACCAAAGCCGATGGCCGCCAGCACCAGGAAAAACCGGCACAGCCGCAGGGCCGACCCCATATCCTGGTTGGGCATGGTGTACCCGGCGATGCCCGCCAGCGCTATGACCACGACCACCACCGGCGACACCACGCTGGCCTCCACCGCCGACTGTCCCACGATCAGCGCCCCGATGATGCTGACCGTCTCCCCTATGGGACTCGGGAGCCGGATCCCCGCCTCCTGCAAAAGCTCAAAGGCCAGGAGCATCATAATGACCTCCGCCGCCGTGGGAAAGGGCACCTGCTGCTTTGCCTCTATCATGGACTGCATGAGCCTGGTGGGGATCATCTCCTGATGGTACATGGCCACCGCCACGTAAAAGGCCGGCGCCAGAAGCGTCAGAGCCACGGAGAAGTAGCGGAGCAGCGTCAGGGCGGAGGCCACGATGAAGTGCCCGGAATGATCCTCCGGCACCTTCATAAACTGGGAAAAGGTTCCCGGCGCCAGAAAGCCCAGGGGAAGGCCGTCCACCAGGATCCCCACGCGCCCTTCAAGAATGTTCATGCAGAATTTGTCCGAGCGCTCCGTGGAGATCACCTGCGGGAAGGGAGAGTGGGGATTGTCCACAATGTTTTCCTCGATGACCGCCGAGGTGAGCGCCCCCTCCGTCCTGATCCCGGAGAGCCGCCGTTCCGCCTCGGCCACGATCCCCTCGTTGGTGAAGCCTTCGATATAGATGAGCGCCGCCGCCGTGTCCGCGCGGGATCCCAGCTTATACTGCCTGATCTTCAGGTGCGTGTTCCGCAGCTTTCGCCGCACCAGGGTGGTGTTGACCTTCATGGTCTCCACAAAGGCGTCCTTGGCGCCCTTGACCACCTTCTCCTCCTTGGGGGCCTCCACGCTCCTGCGCTGCTGGCTCTTGACTTCAAAGGTCACCGCCGTCCTCTCCGCGTCAAAGATAAGGGCGCAGAACCCGTTGAGGAGATCCTCCGCCAGCTCCCCCAGCTTTGTCCGGCTCTTGGCGGTGTAGACGTACACCGACCCGCCCAGGAGCATGGCTATGACGCTCTTCATATCCGTCACCGCCCCGAACCTCTCCGGGTCTGTCAGCGGCTTTATGACCTGCTCCGCCACATCGGAGCCTGACACCAGCCCGTCAATAAAGCAAAGCCGCGCCTTGCGCCTGACGTCCCCTCCGATGTGAAGATCCCGGGACTCGAAGTCGTAGCAGTCCTTGTATACCTCCTCCAGCGCCGCCACCGATACAGTCGCGTCCGGGGAGATCTCCGGCTCCGCCGGGGCCGCGCTTCGTCCTCTCATCATGTGATCACCCGCCTCGTCTCAAAGCATTTTGTCAGCAATATTTTTGCCGGGGAGGGAAACAAATAATTTTGTAAATTTTTCATAAAACGGCTTTCTCTTCGTTGACACGGGTCACGGCAAATGATAAAATAATGCGAATTATGAAATAATGAGGAAGGAGGAGAACCGATGTACCTTGAGACGCGCGGTCTGACGATCCGGCGGATGACGGACGGGGACTTTCCGGACTGGCTTCGGTACGCCACGGACGCCGAGAGCTGCCGTATGCGCGGAACGGAGGCGTACGGCACGCCGGAGGAGGCCGAAAACGCTTTCGAATGGCTGATGAACCATGAAAAGCGTTTTTACGCCATTGTCCTGCGGGAGGAGGGCCGCTGCGTGGGCCACCTGCTGGTGTACAACTTCCCCTCCGTCTCCGGCGAGCCGGAGCTTCAGGGCCTGACGGGCCGGGCGCTGAGCTTCTGTGTGGCCAAGGAGCACTGGCGGCAGGGCATCGCGCTGGAGGCCCTTTCCGCCACCATCGACTACCTCTTCAACCACCGGGGCGTCGACTATATAAGCTCGGGATACTTCGATTTCAACGCCCCCTCCCGGGCGCTCCACGAAAAGCTGGGCTTCACCCCCTTTTCGCAAAGCCCGGTGACCCTCCCCGGCGGCGGGCGCGCCACCGCCATAGAGACCATCCTCTTTAACCCCGCCGCCCCGCGCCAGATGGAGCCGCGCGTGTCCGAAAAATAAACGATCCCCCGCGCCGGACCAAAAAATCCCCTGCCGCCGCCATGGCCGCAGGGGATTTTTGCCCTCTCAGGCGCTTTTGTAGTCCCGAACGAAGGTCACCGCCGCCCCCAGGGGCCGCTCGCCCTCCCGGAGCTTCAGGGAGATGGCCGGCTTCAGCCCGGCCTCGATCTTGATCCGCCCCTTGTAGAAGGGCAGAGCGTAGAGCCTGCTGACCCGGTCCATCTCAAACTCCCGGATGGAGAAGATGAGCCGGCCCTGCTTCTGGGCGATCTCCGAGATGCCCGTGTCCGCCGCCTCGCCCCGCAGAAGGGCGATGTGGATGAGGGAGTTGACCTCCGGGGGCGGGTCGCCGAAGCGGTCGATAAGCTCGTCGGTCATGTCGTCCGCGTCCTCCTCCGAGCGGATGTGGGCGATGCGCCGGTAGAGGTCCATGCGCTGTTCGGCGCTCTGGACGTAGGACTCCGGGATGTTGGCGGACACCGCCAGGTCCGCCGCGCACCCCGGCTTTTCGGGGACCTTCTCGCCCTTCTCCTGGTGGACGGCCTCCTCCAAGAGCTTCAGGTACATATCGTACCCTACGCTCATCATGTGGCCGGACTGCTCCGCCCCCAGAAGGTTCCCTGCGCCCCGGATCTCCAGGTCCCGCATGGCGATCTTGAAGCCGGAATTGAACTCCGCAAATTCCCGGATGGCGGAAAGACGCTTCTCCGCCACCTCGGTGAGCACCTTGTCCCGCCGGAAGGTGAAGTAGGCGAAGGCACGGCGGCTCGAGCGCCCCACGCGCCCGCGGATCTGATGGAGCTGCGCCAGGCCCATCTTGTCCGCGTCCTCGATGATGAGAGTGTTGACGTTGGGGATGTCGATGCCCGTCTCGATGATGGTGGTGCAGACCAGGATCTGGATCTCCCCCGCCTGCATGGCCTCCATCACGGCGCCGAGCTGTTCCTCGTCCATCTTCCCGTGGGCCACGGCGATGTTGACGCCCTCCACAAGCTCCCGGATCTTCATGGCGGTGTGCTCGATGTTGTCCACCCGGTTGTGGAGGTAGTAGACCTGCCCGCCCCGGCTGATCTCCCGGCGCATGGCGTCCGCCAGCACCCCCCAGTCGTGCTCCATCACGTAGGTCTGCACCGGCTGGCGGTCGGAGGGCGGCTCCTCGATGGTGGACATATCCCGCACACCGGAGAGGGCCATGTTGAGGGTCCGGGGGATGGGCGTGGCCGACAGGGTCAGCACGTCCACCTTTCTGGCCAGCTCCTTGAGCCGCTCCTTGTGCTGGACGCCGAACCGCTGCTCCTCGTCCACCACCAGAAGGCCCAACTTTTTAAAACGCACGTCCTTCTGCAAAAGCTTGTGGGTGCCGATGACGATGTCCACCGTCCCGTCCTCCAGCCCCTGAAGGGCCTTTTTCGTCTGGGAGGGGGAGCGGAAGCGGCTCAGGACCTCGATGCTCACGGGGAAGCCGTCAAAGCGCCGGGCCGCCGTCTGATAGTGCTGTTGGGCCAGCACCGTGGTGGGCACGAGGATGGCCGCCTGTTTTCCGTCCATGACGCACTTCATCACGGCCCGGAGGGCCACCTCGGTCTTGCCGTAGCCCACGTCCCCGCACAGAAGCCTGTCCATGGGCACGGGGTTTTCCATATCCGCCTTGATCTCCCGGATGGCCCGGAGCTGGTCGTCCGTCTCCTGATACTCGAAGTTGTCCTCAAACTCCCGCTGCCAGGGGGTGTCCGGGGAGAAGGCGTAGCCTGTCGCTTTCTGCCGCTCGGCCTGCAGGGCCAGGAGGCCGTCCGCCAGGTCCTTCACCGCCGCGCGGGCCTTGGTCTTGGCCCGCGCCCAGTCCGTGCCGCCCAATTTGGAAAGCTTCACCGGCGCGTCCTCCCCGGCCCCGATGTACTTGGACACCATATCCAGCTGCGTGGCCGGGATGTAGAGGCTGTCCGTGCCGGCGTAGGCGATCTTGATGTAGTCCTTCATGGCCCCGTCCACCTCGCGCTTCACCATCCCGGCAAAGCGCCCGATGCCGTAGGCCTCGTGTACCACCAGATCTCCGGGGGAGAGGTCGGTGAAGCTGTCCAGCTTCTGCCGCCCCGCCGGGAGCTTCTTTTTCACCCTCCGCCGGAAGAGGCCCTGGCTGAGCTGTCCTTCGGTGATGACCGCCAGCTTCATGCCGGGGTACTCAAGTCCCGCGCTCAGCGCCCCCACGGCGATGGCGCACCGGCCCTTCTCCGGCAGGGCCTCAAGGGCGAAGTCGTAGGCGGAGGCCACGCCCTTCTTCTCCAAAAAGTCGTGAAGGATCTCCCCCCGGCGCTTGTCGCGGGTGAGCACCACCACGCGGTAGCCCGTCTTTTTGTAGTGGGCGATGTCGCTGGCCGCCGTCTCCAGACTCCCGCCGTAGCTGGGAAGCTGCTTGGCGGTGAGGGTCGCCAGCGTCCTGGGTCGCAGCGGGTACTGGGAGGCGGTGAAGGAGGCCATCATCACCACCGGGAAATCCGAAAGCCGCTCGGTCACCGACTCCCACGCCTCGATGAACCGCTCCGGGCCGCCGTCGGTGACGTTTCCCTCCTTGAGGCTTGTCAGGTCCTGTCCCAGCTGCCAGGTGAAGTTTTTCGCCCGCTCAGAGAGGCGCGACGGCTCGCACATCACCACCACCGCGTCCTGGGGGATGTAGTCCAGGGCCGTGGCCGGCTCGTACAGCAGGTCCAGATAGCGGTCGGACGCCGGAAGCCCCCGCCCGTCCTTCACCCGGTTGAGGTCCGCCAGCACGTTCTCCAAAAGCTCCCGCTTGACGCTCTTTTTCTTCATGAGCCGCTTGCCGAAGGCGTCCATGCGCCCGGCCAGCCCCTCCGTGCCGCCCTTGGCCGCCGTCACCGGCGTCTCCCTGGCGGGGAGGATGAGGCAGGCGTCGATGTTCTCGATGCGCCGCTGGCTGGACACGTCAAAGGTGCCCATGGAGTCGATCTCGTCCCCCCAGAACTCGCATCGGACGGGGAGTTCCCCCGCCGGGGAGTAGATGTCCAGGATCCCGCCCCGCAGGGCAAACTGGCCCACCCCCTCCACCTGGCTCGTCCGCTCGTACCCGGCCTCCACAAGCCGCCGGATGAGCGCCTCCGGCTCGACGGTCCCGCCGCATCTCAGCTCCACGGTCAGCGCCTCCAGCACGTCCGGCGGCATGGTGCGGAGCATCAGCGCGTCGGGGGTGGTCACCGCGATGACCCGCTCCTCCGCCGTGAGCCGCCGGAGGGCGGCGATCCTGGCCCGCTCCCCGTCCCTGGACACGCCCTCGGCGTTGTAAAAGACGAAGTCCCGCCCCGTCAGCACCGCCGGGGAGACGCCCGTAAAGCCCAGAAGATCCTCGGCCATCCGTTTGGCCTCCCCCTCGTCGGCGCATATGGCTACCATGGGCCGCCCGGTGGAGGCGTATACCGCCGCCGCCGCGTGGGCCCGAGGCAGCGCCCCCGCTCCGCTCAAAAGCGCAGGGCACCTGCCCGCCTCTATGGCTGTGAGGATCCGCTGCACGGATTCCTCGTTCATGATGGACTTGGTCAATATTTCCATATCACTCACTCCACGCCGAAAGGCCCCGATACAGTGTATCGGGGGTATTCGACGGTATTTGATCGCGGCTTCGCCGCGCCTTTTACAGGGGCCTTTTCTGGATCGCCGCCCAGCGGCGGGGGTAAGGGGCGGGGGTGGGGGCGGTCTTTTCAACGACCGCCACCCGGCGGATAATGTCCGTCCCCGGTATGGTGTATTCCCGTATATCAGCAAGCCTTCCGCCCAGCTTTTCAACGGCGGTCTCCGCCTCCGCGATCTCGCTGTCCGAGTCCGCGGCCTTCATGGCCAAAAAGTGCCCGCCCACCTTCACAAAGGGCATACACAGCTCCGCCAGGGAGTTGAGCCTTGCCACCGCCCGGGACACGGCCACGTCGAACCGCTCCCGGTACTCAGGCGCCCGGCCCAGCTCCTCCGCCCTGCCCCAGACGCACCGGGCGGGCAGCCCAAGCAGCCCCGCTGCCTCGGAGAGGAAGCCCACCTTCTTGGCCATGGCGTCCAGCAGCGTAAGCTGGATGTCCGGCGCCGCGATCTTCAGCGCCAGACCGGGTATTCCCCCGCCGGCGCCCACGTCGATGACGGAGCTCGCCCCCAGGTCAAAGCGGGACGCCAGCCCCAGCGCGTCCAGAAAGTGGAGGCGCGCCGCCTGATCCTCATCCTCGATGGCCGTCAGATTAAACTCCGCGTTCACCGAGAGCAGGGCGTCCAGGTAGATCCTGTATTGTGTCAGCGCCCCCTCGGGCAGGGAGATGCCGAGGGCGTTTGCGCCCCCGGCAAGAATATCCTCCAGCATCTTATTTCTGCTGCGCCTTCAAAAGGTCGCGGATCTCGGTGAGCAGCTTCTCCTCGGCGCTGGGCTCGGGGGGAGCGGGAGGCGCCGGGGGCGTCTCCTTTTTCTTCTTCGCCTTGTCGGCGGCGGAATTGAAAGCCTTCATGATGCAGAATACCACCAGGGCCAGGATGAGGAAGTTTATGACGGCGGATATGAAGTTGCCATAATTTAGGGTGTTGGGCGCCGCGTCCGCCGCCAGCTTGTAGAAGGTGGGGAGCTTCAGCGTCATGGAGGAGAAATCCACGCCGCCCAGGAATATGGACACGATGGGCATGATGATGTCGTTGGTGAGGCTCGTGGTGATGGTGCTGAAAGCGCCGCCGATAATGACGCCGACGGCCAGACCCAGCACGTTGCCCTTGTTTATGAACTCCCTGAACTCTTTAAAAAATTTTTTCATTGAGATCTCCTTTATTCCTCTGGCTTGGGCTCACTCTCGCCGTCGTCGACCTCGATCGTGATGCAGTCGGTTTCGTCCTCGGTCTCGCAGCGGCACTCGTCCCCACTGTCGCACTCTTCATCACAGCACCGGCACGCGGTGTCCTTCCTCAGACCGGGGAGAAGCTTCAGGGTGAGGTTGCTGTCGCCTCCGTTTTTGGTGTAGGTACCGGCCCAGGTCGCGGCTTTGATCCTGACCTCGCCGGTCTCCTCGTCGCGCTTGACCTCGTAGGGCGTCACCGCCGCTACCGCCGCCGCACCAATGAGAATCTTCCAGATCGCTTTCATTTAAAAATCCTCCTTATATAAAAATTATATAAATATAGACCTTTGTAAATTCCCCCTCGGGGGAGCTGCCACGGGCTTTTCCCGTGACGGAAGGGTCACACGGCCGGGGCTTTTTCCAGCCTCTCCTTTCCGCCCATGTAGGGACGGAGCACTTCCGGAATGGTCACGCTTCCGTCGGCCTGAAGGTTGTTCTCCAGAAGGGCGATGAGCATCCGGGGGGGCGCCACGCAGGTGTTGTTCAGGGTGTGGGCGAGGCTGATCTTCCCGTCCGCGTCCTTGAAGCGGATGTTCAGCCGCCGGGCCTGGGCGTCCCCCAGGTTGGAGCAGGAGCAGACCTCGAAGTACTTCTGCTGGCGGGGACTCCACGCCTCGATGTCGCAGGATTTGACCTTCAAATCGGCCAGATCCCCGGAGCAGCACTCCAGCTGCCGGACGGGGATGTCCATGCTCCTGAACAGCTCCACGGAGTAGCGCCAGAGCTTCTCGTACCAGTCCATGGACTCCTCCGGGCGGCAGACCACGATCATCTCCTGTTTTTCAAACTGGTGAATGCGGTAAACGCCCCGCTCCTCGATGCCGTGGGATCCCTTTTCCTTGCGGAAGCAGGGGGAATAGCTGGTGAGGGTGTGGGGGAGCGTCTCGGCGGGGATGAGCCGGTTGATATACCGGCCGATCATGGAGTGCTCCGAGGTTCCGATGAGGTAGAGATCCTCCCCCTCGATCTTGTACATCATGGCGTCCATGTCGCTCTGGGACATGACGCCCTCCACGATGGCCCCGTGCATCATATAGGGCGGGATCATGTACGTGAAGCCCTTGCCGATCATGAAGTCCCGGGCGTAGGCCAGCACCGCCTCGTGGAGGCGTGCGATGTCGCCGATGAGATAATAAAAACCGCTCCCGGCCACGTCGCGGGCGGCGTCCAGGTCAATGCCGCCGAAGCGCTCCATAAGCTCGGTGTGGTAGGGCACCTCAAAATCGGGAACCTTCGCCTCGCCGAAACGCTGGATCTCCACGTTGGCGCTGTCGTCCGGCCCGATGGGCACGGAGGGGTCGATGATCTGGGGGATCTGCATCATCACGGCGCGAAGCTCCGCCTTATACTTGTCCTCGAGCTGTTCAAGCTCCGCCAGGCGCTCGCCGTCCGCCTTGACCTCCGCCTTGATCTTCTCGGCCTCGGCGGCCTTGGCGGGGTCTTTTTTCGCCTGGCCCATGAGCATACCGATCTGTTTTGAAAGGCTGTTGCGCTTTGCCCGCAGCTCGCTGGCCTCGTTGATGGCGGCGCGGTTGGCCCGGTCGAGCCTCATGGCCTCGTCGACAAGCGGCAGCTTGGCGTCCTGGAATTTTTTCCTGATGTTATCCCGCACCAGGTCGGGGTTCTCGCGTATAAGCCGTATATCTATCATACAAAGCGCCTTCTTTTCAGTTGTTCTCGATGTAAGAATTATATATGGTCAGGTATGCCCCGTCAAGGTATTCCTTGAGCGCGTCCAGCTGGTCTATGATGGCGCTTGTGTCCTCGCCTTTTTGCGACGCCAGCAGCGCGGCCAGAAGTCCCACCGCCTCGGTCTTTTTTCGCTGCGTCTCAAGCTCGGACTGAAGCGCCTCCGTTTCGATCTTCGCGGCGGCCGCCCCCTGCTCAAGCCCCGCTATTTCAGCGGTCATTTGCTCAAGGGACGCCTGTGCCGACTCCAGCTCCTCCTCCCGGGCCTCCAGCTCCTCCCGGGCCTTGTCCAGCTCATTTGTGAGCTCCTGGTTTTTGTTTTGCAGTCCCACGATATTTTGAAGCGCCAGCTCGGAGAATTCCCCGTGCTGGGTAGTTACCTCGGTGAGCTTTGTGGTAGTCCGCTGCTGGATGAAATATGAAAGCAGGATCAACGCCAGCGCCACAAGAAACAGGATCGACGTGTAAATTATAACGGAAGCCTCGCGTTTCTTTGCGCTCTTGTCGGACTGCGCGTTTTCCGGCGCCGGGCTGTTGATCTTCTCCTCGTTCCCGTCCGCCGAATCTCTTCGTTTCAGTTCCATTTTTATCCCTCTTTTATTGACTTCAGCATGGCGCAAAGCCGCTCAAAGTCCTCTTTGTCGTAGTAATCTATGGTGATGGAGCCCTTTTCGGCTCCCGCGTCAATCTTGACGCGCCGCCCCAGCCGCCGCCCGATATCCCGTTCGATCTCCGCCATATAATCCACGCCATCCTCACCGAGCCGCGGATTCTTTTTCTCTTTCGGCGGTTTTTCCTTTGCGGACAGCTTCTTTACAAGCAGAGTGACCTCCCGAACGGACAACCCCTCCTCGACGGCCTTCCGCGCCGCCTCGGTTTGCGCCGTCTCGTCGGTCAGCTCCAGAAGCGCCCTGGCGTGGCTAAGAGAGAGCTCCCCGGACTCCACCAACCTTATCGCCGCGTCGGACAGCTTTAAAAGCCGCAGGGCGTTTGCTACAACGGGCCTTGATTTGCCCACCCGCTCCGCCACCTGCTCCTGTGTCAGCGAGAAACTCTCCATGAGCTTCTTGTAGCCCCGCGCCTCTTCGATCGGGTTCAGATCCTCCCTTTGGAGGTTTTCTATCATGGCAAGCTCCGCGGTCTTTTTGTCGTCCGCTTCAATGATATTCACCGGAACCTCGGTTAGCCCCGCCATTCTTGCGGCGCGCCACCGTCTCTCTCCGGCGATGATCTGGTAAAAGCCCGCTTCCATGGGACGCACGGTTATGGGCTGTATCATCCCGTGCTCCCTGAGGGATTCTGCCAGCTCCTCCATCTTCTCCGGGTCAAACCGTTCCCGTGGCTGATCCCGCCTCGGCTCTATCTTGGCAAGAGGGAGTTTTGCCGTTCCCGCGCCCTGCTCCCGCATGGTTTCTTCTCCCAAAAGGGCGCCCATGCCTCGGCCCAAGCCTTTTGCCATCATTTCACCCCTCTTCCGTTTCTCTCCAGCAGCTCCCGCGCCAGTGCCAGGTATGCCTGTGATCCACGGGAGGCGTAGTCGTATGCCATCACCGGTTTCCCGTGACTGGGCGCCTCGGAGAGGCGGACGTTGCGCGGGATCACCGTGCGCATCACTTTGTCCTTGAAAAACTTTTTGACCTCCGCCGCCACCTGCATGCTCAGATTTGTGCGGGAGTCGAACATGGTCAGCACCACGCCCTCGATGTCAAGCCCCGGATTGAGCTTTCTCCTTATAAGCCGGACTGTGCTCATAAGGTCTGACAACCCCTCCAGGGCAAAGTATTCGCATTGAACCGGTACCAGTACCGTCTCGCTGGCCACGAGGGCGTTCAACGTCAGCAGCTCCAGTGACGGCGGGCAGTCTATTATAATGTAGTCGTAGCTTTCTTTAAGCTTTTCCAGCACGGTCTTTAATATGTATTCCCGCCCGTCCATATCCACAAGTTCAATGAGCGCGCCGGCCAACGCCCTGTTGGAGGGCATCAGATCGCCGTATTTTGTTCTGACGACCGCTTCGGCGGAATCCTCGCCCATCAGCACCTCGTAGGTTCCGGCTTTGACTTTGTTCTTGTCTACTCCCATGGCGGAGGTTGCGTTTCCCTGTGGATCCGCGTCCACAAGCAGTACGCTTTTCTTTAAAAGGTGTAGGGCGCACGTCATATTAACAGCCGTTGTGGTCTTTCCCACCCCGCCTTTCTGATTTGCCACCCCGATTATCTTACCCATTATGTCCTCCATAATTCTTTTTAACGACGGACATATTATAATCGATTCCGTTTCGTATTTCAACCCCCTATCAATGTTTCACGTGAAACATTTGCGCTTTGCCGTCGCGGGGTGAGACGCGTGGAGAAAAATGTTTCACGTGAAACACCGGGGGAAACGCGGTCACCCCAAAAACATATCCACGTCCTGAACCGTAAGCCCCCGGTGTACCGCCAGATTAATGCCGTAGGCCATTAATCTCGAAATGGTCTGGACGTTTGAGTCAATTTCCCTGGGGGTCACGATCATGGAACCGTTACTGCCGCGCAACGCCTCGGGATCAAGTTCCACGCCGGCGTCCCTCGCCACGTCGAGGGCCAGAGTGACGGCGTCCACCACGGTGGGGACGCCCAGTGCGATAACAGGGATGCCGAGAGTGTCTTTTGAAAGCGCGCCCCGGGCGTTGCCCACGCCGGAACCGGGGACAATGCCCGTGTCGGAGACCTGCACCGTTCTGCACACACGATCCATGCTGCGGGAGGCCAGGGCGTCCACGGCAATAAGGGCGCGGGGCCTGACCTCCCGCACCACGGCTCCAATGACGTCCACGCTCTCAACACCCGTAGTGCCCAGGACCCCTGGCTCGAGCGCGGCCAGATCGCCAAACTGCGCGAAGGCCTCCGGCATCTGCCGGCGCAGATGCCGGGTCACCAACGTGTCCTTTACCACCAGATGTCCCACCGCGTCCGGGGTAATGGCCGGATTTCCGAGGCCCGCCACCATCACGGGGCCCGGTTCACCGCCCAAGAGCTCCGACAGCGTTTCCGCGATCACCTGCGCTCCCGACTCAAAGGAGTCGTCCTCCCGGCGGAGAAATTTGCCAAGCTCAATGGTCACATACCGGCCTTTGGGTTTACATAACTCGCTGGCGGCCCGATCGCCGGTAATGTTGACGGTGGTGACCTCGAAGCCGCGCTTGTTTGTAACGAGCTCCTCGGCGCCGTCAAGGTCGGTGAGATTGTCCTCGCTCCAGATTTTTTTGGCCTCGGTGGCCAGGTCTGAACGGCGTGATAGCATATAAAAAACCCCCTATATATAGTACCTTGGGGATAGTATTTACACAAAAATAAAAAAAGTTCACGCTTAACATAAAAAATTAAAAAAACCACTTGAAATTTTCCTGAAAGGATGATAAAATACCATTCCGCACGGTGAGCGAATAAAAACGGGGATCCGTGACTTTATAGGAGGAGGTGGCCAGATAAATGCCCAATATCAAGTCAGCGAAGAAGCGCGTGCTGGTTGGCAAGGTCAACAACGCCCGCAACAAGGCCGGAAGGTCTGAGCTGAGGACAGTTCTGAAGAAGTTTGACGCGGCGGTTTCCGAAGGCAACCGCGGTGAGGCCGAGAGCGCCTATAAAGTCGCCGTCAAGGCTGTGGACAAGGCAGCCGCGAAGGGTCTCATCCACAAGAACAATGCCGCTCACAAGAAGAGCAGCCTTGATACCAAGCTTGCGGCCCTTTAAATCGAACTACCCATTATAATTAAAATTAAAAGAGACGGAAGCCTGTGCTTCTGTCTCTTTTAATTTTATAGGATATGGATGGAAGGGGAGTTTCGACCCCCGTCGCCTTAACGGAAAGGGTTATAGGATCCTTATTTTCCCCGGGCCGCCAGTGCGGTGAACGCGGCGCCCTCCAAAAGGAGGGCAAGGGCGCAGGGCGGGCTTGATCGCGCGGCAAAGGCCAGTCCCGCCGGGGAGAGGAGCGTCAGGCGGGCCGCGGCGGGGCTGAGGGAGGAGAGATCCATGAAGCACCCGCCCAGAAGGCAGATGAGCAGAGCCGCCAGGGGCGCCAGGGCGTCCACCCGGCCCTCGCCGCCGGCGCGGCGGGCGAGAAGAAGAGACAGGGCGGCAAAGCAAAAAGCCGCCGGGATCGCGGCGATGTAGGAATCCGCCCCGGAGCCTGAGGGCAAAAGCGCCAGCGCCGTCAGGGCGTACCCCAAGGCCGTCAGCGACACCAGGGACGACGCAAGCTCCATGGCCTTTCCCCGCGGGATGGAACCCATCCGGACACGAACCGCCCGGGACTCCGCGCTCCCCAATGGCGCGGCGGCGGTCAGAAGCGCGAAAAGCGCGGTCAGAAGG
Source organism: uncultured Oscillospiraceae bacterium (assembly GCA_947589225.1). Taxonomy (GTDB): domain Bacteria; phylum Bacillota; class Clostridia; order Oscillospirales; family Oscillospiraceae; genus RUG626. The sequence continues at coordinate 98,876 of CANQBC010000002.1, read as the reverse complement.
GCAAAGCTCATGGGACTTGGAGAGAACGGGTCTGCCGCCGGCTCGCCGCCGGAATACGAAATTCGATAGAGGTCGGGAAGCTGCGCGCCGAGCCGGTCGGTAAGCTCAAAAAGCCGTGAAATCTCGGCGTCCGTCAGCTCACGCCCCAAAAGCGTGCCGGCGTCGTTGACCGATTGGGCCCGACGCAGTTGGGCGACGACGTGTCCGGCCACGATCTCCCGGGCGCCCTGTCCCGAAAGCGCCGAGGCCGCGGCATCGTAGCGCAGGGGGATGTCCCTGTCGCCGTTCAGCGCCTCGGCGTAGCCCTCGCCCACCGTCAGAAGGCCCTCCCGCTCACCGCGTATGAGAGCGAGGCGGGCGTCTGCCTCGTTCATCTCCCGGATATCAAGCCCGCCGGCGGAGGAGAGATACTCCAAAAGCTCCCGGGATTCGGGACTTTCGTCCAGATCCTGCACCGCGAGTCTTAATTTCCCAGCGCTCTCGGGTCTCGCCGAAGCGGCAAGGCCACAGATAAGGGCCGCGGCAGCCAGTACCGCCGCGGCGCCGGGGCCGCCGGTGAGCTGACGGAGCCGAAAGGCGGAAAGGCCGGCTGTGCGGGCAAAAAAACCGCTCCGGCGGGGGGACGCATCCTCCGGCCCGGACGCGGTTCCCCGCCGATGGGCCGGAGCGAGGATCCGCGCGGCCCAATGCCTGACGGGCAGAATCGACAGAGCGGTGAAAAGCGCGATACGAACGTAGATCGGCCAAAGAAGCGCCAGCGTCCGCCCGAGGGGCAGACCGGCGGCGACGGCCTCAAGGGCCTGGGAGGCCGCCCCGGGCAGGGTGAGCCGCGCGAGCGCGGGGGAGAGCGCCGGGTAAAGCGTACCTCCGAGAGCCAGGGACAGCAGGATCGCCGCGCCTCCGAGCCGCTGCGTCCGCGCCGCGTCGCGGCAGACAGACGAAAGAAAAACTGTCAGAGCGAAAGCCGCCGCCAGCAGCAGGGAGTAAAGCGGCAGCACATACAGAAAGCCCACACCCGCCAGAAGCGATGTCAACGCCAGGGCGGGCAGGGACAGAAGCCACACCGTCAAAAGCTTTGAGACCAAAAACGGCCACGCCGCGCCTCCGGCGGCGCGAAACCGGGGTATCACCCCGAGCCTGCGCTCCTCCGGAAGATTCTTCGCGCCGGTCAGGGCAAAAAACAGCGCCAACACCGACAAAACGCCGGCGGACAGCCGCCTCGTCAACGCTCCCGCCGCGTCCGAGACCGCCGCCGGCGCGTCAAAGACCCGCTGCCGGCCAAGGGCATCCAGCACCAGCCTGTCCCCCGTCTCCGCACGGAGCCGACGGATGAGGTTGTCGTCAAGTTCCCCATAGACAAAGGTGTACACCCCCAGGGCGGAGGCGTGATTGGCCCGGATAATGCCCATGACGGAGGTAAAAATCGACTCAAAAAGGGCGCTGTCCAGCCGGTCGTCCGTGCTGAGCGTCACATCCACCGGGCATTCGGCCATGTCGTAGAGGTCGAAAAAGAAATCCTCCGGTATGGTGGCCACGGCCGCGGCGCCGCCGGCAATGGCCTCGGCGTCCGTCTCGCCCTCTTCCAGAACGCACACCTCAGAGAAAAGCTCCACCTTCCGAAGCTGTGAAATAAGGGAACGGGACATGAGGGTGCCGTCCAGATCCCTTACGGCGATGGGGAAGCTCTCCACAAGGCCCGCGTCCAGATCCGCCGCGGCATATTTCATTACGGGCAGAAGGAGAAGGGGCAAAATAAGCGCCAAAACCCCGGCGCCGCGCAAGAATAGCTTTATATCCTTGTAAATACAGGAGCAAAGCGCGCCCATCAGGCTCCCTCCCCCGCGATAAGGCCGCCCTCCAGTGTGACGATACGGTCGGCCTCCTCCAGATCCCGGGGCAGATGGGTCACCATGACGATGGCCGTGCCCTGGGCCTTGAAGTGCCGGAGCATATGGAGTATCGCGGCGGCCGAGTTTTCATCCGCTCCCACGGTGGGTTCGTCCAGCAGCAGAAGTCCGGGCGTATCCATCAGGGCCGTGGCCAAATGGAGCCGGCGTTTCATGCCGCCGGACAGGGAGCCGGCGGGCTCGCGGCCCTTGTCCTCAAGCCCGAGTTCGCGCAGGAGCCACCGTGTTCTCGCCCGGATGGCACGAGGGGGCAGGCCAGAGGCCAGCCCCCAAAATTTCAAATTTTCCTCGCACGTCAGCGTCTCGTAGAGACTCAGTTCCTGGGGTACCAGCGCCACGCGGCCCCTGACGGCCGGGGCGATATTGCGCTCCCCGGCGTCGGGGCGCGTCACACCGGCCAGAACGGACAGGAGCGTTGACTTGCCCGCGCCGTTCCGTCCCCGGATCATAAGGAGCTCCCCGGGGTATACGTCCAGGCTCACAGGGCCCAGGACATGTTGCTTTCCAAAGCTTTTTTCCGCGTTCAGCAGCGACGCGGCTGCTTTTGCGCTGTCCGCTGCCATCAGAAGAGGTAGTCCCCGAATTCTCCGGCAAGCTCGCTGCCCAGAGCCTCGCCAAGCTCCGAGAAGAGGTCGCCAAGCTCGCTGGCACTGTAGTCGGAGATGTCCGTACCCTTGTCCTTGGGCTTTTTGGCGGTGCCCTTTTTGGATGCGAAGAGGGTCAGCTCCAGGTCGTCCGCGCCGATGTCGAAGGGGTCGTCATGTATGGTGAGGATGTGGTTCGTGCCGCCCTTGGCGTCGTCGACATCAAGGTCAAAGACGTAGGTGTCATACCAGTCCTCAACAGACAGCCGGTAGCTTCCGTGGGGGATCCCAAGGGGGGAGACGTCGCCCAGGTCGAATTCAAAATCCAGATCCATGGCGTCGGGGATGGACAAATTGCCCTCGATCTCCTTGCCGTCGCGCTTTACAGAACCCTCAAGCTGAGTTTCCACGCCCCAGTCGTCCTCCAAATAGAGGGCCAGATCCATGCCGCGCTTGAGGCTGCCGTCTGTCTCGATGCCGTAAGTCTCGTCACCGGCGGTTATGGTCAGGGAACGGATCTCCTTGCCGTCCATGGCGAGGACCCACTCAAATCCGGCCGCCTTGACGGCGCGGCCCGCGTCCTTGGCGTTGTCCCGGAGCTGGTCGGCGGCGTCCTCCAGCATGCCCTGGGCCTCATCCTTGGAGATCTCCTCGCCGGAAAGGGCGCTTATCTCCACCAGGACGTCGCGGAGCTTCTTGTCGCCCTCAAGCCTGTCGGCGATGCGGTTAATAAGATCCTCCACGTCGGAGGCGCTGGGCTTAAAGGTGTAGACGGTACCCTCAAAACGGCCGCGGAGAACCGCGTATTTCACGGTCTCGTCCTTCTCCACCTTGAGATTGTCCTTGTTGACGGTGTCAAAGATTTCGTCTATGTACTTGTCGAGTATCTTCCGCAGATCCTTGGCCGTAATGTCCGGGCTCTCGAAATCCGTCACCCGTCCGTTGGACAGCTCCTCCATCATGGTCGCCAGGTCAAGGACATAGTAGTTGTCGTCCGCCTCGGGCAGCTGGAAGCCTATCTTGCCGTCGTCATAGGTGAGACTGCCGGACATTACCTCGCTGCCCATAAAGTTGAGGGCCATGTTGGCGATAAGCCTGTTCTTTTTGATATCAAGCTTCAGTTCCACGGACGAGTCGTCCAGGATCCGGGATATCGCCCTGTCGTCCACATCGGCGGTAAGCGTAAGGTCTGTCTTGATCTTGGCGTCCCGGGCGCCGCTCAGCGCCTCCACAGCCATGTCAAGCGCCGGATCGATGATCTTGCCGCGCTGATAATCCTCAAACTTCGCCACCGCGGACTTGGGCCACACAAGGATGACCAGCAATACGACGGCCGCCAGGGCCGCGGCGCAGATGGCAATGAGCTTGCCGCTTACGGGAAGCTTTACTCCGGCCTTGGGCGGCTGGGGGGGAGCCGGAGGAGCAAAACCCGGCGTAAAGGGCGTAGGCTCCGGCGCGGGGGCGGGTTCGGGATTCGCGGCGGATTCGGATACCACGGGCGACTCGGGTCCCGCCGCCGGGGGATTAGGGCCGGGGGCCGAATCAGGCTCGGCGTCCGGCAGCCTGCACCCGCAGTTGGGGCAGAAAGGGTCGTCCCCCACAGGCTCCTGACAATTGGGACAGACGCGCATAATGATTCCTCCTTGTTTCTTCCAGTTTATATGATACTATGTAAGAGATGCGCGCAAAATATATTGGGCCGGCGCGTGCCATTCACACCATATATTGGGGAATTATCATTAAACATAAAAATTATACGTCAACCTGATTAAAAAGTCAATATAATTGGGGAGATTGTGCGACATTACAAAATTTTCGCGAACTTCACCCGCGCATTGGGCAAACATGACGGGAAAAATGGCGTTTTTGGGCAATCGGACCGAAAAATCTTCCGGACTTGCAAAAATTTATTAAAATTGGTTAAAAACTTTTTCTTGTATGTTGGCGAAGTGTGTGTTATAATTCCTTTATTCAAAAAAGGAAAAAGTCCGAACAGGGGCCCCTGTTCGGCATCCCCGCGCCGCGGGGATGAGAACGCCCTGTAAGCAGATGAGGGGAAAACGCCGCTCCCGACAAAGCGCTCCCGGTTGAGGTTTTTGCAGTCTGCCCTTTTTGAAAATGCAGATTTTTAAAGTGCAACATTCGGTACATATTTCGACGCTGCATTTTAAAATAAAATTTTATAGGAGGAAAAAACCAAATGAAAAAGACCAAGCTTCTTTGCCTCTTGCTCGCGTTGGTCATGTGCCTGGCTCTTGTCGCCTGCAACAACAACGGCGATGAGCAGCAGGGCGGCAATGACAACCAAGGCGGCGAGATCGTCGACAATGGCGGCGACGACAGCCAGGGCGGCAACGACGCTCCCACCCTTCCCAACCGTGTGATCCTGGGCAGCTCCACCGACCTGAGCGGTGACTTCCGCTATCCCGGCTGGGGCGGCAGCTCCGCCGGCGCGTCCGACATCGACATCAACAACCTGACCGCGGGCTACTCCACCCAGGAGAGCAACCAGGGCGGCGCCTATGTGTGGAACGAGACCGCCGTGGCCGAGCACACCGAGACCGAGAATGAGGACGGCACCTACACCATCCGCATCAAGATCAACGAGGGCCTGACCTTCTCCGACGGCAGCCCCATCACCGCCCAGAACTACGTGGCCCCCACCCTGGCCCTCGGCAGCCCCGTGGCCATGGGCGCCGGCCTGCCCGGTTCTGGCGGCCAGTCCCTGGTGGGCTACAATGACTTCCACGCCTACACCGGCCCCGGCTCTGAGACCGGCACCAAGGAGTTCTCCGGCATCCGTATGCTGGATGACTACACCTTTGAGGTGACCGTCAGCTCCGACTACTATCCCTACTACTACGCCTTCACCTACGGCGGCTTCAGCCCCTATCCCATGGGCCTGCTCACCGGCGAGGGCGTCACCGTCCAGGACGACGGCAACGGCTGCTACCTGTCCGACAACTTCTATGAGAAGAACGGTGAAGACTATGTGAAGGCCGCCGAGATCGCGGACAACCGCTACGACCTGACCAAGTATCCCTTCTCCGGCCCCTATGTCGTCTCCGAGTGGGACGAGGGCACCAAGACCGCGACCCTGACCCTCAACCCTGAGTATAAGGGCAACTTCGAGGGACAGAAGCCCTCCATCGAGACCATCGTCTACGTGAAGATCATCCCGGAGACCCAGCTGGACCAGCTGAAGAGCGGCGGCGTTGACGTGCTGAGCGCCATCACCGGCGGCGAGGAGACCAAGGCCGCCCTGGAGGTCGTGGACGGCGTCAACTTCGCCGAGACCCACTATCAGCGGGCCGGCTACGGCAAGATCGAGTTTGAGTGCGACTTCGGCCCCACCATGTTCCAGGAAGTCCGTCAGGCCGTCGCCTATCTGCTTGACCGCGCCGCCTTCTGCCAGGCCTTCACCGGCGGCTACGGCGTGGTCGTGGACGGCCCCTACAGCCCCGACTTTGACATGTGGCAGGCCGTGAAGGACGACATCGAGCTGATCGACTACTCCTTCTCCCCCGACAACGCCATCAAGGTCCTGGAGGACGGCGGCTGGATCTACAACTCCAAGGGCGAGCCCTATGTGGCCGGCGCCACCGGCGTGGACGCCGTCCGCTATAAGAAGCTGACCGAGGAAGAGGCCAACGCCAAGGACATCTTCGGCAACGACGCGGGCAACAAGACCTACGCCTCCGTGGCCAACACCGACGGCGTGGAGTACAAGACCGTGGAGATCAACGGCGAGTACTACATGCCCCTGGTCATCAACTGGTTCGGCTCCAACAACAGCCCCGTCACCGAACTGCTGAGCCAGTCCCTGGCCAACAGCACCGACCTGGCCGCCGCCGGCATGGTCATCCGCGCCACCATCGGCGACTTCACCACCCTGACCGGTAACATCTACCGCGACCCCTCCATGGGCTACCTGGGCACCCCCACCTACGGCATGTACAACCTGGCCACCGGCTTTAACAGCGCTGTGTATGACCAGTCCTACTGGTGGAGGACCACCCCCGACTGGGCCGACTACTCCAGCGACAAGGTCATCGATCCCTACGATCTGGCCTTCCCCTATGACGAGACCGCCGAGAAGCTGAGCTATGAGGACGCGGTTGCCGCCTCCGGCGACAAGCTGGGCATGGACTACCTGTCCTTCGGCATGGTGTACAACGCCCAGACCGAGGACGAGTACAACCAGTGGTGGATGGCCTTTATCGAGCGCTGGAACGAGCTCATGCCTGAGGTTCCCCTGTACTCCAACTACTACTATGACGTGTACAACGCCAACATTGAAAACTTCGAGACCAGCCCGTTCTTTGGCCCCGCGAGCGCGATCCTGTACGCCAACGTCAAGGGTTATTGAGCTGGAACGCGAACGATCCATATAGAAGGCTAAAAACCTGAGGATGGGGCAGCCAAATACGGCTGCCCCATTTTGGAATTAAAAAACTTCAAATCGTTAAATTCATTGAAAGCGAGGGAGCAGGCTATGGGCAGATATGTACTTAAGCGTTTCGGCTATATGCTGCTGGTCATGATCATACTCTCCCTTCTGATGTTCCTTGTATATACCATGATCCCCTACGACCGGGCGGTGACCGAGGCGGAACCGTTTAAGACCGCGTACAAGGGGAACCCCAACGCTCAACAGCTCTACGAACAGAAGCTGGCGGAGCTGAGGCGGCAGCTTGGCACCGACCAGAACATGCTTGTCCGCTATATGGGCTGGATAGGGATCGGTCCCATCGACGGGAAATACAACGGAATCTTCCAGGGGAACTTTGGCTACAGCTATACATATGACAGGCCGGTCATCGACGTTTTAAAGACGCCGATGGTGAATACGGTATTCATCAACATCTTCGCGACCATTCTGGGACTTGGCATCACTATCCCGCTTGGCATCTTCTGCGCCGTAAAGCGCGGGAGCAAGAGGGATACGGCCATCCAGATCGGCACGATCGTGGGGTACAGTATACCGTCCTTTATCACGGCCATCATATTCATTTGGCTTTTTGCCATCCTGCTCAAGTGGTTCCCGGTCTCCGGCATGAAGACGCCGGGTTCAAACTACACGGGCTGGGCGGAATTTAAAGACAGAATGTACTATATGGCCCTGCCGCTGATCGTCATGACATTCTCCTCCCTGGGCGGCATGACAAGGTATGTGCGCGCCTCCATGACCGAGGCGCTGAGCCTTGACTGCATCAGGACAGCGCGGGCCAAGGGCCTGCGGGAAAAGGTGGTCATTTACTCCCACGCCTTCCGCAACGCCCTCATCCCCATCATCACCCTGGTGGTGGGCTGGTTCATGGGCATCTTCGGCGGCTCCGTGGTCATTGAAAACATCTTCGGCATCAACGGCGTCGGGCGCGTCTACATCGAGTCGCTGAACGCCAAGGACTTTGAAGTGGTCCTGCTGCTCCAGATGTTCTATGTGGCAATGGGCCTCATCGGCAACCTGATCATCGACATCGCCTACGGCCTTGCCGATCCGCGTGTGCGCGTCAATAAGTGACGGGAGGAGGAAAAGCTATGAGTACATCTACAAAACCCGCCCCCGCCGCAAAAAAGGGCGGGTGGCTCTCCCGTATGTTTATGGGCGCCAGCAAGTCCGTGAAGGACGAGCGGTACGACAGCCCCGGTAAGCTGGCGTTTAAGCGGTTCTTCCATACCCCTGTGGCGGTTGTGGCCGTGGTGGTGCTGGTGTGTATGTTCGCCTTTGTGTTCATCGGCTCGGCCATCGAGCCTGTGGACCTGACCGAGGCCGGCGCGGAAATGCTCCACCCCAACGTGGCTCCCACCATGAGCTTTTTGAAGGTCCCCTCCGACATGAAGGACGGCGCGGTGGACATCTCCTCCCGCGGGACCTTCACCATTGGCCTGTCCACTGACGGCAACGTCTATATGTGGGGCTTCAACCCCAACACCGCCGGAAACGAGAAGATCAACGTCCTCAATATCCCGGATGAGGTCAAAAACAGCAAGATCGTCCATGTGGCCGCCGGTTCTGACCACTGCGTCGCCATCAGCGAGGACGGACACGTCTACTGCTGGGGCGCTTACGACGTGGGCCAGTACGGTCTGGACGGCACCATGATCGCCGCCGCCCGGAAGGAGCCGGACGAGCTTCTCAACGGCACCATCGACGCCTCTCAGGTGAAGCAGCTTATCTGCGGCAACCAAATCTCCGCCATCCTTATGAATGACGGGACCCTCTATGCCTGGGGCAACGAGGGCATCGCCGCCACCAATTTAAGCTCCGTGATCAAGTATAACAACAACGAGGCGAAGCTTGCCAAAATCGCCTTCACCAACGACGGCATCTACGCCATCGACGTCAACGGCGTGTTCGTTCCCGGAAAATCCACGAAATTTAACTCCATCATGACCACCGATCCCGTCACTGGGGCCTCCACCACCAAGGACATCAACGAGATCATTGCCGGGCGGAAGCTGGTGGACATTGCCGCCACCGGCAGCTCCATCGCCCTGGTCACAGAGGACGGCGACGTGATCGTCTCCGGCATGAGGAACCCGATCCCTGAGATCCCCGAAGGGGATGAGATCGAGAAGATCTCCGGCGGGACGCGGCACTACACCATCCTCACAAAGCAGGGCCGCGTGTACGCTTTTGGCCAGAACTACCGCAACCAGTGCGAGGTGCCCTCGGCGCTCACCAAGTCCGGCGCTGTCGACCAGGTGTTTGCCAGCGGCTTCCAGAACTACGCCTATAAGGACGGCAAGCTGGTGGATGCGTGGGGCCTGAAGGGCTACCTTATGGGGACGGACGAAATGGGCCGCGACGTGTTCATCCGCCTTATGAACGGCGGTAAAATGACCATGACCGTCGGCGCTGTGGCCGTCATTATCTCCACTATCATCGGCATCATCATCGGGTGCATCTCCGGCTACTTCGGAGGGCTTGCGGATATGCTGCTGATGCGCTTCACCGAAATTTGCGGCTCTATCCCGTTCCTGCCCTTCGCGCTGGTGCTCTCGGTCATTTTGCAGGCGTCGAACCTTCAGGAGAATACGAGGATCCTTATTATCATGGTGATCCTGGGGCTTCTGAGCTGGACGGGCCTTGCCCACATGGTCCGTGGCCAGATCCTGGCGGAACGCGAGAAGGAGTTTGTCTCCGCCGCCCGCGCCATGGGCGTGAAGGAGAAGAGGATCGCGTTCCGGCACATCCTGCCCAACATCATTTCCGTCATCCTGGTGACGCTGACCCTGGACTTCGCCGGTTGTATGCTTACCGAGTCGAGCCTCTCGTACCTGGGCTTCGGCGTCCAGCTCCCCCGCCCCACATGGGGCAATATGCTCAACGGCGCCCGTAACGCCCTCGTCATCCAGTCCTACTGGTGGAGATGGGCTTTCCCGGCACTGTTCCTTTCCATCGTCGTCATCTGCATCAACGTTATCGGCGATACGCTGAGAGACGTTCTTGACCCGAAATCGGAGGTGGAGAAATAATGGCGGAAAACACCAATCACCTGCTTGAGGTCAAGCATCTCAAGACTTTCTTCAAAACAAGAAACGGCATCGTCAAGGCCGTCAACGACGTATCCTACTCCCTGGATCCGGGCCGCACCATCGGTATCGTGGGCGAGTCGGGTTCCGGCAAATCCGTCTCCGCCATGAGCATCCTGCGGCTGCTGGACGCCAACGGCTACATCGAGTCCGGCGAGATCCTCTTCGAGGGCAAGGACCTGACGAAGATCTCCACCGAGGAGATGTACCACATCCGGGGCAACGCCATCTCCGTCATTTTCCAGGAGCCTATGACCAGCTTGAACCCCGTGTTCACCGTGGACCGGCAGCTCTCCGAGCCGCTGATGATCCACCAGGGCATGAACAAAAAGCAGGCCCATCAGGAGGCCCTGAAGATGCTCTATGACGTGCAGATCCCCAACCCGGAGGCCGTCATCAGGCAGTACCCCCACCAGCTCTCCGGCGGTATGCGCCAGCGCGTCATGATCGCCATGGCCCTGGCGTGCAAGCCCAAGATCCTCATCGCCGACGAGCCGACAACGGCCCTGGACGTGACCATTCAGGCCCAGATCCTCAAGCTCATGAACCAGCTTCAGAAGGAGAAGGGCACGGCCATCATCTTCATCACCCACGACCTGGGCGTTATCAACGAGATGGCCGATGACGTGGCCGTCATGTACTGCGGCCAGGTGGTGGAGCAGGCCCCCGCGCGGGTCATTTTCACCAACAACGCCGTCTCCCACCCCTACACCGAGGGACTGATGAAGTCCATCCCGCGCCTGGACAGCAAGGGCGAGAAGCTGGAACCCATTCAGGGCGTCGTCCCCCACCCGCTGGACCTGCCCAAGGGCTGCAAGTTCGCGCCCCGCTGCCCCTACGCCACGCAGAAATGCCTGGAGCAGGAGCCGGAGCTTCAGAAGTTCGGCGACAACCAGTATATCAGATGCTTCTACCCGGAAAAGGAGGTGAGGACAAGTGAACAGCACAAAAAAATTACTGTCAATAAGTAATTTGAAGAAGTACTTCCCCGTCGCCAAGTCCTCCATCTTCCAGAAGGAGCAGCTCTACGTCCGCGCCAACGAGGACATCTCCCTGGACATCTACGAGGGCGAGACCCTGGGCGTCGTGGGCGAGTCCGGCTGCGGCAAGTCCACCTTCGGGCGCGTGCTGCTGCAGCTCTATCCCCAGACCGCCGGAACCACCATGTACTACGGCTCGACCCTCGCCGACGCGGCGCCGGAGTATGTGCGCAAGACCATAAAGGACCTGCACAAGTACAAGGCCGCCCTCCACAAGGCCAGCCAGAAGGCCGCCGAAAAGGCGAAAAAGGTGGAGGAGGCCGGAGGCGAGGACAAGGCGGACTTCTACACTCTCCAGGAGCAGACCCTTGCCAGATGCGAGGAGGAGACCTGCCTTAACAACATCGTGAAGATTTTGGGCGGCTTCTTCGCCGTGGACGAGCAGAAGGGCTGCGAGCTTCTGCTGCGGGAGCACGAGGCCAACCTCAAGCGCAAGGCCGCCCGCGAGAAGTATAACGCGGTGAAGCTGGAGTATGACGCCGCCGCCGACGCCGCCGGGAGCGACCCCAAGGCCAAGCGCAAGGCCGACTCCCTGAAGCCCTCCGTGGACGCCGCCAGGGCGGTGGTGGACGCCTGCCAGAAGGCGTGCGATCAGATCACCGGGGAGCTGGACGCCCTGCGTACCTCCCACAAGGGCGATCCGGAGTTCGACAAGTACGAGGCCATGCGGGACGAGGGCATCGACCTGAGCCGCCTCAAGTACAGCGAGATGCGCCTTTTCCGCAAGGATCTGCAGATCATCTTCCAGGACCCCTACTCCTCCCTGAACCCCCGCATGACCATCGGGCAGATCATTGAGGAGGGCCTGCTGACCCACAAGTTTTATAAGCACGGCTCGGACAAGATGCGCCAGCACATCGTCAGGACCATGGAGGAGTGCGGACTTCAGGAGTATATGCTCCACCGCTATCCCCACCAGTTCTCCGGCGGCCAGCGCCAGCGCGTGGCCATCGCCAGAGCCCTGGCGGTCCAGCCGAAGTTCATCGTCTGCGACGAGTGTGTCTCCGCCCTGGACGTGTCCATCCAGTCCCAGATCATCAACCTCCTGCAGGAGCTGAAGGAGAAGCAGAACCTGACCTATATGTTCATCTCCCACGATTTGAGCGTGGTAAAGTACATCTCCGACCGCATCTGCGTCATGTACCTGGGCAACGTGGTGGAGCTGGGCGACAGCGAGACCATCTTCCGGGATCCCCGCCACCCCTACACCGTGGCGCTGCTGTCCGCCATTCCCACCACCGACCCGGATTCCGCCTCCAAGGAGCGCATCACTCTGGAGGGCAACATCCCCAGCCCCATCAAGCCGCCCACGGGCTGCAAATTCCACACACGGTGCTACATGGCCACCGAGAAGTGCTCCCGCGTGTGCCCGGAGCTGAAGGAGGTCGAGCCCGGCCACTTCTGCGCCTGCCACTACAACGGGCCGAAGCTCGCCCCTGACGGGTCGTATCTCGGCGACATTAAGACCACCACGGGGCAGGCCCGCGGCTGAACGTCCCGCTGTCCGGCGGATGGCGGCCGCGTGGGCGTGACATTACCGAAAGGAGCAGGATCGTGTCACTTTTCAGCCGGTTGAAGCATCTCAGGGATGTAAAACCCGTCCCCGAGGAGGAGAGGGAGAAGCTGGAGAAGGGGGATTTACCCGCCATGCTGATCGCGGCCCTCTTCACGCTGGTCTTGCCCGCCGTGTTGGCGCTGGGCGGATTTGTCCTTTTGATGATGTTTCTTTTTCGCCTGTTTTAATTTGAACGGGGGCCGCCTCTTGGCGGCTCCCGTCACCTTACTGAAAAAGGGCGGTGATCCAATGAAAGCGGAGAGAGCGCATCCGAAAGTCGTTGTGACGCAAAAGGGCGAACGGTGGGCCGGGACGGGCCACCCCTGGATCTACGCCTCGGATGTGGCCTCCCAGCCGGAGGATGTGGAAAACGGGGCGCTGACGGACGTTCTGGGGCCGAAGGGCAAGTATCTGGGCACCGGGTTTTTGTCGAAGGAGAGCAAGATCCGCGTCCGCATCGTGTCCCGCAACGCCAACGACCGGTTTGACGAGGCATTCTGGGAGAGGCGCGTGCGCTACGCCTGGGAGTACCGCAAGGCCGTCATGGGCGGCCAGCTTTCCGCCTGCCGGGTCATCTTCGGGGAGTCGGACGGCTTTCCCGGCCTCACGGTGGACCGGTTCAACGACCTTCTCTCCGTGCAGACAGCCTCCGTCGGGATGGAAAGGCTCAAGGATGTCATTTTCCCGCTGATCGTCAAGATCCTGCGGGAGGACGGGCAGGAGATTCGCGGCGTCTATGAGCGCAACGACCTGACGGCCCGCTCCCTTGAGGGACTCGAACAGTATAAGGGCTGGTACGGCCTGCCCGGCGAGACGTGCCCGGAGAGCGCCGCGACGGAGATCCGCGAAAACGGCATAGTTTACGCGGTGGACGTGGAAAACGGCCAGAAAACCGGGTTTTTCCTGGATCAGAAGTTCAACCGCGCCGCCGTGGCCCGCGTCGCCCGAGGCAGGCGCGTGCTGGACTGCTTCACCCACACCGGCTCCTTCGCCCTCAACGCCGCCCTGGGCGGGGCGGAGCACGTGACGGCCGTGGATGTGTCGGAGACGGCGGCGGAGATGGCGAGAAAAAACGCCGCGCGCAACGGCCTTTCGGAGAAGATCGACGTGGTCTGCGCCGACGTCTTTGAGCTGCTGCCTCGGCTGTGCGCGGACAGGAGGCGCGCTTATGACCTTGTGATCCTGGATCCGCCGGCCTTCACCAAGTCCCGCGCCACCGCGGACAGCGCCTACCGGGGCTACCGAGAGATCAACTACCGGGCCATGTCGCTCCTGCCCCGGGGCGGGTATTTGGCCACGGCCTCCTGCAGCCACTTCATGCCCATGGAGCAGTTTGAGAGGATGCTCCGTCAGGTCGCCCGGGACGCGGATCGGGAGCTCAGGGAGGTGGAGGTTCGCAAGCAGGCGCCCGATCACCCTATCCTCTGGAACGTGCCGGAGACGGAGTACCTGAAGTTCTATATCTTCCAGGTGATATAATGCGGGGATGTAACCATATATTGGACTTCCGCGCCGGCCTTTCGCCGCCCTTCCCGCGGGGTATAAAAGCCCCGCGCCCCGGGAGGCGCCTTTCTTTTAAATATCAGGTGAGAAAAAAGTTGAGGACGCCCCGGAAGGGACGTCCTCAGACTGTATACAAAGCCTCGCGGAGTTTCGCGCCTGCAGGCGCGAAAAAAATTTTATGCAAATTTCGGCGGCATGTACGTCGAAATTTGCCCCTTTTAGATCCCCGGAGTGTACGAAGTGCATGGAGGGGATCGGCAAATTTCTTCCGTTGGCAAAGGCATAGCCTTTGTCAACGGGTTAAGGACGCCCCGGAAGGGACGTCCTCGAACAGTATACAAAGCCTCGCGGGAGCGTCCGTCCGGGGCTGCGAGACGACGCGAGGCTCTTCCGGGATCTCGATCCCGCTTTTTGACGCTTAAAAAAGGGGAGGGCGGCCTATCCTGCCCTGGTTTCAGGCCAGGAGCGTTTCCATCTCGTCCAGAAGCTCGCCGAAGAGGGTCAGGGCGTCGTTTACGGGTTTCGGGGTGCTCATATCCACGCCGGCGATCTTCAGAAGGGACACGGGGTCGGTGGAGCAGCCGCCGGAGAGGAATCTCAGGTAGTCCTTCACGGCCTCCTCCCCGCCGGTGAGGATGCGGTTTGACAGGGCCATGGCGGCGGAGAAGCCGGTGGCGTACTGGTAGACGTAGAACCGGCGGTAGAAGTGGGGGATCCGCGCCCACTCCATGGCGATCTCGTCGTCCACCACCACGTCCGGGCCGTAATAGAGCCGGTTGAGGTCGGCGTATATGTCGCAGAGGGTCTTGGCCGTCAGGGCCTCGCCCCGCTCGGCCAGAGTGTGGATCTTCAGCTCAAATTCCGCGAACATGGTCTGGCGGTAGAGGGTCGTGCGGAACTGCTCGAGGAAGTAGTTGATCAGCACGGCGCGGCGGCGCTTGTCGTCCGTGCGGGCCAGCAGGCTGCGCATGAGGATGGCCTCGTTGCAGGTGGAGGCGACCTCCGCCACAAAGAGCACGTAGCTGGAGTAGACCGTCGGCTGGGAGCTGGCGCTGAGGTATGAGTGCATGGCGTGGCCCATCTCGTGGGCGAGGGTGAAGGCGCTGTCCAGGTCGTCGTTGTAATTCAGAAGCACAAAGGGGTGTACGCGGCAGCCGCTGGAATAGGCCCCGGAGCGCTTCCCCTCGTTTTCATATACGTCCATCCAGCGCCCGTCAAAGGCGGAGCGGAGGACGCGGCAATAGTCCTCGCCGTAGACCTTCGCGGCCTCCAGCACCCAGCTTTTGGCCTCCTCGAAGGGGACGACCTGACCGGCCTCGGGCAGCATGGGGGCGTAGACGTCATACATATGCAGCTCGTCCAGGGCCATGGCCTTTTTCCGTATGGACATATACCTGTACATCTTATCCAGGTTCTGATGCACCGCCTCCAGGAGGTTGTGGTACACGCTCTCGGGGATCTCCGAGGGGAACAGCGCCGACTGCAGCGTGGAATCGTACTTCCTGGCGCGGGCGCGGAACACGTTTTTCTGTACCTCGGCGTTGAGCATGGCCGCAACGGCGTTTTTAAAGCTGTCGTAAGTGTGGTAAAGGGAGTGAAAGGCGTTCCGGCGGAGCGTCCTGTCGGCGCCGGACATGAGGGCTATGTAGCTGCCGTGGGTGACGGGGTGCGTATCGCCGTCGCTGTCAAGGGCCGCGGGGAATTTCATATCCGCGTCGGAGAAGGAGTTGAAGATATGGGACGGGCCCTGCGCCACCTGCCCGAAGGCGGCCAGCAGATCCTCCTCGGGCTGGCTGAGCACGTGCTCCCGGTCGCGGCGGGCGCGGGTCAGATACCGGCGGTACTTCTCAAGCCCCGGCTCCTCCGCGTAGAACCGCTCCAGCGTCTCCTCGGGTATGGCGTTCAGCTCCGGCCCCTCAAAGGCCGTGGCGGAACCCAGCTTCACCATGAAGCTCCGAAGCCTGCCCACCATGGCCTGATGGCCGGGATCGGCGGTGTCCTCGTCGTGCCGTAGCATGGGATAGGAAAAAACCGGGTCGAGCCGTTCCTCGGTCTGTTCGCTGAGCTGAAGAAATTCCAGAAGCGTCTTTGCGGATCCACCGAGACGCCCCCGGTAGGCCGCCGCCTCGCCGGGAATAGACTGGCAGGCGTCAAACTCCTTCTCCCATGCCTCGTCGCCTGGAAAAAGATCCTCAATGCTCCATAGGGACGCGGGATCGCGTTGACTCCGGGAAACGATCGTCTTTTTTGCGGACATGGCTATATCCTCCGTAAATACTTTATTACAGGATGATTTTATCACATTTTTGGATCCGTTCAAGCCCTTTTGCAAAAAAAGCCCCGGAAAAATACGGGACGGGGAGATGCGGACTTGACATTTTTCGTTTATGGTATAAAATAAACTGGTATTTTTTCCTTCGGGAGGCGACCTCATGCGGGCCAAAAAACGTTGGGCCACCCCTGTGAGGCTCATTGTCCTGAGCTTCCTTGGGATAATCCTCACGGGCGCGCTTATACTTATGACGCCCCTCTCCTCCGCGGACGGCGGCTGGACGGGTTTTGTGGACTGCCTTTTTACCGCAACCTCGGCGGCGTGCGTCACGGGACTCGCGGTGGTGGACACCGCGGGACATTGGAGTCTTTTCGGACAGGTGATCGTCCTTCTGCTTATTCAGACGGGCGGCCTTGGCGCCATGACCATAATCACGGGGTTTTTCTCCGTGGTGCGCAAAAGGACGAGCCTGGCCGACACCCGGATGCTGATGCAGGCCGCGGGCAATGACAGCTACGCGGGCGTTGCCCAGATGGTGCGGCGGCTTTTCCTCGGCACCCTCATCTTCGAGGCCGCCGGAGCGGTGCTGCTGGCGACGCGCTTCGTGCCGGAATTTGGTTGGGGGCGGGGGCTGTGGTTTTCCTTGTTCCACTCCATATCGGCCTTCTGCAACGCCGGGTTCGATCTTTTGGGCGACTACAAGGGCGGCGCGTCCCTGTCGGCTTTTGCAACGGATCCCGTGGTGGTGCTGACCGTGACCGCCCTCATACTTATCGGCGGCCTCGGATTCATCGTCTGGGATGACCTTCTCAATGCCAAGTTCCGGCTGAAATCGCTCAAGCTCCACTCAAAGCTCGTGCTTGTCATGACGGCGGTGCTGATTTTGGCGCCCTTCGCGCTTTTCCTCATCTTTGAGGACGGCGCGGCCTTCGCGGGCCGTTCCCTCGGCGACAAGCTCCTCCTATCCCTCTTCCAGACGGTGACCCCGCGCACGGCGGGCTTCGCCACGGTGCCCATGGCGTCCCTGTCCGACGCCGGGCTGCTCCTGACCATGGTTCTCATGCTCATCGGCGGCTCCCCCGGCTCCACCGCCGGCGGCGTCAAGACCACCACCGTGGCGGTGGTGCTTATCTGTACCGCCGCCTCCATGAAAAAGTCGCCCCCCACGGCCTTCAAACGGCGCATCGAGGATGACATTGTGCGGCAGGCCACCGCTATCGTGGTTATATATCTCACGGCGATAATCGCCGGCACCTGCGCTCTGTGCGTCGTTGACGCCGTGACGCTGAGGGAGGCGCTTTTCGAGGTCATTTCCGCCATCGCCACCGTGGGCCTCTCCACCGGGATCACGCCGGGGCTGGGCGTGGCGGCAAAGCTGATGCTGACAGCCCTGATGTTCGCCGGACGAATAGGGGGTCTCACTATGGCCATCGCCCTCACCGGCGAGCAGAGCGCGTCGCCGGTAAAGTTCCCCACAGGCAAGCTTTTAGTGGGATAACAGGGAGGTACTATTATGAAATCTGTATTGGTTATAGGTCTTGGGCGTTTTGGTCAGCACCTCGCGCTGAAGATGCAGGAGCTGGGGAACGACGTGATGATCGTGGACAAGGACGCGGAGCTGGTGGAGCTGATGGCGAATCAGTTCACCGAATGCTCCATCGGGGACTGCACCAAGGAGCCCGTCGTGGCGTCTCTGGGGGTGGAGAATTTCGATCTGTGCTTTGTGACCACCGGCGACGATTTCCAGTCCTCCCTTGTGACCACCGCGCTTTTAAAGCGCCACGGGGCCAAGAAGGTCATATCCAAGACTACCCAGGATATTCAGGAGATGCTCCTGAAGCAGATCGGCGCCTACGAGGTGGTCTACCCTGAGCGGGAGATCGCCGAGCGTGTGGCCATGCGCTACAACTCCGACAACATCTTCGACTTCATCCCCGTGACCGGGGATGTGGCCATCTACGAGATCAAGACCCCCGCCGCCTGGGTGGGCAACACCATTGCGGGGATCGACGTGCGCCGCCGCCACAGCGTCAATGTTATCGCCGCCAAGCGCGGGGAGCGCGTCATCGCCGCGCCGGGGCCTGATTTTGTGTTTGAGAGCGGCGACCACATTATGGTCATGGGCGCCTCCTCGGACGTATTCAAGCTGGCCGGAAGATCATGAGGGCGAAATTTGACCTTGTGCGCCGCCTCCCCGATATGCCGGAGGGCGCGGAATTCGGAATAAAGATCGTCGACGATGACCTGTCGCCGGTTTTAAGGCGCGGCGACACCGTTTACGCCCGCGGCCGGGGCAAAATGTGTCCCGGCGACGTGGGCCTGTTTTTGGTGAACGGCGACCTCCTCTGCCGCCAGTACGCCGAGGACAGCGAGGGCAATATCTACCTCTTTACGCTTGACCGGGCAAAACGCTCCGGCGACCTCATGCTCCCCCCGTCCGTCCGCGTCACTCTGTACGCCAAGCTCCTGCTTCCCGCTCCTCTTCCCCTGCCTGGGATCGAGGAATAGCACGGAACCCCCGCGTTTTCACACGGGAAAAAGGAAGTTAAGTCTCCATAGACAGAAATGCCCCCGTCCCAGTTGGGACGGGGGCATTTCCCAGATTGTCAAAAAACTCAAATTAAATATTTTTTTCGGCGGCATGTACGTCGGAAAAAATACCTTTTGTCGCCCAAGTGTGTCGCGATGGGGTCCCCGCGCAATCGGAGATTGCGTGGGGAGAGGAGGAGCGATGATAGCGCCTGAGCCTCGATAAGGGGCCCCCGACAGGCAAAGCCTGTTGGGGAGAGGACGAACCGAGCCAGCGTCTGAGGGCGACCGAAAGGAGCCCGAAGCAAAGCGGCTCGTGTGAGGACGATGAGGCGAGGTTAAGCGGCATCCGCGACGACGAGGGCGCGCGCAGGGCGACGGCAGGGAAATTCCGCGTGAATTTCGCAAAATTCACGCGGAGTTTCCCGCACGTTCCCCTTTGTCGGAAAAGGCCAAAGGCCTTTTTCGACACGCTGAGAAATGCCCCTGTCCCGAATGGGACAGGGGCATTTCTACAAAAAAGAGGGAGAAACGCTTGGACTTGCCAAGCACGCGGATCGGGAGAAATCCGCGGAAGCAGATATGCGGCGTATGTTGGGGTCAATAGCCGCATGTATGGAGGAATCGCTTCTACTTCTAGTATATAGCCTCACGTTGAAAAGAATGTGAATAAACCGTATACATTTTGTGAATAATCAAGGCGCAAAGGATCACTTGGCCGCGCTTTTCTCGGGACCCGGCCTGTTTTTGGCGAGCTTCAGGTTAAAGGTAAAGGTCGTCAGGCCGTCGCGGCTGGCAACAAAGATGTCGCCGCCGTGGCTGTCCAGAATGGTCTTTACGATATAGAGGCCCAGACCCACGCCGTCCCGATCCTGGCTTCTGGATCTGTCGGTCTTGTGGAACCGTTCGAAGATGAGGGGCAGCTCCTCCCGGGGGATGGTCTCGCCCCGATTGGACACGGACACATACGCCTTTCCTTCCTCGCGCCAGAGCTTGAGGACGAGGGAGGTGTCCGGGGCGGCGAATTTGGCGGCGTTGTCCAGAAGGTTATGGACTACCTGCGTTATCGCGTCGGAGTCGCCCACAGCGTAGATGGGCTCCTCGGGGAGAACGGTCTCCACGTCCAGGCCCCGGGACGTTATCTTTGACTCCATGCTCAAAAGCGACTGACAGACCACCTCGAGCAAGTCAAAGGAGCGGGAGCTCAGCTCCATGGGCGTCACGGACTGGAGCTGGGACATGTCCAGCATCCCACGCACAAGGCGCGAAAGGCGCTTTGTCTCGGAGGAGATGATGGCGAGATATTCACGCTCCTTCTCCGGCGGGATGGTGCCGTCCAGGATCCCGTCGGCAAAGCCGGAGATGGTGGTCATTGGCGTTTTAAGCTCATGGGACACGTTGGCAATAAGATCCCGCCGGCTGCGCTCGCTGCGCTCCAGGGAGTCGGCCATGACGTTGAAGGACTCGGCAAGCTCCCCCACCTCGTCCTGGCGGCCCTCCGTGTGGACGCGGGGGGTGAAGTCTCCGCGGCTATAGCTTCGGGCGGCGTCGGACATCTCCTTTATGGGGCGGGACATTTTTCTTACCACGAGATATGCCGAAATAAAGGAGAGGATGACCACCACGACGGCAGCCGCGAGAAATATTTCCGCGAAGCTCTTCCACATGCCGCCCATGCGGCCGGCGCTGTCGGACACGAAGATGTACGCCTGGCTGGGTCCGGCGGGGATGGTGAGGCCCACCACAAACCGGGGATCCTCAAAGACGCCGCCCAGATCCGTGACACCCTGAAATTTGCCCTGCCTGTTTATGGCGGATATGGCAAAGGAGGGCACGGACATGGCGGCGTGGCCGCAGTTCAGATCCCTGTCGGAACAGTTGAGTATCGTGCCCTCGCCGTCGGTGATAATCATGTGATAGCCCGCTATCTGCGCGACCAGCGACAGCATGGCCCGGGTGTTGATGCCGCCGTAGCCGCTGCCCATCTGTTGGGCATAGGAGCGCAGCATGACGCCGGCGGTGTCCGCGGCCTCCTCCATGCCCTCCGCGCGCTGGCGGATGACAAAGCTGTAGCTCAAGCCGGCAAAGGCCATGCCCAGAAGGGCGAAGCTCAGGCAGAACAGCGCCACCACGGCTATGAAGTTTTTTACATAGACGCTTCGAAAATGACGCATTTTTCCCGCCTCACAGGGTCTGCCTCAGCCCTCGTTCTCGCCTTTCAGTTCAAATTTGTAGCCCACGCCCCACACGGTCTTAAGGCACCATTCATCGGAGACGTTCTCAAGCTTCTCACGGAGCCGTTTAATGTGTACGTCCACGGTGCGGGAGTCGCCGAAATAGTCAAAGCCCCACACCTCGTCAAGAAGCTGGTTTCTGGTGTAGACCCGGTTGGGGGACAGGGCAAGATGGTATAGAAGCTCCATCTCCTTGGGAGGTATGTCCACCCGCTTGCCATCCACCGTGAGGACGAAGGATTCCATATCGATGACCAGTTTGTCAAAGACAAGGCGCCGCTTGCTCTGGGCCGTTTCGCCGCCGCCGTAGCGCCGGAGGACGGCGCGTATGCGGGCGACCACCTCCTTCATGTCAAAGGGCTTGGTTATGTAGTCGTCGGCGCCCATCTCAAGGCCGTTGACCTTGTCGAAGGTCTCGCCCTTGGCGGTCAGCATGATAACGGGCGTGTCCGCCTGAGCGCGGATTTTGCGAAGGACGCCCCAGCCGTCAAGGCCGGGAAGCATAATGTCCAGAAGCACAAGCTCCGGACGCACCCGCTCAAACTCACGGACGCCCTGTTCGCCGTCGTGGGCGATGGCCGTCTCAAAGCCCTCACGCTCCAGGTAGAGCCGCAGCAATTCCGCGATGTTGTGGTCGTCCTCCACCACAAGAATTTTTTCCGCCATTTCCGATCCCCCCATGTATATGAAACCAGATTTTATCCCACTGTTTTCATACTATTATATAATCGTCCGCTTTTCAAGAGTAAATTTTCTGTTACGGAAAAAAGAAAAAACTTTAAATAATTGGGCCGCGCGTTTTTAGACGTTCACAGGCCCAGGGCGGCGAATCGGAAATACCGGGCGGCGAGGCCCACCTCCACAGGCTGTGGCGCCCCCTCAAAGCCCACGCGCGCCTCGGGAGATTTTACCTTCCGGGCGATGGCCTGGGCGCGGCCCCGGTATAGCTCATAGGTGCCCGTCTCAAAGCGGCTCTCGGTTTTGGGCTGGGCGCTTCCGAAGGCCAGAAGCTCGCCGCCTTTAAGCTCAAAGGTCACCGTCCTGTCCCGGTTGCACTCGATTTCACCGTTCTCACCCACCAGATCCACGTTGAAATACACGAGCCCTTCCGGTTCCCCGGAGGTCTCCCGGGTCACGCGCAGGCGCAGCTTGCCGGTGGCGGAACGAAGGGTGTGGGAGGAAAGCTCCGCGCCCGAGTCGTCAAGCGCCACGGCCTTCAGCTCCCCCGGCTCGTAAGGCAGGGTGAAGTCGGCGCGGAAGCCGCGCGTTTTCTCCCGGCCCACAAGACGCCCGTTTATATAGAGCTCCGCCTGGGGCGCGCGGGTGTAGACCTCCACCCGCGTCTCGTTCCCGGTACAGCCCCGCCAGGACCAGTGGGGAACGGCGTCGGAACCGCGCCACGCGCCCCGGTACTGGGGCTTGCCGGGATGTGTCGGAGGGGAGACGGCGATATACGGCTCCTCTCTCGCGCCCCACACCACGGCGGCAAGGCCGGCCTCGGCGTTGTCGTTCCCCAGGATGTCAAAGGCCCCGGTGTCGGCCAACAGCCAGGGGTACGGCTTGCCGAACACGTTGGCGTCCGGCTCACAGCTCCAGGCGCCGATGCCCGTCTCGCCCAGGTAGTCCCAGGCCGTCCACATAAAATCGCCTGTGAGATAGGGGTATTTCTCCACCGCCGCCCAGTTTTCCGCCAGCATGAAGGGGAAGGTCTCGCTGCCCACCACGGCCCTGTCCGGGTGAAGCAACGGCTCAAGGGGGTAGCGGTCGGAGGCGTAGTTGTAGCCGGCGATGTCCAGAAGGTCAAGGTACGGCGACGCGGCCCTGTCCACGTCCTGTGTGGCGGAGGCCCTGCACATACCCACAAACTGCTCCTGCATACGGCGGTTGAAGGACTCGCTGTCCCCGCCGTCCCCGGTCTCCGGCTCCTGTCCGGACGGCTCATGGGGGTTGGCGGCGGAGGCGAGGATCACCAGGTTCGCCCCGCTGGTGACGGGACGGGAGGGGTCGAGGCTGTGGAGCTTGTCCACCAGTCTTTTGGCGAGAGCGAGCCCCCGCTCCGATGCCGGCTCCGAGACCTCGTTGCCGATGGAGTACATGACCACGCAGGGGTGGTTGTAGTCCTTCTCCACCATCGCCTCGAGATCCCGCTCCCAGTTGTCCGTAAAGCGGTTTGCGTAGTCGCCCCTCGTCTTTGTGCAATACCACATATCCCAGCCCTCGTCCATCACATACATGCCCAGAGCGTCGCAGGCCTCAAGCATCGCCTCGGAGGCCGGGTAGTGGGAGGAACGTATGGCGTTGAAGCCGAAGGATTTGAGGATCGCCACCCGCCGCCACTCCGCCGTGGGAAAGCTGCGGGCGCCCAGGATCCCGTTGTCGTGGTGTACGCACCCACCCCGAAAAAGGGTCTCCGCGCCGTTTACAAAAAAGCCCTCCGCGCTCCACGAGAGCGTGCGGATGCCAAAGCTTACCGTCTCGCTGTCTCCATTGGGGAGCGTCGCCCGGACGGCGTGGAGATTCGGCTCCTCCGCGCTCCACAAAGAGGCGCCCGGCAGCTCAAATTTGACCCTGCGGCCGGTCTTTGTGAAGATCCCGCCCTCCTTTGTGAACACGGTCAACTCCGGCTCGACGCCGCCGGTGGCCTCCACCGTGACCTCCACCGCCGGCGGGTCGGCGGACAGGGTTTTCACCTGCACGCCCCGGGGCCGGATGTGCTCCCGCTCTCCCACCCAGATGGAAGCGGGGCGGTGGAGCCCCGCGCCGGAGTACCAGCGGGAGTTGGGGACGCCGGAGTTGTCCGTCACCACTCGCAGCGTGTTTTCCTCCCCGGCCCTCAGGCCGTCGCCGGGGATCAGGAACTGCTCGTACCCGTAAGCGCAGCCGCCGGCGCGCACGCCGTTCAGCCAGACCTCCGCCATGGGGTAGGCGCCCTCGAACTCGAAATACACGCTCTTATCCCGGAAGCCCTCCGGGACGGTGAAGGCCTTTTCGTACTCGTATACGCCGCCCTCATACCAAGCGCAGCCGGAGCCGGACGGGCTGTCCGCGCACCGCGCTTCCGTCTGCATGGCGTCGTGGGGCAAAACGACCGGGACGGCCTCGCCGCCCTGCTTTTTAAATGTCCACCCCTCGTTGAAGCCGAATTTTTTCATAGTCCGCCTCCCGATCCTTGATTTTTCAAACGCATATCCACTCCACCTCCCGCGCCTCGTCGAGGGTAGGGGGAGAGAGCTTTGAAATCAGCGAATATATCACGTCCTCCGGCACGGACGCGCGTCTCTGGGCGTTGCGGCGCAGGTTTTTCTCCAGGCCGGTCTCCAGATAGACTGTTTTGACCCACGCCCCGTAAGCGTGGAAAAGCTCCAGGGGCCGGCGGCGCGCGGCTTCCGTCACGCAGGTGGCGTTCCATACGAAGGGCTCCTTGCGCCGCAGGTACTCCCGCGCGCGGCGCCTCGCCTCATCCGCCACGGGCCCCTGTTCGTCCGTGGGGAGGATGCCCAGCTCCCGGCGTATGGCGTCCAGGGACACCACCGGCCACCCGGGGAGGTTTTCTCCGATCCAGGTGTCCTTCCCCACGCCGGGAAGGCCGGAGAGCAGGATGACCGGCCCCCAGCGGTCGTCAAAGAGCGGGTAGTCCGGCCTCACCTCCCGGCCGGAGAGGTAGGCAAAGCGCGTATGCCCGTCCGGGAAGGGGTAGGGCCCGTTCAGGCACCCCTTCTCCCGGGCAAGCTCGGCGCACAGCTCCACGGACTCCAGCAGCTCCTTAAGATCGCCGCAGACACGCCCGCGCGCGTCCGCCCCGGAGAGGAGGCAAAGGCGCTCGAGCGTGAACTCCGGCGCCAGGAGCCCCGTCTGGGAGGCGGCCAATATCCGCCTTTCGGCGTTCCGGCCGTCTATCCCCCTCGCCGGCATGGAGTGGCGGCGCACCAGGGCGCAGACGGCCTCCCGGAAGCCCTGTTTTTCCGGTGTGCCGCAAAGGCCAAGACGCGTCCACAGCAGCTCCCGGGCCATCCTCGTCCCCACGGCGGAGTGGTTGGGGCTTGTCCAGCGCCCGTCTTCCCACCTGGTTGTGCGCACCTTTCCCACATCGTGGAGAAGGGCGGCGGTGAACAGGATCCCCCGGAGACGTTCCGGCTGGGCGCGGTAGAAATCCGACGCGCACAGCTCCCCGCAGACGTTTTTCGTGTGGATCCACACGTCCCCTTCCCCGTGATATACGGGATTCTGCCGGGTGCGCGCCATGTCAGCGGCGTAAAGGCCCAGCTCCGAGGGTTCTATGGCCGCCCAGTCGGCGGTATAATCCGGCGGCCCCGGTGTGAGGGAGGCAATAAGCTCAAGTCCGTCCATTACCGCTCCCTCCCCCGCCATCCGGGCACAAGAAGCTCCTCCACCGGCCGGGAAAGGCCGTTGGGGACAATGGGCCTCTCCTGCCAGTGGGAGGCGGAAAGCTCCACCGCCTGATAGAAGGTGGGCCTGACATATTTCATCCGCTCCGCGACCTGGCCGTTTTCCTCGACCTTGATGTAGAGCCCCTCCATCAGGGGCAGGCTGTCCGTTTCCCCAAGCTGCCGTTCGGCGTCCAGGCCCAGCTTTTCGCAAGCGGCGCGCAGAGCCGCCATGTGGCCGCCGCTTATGTAGTTAGACCGGGCGAGAAGCGCCGTCAGCGCCTCCCTGTCCGTAAACGCCCCCTCCGCCAGCACCGGGACGGAGACCACCGGGGAATCCTTTAAAAGCTCCCGCCGCCGGCGGGTGTCCAGAAACGCCCCCGTCTCCCGATCCAGGATGTCAAATTCGAGAAAGTAGTGGGGCAGACGGTCATAGTACACCGTGTGCTTGGCGTACATCCACTCGCCGTACATGATGTAGCGGTCGCCCAGGACGGAAAAAAGCTCCTCCCTGTGGATCCGCGCCCACTGCTTGAGCAGATCGTAGTGCCGCTCCCGCCAGCCGCCGGTGAGGTAGTGACCCCGGCTTTGCAGCAGGAGCTTTCCCGCCCCGTCAAAGGACACGGCGGAGTTTGCCCCGTCGCACTTCTCCTCCACCACCAGGCGCCGGCCCGCGATGCGCGAAAACGGCACCTGGGACATATCCTCGTCCCCCGGCTGGAGGCGCGAGCCCTCCAGATGGGGCGTGCGCGGATATTTTATAAGTGAGTAGTCCATCATTCATTCTCCACATTGGCCGCCAGCGTCAGGTGGCCGGGAACGCCCCCGAAATGAAGGTTTCCGCACCCGGCGGCGGTGAAAAGCTCCGTAAGCCGCGCCCTGGTCAAAAGATGTATGTGCTCCGGGTTGCCGTCGGGCTTCGAGGGGACGGTGACCAGCACGAACCTTCGGGCGATCCGCACAGCGGCGCGCACCGCGCCCTCCACGTCCGGTATGTGCTCCAGAACCTCCAGCATTGTCACCGCGTCCACGCTCCTGTCCGGCAGGGGGCGGGCGCGGATGTCCGCCGCCAGGGCGGTAAGACGCTCCACGCCTCCCGCGCTGATGTCCCGCAAAAACGCCGTCCGGTGTTCCAGAATGTCCACGCTTGTGACAGAACATTCCGGGAAGGCGTTCAGAAACGGGAAGAGGAACACGCCCCTCCCGCTCCCCACGTCGAGAAGGCTCTCCGGCATGACGCCCCGGAGAAAACCCAGCGCCGCTCTCACCCGCGGAAGCTCCTCGTGGCCCCGCTTGAAGCGGTAGAGCTTCACGCCCCATTCGCGCCCGATGTCCGCAAGACGCTCAAGCTCACGCTCCGAAAGCGCCGAAAGGGGCGGCGCGGCAAGCTCCGGGGGGAGAGCCCTCCCCTCCCGCAGCGCGGTTCCTCTCACCGCCGCGGCGGCAAGACGCATATATAGCTCCGCGTACTCCACTTCTCCGCCTCCTCCCACGGAAATCACGTTTCTTTTTTACATGGCACACCGTCCCGCGTGGGGGTATGCGATCCGGCCGCGCTAGTCGATTCCCGGCGCGGCCGGGGGGATAAAATATCGTTCTGAAAACGGAATATCTTTAGCCGGCGGAAAAAGAACCGGCCCTTTCCCACAGACTGAAGTGCCGGATCCCCGATGAGATCCGGCACTGTATGCCCGGGAAGAAGGAGGCCCGACCGTGCCGCCGCGCCCATACCCTTCCCGAGGATGTCAGGTCAGCTGCAGGTAAAGCTCCTTGTACTGCCGGGCGGAATTGTCCCAGGAGACGTTCTTGTCCATGTCCCTCTGAACCATTTCGTCCCAGCACCAGCGGTTTGTAAAATACAGGGTCTTTGCCCGGTTAATGGCGTCCAGCAGCAGGCCGGCGTCATAGCGGTCAAAGGTGAAGCCGTTGCCGGTGTTGGAGAACTGATTGTAGGGCTCCACGGTGTCCCTGAGGCCGCCGGTCTCGCGAACGATGGGGATCGTGCCGTAGCGCATGGCGTTGAGCTGGGTGAGCCCACAGGGTTCAAATCTGGAGGGAACCAGCAGGGCGTCCGCGCCGGCGTAGATACGGTGGGATCTGCCCTCGTCATACATGATATTGGCGCACACATTCCCCTTATAGGCGTACTCGTAATACCGGAAGGAATCCTCGTATCTCCGATCCCCGGTGCCAAGGATCACGACCTGGGTGTGCTCGTCCATGACCGCGGGAAGGATGGCGTTGACAAGATCCAGACCCTTTTGGTCTGTAAGGCGCGAAATGAGGCCAATGACGAGTTTGTGGCCGTCCTGCTCAAGCCCCAGCTCTTCCTGCAGGGCGCGCTTATTCTCCTTTTTCCTCTCCAGAACATTGGTGATGTCGTAGTTGACGGCCAGGGCCCCGTCCGTCCAGGGATTCCAGATGTCATAGTCGATGCCGTTGACAATGCCTCTCAGCTTTCCGGAGTGATACCGCAGATGCGCGTCCAGATATTCCCCGTATTCCGGAGTCTGGATCTCCCAGGCGTAGGTGGGGCTCACCGTGGTAATGGCGTTGGAGTAAGTGAGCCCGCCCTTGAGCATATTGGCGTCCACCCAGTTCGTCGTCAGCGCGTCCTTATTGAACACGTAATCCGGGAGCCCCGACCAGTAGCGGATCGTGGGGATGTTGTAGACCCCCTGGAATTTCAGGTTGTGAATGGTCAGAACGGTTCTGGCTGAGGTGATTTTCGTATTTTCAAACAGCGTCCTCAGATATACGGGAACCAGAGCGGCCTGCCAGTCGTGGCAGTGGATGATGTTGGGGATCCAATCCAGATAATTGAGCGCCGCCAACGCCGCCTTGGCGAAATAGCAGAATTTGGGGATGTCGTCGACGAGGTTGGTGTAGGGATTTCCCCAGCCGAAAAACTCCTCGTTGTCTATGAAGTCATAGACAACGCCATCCCAGACATACTCCATAATGCCCACATAGAAGGATCGGCCGTCGGCACACAGATCCATCTGGAAGGCGCCGCGATAGACCATCTTCTCCTGATATTCCCAGGGAATGCATTTGTAACGGGGGAGAATGACCTTCACGTCGCAGTTCTGCCTGACCAGCGCCTTGGGGAGCGCGTACATCACGTCCCCCAGGCCGCCGGTCTTTACGAAGGGATAGCACTCCGAGCCGATAAACGCGACGCTCCTTCTGGGCGTCGTATAGACCTCTGCCTGGGGGACTTCTTCAACGGGGGCCTCTGCAACGGGAGCCTCGGCAATGGGAGCCACCTCGACGGCGGGGGTTTCCTCAACGGCGGGAGACTCCTCAACGGGGGCCTCTGCAACGGGAGCCTCCTCGACAACGGGGACTTCCTCAACGGGGACTTCCTCAACGGGGGCCTCGGCAACGGGGGCCTCCTCGACGGCGGGAGCCTCCTCAACGGGAGCCTCGGCAACGGGGGCCTCCTCAACGGGAGCCTCCTCAACAGGAGCCTCGGCAACAGGAGCCTCCTCAACGGGGGCCTCCTCAACGGGAGCCTCGGCAACGGCGGGAGCCTCCTCAACGGGAGCCTCGGCAACGGGGGCCTCCTCAACGGGAGCCTCCTCAACGGGAGCCTCGGCAACGGGAACCTCCTCGACGGCGGGGGTTTCCTCAACGGGAGCTTCCACGACAGGGGCCTTCTCGGCGGGCTTTACCGCTTCCTTTTCCGACGCTGCCGGTTCAATGCTCTCAACGGCCTTTTTCCGGGCCTTTGGCGTTTTGGCCTCTTTCACGGCAGCCGTCCCGGCTTTGCCGTCGGGGGCCTTTTTGACGGCCTTGACCTCGGATCCGGCGGAAACTTTTCCTGAGGCCGCTGCTTTTTTACGGTTTGTGCTTTTTTCCGTTTTGCTTGTAGACATAGGGCACCTCCAATTCGAAGCGTTATGAGAATTTTTACTTTGCTTACATTGACCTTTTTATTATAGCACAATCGCAATAGACACTTCAAGATGTCCAACCGCGCCGATTCTGCGCGGAAGCTGCCGTAACTTTTTGAGATCCACTTTTGAGGCGGCGAGGTTCGGCCCGCCCGCCGTCGACAGAGCGCCGCGGTTTTACGGCCGCAGTCCCATACCTCCCTCCAGCGTCAGCGTCTCGCCGGAGAGGTATTTGAAGTCCTTTGTACTCAGCCGCACGCACACCCGGCCGATCTCCGCCTCCGGATCCCCGTAGTGGCCCATGGGCGGCATGTGTACGTTGGCCTTGAAGGCGTCCGGATAGGCGTCCTGGAAATTCTCCAGCTGCGCCGTCCAGGCCAGCGGGCAGATGACGTTGACGTTGATGCCGTCGCGTCCCCACTCGGTGGCGGCCACACGGGAAAGCCCCCGTATGCCCTCCTTGGCGGCGGCGTAGGCGCACTGGCCGAAGTTGCCGAAAAGCCCCGCGCCGGAGGCGAAATTGATGACGGAGCCCTTTGTCTCCCTGAGATACGGATAGCAAGCCTTCATATAGTAAAACGCGCTGTAAAGTCCGGAGTATATGGCCAGATCAAACTGTTCCGTGGTGTGATCCGCCAGCGTCACGCCGGAGGCGGACGCCTGGGCGTTGTTTACAAGCACATCGACGCGGCCAAACCTCGCGACAGTCTCGTCCACCACGCGCTTCACCGTTCCCTCGTTGTCCGCCCCCGCGCTGATGTCCGCCTGAAGGGGCAAAACCCCGATGCCGTAGAGACGCTCCAGCTCCTCCCTGGCGTCCGTGAGCTTTTTCACATTTCGCCCGGTGATGACGAGGTTCGCCCCCTCCTTGGCAAAGGCGATGGCAATGCCGTAGCCGATGGAGCCGGCTGAGCCGTCTTTCAGCACCGCCCGGCCGCCGCCCGTTATAATAACTGTTTTTCCGGTGAGTTCGCCCATGATACAGACCTCCTGTATTTTTTTTCGCGCCGGGAGATTTCCGGCGCCGGGAATGATCCAATTATACCAAACTTATCCACATTTGAAAAGGGCGATTATACATTTTTTGTGTCAAAAATATGGCCGCCTATCTTGCGTTTTATGGCAGAGCATGATAAAATATATAAAAATGTGTCACTGTCGGCACACCCGGGGCCTGCCAGCCCGGCCCGTCAGAAAAGGAGGGTTTCCTGTGAAACGCTTTTTTCCAGCGCTTATGGCGCTGATACTTCTTCTTATCCTTGCCGTACCCGGCGCGGCCGCGTCCGGCGGAGGCTCCGACGCCGCCAACCGCTACAACGTCATCTTTGTCATGGACGCCAGCGGCTCCATGAGGCAGACCGATCCCCGGGGTTACCGCTTCAACGCCGTCAATTTGTTCACCGACCTCCTGGCCGAACACGGCAATGTGGCGGGCTGCGTGGTATTCTCCACCGGCATCGACAAGGAGAAATCCCCCCTCCATGTGGACAGTCCCGACGACAAGGCCCAGGTCATTGAAACCATGAAGTCCGTGCCCTCCACCGGCGGCTGGACCAACATCGGTATGGGCCTCACCGAGGCTCTGGATCAGCTTGAGGATTACGGCGACCCCGGACTGCCCTCCGTGGTCATCCTTCTCAGCGACGGCAACACCGACATGGCAAACAGCAAGGCCCGGCAGGAGTCCCTTGATCTGAAGGCCCAGGCCATCCAGACCGCCCGCGGCGTGGGCGTGCCCATATACACCGTGTGCCTCAACGCCGACGGCAGCGCCGACATGTCCGAAATGCGGCAGATCTCCGACGGCACCGGAGGCGTGGCCCTGGAGGTCACCGACGCCGAGGGCCTTAGCGACGTGTTCAACACCTTCTACAACCTGATCTACGGTACCTCCACCATCCCCCTGGCGGACGACACCTTCCCCGCCGACGGCGTCCTCAGGACTCCCTTCGACGTGCCTGGAATAGGTGTGGAGGAAGTCAATATAATCATACAGGGCGGCGCCGAGGAGATAACCCTTATCAGGCCGGACGGAGCGGTCAGCCCCGCCGAACAGTCCGTCAACGAGACCTTTACCACCGTAAAGCTCACCGACATAATCCCCGGACGGTGGGCTCTTGAGACTCGCGGCGTCCCCGGCGACCATATCAAGATCAACATGGTCTACAACACGAGCCTCGCGGTGTCCATAGCCGTTGAGGATCCGGACGGCTCCTACGACAGCGGCTCCCAGACCTATGACGTCGACAGGCCCGTATCCGTATCCGCCGTCCTCTCCGACGCGAACACCACCGCCGACAATGACGGGCAGTACACCGGTTACACGGCGGAGCTCATAATAACCGACGCCTATCAGGAAAACCCCCGGATCGTCCCCATGGCCGTCAGGGGCGGCCGCTTCCTGGCGGAGGGCCTGACCTTTGACGAGGCCGCGTACCATTTGCAGATCCATGTGACCGGCAGCCATCTTGAGAGGGATTCCGACATCCTCGGCCCCGTGGTATTCGCCAAGCGCGCCGCCTCCGCCCCCGACGACCCGACGCCCCCGGCCCCGGCCAATACCGCCCCCGCCCCGGTGGAGGATCTTGTCAGCTATTCCGTCAATATCTGGCCCTTTAAGGACAATTCCCTCTCCATTGACCTTACGGAGCTGGCCGAGGACGCGGAGGACGACGAGCTTCGCTACCGGGTGGAGAGCACCGCCTTCCGGGACTCCGACTACACGGTGGAGGACAATATCCTCACCATCACCGGCTACAGCCTGAGCACCGGCGATTTCCTCATCCGCGCCACCGACTCCGGCGGCCTCTACTGCAACATCACCGTCAACATCAAAAGCCGCAACATCGGCCTTATGGCCCTTATCGGCATAGGCGCGGCGGCCCTCGTTGCGCTTATTATAATCGGCGCGTTGGCATACGTGGCATCTACCAAGCCCTTCCGCGGCCGCATCAGCGCCCGTACAGAGTGCAACGGCGTTCTCAAGAACGGCACTCCCCGTTCCCCCATGCGCGGCAAGTGCAAGCTTTCCCTGCTCGGTGTCGACAATATCGGCCTGAACCCCGCCAAGAGCTATTTCCAGGCCAGCGGTCAGCGGTATATCACATTCAACACCGACAAAAAGGTCTCCTGCAACGGTCAGGAGACGAACCGCGTCAGGCTCGAGAGCGGTGTGGAGGTCTGTGTCTTTCTGACCGCCACCCCCGCGAAACGCCTTTACATCAGATTCGACAGCAAGATGAAGAGCGCCCCCCGCCGCGGCGGATACAAGCCGTCCGGGCACAGGACCGCGCAAAAATCCAACACCCCCATATCCTCCACGGGCGGCGGCGCCGTGGGCAAGTGGTGAGAGCCGCGCGGAACGCCCCGGCTAAGCGTCATCAGGAAAACACATTAAACGTCAAATATCCAAAATACAAGGAGGAATCATACCAATGGCTGTCTACCAGAAGCTCCTGCTTAGCACGGGCGGAGGCATAATCTCCAACAAGCAGCAGGCCGACCAGGTTCAGAATACCGCCACCCTTCTCATTGGCCTCGGCGGCACGGGCGTCCACTGCATCAGGACGATCAAAACCCAGGTCTATGACAGGCTCAAGCCCGACAACCCCGAGGACATCGTGCCCCAGTACTCCCACATCCGTTTCCTGGGCGTGGACACCGACAGAATGAGCTTTTCCAACAGGCTGGGCGGCGGCTCCGCGGCCGACGATATACATGAGACCAGGAACACCGGCATCCTTTCCCTCACGGGCTCCGAGTACTTCTCCATAGAAAACCCCAACATCCCCGGGACTCTCTCCAACACCCTGGCTCTCAAACAACGCCATGAGTTCGACTGGCTGGAGTATGAGAACATTGACGTGCCAAACCTGGGCACCGCCGGCGCCGGCGGCATCCGTCAGATCGGCCGTTTTATGATGATGGACAAATCCACCCAGTTCCTGAACAGAGTCGTCAATGAGCTGAACGCCGCCAAGAGCGGCCTTGCCAGCCCCACCGTCAACGTCCACATCTTTACCGGCCTCTCCGGCGGTACGGGCGCCGGATGCTTTTTGGACGTGTGCTACATGGTGCGCTCCATCGTCAAGGTCATGGGCGGCGCCAACGTCTACGGCTACTTCTTCCTGCCCGATGTGAACCTGGCCAACATCCCCATGGACAACACCCATGTGCGCACCTACATACCCAGGAACGGATACGCCGCCATGCAGGAGCTGGAGTACTGCATGGGACTGCCCCGCAACGGCGGCTCCTTTGAACAGACCTATCAGGGCAACAAGATCATCCGTTGGGACGCGCCCCCTGTGGACATGGCCCACCTCATCTGCGCCACGGATCAGAATAACAACGTTATTCCCCACGCCTATGAGCACGCCATGAGCGTCACCGCCGAGTACATCATGGACTTTTTGACCCACGATACCGGCAATTTTGGCCTTTCCCAGCACCTGGCCAACTTCCGCGCCATGGTGGGCGTCGCCAACTCCACCAAGACGATCGGCTCCCGCACCGACTACTGCGTCATCGGCGCGGCCTGCGCCTCCATCCCCCTCCGGGAGATCAACACCTTCCTGGCGGCGGAGCTCTTTGACAAGTTCTCCTCCATCGGCGGCAACGTACCCGATGAGAACGCCGTCAACGGCCTCGCCGTGGTCGCCCTGGCCCCCGGCGCCCAGAGCCTCCGGGACGTCTACGAGACCCTCCTCCAGGCGGTAAGCCTCGGCGCGGACGCCAACTATGAACCCTACACCGCCGACTGGAAGTACGTACACGAGTACGGCAACGCCGACATGGTCGCCCACTATACCAATCAGACGGCCGCCAAGAAGAACGTCCACACCCAGAACGCCTCCGCCCTGGCCACCCCGGGCAACGCCGAGTCCCTGATGGGCCGATTGAACGCCGCCCTGAAGCCCATCATGTGCGATCTCTCCCGCGGGCCCATCTACGCCCACCGCCTCCTCTCCGCCGCCGAGAAGAAGAGCTTCATCAACATCATCGACGGCCTCATCGCCGAGAACGAGGCCCGATACAGCCAGGAGGCCGCCCAGGCCAAGCAGCGTATCGACGACTACGAGGGCGCCAGGTACGACTTTGAAAACAACGTCAAAAAAGCCCTCTTTGACACACATGCCAAGCAGTTCCAGCGCTACGAGTACTATCTGCTGCTCCATCAGCAGCACACCCTGGCCATGGCCGACTACGAGTTGATGCGGGATCTTCTGAACGCCTTCCGCCAGCAGGTCATGGATGCCGACGCCGGCTACTATGTGAGGCTGGCCCGTGTGGTGGAGAACCTGATGGAGACCTTCCGCGACAACAGGAACGCCGTCATCGCCGCCGTCAACACCAACGGCAAGATCGCCTCCAATGATCCCACGGCGGCCTACTCCTTCTCCGTCCCCATGGTCACCATCAGGGAGCTGATGCCCCGCATCCTGGCCGAGGTCAACGCCAAGAACATCCCCGGCCTTCTGGAGCAGTTCATGACCGAGCTCATAAATCACCAGGACGAGTGGATCAATCAGGACGAGAACCGCATCACGCGCCTGGTCACCGATTTCTTCATCAACACGGCCTTCGGCAACTTCGCCGGTCACACCATCACCGAGTTTTTGCGCGACAAGTATCAGGCCCGCGTGGGCGGCACCGTGAACGACGAGATGCTCAAGACCTTCGTCCTTGAGGACTGGATCAAACCCCTCACCGAGAGGGCAAGCCCGCTGTTCTTCTTTAACAACGCCATCTGGAACCAGGCCAAGTCGTCGACCCTGGCGTTCCTGTCCTATCCCACCTCCTCCGCGCCCATTTCAAACGCCGCCACGGAGATGAACAGCATTGACCCGCTGTGGAACCTGAAGGCCAGCGCCCTCACCGACCGCATCTTCGTCATGTGCAGCGCCTGCGGCCTGCCCCTGAGCTCCTATAACAACTGCTCCGCCTACGAGCGGATCTACTACAATGACAAGAGCGTTGGCCGCCACTATTATGAGGGCAAGCCCATCCCCGGCCAGCCCTTCTCCGACTGGAACAAGCTTCCCTCCGTCACGCCCCAGAGCGTGATCGACGCCGGCCAAGCGCCCCTGGGTCTGGCAAGCGCCCTGAAGCCCGTGAGGGAGCTCTTCGACCGCGCCGTCGCGGTCGGCGCGTTCAATTTCGACGACGGAGTTTTCTATCAGGTTTCCGCCTCCGACGCGGCGAAGGGCAACGCCGTCCGCGAAAAGGCAAACGCCCTGCTGGCCGCCGCCTCCAAGCCCGAGGACGTACCCGGCCTCGAGGCCGCCGCCAGGGAGCTCAGGGATACCAGCTCCCTCAGGCTCGTGAGCACCGGCCTGAGCCTCCCCAACGACGGCGCCAGGATCAGCGCCGAGGCCATAACCAGCCTCTATAAGGACTACTTCGTCTATTTCCCCGCCATTCACGAGCAGGTTCGGCAGTATGTGGAGGGCGTGGAGAGCTTCCACTCCGATAGCGACAAGCTCATCGCCGCGCTGGAGGAGAAGATAAGCGACATCCAGCGCCTTGGCAGCGCCATGAACGACTACTGCGACGCCATATTCACCGGCGTGATCTCCGTTGAGGGAAAGAGCGTCGTCTACCATCAGTCGGAGTTCGGTATCAGCAGCGACGTGGTATTGTCCCGTGTTGACGACGCCTTCCCCTTTGGCAAGCTCCCCTTCTATCAGGGCTTCGTCAGCTTCAGCAAGCTGGACGCCGGCACCCAGGCTAAGGTTCGCAGGGAATTTCAGAGCCTCGTCAACGCCGATTCTCCCCAGATCGCGGCCGCGGGCAGTAAGATAAAGGAAATGCTCACCGACAACAGGATTTCCGCGATGGTACAACTGGCGGCGGCCTATACAAACAAGGCCGAGATCGTGGACTTCCTCAGGAAGCTCAAGGAGCAGTTCCACATTTTCTGCCTCTCCAACGGCATAGAGGAGTAAGCGGTTTTTTGCCTGCCGGCGGGGCAAAGCGGCGTGCCAAACGCCCTTCGGGGTCTTTGCCGGGCCGCGATACGCTCGTCGATCCGATTCTGCGGAAGGAAAGCGGCGGCTTCCACCGACGGGCCGCAGGTAACCCTGCGGCCCGTCTTTTTTCCGGCAGCCGGCGCTGCCAGGATAAGGGGGTATTTTATGGACGCAAGCCTGACAGTTCAAAGCATTATAGAGTATTTTGAGGAAAAACTCCGCCATCAGGAGGGCTACATGTCCGGCTCCGGATCCGGAAGCGAGCCCCAATACCCCATGATGGTGTTCCACCTGGGGCCCGATGACGGCGGGGCCATGCTGGTCGAGGGCCTTACGCGTCTTTGGCCCCAGTTCCGACAGGAGATCCCCTTTCTCTCCGCTCAACCGGGCGCCGGCGGCGCGGAATACGGCGAATTTACCTTGCGGGAGGACGGGAAATACGCCGTCTCCCCCATAACCGCCGACCGGGTGACCGACCTGGCCGCCGGCCTCTCCTCCGCCGATAACCACTTTAAGAGCTACGACAGGATCGTCGCCTATTTTGTCGTCGATACCGTCGGCCTCAATGACCCGGGCGGCTTCGACAAATACCTCGACGTGGTGTCCCGGGCGGAGAGCGCCATGGGCATCGGCAACTCCATGTCCATGCTCCTCGTCCTTCTTGACGAGTCTAACAAAGCGCGCTCGGAGCTTGCCAAACAGATAAAAAACCGTCTTGCGGAGATCGCCCCCGACGCGACATACAGCATCTGCCTTCTCAGCAACCGCCGGAACGACCACAGGGTGGCGGCCCGGGACATCCGCAAGCTGGCCACCGCCGTTATCGCCGTCTCCAACAACCGGCGCGTGGAGACGGTGCAGGATATGTTCTTTAATCACAGGCTCTTTACCGCCGGCTACGCCAGAGAGGAAAAGCCCACCGCCGACATATGCCAGTTCCTGGTTACCGCGCTCATTAACAGGCTTTCCTCCCTTCCTCCCGCCGGCGATGGCCTCGCCACCGCCAAGGATCTGGCCCAGCGCCTGGGCATTTCGCAAAACGGCACCATCGTCACCCTGGACGAATACGCCCGGGACAAATTCGCGTCTCTGCTCCCCGCGCCGCAGCAGCTGGAGCTGTTCCCCCGGAGGGATCGGGCGGAGTTTCCCGCCGCCCCCGCGTCCATGCCCGCCAGTGATTTTGACGAGTGGACAATGGGCGCGTGGAGCGCCTACCTCGCCGGGCTCGTGGCGGAGGCGAGGGCTGGCCTGGATCTGAACCGGGTGGAAAAAGAGCGCATCGCCGCCGGTTACAGGGCTTATCTGCGCACCAGCTTTACCGCCGGGGAGTTCATCTGGCTTTCCGAGCACCCGGAGAGGATAGACGCGTGCTTTGCCGTTTCCCGTGAGCCCATCCGGCAGCTCGGGACGCTGGAATATGCTGTGGAGTACCTTAAATACCTCATTTCCTCCAACGAGGAGCTTCGCGCCCTCTGCCGCGGAGAGGTGGATCGGGCGTGCAGAGAGGCCGTGGAGTATATGGCGGACTGGAATGGCCTTGTGCGCTCCATGTCCACCCTCCATCAGGTACAACAGGGGGACGACTTCAACAGCTTCTACAACGGGCTCTTTAACGACTACTATGACAGACACGCCCACGTCATTGAGGGCGACTTCAAAAAGACCTCATCCAGGGACGGCCTTCGGACTTTTTTCTACAAGGCCGTGGACGGCATGCTCCATGACGACGCCATGAGCCGCGCCCTGTGCGCCTCCTTTGAAAGTGAGCTTCGTCAGCGCCTTGGCCAGGATAACGTCAACAACCGCGTAAGCCATATGCTGGATCCCGGACAGGTACCGGCATACCTCCAGACATTTTTCTCCCTGGGCGCGCCCTTCCGCTCCTTCATTCTCCTTGAGGCCGGTTCCCTGTCCAGCGCGCTGAACATACCCGCCGGCACCGCCGTCTACAACACGGGCCGCGGCAGCGCGGTGGAGGTGTTGTATCTCTATGCCCTGAACCCGGATAACATCATGTACGGAGGTGCCATGTGATGACATACGTCTACGCGGGCCCCGACCCCTCCTGCCGCGCCTACTCGCCGCGCCTGTCGGAAAAACGGGACGCGCTGCTGTGGGAGTGCTCCCGCGGCGCCGACACGCTGGTGCTGGAGACCCCCTTTGGCGGCAGCGCCACGACGCTTTTTCCGGCGCTTTGCGCGGAGCTTGAGAGCGTCGATATACGGAAGGAAAAATTTGCGGAGATCCGCCCCGGCGTCTGGGCGCGATACGTCTCCGCCGGCGCTAAAGCCAGGATGAACGGCGGCTGCCCCCTCCACCGGGAGGCGTGTACCTACACCGTCCTGGCCTGCGAGACGGACGGAGACGTGTGCACCGTCCACGCCCCCGCGGAAAACCGCATGAGCCTGCCCTCCCTTGACGTGCCCCTGCAGATCCATGTGGAGGTGTACCCGGTCACAAAACATGTATTTCTGAAGCCGCAGCCGGTTTTCACGGGCTTTTTCGGGATAGAGCTGCCCGGCCCCAACGCCGGCGTGCCGGGCGACGGGACGCTGGCCTACACCGTGGGCGGTATCCGCGTACCCGTAACGGACGAGATGCTCGCCCAGGGTACGGTGTATGTGAAGTCCGACACCGAGCCCCGCGTCATCTCCGCGAACCCCGGCTTGAAGCTCAATTAGACTTATAAGGGAGAACCGATATGTATGAGATAACCTGCCCCTACTGCTTTGAACGCTTTCATGATGACGAGGTGCTGTTCCGCTCCGAGAAGGTCAATCAGGGGGATCCCGGCATTATCCCGGACGAGTATGACGACCTGGACGACTTTATCGCCCGCTACCGCGGCGCCGACAAGGAGGAGCTGGTGGCCGCCTGGCGGGACTGGGAGTTCTTTGCGGAGGGCGAGGATGAGGTCTATGAGAACTTCTGGAAGCAGTACAACGGCACCACCGAGGTGAACCCCGCCGACGGATTTCTCAAGCTCCCGGCCGCCTACCGCAGGCGCGTGCTGAATCCCTCCGACCAAAGCCATCAGCGCTATCTGGCCGTCCAGCCAAACGGAGGATATTTCATCCGCGATAAACAGGGCATGGTGGCCCAGGTGGAGCTGCTGACGGGCGAGAAGTGCAACAGGCGCGTCTGTCCCCACTGTCATAACCCCCTGCCCGACGGATACGGAAAGAATCCCGTGAAGTTCGCCACGGTCATCGGCATCACCGGCGCGGGTAAGACGGTGTATCTGTCCCAGCTTCTTCACAAGATGCAGAATTACGCCGCCCTCGTGGGCCTTTCCGCCATTGTCAACACGCCCTCGGCCCATAACTTTGTGGAAAAGAACGTGGTGGCCGACCGCGAACCCCTTCCCGGTTCCACCCCCGCCGAGAGGCTCCAGCAGCCCATCTTCTACGAGATGATACGCAACGGCGCCGGCAACCAGAAGGTGACCCACACCTTTGTGCTCTACGATGTGGCCGGCGAGGTGTTCAGCTCCGGAGATTCCAACCTCGTCCACCGCTTCGCCCCCTATGTGGAGCACGCCGACGGCGTTATCGTCCTTATAGATCCCATGCAGTTCGACATCATCAACGGCGCCGCCAGGAACAAAAGGGCGCTGGGTGATCCCACCGACGTTTTCAATACGATCCACAACCTCATATCCCACGACGACCCCAACCGCAAGTGCGACATCCCCTTCGCCGTGTGCCTCTCCAAGGCGGACACCTACGAGGTGCAGCAGGTGCTCGACCCGCAGCTGCGCGACCGTATCCTTTCCGACGTAAACGGCATCAAGAACGCCAACGGTTTCAACCAGCCCCTTTTCAACTCCGCTGAGTACAACGCCATCCTCCGGCAGCTCACGGACTTCATGCAGGGCCCCAACGTCAGCGACAACCGGTTCACGCTGGCCAACCAGCTGAATACCAACTACTCAAAATATTCCTATTTCGCCTTCACCGCCCTGGGGTGCGACGTGGAGGAGGCCACAGGCGACGCCGGAGGATACCAACGCCCCGTGGGCCCCGTGAACCCCCGGCGCATCGAGGAGCCGCTTTTGTGGCTCTTCCACAGCCTGGGCTATGTGGACTGCAATCAGCCCATCGAGTATCCCAACAACCCGCGGTGCCCCCATTGCGGATCAAGGGCGACCTACCCCCTGCCCGAGGATGAGCGCTCGGTGCGCGTACCTACCGGGTTCCTCAAGAAGAAAAAGGTATATGTGGACGCCGGCTGTTCAAATTGTGACGCCAGATGGAATACGACCACCGGGGAAACCGTCCCCGCCAATTGAGAGGAGGATCAAAATGGACAGCAAGGTTTTCCAGTGCTGCTACACCAACGCCGTTCGCCGGCACGGCGACACCGTCTCCACCGGCTGGCAGACCGTTGCGGTCTCGCCGGATATCCCCCGCGAGGCATACGCCGCCTGCTCCAAGCTTCAGAACGCCAACTCCTCCATTCAGGCTGTGCCAAAGGACGAGAGCGGCGACGTGCTGAAGCTCACCGAGATCTACGGCGACGGCGCCTGCATATACGTCCTTCGCACCGTCTACGGCCTTGTGGACGACAAGGGGCGGCCCAATATGTTCTCCCACGCCTACATATTCCCCCTGAAGGACGGCCCTCAGGCCATAGAAGACCCCAATATATTCCTTTCCCTTGACGGCGCCAACTTCAAGGATTCCGAAGAGGCGGCGGAAAGCTGGGACGGCCGCCTTACCTATCTGGCTCCGCTGACCCTGGACGCGGCTATGGAGCGCGCCGGCATTGACGGCGAGGAGTACATAAAGCTCCTTCGATGCGTCTACGCCCAGTTTTCCGAGAAAAAAGCCCCAAAGCCCCTCTATGTGCAGTACGACGGCACGGCGGAGAACATGCGCGCCATCCTCTACTGCGTCTATTACGGCCTTCCCTACGGCATAAGACGTATGCTGAAGATCGCCTCATGCCCCTCCGGGGGAGACGCCTCAAAAAACCTGATTTTTTCCCGCAATGCCGGGGAAAAGGGCCTCTATGTAGACCCCGCCACGGGAGAGAACAACATTCTCACTGGACGCGTGGAGAAACGCATCGATCGGTGCGGCTTCATTGACCACGCCGCCCGGGAACTGCCCCATGGGGAGTTTGCCGGCTTCTTCTCCGACCTTGACCGGATGACGGAGTCTCTGGGCGATCCCATGGGCCAAAACGAGCTCGCCGTAAAACTGGCCTATACGCTCCTCAGCGGCGGCGACGTGACAGCGCTGTCCGACGGGGAGCTGGAGATCACGCTCAGCGACACGCTGCGCCTGAAGCCCACCTCCGACGAGCGCGTCTGCGGCTTTATCGCGAAGCTGGTGGGCGAACTGGACTCCAGAGCTCTCAAGCTCTCCGACGAAAACGAGCTGACCCTCAGCGACTGGATAACCTCCACGGACTCGGCCGTTCTCCGGGATGCGGGTACCGGCCACAGCGTATGCAGGCTCTTCGCCCTGACGGACGGCGAGGCCGCCGAAAAGCTCGCGGCCATGCCCGACGACTCAAGGGCGTTTTACATCAGCGTGATACGCGGCAAGGAGCGGGGTCAGGCCATCCTTGAGGTCTATTTTGACGACCGGCTGCGCCGTTCCGAAGCGGACTGGGCCTCCCTGCGCTCCGCGCTTGACGACTCCGCCGCTCTTGCGGATCCGTCCGGAATCCGCGCGTCGATCCTGCAAAAGGCCGAGATGCTATACACCCTGCGCGCCTCGGAGGGCGTCGATCCCGTGGAGAACCTGAACGGATACCTGGATGTCCTGAAGTCCGTCCTTCCGCCGGAGGAGTGCAGGATCCGCCGCCGTAGAGCCTTGGAGGAGTATTGGCAGGGCGTCAGCTACGACAACTTTACCCTTGAAAAGGCTCAGGAGTACCTGGCCATGCACTCGGACGACATACCGCAAAGCCGCGCCGTCGTGGGGCTTTTGACGGTGGGCGCGCTTTACGACCCCAACAACGAGTCGGAGTTCTTTCTTGAACTGCGCCGTCTGATGTTTGGCGCAAAGGCGCCCTCCTCCGCCATGGAGAAGGCGCAGGTCACGGCGCGCCTCAAAGAGATCGTTGCCTCCTGCGCGCCCGGGAGAGTCGACAACTTCGAGAAGTGGGTGGAATGGACTTCCGGCGCATCCACCGTGACGCAGGTCAACGCCCTGGTCGCCCTCCGCGCCGCCCTGATCCCGTTTAACAGCGAGAAGGTGGTCGAGGCCCTGGGCAATC
Organism: uncultured Oscillospiraceae bacterium; assembly: GCA_947589225.1. GTDB lineage: Bacteria > Bacillota > Clostridia > Oscillospirales > Oscillospiraceae > RUG626. Next base: position 56,227 of record CANQBC010000002.1, on the reverse strand, counting down.
AGGAGCTTGTCGAGATAAGCAGGCGCCGCTCTGGCGGCGTCGGCGGGGGACTGACACAGATGATCGAGCGCGAGTGCGACCGGCACGATACAAAGGACGCCCCCCTGCCCATCGACCTGTGGCTCAAACTGGGCGGCATGAGACTGAGCAACCCCTTCGACATATTCGACAGCGGCAAGGCGTGCGTCCTCTCCGCGGATCCCGCCGAGGCCGCCAGGGAAAGCCGGCTTTTGCGGCTTCCAAAATACAGGACTCTGGCCGAGAATTATGTGAGGATGAAAGGCGGCGCGTCCAAGGCGGTGAGGCGCTGGCTGGGCGAGGCGAAGGATATCCGCCCCGACCGCGGGGCCGAGCCACCCCATTCCGGACGTAAGGGCCTTTTCGGCAAGAAGTGAAGGTGTGACCATTGAAGAACAAGTACTACGGTCCGGAGGATCTGGCTTTCAGCGCCATATACGGCGGCGCCATATATGAGCGCTCCGACACCTGCGTGCCCGATCCCTTCGCGCTCCCCGGGGGAAGCGCCGGAGAGAGCCCCCTGATGGTCAACGTCCTGACGGGCGAGACCATGTTCCTCCGCCGCCTGAACGCCGCCGCCTCGAAGGACGTGGAGCTCTACCGCCTGAGAATATTGGAAAAGCCCAATTATGACGGCGTGTTCTGGCCCGTAGATCTGATGATCCTCTCGCCGGCCCTCCAGACAAGATGTACGATCTTCGTGGATAACCAGTACACCGACAAGCCCCTCCCGCGGGAGGCCCGCCAGGGCGACCTGGCCGCCGCCTTCCTGTACAGGGACATGACGGGTTTTGAGCGGTTTGACCACTGGCTTGCCCACGCGGGGCCGCTGAGCTGGAAAAACCCCGCCATCATAAAGGCTTCCGCGGCCATCATACGCGCGGTGGGCAGGCTCAACCGCTCCGGCTATACCTTCAATGACTTTCACTTTTCCCGTTTCTTCTACAACGACGCGGGAAAGCTCATGCTCGATTACTCCACGCTCATAAACTCAAAGCGCGAGATGGCCAGCCGCACGCCGCTGAGGATGCCCTACGAGAGCAACTACCCCCTTGAATTTGCTTACCCGCAGATAATCGAGGGCTCCCAGAGATACGTGACTCCCCAGTCCCAGAATTACAGTCTGGCCGCTATGCTGTTCTACCTCTATTTCGGACGCTTCGCCTACGACGGCAGGCTGATGACCGGGTACATTGACGCCGACGTTCTGAGTCACTACGTCAAATTCCGGCAGTACCATAAGGTGGCGTTTTTCATTTTTGACCCGAAAAGCGACCGGAACTCCATCGGCGCGTTTTTCGAGGAGAAGGAGGTCATTGATTTGTGGAACGAGTGTCCGCAGCTGCTTCGCGGTAATTTCTGCGATGCCCTTGTCCTCCCCGAGAACGAGGACTCCGGCGCCCGCCGACTCCCGCTCCCCACCCCTATGAGCTGGCTCTCCGCCCTGGAAAAATCCGGCCTATTGTAGAGAAGGTGTCCCTATGAAAGAAAATGTAAACAATGACCTGTCCGGCGCCGCTTCGGCCCCGCGCGGTATCACCGGCGTACCTACCGGCCGTCTTTCCGACGTGGGACGCGCCGTGCGCCGCCTGCTTGAGACCTCCGGCCGCGAGATATTCGCCGACCGGGAGAAGCTTCCGGCCACTCTCCGCGCCCTTGGGCTCTCCGAGGTGGAGGTTTACAGGCTCTGTCTTTTAAGCTCCGTCAGCGGCTTTGAGGAGCTAATCGACACGGAGGAGCCCGCCACCCAGATGGAGCTGGACAGATATGCCGCCAACGCCGCCGAAACAGGCCTGGGGCGCGACGTGATCATGGACATGATGGCGGAGCTGACCTGCGCCGCGGGAAGCGCCGTCTGCGTCTCCCAGCTCTCCGCCCTGCCCGACCGGGAACAGGCGGACGTCCCCGCCTTTGTTATCCCCTGGCGCGTCTACGCCGACGACCTGCGGGCCGTAAAAGCCGCCTTCAACAAGTGGAGGGACGGCGGCGCGCCTCTGCCAAAGGAGATGCTTGACCAGCTCTGGCCCCTTGTGAACGCCGGCATAGCCGAGGCCCAGTACTATCTGGGCTATATACTCCTCCACACCGACGACGGGGCGGACGGACCGGAGGAGGACACCAGGAAAAAAGGCGTGGAGCTTTTGACCATGGCCGCGGACGCCGGCAACGGCCCCGCCGCCTCTGCCCTGGGCGATTACTACTACTTTAAGGGCGGATCCGAGAACTGGGGCCTTGCCTACGACTATTACACCGGCTTTGCCGCGCCGGTGCTGGGTGAGCGGCAAAGGCTGGCGATGGTGGACATTTTCAACCACAGGCGCTTTAATGGGATCCTGTTGCGGGTCAGCGCGGTATTTCTGGCCGTGCTGCTCATAAGCGTTCTCTGGGCGCCCGGCGCGCCGGTCTTTTCCGTGATGCCGGCCGCGGGCATAGCGGCTCTTGTGTTGGGCGCCGCCCTGCTTGCGCTGGGTGTTATCCGCCAGCGCAAGTTCCCCTTTGACAACCTCTACTATGTCCCCACCGGGATGTTCCTGATATGGGCGGTGTATATGTTCCTCCGCCTGGTATTCTGACGGCGCGGGAGGAAAGACCTATGAAAAAAAACGTCTTTTGCCGCGCGGTCTACTTCGGGCTCAATGCGCTTGCGATGCTCCCGGCGCTGATAAGCGCCTTTTCCCTTATCTCCGCCGGCGTCTATCTGGCGGTCGAGGCCCTTCTGGGGTATCTGTTCATCAGACGGGGAGGTGAGAACGCCCCCGCGGCGGAGGATCTTCCGCTGCTCCTGTTTTTCGATGTGCCGCTGTACGCGGGGCTGCACTACGAGCTCCTCATCTCCCGGTTCACCTCCGAATTTCCGCTGAACGTAAACCGGATAGTGCTTTTTCTGATTTTTGCCGCCGCGTTCGGTATTGCCGGCCTGAAGCTGAAAAAGCGCGTCCTCAAGTGGATCTCCGTACTGCTTTTGGGCCTTGGGGGCTTTGCGTCCATGCGGATGTCCGCCCTCTTTCAGCTCGTCCTTTACGCCGCCTTTGTCTGTATGTGGATGGCTGTTTCGATCATCTCCGAAAGGCTCAATCCGAATAAGGCCGCCCGAAACAACTGGCTGGGCGCCATTCTCACGGTATTTTTCACCGCCGCCGTTTTATGCGAGGGGGAGGCTGTTTTCTACCTGGGCGGGGAATGGCGGGCCGTCCTCTCCTTTGCCGGAGGCCTGCTGTCCACCCCCTGGAAAGCGCTGCTTTTCACTGTGGGTATCGCGCTGTGCGCCCTGCTCATGTGCTCCTTCGACCCTTGGGAAGCGGGCATCGACGCGCGTCTGCTTTTGACTTTCGCCTCCCTGGCGGCCCTCTCGGCCTTTGCCGGCCGGCGGTTCTTCGTCTACTCCCTTCCGGTGGTGGGCGCCGCCGTTGTCCTGTCCATTACCGCGCTCGCAGGCTTCGCCTCCGGCAAGAGCAGGCGCTGGTACTTCCCCGTACTGCTGGCCCTCTCCTGCATGCTTGTCCTGACGCTCCTCTATGACGGGCTGTGGCTCACCCTGCTGGCCATCGCCGTTTCGGCTGCCATTTTCCGGCGCTTGTCCAGGAAAAACGAGTTTTATAAGGAGAGCTCCTCCTTCTGGATGCTCATTCCCATATGCGGCTTCGCTGTTTCGCTTTCGTGGCTATGCTTCAAGCGCCTGTCCACCCCCGGCATACTGGTGCTTATCCTCATCACCGCCGTCACCCTGGCGGCCCTATGGGTGCTGGGAAGGCCCCACCCCGCCGGAATATGGGCCGGCAACAGGTACCGCGTCGCGATTTGCGCCGCCTTCGCCGTCCTCTGCGCCGCCACGCTGTGCCGGGGCGGCTTCAGCGCCGACACCCAGTACACAGATTACAAAGTCTCCGTGGAGGTCGGCTGCCGCGACGGGGATGCCGTCCTGGACTCCATCTCCTACACATGGACAGACGCTTTCGGCTTGGATGAGAGCGCCGAACACCTCTACCTGAACCGGGAGCGGACGTCGAGCGCGAATCTGTCCTGGCAGAATACCCGCCTTGTGATCCGCGCCACCGACAGCCTCGGCGTCTCCACCAGGATCGTTGTCTGGCGGCCGTTCCCACTTGATGAGTACCTGTACTCCTGGTTGTAATCCTGATCGTCCATGGGTATTACATTCTGATCAGAAGCAATTGTCAGGCGCCTTCGTTATTCTTCTGAAAAAGTATTAAGCGCCCGGCGCAGCCGGCCGCCGTGACCCTTCGGCTCAGACCGGAGAGAGAAAGGAGCTGTTTCCATGTCCAATCGCAGACCACCATCGCCGTCCCGCAGACCGGCCTCCCCCTATGGCACGTCCCCCTACGCGTCCCCTTACGGCTCGTCTCCCTACGGTTCGCCGCCCTATGGCTCATCGTCCCACAGCGGGCCGTCCCACGGCGGGCCCGGCCGCAAAACACCCGCCGGCGGAGGCCCGAAACGTCCCACGACCCAGGCGCTCAACGTGCTGCTGCTCCTGGTCACGCTCGTGGCGGGGGCGTTGTTCGGGTGGCTTTTGGAGCGTTTATATAATGCGGTTCTTGACGACTGGGCGCGCCCGTTGCTCATCGGCGCCCTGTTCGGCCTGTTCGCGCTGGGGCTTACGCTGGTCGTCTTTGCCCTGTCGGCCATGACCCGCACCTTTGAGGACAACGTGGTCACCAACGGGGGCGGGAAGGGCTCCGCTTTCCTCTGCGCCATTTTGGTGTGCCTGCTGGTTTTTGGCCTCGGGGCGCTGTTCCAGTGGCTTTACAGTCTTGACTTTGTCGCGGGCGCGGGCGAACCCACCTCCTTCGTCTTTGTCATTGACGATTCCGCCTCCATGGGCGGAAACGACCCGGATAACCGCCGCTACGACGCCATAGAGGACGTGCTGGAGGAAAAAGACGACAAATTCCCATACATGGTTTACAGCTTTGGCCAAAATGTCGTCGTCACCCGGGACATGGCCCCGAAAAACGTCTCCGGCGTGGCCGCGTCCGACGTGGACGGCAGCGACACCCGCATCCGCGCGGCGCTGACCCAGGTCATCAACGACTACGAGAGCGGCCTGTGGGAGGGCGGCAAAGCGCCCCGCGTCATTCTGTTTACCGACGGCGAAGCCTCGGACATGTTCGGCGGCGGATCCGGCGTCAACGATCTTCTTCGCCGCTATGTCTCAGACGGAATAACCGTCAGCACCGTTGGACTGGGTGATGTCGATGAGCTCCTGCTCGAGCGGATAGCCGAGGGTACCGGCGGCATCTTCGTAGGCATAGAAAGGGCCGACGAGCTGTCGGAAGCCTTGAGCCACGCCTCCTTTGAGGCCACACGCAGAGACCTGGTGTCCGCCCGCCCCGCCTGCCGCCTGCCCGGCCTTTACGCCGTTCTGCGCGTGCTGTTTCTCACGGGCCTGGGGTTCCTTATCGGCGTGTGCGCCACGGTCTCCTGCGGACAGCCCAACTCCATAAAGATGACCCTCATCTGGTCGGCCGTCACGGCCTTCCTGGGGGCGCTGACGATGGAGGTAGGCGCGCTTCTGCTTGACGGCTGGCATGACAGTCTGCTGCGCATGATCATGTGGGTGCTTTTGGCCCTGACCGTCAGCGCCAAAAGCGTGTTCCGCCGCCCCAGCAATGTCAGCGGGAGGAACCTGAGTTATTGATTTGGTACTGATCTTCAACAATAGCGGGACTTCTGCGGCCAACGGCAGTAAAACCGTGCTTACAGGGTGAACGGGAATGTGTGTCCCTCCGCGGCCTCGCCGGAGGATCGCATGAACGAACTACCGATACAGGAGGTGGAGCTGGCTATAATGGCGTTCCATATTCCGTATGGGTTCAGGCGCGATGCGCTTATTTCGCCCTCTGCTTCCGGAGACTGCGGTTAGAAATCGGCAGGCTCGGCGCATGACCCGGGCAGAGCTTTACCGGGTTATGCGCCTATATAACAACCGATATTCATAACGATCGATTTTGGCGCCTGCCCCAATATAGGTGGACTCAGATTGCGGGCATGATCATGCCTGTTGAGCAGCCCCGGACATTTAGTTTTGAAGGAGGGCCGTCGTCGGCGCTGACAGGGGGGGGATCCGCGGCCGTTTTAATATTGCCACCGTCCTCTTTATCGCGGTTCCCATTGCCTTAGCGACCGTTGAATATCATATTACAAGGGAGCGGAAGAGACGCGGTTTATATCTCATGCCGGGGACATTTATAAGCGCCCTGCTTCTCGGTCTATATTCGGTTCCTGTTGAATTATTGCTCTTGATCGTTTATTTGCCTGCTTCATCAACGCGCCGCGCAAAGCGGGAAGCGGATAAAAAAGAAAAGCCAATAAGTATGCGCTCGCGTATCAGGATATTATACGACCCATATGTAAAGAAAGGCTGCCGCCCGTTAAACCGGTTGATCAAAATCTTGCCTTTAATGATCCGCCCGTATCGAATAGAAAAACGCTCCGGCGATTTTGTCCTCGCCCGGAGCGTTTTTGTCCGCCGTCGCGGATGACGGCTGTTTTACGATCAGTCAGAAGAAAGCCGCTGCGTCCTTTTCTCCGACGGCGTTTACGCGCCGAACACCTTGATAAGGAAGCCCGCCGCGATGGCGCTGCCTATGACGCCGGCCACGTTGGGGCCCATGGCGTGCATGAGGAGGAAATTGGAGGGGTTGGCCTTCTGGCCCTCCACCTGTGCCACACGCGCCGCCATGGGGACGGCGGAGACGCCGGCCGCGCCGATGAGGGGGTTGATCTTCCCGCCGGAGAGCTTATACATGAGCTTGCCCACGAGGAGCCCGCCCACCGTGGAGAAGCAGAAGGCGATAAGGCCCAACGCCACGATCTTCAGCGTGTCCAGCGTCAGGAACCGGCCGGCCACCGTGGTGGCGCCCACGGAAACGCCCAAAAACAGCGTCACGATGTTCATGAGGGCGTTCTGGGCCACGTCGGAGAGCCGCTCCGTGACCCCCGTCTCCCTCAGGAGGTTTCCGAACATCAGGCACCCGATGAGGGGCGCGGTGGAGGGCAGGAGCAGGATAACGAACCCGGCCACCACGATGGGGAACACGATCTTCTCGGTCTTGCTGACCTCGCGAAGCTGCTCCATCTTGACAGCCCGCTCCTTCTCGGTGGTCAGCGCCCGCATGATGGGCGGCTGGATCATGGGGATCAGAGCCATGTAGGAATAGGCGGCGATGGCGATGGGGCCAAGAAGCGCCGGGGCCAGGAGCGTGCAGGTGAGGATGGCCGTGGGGCCGTCCGCGCCGCCGATGATGCCGATAGCGGCGGCCGCCGCGCCGGGAAAGCCCAGCAGCACGGCGCCGAAGAAGGCGAAGAACACGCCGAACTGCGCCGCCGCGCCCAGAAAGAAGCTCTTGGGGTTGGCGATGAGCGGCCCGAAGTCCGTCATGGCGCCCACGCCGATAAAGATGAGGGAGGGGTAGAGGCCGGATTTCACGCCGATGTAGAGGATGTCGATAAGGCCGCCCTCCTTGAGGATGTGGCCATAGCTGTGGTAGTAGGGACTTGCCTCATTGAGGAACTCATCCCACAGCTCCATGTGGTAAAGCCCCGCGCCGGGAAGGTTGGTCAAAAGGCACCCGAAAGCAATGCCGACCAGAAGCAACGGCTCAAATTTTTTCTTAATGCCCAGATACAGGAGCACACAGGCCACCGCGATCATGACGAGCGACTTCCATCCGTCCCCGGAAAAGAAGCCCATGAAGCCGGATTCCATCCACAGCCCCTTTAAGGTCTCCAAAATGTTCAAATTTAAGGCCCCCTTACGCGAGAATGACCAGCGGCGCGCCGGTCTCCACCTTCGCGCCCTTCTGCGTCACGACCTGGGCAACAGACCCGTCACGGGGAGCCATGATCTCGTTTTCCATCTTCATGGCCTCCAGCACCACCAGCACGTCGCCGGATTTCACCGCGTCCCCGGCCTTCACGTTGACCTTGACAATATTCCCCGGCATGGGGGCGTTTACCGGCTCGCCCGCGGCAAGCCCCTGCGGGGCGGCGGGCGCCGGAGCCGCCGGGGCCGCCGGGGCTGCCGGGCCCACGGGCGTGGGAGCGGCGGGGGCTGTGGGGGCCGGAGCGATGGCGTCGTACTCGTCAAGAAGCATGGCCTCGCCGTGCTCCACCTCCACCTCATAGGTCTTGCCGTTGAGCGTAACTAAATATTTCATTTTTTATGAACCTCCCTGATAGAGATGAAGCGTAATTCATTGAGCGGCATTTTCAGCTCGTTTGCCACGATGGCCATGATCATGGCCGCGTCCCGGTCGGGGGTGTCGTAGAGCTTCAGATCCCCCGCGGTTCCGGGAGCCTCCGGCTCGGGGCGCGTCAGGGGGACGGGGGCGGGCTTATTCTCCGCGGCGGCGGGGGCGGGGGTGGACTTTTTGGCGGACATGATCCTGCCTGTCAGCACCACCACCAGCACCAGAAGCGCGATCCCCAAAAACACGACGGCGTAGCCCATGACGGCGTCAACGAGCGCCTCGCCCACATTCATTTTAAATTCCATGGCGATCCCTCACTCCTCCACGATGGAGTACTTGACGTGGTGCTCCTCCCGCTCACGGCGGTCCTTGAGGAACTTTATGGTCTGATCGGGGAAGCAAATCCAGCTCATCAGATCCTCCTCGGATCCAGCCAGCGCCCCAAGGGCGGCCTTCGCGTCCTCAAATTCCTTCCCCGTTCTCTTTGAGTCCTCAACACGGCAGTCCACGGGCTGGCCGTCTCCCAGGATCTTCTTCTGAAGCTCCGCGCTCACAGGCGCGGGCGCGATGCCGTACTCGCCCCGGAAATAGTTTTTGATCTCGGTGGAGATCTGCTTATACCGCTCGCCCATCAGCACGTTGATCACGGCCTGGTTGCCCACCATCTGGGAGAGGGGCGTGACAAGCGGGGGATAGCCCAGGTCGGCGCGGACGCCGGGTATCTCCAGCAGCGCCTCGTCAAATCTGTCCAGCGCGTTCATGTCCTTGAGGTTGGCGATCATGTTGGAGAGCATCCCCCCGGGGACCTTGTAGACCAGCGCTTGGGCATCGGTACCCATGGACTTGGGATTGATAAGCCCGGAGTCAATGTACTTTTGCTTCACGGGCTTGAAAAAGTCGTTGACCTTGTTGATGACATCCTCGTCAAGGCCCGTCTCATAGCCCATCTGGGTGAGGGCGTAATAGAGGGTCTCCGTGGCGGCCTGGCTGGTGCCGTTAGAGAAGCAGGACGTGGCGGTGTCGATGACGTCCACGCCGGACTCCACGGCCTTCAAAAGCGTCATATACGCCATGCCCGTGGTGCAGTGGGTGTGGAGGATGAGGGGGATGTCGCCCACCTCGTCCTTGATGCCCTTTATAAGGCCCTCGGCCTCGGCGGGGGACATGGTGCCGGCCATGTCCTTGAGGCAGATGGTGTCGAAGCCCATCTTTTTAAGCTCCTTGCACATCTCCACGTATTTGGCGACCGTGTGGACGGGGCTCTGGGTGTAGCTGATGCACCCGGAGGCAACGGTACGCGCGGTCCCGTACTTCTTCGTGGCCTCAAGGGCCGTTTTTATATTCCGGAAGTCGTTAAGGGCGTCGAAGATGCGAATCACGTCGATGCCGTTCTTGATGCTGAGCTCCACGAACTTCTCCACCACGTCGTCGTGGTAGTGGCGGTAGCCAAGAAGATTCTGGCCCCGCAGGAGCATCTGAAGCCGGGTGCCCGGCATGGCGGCGCGGATCTTGCGAAGCCTCTCCCAGGGATCCTCGCCCAGATACCGAAGGCAGGAGTCAAAGGTGGCCCCGCCCCAACACTCCACGGAGTAGTACCCCGCCTTGTCCATAGTGGGCAGGATCTCCTCGTAGTCGGCGTAGGGGAGCCTTGTCGCCATCAGCGACTGGTTGGCGTCTCTCAACACCGTTTCAGTAAATTGAACCCTTTTCATGCAATTATTACCTCCATTTTACATAGGTAAAGGGCAAAATGTGTCTTTCGGGCCCGGATCCTTCCAATCACTCCGCGATTCTCCAATCCCAACCCATTTTATAATACCACCAAAGCGGGAAGATTGCAACTATGAGAATCGCCAAATTCACACATAAATTGACGTGTTTTCCTGCAAAGATCACGAGTTTAAATTCGGGCCGGCGAGGCCGTTGGACAAAACAGCGGGTAAGGCGGGCCCGCAAAAGGGCCGCGCGCGGGGACGGCGCGATATTTTGTCTCTCACCCGGTTGAATTTCCCGTTCTTGTGTGATATCCTTTGTGTACACTTTTAAAAGGCGGGTGGCGCAAATGAAATACTCCATGGACGAGGTTCTTGAGACCGCCGTTGAGGCGGGGCATATACTGCTTGAGTCCGGCGCGGAGATCTTTCGGGTGGAGGAGACCATGCAGCGTATCTCCCAGTATTTCGGCGTGGACGAGAGCCACAAGGAGTTTTTCGTCCTGGCAAACGGCCTCTTTGCCACGGGCACCACCGAGCGGGGGCACTTTGCCAAGGTCAGGCAGAGCCGCGTCCACGGCGCGCGCCTTTCCAAGGTCGTGGCCATTAACCAGCTCTCCCGCGAGATCGAGCAGGGCAAATACACGCTCCCCGAGGTAAAACAGGAGCTTGAGCGCATAAAGAATCTCCCGGAACCGCCGAAGCTTCTGCAAATACTTTCCTCGGGACTCGGCTCCGCGGCCTTCTGCTGTATGTTTGGCGGCGGGCCCGTCGACTGCCTGGCGGCTTTCCTGGCCGGCCTCATCCTCTACGTCTTTGTGCTCTACATCTCCGCCCCCCACATGTCCAACATCTCCGGCAACCTTCTGGGCGGCGCCCTTGTCACCGTGATCTGCATTTTCCTCTATAAGATCGGCTTCGGCCGCGACCTGAGCCGCATGGTCATCGGTTCCATCATCCCCCTGGTTCCCGGCGTGGCTTTCACCAACGGCATCCGGGACATCGCCGACGGGGACTACATCTCCGGCGCGGTGAGGCTCCTGGACGCGCTTCTCGTCTTTCTGTGCATCGCCGTCGGCGTCGGCGTGGTGTTCACCGTCTACCGCCATATTTCGGGAGGTATGTTGATGTGACTTTATTCGTCCACTTTCTTGCCGCGGCCGCGGGTACCGTGGCTTTTGCCCTTATCTTTGACGTTCCCCGCGGATATTACCCCCTGTGCGCCCTCATCGGCGGCGTGGGCTTCTTTCTCGTGGAGCTTCTTATGGAGCTGGGGCTCTCCCAGACCGAGGCCACCTTCATCGCCGCCATGATCGTGACCCTGTCCTCCCGCGTCTGCGCCGTGTGGCGCCGCTGTCCCGTGACCGTTTTCCTCATCTCCGGCATCATACCCCTGGTTCCCGGCGCCGGCGTCTATTGGACGGCCTACTATCTCATCATGAACGACACCGATCAGGCCCTCACCCGGGGCTTCACCGCCGTCCGCGTCGCCGTGGCGATCGTCCTTGGCATCGTCCTGATGCTTGAGATCCCGAACCGCGTCTTTACCCGCAGCAAGACCCGCTGACGCTTTTTCCCCTTCTGCCCATAGTTTTTCCCGCGGTCTGGTTGTCGAAAAAGGGCTTTGCCCTTTTCAGACAAGGGGGAACGTGCGAAAAATCCCTGAATTTTGTGAAATTCAGGGATCTTTCCCGCATATCAATGACAAAAATAAATTTTTGATATGTCCGATTTTGCGGTTCTCCTTGAAAGACATGTGCCGGGATAGACTGTTTTGTCGAGGCAGAAAGCATGAGAGAGAAACTTATCGAAAGACTTTCCCGCGTCTCCCCCGAGGAGCGGCGGCCATGGGGAGCTCTCCCTCCTTTACAGGGCTGAACCGCTTTACGGGCGCACGCCGCCGGAGGAGGGGCTCCGCCCCTCCCACCACACGCGGCAATATAGCAACCGGGGCCCCTCCGCCGACAGCGATTCGCAAAGGGGCCGCGGCCCGCCGGAAAAGGGACCCCCCTTTTCCGATTTTTATATTTTTGTACTTTTCCTCTTGACAGGAGAGGTTTAATCTGTTAGACTTAGTTTAACCCATTAAACCTACGGAGGCGCTTTACATGGAGACACCGAAAATTTTTGAAAGCGAATATAAATTCTGCCTCATCCTCTGGGAGAACGAACCCGTCAACTCCACGGAGCTTGTCAAGCTGTGCAAGACCCGGCTGGGGTGGTCCAAGGCCACCACGTACACGGTGATACGCCGCCTGTCGGAGAGGGGCGTCCTCAAAAACGAGAACGCCACGGTGACGAGCCTGGTCTCCAAGGCCGAGGCCCAGGCGGCGCAGATGGACGAGCTGATGGACAGGACCTTTGAAGGCTCCCTGCCCGCCTTCGTGGCGGCCTTTGCCAGATGCCGGGGCGTGACGAAGAAGGAGCTGGAGGACGTCCGCCGGCTCATCGACGAGTACGAGGAGGACAAGTGATGGAGGCCGTATTTCTGAAGCTTTTCAATCTCTCCCTGGAGGCGTCGTGGCTCATCCTGGCGGTGGTTGTGCTGCGGCTCCTGATGACGCGCGCGCCCAAAAACGTGCGCTGCGTCATGTGGGGGCTTGTGGGGGTACGGCTGGCCCTCCCCTTCTCTGTGGAGAGCGTCCTGAGCCTCATCCCCTCCCGGGAGGTGCTCAGCGAGAGCGCGGTGCGCTACGACCCGGCCCCCACCATCCACACCGGGGTCCCGGCGCTGGACGGCGCGGTGAACCCCGCCTTCTCCCAGACATTCGCCCCGTCGCCGGCGGCCAGCGTCAACCCGCTGCACGTGCTCACCGTCATCGCCGGGTGGGTGTGGGCCGCCGGTGTGGCGGCGATGCTTCTCTATTTTCTGTTCTCCGCCGTGTCCCTCCGCCGCCGCGTCGCCGGGGCGGTGGAGACGGAGCCGGGGATCTGGGAGTCGGGCGCGGTACCCTCCCCCTTTGTGTTCGGCCTCATCAGGCCCCGAATTTACCTGCCGGAGGACATGGACCCGCAGGCGCGGGAGTACGTGGCGGCCCACGAGCGGGCGCACATCAAAAGGCGCGACTACCTCTTCAAGCCCCTGGCGTTTTTGGTGCTGGCGGTCTACTGGTTCAACCCGCTGGTGTGGCTTGCGTATGTCCTGCTGTGCCGGGACATCGAGCTTGCCTGTGACGAGGCCGTCCTGAAGGAGCTGGGGGCCGGGGCGAAAAAAGCCTACTCCCAGGCGCTCCTGTCGGCGGTGACCTTCCACCGCCACGTGGCGGCCTGCCCCGTGGCCTTCGGGGAGGGGAAGCTGACGCAGCGGGTGAAGAACGTGCTGCAATGGAAAAAGCCCGTTTTGTGGCTGACGGCGCTCTCCGTCCTGGTCTGTGCCGTGCTGGCGGTGTGCTTCCTGACGGACCCCAGGGACGATAAGGAGGATCTGGCGGGGCGGTACGTCCTGACCTCCGAAGTCAATCGGAACATGGGCGGCGGCTTCTGGATCCTGCTCCGGGAGGACGGAACCGTGGAGTACTCCGAGGGCTACGCCTCCAGCGTTCTGGGCGAGGGAACCTGGAAGTTGGAGAAGACCCGCGTGACCGTCACGGAGAGCGGCGGGTACGGGCGAACCTTCACCTTTGATCTCAGGGACGGCGCCCTCGTCTACAACGCCGGGGCCTCCGATGCGTTTTCGTACATCCGGCTCCCCGACGGCGCGCTCTTTGAGCGGGACGGAGGCGCGGAGGGCGAAGCCGGAGAAAGTACCGATGTCAACGCCGACACGGATTTTGTCTCCTTCACCCCCATGGGCTGGCGGCTCAACGTGTCGGAGAGCGGCATGGCCAGGATCTGTGACGACTCCACCGGCGAGACGCGGGGCGACGAGGTCTGGCGGGGCGAGGGGTTCGACAGGTTCGTGATGTGGAACGACTTTAACGGCAACTGCGCCCTTCTCCGCCAGGGCGGAAAATATAAGGCGCTGGACATTCGGGAGGGCAAGCTCTATGACATCGCCCTCAGGGACGATCCGGACGCGGCGCTGACCCCCCACGACAGCTATTGGGAAGGACCCTTCTGGCTGCTGCTGGACACGCCGGAGGGAGAATTGGCCCTCTACACCCTGGGGGACGAGTGGGCATACCCCCAATCCGACCCGGAATTTTACGCCTCCCTCTTTGAAAAATGCGCCCAGAGCGACGGCGCCACCAGCGAGCTGCTGGCAGACGTCTACGTGGAGATATTCGACCTTGACCCGGAGAGATTTCTGACGGAATTGGGTTCTCAAGACCAGAGGGCACGGGAAAACGCGGCACAGCTGCTGGTCTACGGCAAGGCCTCCGGGGATTTTGACGCTTTCCGGGAGATGATCACAGGCCATCAGGCGGTGAGCGATCCGGCGGGTCTGGCGCTTGCGGCGGTAGAGGAGGCCCTGGAGGACTACATCGAGGCCATGACCTACGACGACTTCCCCATGAACGAGGCCCACAGCCGCTGGGCGCAGACCTTCAAGGACAGCTCCGGCGTCCCGCGGGTGACGGTGAACGGAAGCTCCGGCGTGGAGCAGACCGTCCCCGTGCCGGAGGGCTATGGCGGTGCCAGTTGTGAGACGCTGTGCTGGCTGAGCGACGACGCGCTTCTCGTGAAGGGGACCTACCCCGGCGGGACGGTCTTTTTCCTCTTCGACGCCCGTACGGGCGTCTCCCACGCGGCGGGGAGCGGGGAGTTTTACGCGCTCCTCTTCGGCGAGGGCCTTGACAGCGATTTCTATCGTTCCCGCCGGGCGGCGCACTACCCGCAGCTCATGGAGGCCGACGCCAAAGGCTTCCTTTGCGGCCTTTTGACGGCGGGGGACGCGGAGGCGAATCTGGACCTGGCCGCCCAGGGCGCGGCTGCGGACGCGGAGACGGCGGATCGGATCGACACGCTGATGTACGGCCTCCGGGACGACCCGGAGGTGGGAGATCTGGCCCAGACGCTTCGGGGAAAAATCGGCTCCCTGATGGCGGAGAGGACGGAAAACATGACCCCGCCCACCTTTGAGGGCATACCCCAGAAGCAGGAGCCGTTCACCTGGTCCCCGGAGCTGCCCTCCGCCGCACTGGGCATCGCGGCCATGCCCGATTGGGCGCCGGCGCGGCCCCTTGACGCCGGGTCTGTCCTCCCGGAGCTGGAGGGGCGGCAGTTTGAGGGCTTTGACACTCTGGCGGACCTTTCAAAGCTCCACGAGTGGAAGATCGACCTGGGCGGCGACGCCTGGTGGGACGGGGCGGCTTTGGAGGAGCGGCTTTCCAGGGCGGCGGCGACGCTGTGGGGCGGCGACGTCACCGTGTCGAACACCGACAGGGGCCTTGAGTTGGCCGCCCCCATGGTGGACGGGTTCCGGGAGGTGATCCGCGCGGGCGGCGTGGACGGGAGCGACCTTGTCATCAGCTACTCCGCCCGGAACGACTACACCGAGACGGCCCCCTATTTCACGGGGAACCCGGTCACCGCCGGGGAGTCCGTGGCCGCCGCGCGGGCGATGGCGGCGGTGTTCGGCATGGAGAGCCTGACGGCGGGGGACCCCTCCCAGCTCCAGGCCGACGGCGAGGAACACATGGTGGGCTGGTCCCTCACGCTGGACGGACTGCCCTTCATGCGCAGCAGCGTCTACGCCTATGTGGTGGACGGCCGGGTGACCGACTTCTCCGTCTCCCTCCCGGCCGTCTCCGCCGTCACCGGGGACGCGCCCCGGTGGTTCCTGACGCCGGAACAGGCCCTCTACTGCGTCAACTACGCCAGAAGCACGGCGCACCTCAACGCCGTGGAGGGCGACGGGACGTATCGGAGCGAACTCATCAAGGCCCCGGAGCCGGTGAGCGTCACCCTGGGCTGGAGCGACTTCTTCACAAACGACCGGAACGAGCTGACCCCGGCCTACTATTTCAATTTCCAGAGCGACGAGTATAGGAAGGAGGGCGTCCCCTGGCGCGATACCTGCACCGCCGTGGTGGACGCCTACACAGGCGCCGTCCGCATGACCGCGGGCTGGGAGAAGTGGGATTCTCCCTTCAAGGCGGAATGAGGCGGCCGGTTTAAGAAAGGCCGGGCCCAAAATAAAAGGGACATGACGCGCCGGTGGGCGGTCATGTCCCTTTTTCACCCTGAAAGGGCCTTGTTCATAGCGGGGATCCCCGCAGGGGTATGTTTTACAGATGAGTATATTGCCCGCCGGCAAGACATGCCCCGGCGCCGGCTAAATAAAACACGCAGACGATCCGCCGGGACAGGCGCGCCCGCGCATTAGGAAAGGCCCTTAAATAGCGGACGGCGTTTGACGGGGGCGGACGGCGCGATGGATCGTTTCGCGCCAGGGGGCTTCGGGGCCGGGTCACGCCTTGGGCTGAGGGGGAAGGGCGGCAAGGCCAACGGCCAGCTCCTCGTCGGTGGGGATGTGGTCGGTCATGGCGCCGTTGTTGAACTGCTCGTAGGCCACCAGATCGAAATAGCCGGTGCCGGTGAGGCCAAAGACGATGTTCTTGGCCTCGCCCGTCTCCTTGCACTTCTTCGCCTCGTCGATGGCGACCTTGATGGCGTGGCTGGACTCCGGCGCGGGGAGGATGCCCTCGGTGCGGGCGAAAAACTCCGCGGCCTCAAAGACGGCGGTCTGCTCCACCGCCACGGCCTCCATGTACCCGTCGTGGTAGAGCTGAGAGAGGACGGGGCTCATGCCGTGGAAGCGGAGTCCTCCGGCGTGGTTGGGGGAGGGGATGAAGCCGGCCCCCAGGGTGTACATCTTGGCAAGCGGGCAGATCATGCCGGTGTCGCAGAAATCATAGGCGAACTTGCCCCGGGTGAAGCTGGGGCAGGAGGCCGGCTCCACGGCGATGATCCGGTAGTCGCGCTCGCCCCGGAGCTTCTCGCCCATGAAGGGGGAGATGAGGCCGCCCAGGTTCGAGCCGCCGCCGGCGCAGCCGATGATGATGTCGGGGATGACGCCGTACTTATCGAGAGCGATCTTTGTCTCAAGACCGATGACGGACTGGTGCAGCAACACCTGGTTTAAGACGGAGCCCAGGACGTACCGGTAGCCGGGGTTGGAGGTGGCCACCTCCACGGCCTCGCTGATGGCGCAGCCCAGGGAGCCGGTGGTGCCGGGGTGCTCGGCCAGGATCTTCCGGCCCACGGCGGTCTCCATGGAGGGGCTGGGGGTGACGCTGGCGCCGTAGGTGCGCATCACCTCCCGGCGGAAGGGCTTCTGCTCGTAGCTGACCTTCACCATGTAGACCTTGCAGTCCAGTCCCAGATAGGCGCAGGCCATGGAGAGGGCGGTGCCCCATTGACCGGCCCCCGTCTCGGTGGTGACGCCCTTGAGGCCCTGCTTCTTGGCGTAATACGCCTGGGCAATGGCGGAGTTGAGCTTGTGGGAGCCGGAGGTGTTGTTGCCCTCAAACTTGTAGTAGATGTGGGCGGGGGTCTGAAGCTTCTCCTCCAGGCAGTAGGCCCGCACCAGGGGCGAGGGGCGGTACATTTTGTAGAAGCCCAGGATCTCCTCGGGGATGGGGACCTCACGGGTGTCGTTGTCCAGCTCCTGGGCGATAAGCTCGTCGCAGAAAACAGGGGCCAGGTCGGCGGCGGTCATGGGCTGGAGGGTGCCGGGGTTCACCAGCGGCGCGGGCTTCACCTTCATGTCGGCCCGGACGTTGTACCAATTCCTGGGCATTTCCTCTTCGGAGAGGTAAATTTTGTAGGGGATCTTCTGCTCGTTCATAACTTTTGCTCCTTTCATTTTTTCGGGACAAAGAAAAACGCCCTTGTCCCTGAGAATGGTTTTCTCGGGACAAAGACGGTCAAGTCTCTGCGGTGCCACCCAGATTGACGTAATATACGCCCACTCACGGTCAACTTCCATTGACCACGCCCTGTAACGGGAGCACCCGTTTCCTCTACTGCCCTCTCGGGGTTCGATTCACCCTCATCAGTCCATTCGCCGTGCCCTTCACTGCCGCCATCCCACCGCCGGCGGCTCTCTGTGAGCAAGTATACGCGGGTACTTCTCTGAATCATCGGTTTATAAATCGATTTTAATACGGTAAATCAGATTTGTCAAGAGGTAATTTTGAATTTTTGGGAGAGGCCGCCTGTCCGCGCGAAGCGCGACCCGGCGGTCTGACGCGGAGCTTACGACTGTGTCAGCACGTCCGCCAGACACTCCCCGAAATACCGCGCGGCGGTAATGGCCTCCTGCAGGGTGTTTCCGTTTGTCCCGACCTCCGCGATCAGCGAGCCGGTGGTGGCGTTCTGGTTGTAGCGGTATTCGGATATTTTCAGCGGGCGGGCCAGGGTGGGGTAGTCGGCGACCATCTCCCGCTGGAGCATCAGGGCGAAGGTCAGGTTGTCGCGCCAGTCCGGGTGATTGAGGCCCGAGAAGTCGGAGCCGCAGATGAGCATCACCTGGGCGCAGGGGGTGTCGCCCACGTCGGCCACGGTCTTGTAGAGCTTGCCGTCCCCCTCCAGCGCGTCCCGGTGCAGGTCGATGACCACCTTTATCTCCGGATGTTCCTCGAGATGGCGCTTTATGGAGGCCATGGAGCGGTCGTAGGAGCCGGTGTAACTGGGGTAGTCGTAGAGCTCCCGGTCGTGGATGACGGTTATGCCGCGGGCGGTGAGGACGCTCTCCAGCTCGTCGCCGACCCTGACCACATTGAAGCGCGTGTCCTCCGTCCGGGAGGGGTCGGAGGGGACGTAGACGTCCTCACCGGCGGGGTTGTATGCCTCGGAGCCGTGGGTGTGGATTATCAGCACCGCCGCTCCGGAGGAAGCGGAAAAGCCCAGGGGCTTTGAGAGGTATTCCTCCACGTCAATGTCGTAATCGGTCCTGTTGTTCAGATAGATACCGTCTCCGGCGTTCTGATAGCCGCTGCCGTTCCCGGTGATCGTGGTGCCGATGGCGTCGTTTTGCGGAGCGCCGGCGCCGGGGGAGGCATCCGGGGCCGGGGCGGAGGGTTGGCCCCCGCTGTCGGGCGGAGCGGTGGCTTCGGCGCCGTCGGGGGGCGTGCCGGCGTCCACGGACGGGGAGGAGGGGAGCTTGGCCGGGGGCTTCCTGACCGTGGGGCGGGAGGAGCTCCCGGCGGAGGCGTGCGGGCTGCTTGTGCCGGGAAGGACGGAGGCCAGGACAACAAGGCCGGGGTCGGGGACGGCACACCGCGCGCCGGGGAGGGCGGAGGCCAGAACGGCGGTGCCCAGCTTGTCCGGAAAGCCCCGGGGGCGTCCGGCGGGATCCGCGGCAAGCCGCAATATGACGCACAGAGCCAGCACCGCGGCAAGCCTTACAGCCACGGCCTTCACGGTGATGCGGCCCTTTTCACGCGCTTTTGTTTTCATGGGGTACCCTCCTTTGCTGTGGGAGAGTATGCGCCGAAATGAAAAAATATGATTGCAAGCGGGGAGAAAGAGGGTTATAATAGGGACAAATCCACAAGGAAAGGAAGAGAAAAAATGGAGAAAGTATTTTTCCCCCACGGCGTCTGTTCGCGCAGATATGACATTGTACTTGAGGACGGTGTGATCCAGAACATCACCGTTGAGGGAGGCTGCAACGGCAATCTCAAGGGCATCTGCGCCCTTCTGCGCGGCCAGCGGGCCGAGGACGTGATCCCGCGCCTGAAGGGCACCCAGTGCGGGATGCGCGGCACTTCCTGCCCCGATCAGATAGCCATTGCCCTGCAGGAGGCCCTGGACGAGGAGGCGGGCGCATGAAGCCCATATTTGCTAACACCTTCAACGTCACCAGCAACAAGAGCAAGGCCGATATAGCCCTGTCCTTCGCCCACATATACACAGAGCACAACTTCTCCATGAAGCAGGGCGCCCTCACTGACGTGTCGGCCCAAGTGGTGGACGAGGTGGCCAGCGTCCTTATCACGAAAGACGGTGTCGTGGCGCTGACCAGGCTCTTGAACAAGGTCATGGCCGACTGGGGGATCGACATTTCGGAATGAGATACACAACCGTAATTTTTGACCTGGACGGCACGCTGCTCAATACGCTCGAGGATATGCGCGACAGCGTCAATTACATCATGCGCAAATACGGCTTCCCGGAGAGGACGCTGGAGCAGATACGGCAATCCGTGGGCAACGGCGCCGGCGTGCTCGTGGAGCGCTCTCTGCCGCAGGGCAAAAACACGCCGGGCTTTGAGGAGATCTGTGAGGAGTACGTCCAATACTATCAGGAGCACAACCTTATAAAAACCGCGCCCTACGAGGGGGTGACGGACATGCTCAGAGCCGTCACGGCCAGCGAGCACAAGGCGGCCGTGGTGTCCAACAAGCCGGACGAGAACACAAAAGCGCTGGTGCGCCACTTTTTCGGGGCCTACGTGTCCGTCGCCATCGGGGAGCGCCCGGGGGTCGCCCGCAAGCCCGCGCCGGACACGGTGCGTCAGGCCATGCGGGAGCTTGACAGTTTCCCCTTCGAGACGGTGTACGTGGGCGATTCGGAGGTGGATCTCAAGACCGCCCGCGCCGCGGGGATCGACTGTATCTCCGTCGCCTGGGGCTTCCGTTCAAGGGAGCTTTTGGAGGAGGCGGGGGCGAAGACCCTCATAACAAGGCCCTCGGAGCTTATAAAGCTGGTGTAAACCCCGTCCGCCCGTCCCCGGACAGGCCCGCTATATCCTTTCGAGAATAAAAAACCGCTCTTTTGGCGGACACCCGTAAGAAATCAAGGCAGAATTTGAACGCGGTATCTGTCAGACGGGGCTGAGACAACAGAAAATACGGAGTACAGGCCGATCGCCCCGCTCCGTATTTTTGGCGGAACAGCCTTATTTACAAATAAGGACAAGGTTGCAATTCTTCGCAAAAAAATATAGAATAACAATAAAACGCCGAAAGGAGTCGTCAGTTTATGCGGAAAAAATATGTTATGGCTCAGTAGTCTGAGCTTAAAATAAAATAGGATTAAGCTCAGATGAATCCCCGCCGAAAGAGGAGGATCACATGAGCTATGTCAGAGCAGACGAGGTTCTGCCGGAAGAATTGATAAAGGCGATCCAGCGGTATGTTAGCGGAAAAAGCATATACATCCCATGTAAGGAGAAAAAGAGCTGGGGAACCCAGACAAAAACGCGGCAATATTATCAAAATAGAAATGCCGAGATATGTCGGAAGCATACTAGCGGCGTTTGTGTAAAAGTCCTCGCGGATGAGTATTCGCTTTCCGAAAAGAGCATCCAGAGGATCCTAAGAGCCGCGGCGCACGCCGATGGGAAGAGCCTATGAGCGCGGGCACTCTCAGGGTATATCACCGCTGCGGGAAATGCGGAAAGAAGCGGGATTTCATAAACTCCGGGAAGTTCCGGGTAAACGCCAACGGAAACCTTCTCGACGTGTGGCTGATCTTCAGAGGAAACATAAAATGGGGATCGGGGGATGGGATCATATATGAATGTGATCGACTTTTTTGAAAGCGACAGACAGAAACACTGGCTTGAAGAGATATCGAGAAGCGATTGGGACGGAGGCGCTTTTTTGCATGAACTGCTCAGCAAAGGAACTTTTTTTGAAGCTGTTGGAAAAGGCTCCAAGGTACTGTTGCTGACAGAGGGCGATGAATTGATCTCCTTTTGTACATATGCTCAAAAGGACGATATTCAGCCAACAGAGCTTACGCCTTGGATGGGCTTTATCTATACCTTCCCAAGGCATCGAGGACATCGTTATGTGGGAGCGCTGTTTGAGGAAGTTGAACGGCTTGCAAAAAAAGAGCGGATCGCGGAAGCGTATATATCAACAAATCACATTGGATTATATGAGAAATATGGTTGCGAGTATAGGACACAAATGAATGATATGAACGGAGAGCTCTCAAGAGTATATGCGAAAAGGATCGAATGACAAGTTGCTGTTATCGGAGGGATTCACAGTCTAAGACCGCCCCGCCTTGCGGCGGGGCGGTCTTTGCTTATTCGCGCCTGAGCTCCTCAAAGCAGGAGTCGCAGATGTTCCTCCCCTTGTGCTGACTGAGATTTCTGGACTTGCCGCAGAAAATGCAGGACTCCTCATGCTTGGCCAGGATGATCTTCTCGCCATCGACGTAGATCTCAAGGGAGTCCTTCTCCGCGATGTCGAGCGTCCTGCGCAGTTCGATGGGTATGACGATGCGTCCGAGTTCGTCAACCTTCCTCACGATGCCGGTAGATTTCATATGTATCCCCTCCATAATAGTATGACCGGCGATTCCGGCTTAGTAATTATTGTAACATTTTATATTATTTTGTCAATATTTGTGGTGGATTTTTTTCAAAAAATGTGAAAAATCCGCAAAAACGCATTAATTCAATGCGGATTTTTGGCTAAAGGTTCCAAAAAACGGGATTTACTTACAGTTACGGGAATAATACGGTTCACTATGGATTTAACATGACGTGTAATTTCCGGGGGACTATTGCAAAAAGACGTGGAATAATCTATAATTGAATAAAAAAGGGGCGTGCTCTCCGCCTTGGCCGGGGACGCGGCGCCCGACGGGAGGTTTGGAATGAAAAAGCGCGCATTTTCGGTGATCCTGGCGTTGGCGCTCATATTGCAGCTCACGTCCTGCGGCGGAAAATCCTTTTACGAGGCGCTGGAGGATACTGTCCGGGGGGAGACGGAAAAGACGGGATCGGACGCCGGGGACGACAGCTATGAGGGCTGGTTCGCGGACGACGTGTGGCGCGCGGACGTGGACTACCGGGATATGGAGTATGAAAGCTACGACCTGTCCCGGCTTGAGGAGTACACCGCGCCGATCTATGAGCTGGCGGAGAGCGGAGGGGAGACGGAGGATTTCAACGCGGCTGACGACGCGCTCTACGACCAGATAGCGTACATATACACCCTTTATGTTTTGAAGAGCAACGAGTATTACGCCGATTCGGCCAATGAAGAGCTTGCGGCGGAGAGCGCGCGGGCCATGCAGGTCTACTATGACGCCCAGGACGAATATCTGCTGGCCATGCGTGCGCTGGCGTCCTCGGAAAACCGGGATCTCATGACGGATTACTACCCCGACGCCGCCATTGACTACTTTGCCGGTTTTGAGCCCTCCTCCGACGAGGAGGACGGGCTGACGGCGAGGGAGACGGAGCTTACCCAGAAGTATTACGCCCTGATGGCCGAGGAGGAGCCGGACTGGGACGCCGTAGGGGAGGTTTTTGTGGAGCTTGTGGAGCTCCGCCGGCAGATAGCGGACATCCTGGGGTACGACTCATACGCGGAGTATGCCTACGAGAGCTTTTACATGAAAGACTACTCCCCGGAGAGCGCCGAGACCGTATGGCGGGGAGCCAAGGAGTATTTCGCGCCCCTTGTCTGGGCAAAGGCCGGGGAGATCACCGACAGGGCCGCGAAGCTTGCGGAGGATGAGAGCTTCGAGTGTAATGTCCGCGCTGTCCTTGAGGCGCTGGAAAAGGGCTCCAGCGCGCTGGACGGGGAGGTGTATGTGGCGTACAAGTATCTGAAGGAGTACCACCTCTACGATCTGGAAAAGTCCCCCGGAAAAGCCGACGAGGGGTTCACCACTTATCTGCAATACTACTGCGAGCCCTTCATATTCAACGCCGCGACCAACACCTTTTACGACTTCCCGGACACCTTCCACGAGTTTGGGCATTTTGTAAGCTATTTCTACTCCGGGGCGGGGCTTATCTTCTCAACGCCGGATAACGATCTTTCCGAGCTGCACGCCCAGGGGATGAACGTGGTGATGACGTACCTTTACGACGAGCTTTTTGACCCGGAGCGGGCCGACGTCATCCGGGATACGGTGCTGATGGAGCTTGCGCTGTCCGTGGTGGACGGGGCGCTGTACGACGAGTTCCAGCAGCGGGTCTATTCAGAGCCGGATCTGACGCCGGAGAGGGTGAACGAGATTTACGCCGAGCTTTACGAGGCGTACGGCTACGCGCCCTATGAGGGGTACGAGAGGGAATGGATGTCTGTCGTCCATAACTTCACATCCCCGTTTTACTACATCAGCTACGCCGTTTCGGCTCTGGGGGCGCTGGAGATAAACGAGCTGTGCCAGGAAAATTTTGAGACCGGACGGGACAAATACCTTGAGCTTCTGGCCATGGACCCGGAGGTCTGGTATTACTCCGAGGCGCTGACCCAGGCGGGGCTTTCCGACATCTTTGACATTGACTCCTACGCCGCGGTGGCGGAGGCACTTGAGAGGGCCTTGGATGACGGGCCGGAGGCCGCCGCGGCCTGATTCACGCAAATCCAATAATCGAGGTAAAAGACATGCCCATCAAGATACCCAACGAGCTGCCCGCGGCGCAGACGCTGCACGACGAGAACATCTTTGTCATTCCGGAGACGCGGGCCGTGACCCAGGACATACGGCCCCTGCGGATAGCCCTTTTAAATCTCATGCCCACCAAGATCGCCACCGAGACGCAGATGGCGCGGCTTTTGGGCAACACGCCCCTCCAGGTGGAGCTGGAGCTTTTGCAGACAAGCACCCACAAGGCGATGCACACCTCCGAGGAGCACATGATAGCTTTCTACAAGACCTTCGACGAGGTGCGCGACCAGCGCTTCGACGGACTGGTCATCACCGGCGCGCCGGTGGAGAAGATGGAGTTTGAGGAGGTGGACTACTGGCCGGAGCTCTGTGAGATCATGGAATGGAGCAAGACCAACGTCTACTCCACCTTTCACATCTGCTGGGGCGCCCAGGCGGGGCTCTACTACCACTACGGCGTGCAAAAATACCCGCTGGAGAAGAAGCTCTTCGGCGTGTTCCCCCACCAGGTGGAGTATAAGCGCTCCATTCTGATGCGGGGCTTTGACGATGTCTTTTACGCGCCCCACTCCCGCCATACCACCGTCCGGCGGGAGGACGTGGAGAAGATCCCCGGCGTCAAGATACTGGCGTCCTCAAAGGAGGCCGGGGTCTATGTCATGTGTACCAAGGGCGGGCGGCAGGTGTTCGTCACCGGCCACTCGGAGTACGACCCGGACACTTTGAAAAACGAGTATCTGCGGGATCTCTCCCAGGGACTCCCCATTGAAGTCCCGAAAAATTACTTTCCCGACGACGACCCCTCCCGCGAACCCGTAGTGCGCTGGCGCGGGCACGCCAACCTTCTCTATTCCAACTGGATAAACCACTTCGTCTATCAGGGTACGCCCTACGACCTTATGGATATAAAATGATTCGGGAAAGCGGGATAAAGCATGAAAATATTTGAAACTCTCGACGAGATCCATTTAGGCGGCCTCACCCTTGGGCTTTTGCTGTCCACCGCCGTGCTGCTCGTCGTCTGTGTTCTTGCGAGGAAGCTCCTTTTGAAGCTGGTGGACAGGGCGCTGATAAAGAGCAGGCTGGACGGCTCCATCAAGGGCTTCATCAAATCCGCCGTGGGCGTGGTGCTGTGGATCCTTATCGTCCTTATTGTGGCTGACAAGCTGGGGATCCCCATGACGAGCCTGGTGGCCATCGTGTCGGTGGTTTCTCTGGCGCTGTCGCTGTCCGTCCAGAACATACTGACAAACCTCTTTTCGGGAATGACCGTTCTGGGTACACACCCCTTCGGGGAGGGAGATTGGGTGGATATCGGCGGCACCGCCGGCACGGTGCAGAAGGTGGGGCTTTTCTATACCATTTTGAAAATGCCCGACGGGCGGGAGGTACATATCCCCAACGCCACCGTGGCCGATTCAAAGGTGGAGAATTTTACCGCCCATGAGACGCGGCGTATCGACATCGACGTGTCCGCCTCCTACGACGACTCCACGGAGGCGGTGAAGATCGCGGTCATGAAGGCTATTGACAGGACGGAGGGGCTGGTTCGTGAGCCGGAGCCCATCGTCGCCATAAAATCCTACGGAGATTCCGCTATCACATATATGGTTCTGGTGTGGGCCGAGACCCCCAAGTTCTTTGACGCCAAGTGCGCGCTCACCGAGAACATCCGGGAGACCTTTGCCGAGACGGGCGTACAAATGACCTACCCGCACATCAACGTGCATGTGGACAACTGAACCGCCCGACGGGCGGCCCGCGAATAAAACCGGGGAGGGGATAACCTGTGCGGAGTGTTCTTGAAACGATCCTGCGATATGTGATAAACTACGGGATCCTGCTTTTCGAATACATCGGCGTCATCATCCTGATCGTTGACGGCGTTCAGGGCATCATCGGGTATATAAAAAAAGACCCCCATATGAGGTTGAATCTCGCCCAGGGGATGGCCACGGCGCTGTCCTTTAAGCTGGGCGGCGAGATCCTTCGGACGGTCATCGTCCAGACCTTTCAGGAGATCGCCATCGTCGCCTGCATCATCATCCTCCGCGCCGCCCTCACCTTCCTCATCCACTGGGAGATCAAGCACATGGAACAGGAGGAGCTTTTAAAAGGGAAGCAGGAGGCGGACAAATGATCCCAATATCAACTCAAAATCTTCCCTTTCCGATGGTCTTTTTTCGTCATCGCGCGAGCCTCTCCCTTCCTTCGGTCTGGCTCAGGCGCGGACTCGATTCCTCCTCTCCCCACCGGACGATGTCCGGCGGGGGCCACGGATGCTTCGTCAAACGGCTTGGCAATAGGTGCAGCATTCCCCGCGCCGTTTTCCTCGCCTGACACGAAAAATCCTCGCCGCTTGGGGGAAGCATTTCAATTGAAATTCGTATAAAAAGAAGCCCTCTTTCGGATCCCCGGGATCTGAAAGAAGGCTTTATACGTATCCTGTCCAAAAAATAAGGGCGGCAGAGGCCGCCCTTAAATTTAAGATCCTTTACGCTTCCTCAATGGCGCCGACAGGGCACTCGCCCTCGCAGGCCCCGCAGTCGATGCAGACATCGGGATCCACGACGTGCTGACCGTCACCCTCGGTGATGGCGCCAACGGGGCAGACAGCCTCGCAGGCTCCGCAGTTGACACAAGTGTCGGTAACTTTTCTTGCCATAATTATGTACCTCCATAATAGAATTTCCGTTTTACGACAGGGGCATGACCCCTGACACTAGCATTGTAACACGGATTTGTGAAAAATCAATAACTACTTTGATGAAAATGGAGCGTTTTCTGGAAGCCGTTAAATTTTTTACCCTTTGACGATTGAAGAAAGGTCAAAACCGCAAAAATCAACGATATCTTTCGAAACTTTTTAAAAATCGAAGAAAACAGGAGATATACAAAGGTCAGCGAACGTCAAAGGTCAAGGAAAGTCAAAAACGGGCGTTGATAATTTGCGGCCAAAGCGTTATAATGCGGACGTAAGGTCAAAGAAAGTCAAAGTCAAACATGGAAAATGAAAAGAATGGAGATGTGACCGGTGGGGATTTCGGATGTCATAGCCGATTTTATAAACGAGCTTCTCAGCGAGGACTCCACGGCGGAGGTACAGAGGAGCGAGCTGGCCAGCCGCTTCAACTGCGTGCCCAGCCAAATAAATTACGTCATCTCCACGCGTTTTTCCCCCGAGCGGGGGTACGTGGTGGAGAGCCGCAGGGGCGGCGGCGGGTATATCCGCATAAGGCGAGTACAGGCCGATCCCAAGCTCCTTGTCATGCACACCGTCAACGCCATTGGCGAACGGCTGGACATAGGCACGGCGTCGGCGATGCTTTCAAACTGCGTTTCCGCCGGGGTACTTGATGAGAGAACCGTGGCGGTCATGCTCGCGGGGCTTTCAGACCGGGCGTTGAGGCCGGTGAGTCCCGAGGGACGGGATCTGGTGAGAGCGTCAATACTCAAGCAAATGCTTTTGTCAACTATGTGATCAACAACTCAACGAGTCGGGAAAAATGAAAGGAGTATATGATTATGAAATGCACGAATTGCGGAAAGAATAACGCTGTATATCATTATCACTTCAATTTGAACGGTGAGGAGCAGGAGGCGCATCTGTGCGCCGAGTGCGCCGGAAATCTCGCGCCTGAACGCGAGTTCGCGGCAAAGACCAGGGAGGTCTTTGGGGATCTGTTTGACGGCGGCCTCTTCGGCGGGGACTTCTTCGGGCGCGGGAGCCTCGGCGGGAACCTGCTCAGCGGCTTCTTCGGGGAGGATCCCTTTGAGAGCTTCTTCGGGAGCCGGACGTGGAGCCCCTTTGCCATGCTGGGCGTTCCCAAGATCGAGATAAGCTTCCCGGAGGCCCAGCGCGGGCTGTCCCCCTCCGGGACGGCCGAGAGCGGGAAGGAGACGGCCCAGGTCGACCCGGAGCTTTCCAAAAAGCGTCAGCTCAACGCCCTGCGGGCCCAGATGGAGGCCGCGGCGAAGAACGAGGAGTACGAGAAGGCCGCGCAGCTGAGAAATCGGCTGAGGGCGTTGGAGAAGGAAAACGACAAATAAACCGCGCCCGTTTTCCGGAGAAGTTTCGTTTCGATAGGGGCGGGTTTTGAACCCGCCCGTTTAATGGATCTACAGGAGGTGCTTTTTTATGAAATATGAGGATCGCTTCACCGAGCGCGTGAGCAAAGCGTTGAACATAGCCCACGAGTCCGCCTCCCGGATGGGGCATGGGTATGTGGGCAGCGAGCACATACTTTTGGGCATCGTCACCGAGGGCGGCGGCGCGGCGGCGAAGATCCTGCGGGACAACGGCGTGGACGCGGAGCTTGTGCGCCTCAGCATCGAGAAGCTTGTGGGGCGGGGCGAGAGCGCCGACACCACCGTTCAGGGGCTGACGCCCCGGGCAAAGACCGTCATTGAGCTTGCCACGCGTGACGCCATGAGACTTGGCCACAGCTACGTGGGTACAGAGCATCTGCTGATGGGCATACTCCGGGAGCCGGAGAGCATGGCGGCGAAGATTCTCACCATGTCCGGGCTGGATCTGAACCGCGTATATACCGAGCTTGTGAATATGTTCGATCCGGCGGTACGCAGGGCGTCCGTCACTGACAAATCCGTGCGCCACGCGGATACCAAGACATTGGATCAATTCTCCCGGGATCTTACCGTCATGGCGTCCCTGGGGCAGCTTGACCCTGTTGTCGGGCGCGACCGGGAGGTGCAGAGGGTCATTCAGATCCTCTCCCGCCGGACGAAGAACAACCCCGTCCTTATCGGGGAGCCGGGCGTGGGCAAGACGGCCATCGCCGAGGGGCTTGCCCAGAAGATCGCCGCCGGGGACGTGCCGGAAAGTTTGCAGAATAAGCGCGTGGTGTCCCTGGATCTCACCGGTATGGTGGCCGGCACGAAATACCGGGGCGACTTCGAGGAGCGCATCAAGAACGCCATCGAGGAGGTCAGGAAGGCCGGGGACGTGATCCTTTTCATCGACGAGCTCCACACCATCATTGGCGCCGGCGCGGCGGAGGGGGCCATTGACGCCTCCAATATCCTGAAGCCCGCCCTCAGCAGGGGCGAGATCCAGGCCATCGGCGCCACGACCCTGAGCGAGTACCGCAAGTACATCGAGAAGGACGCGGCCCTTGAGCGAAGGTTCCAGCCGGTACAGGTGGACGAACCCACGCAGGACGAGTCCATCGAGATCCTGAAAGGGCTCCG
The DNA here is from genome assembly GCA_947589225.1 of uncultured Oscillospiraceae bacterium. Lineage (GTDB taxonomy): Bacteria > Bacillota > Clostridia > Oscillospirales > Oscillospiraceae > RUG626. Next base: position 26,817 of record CANQBC010000002.1, on the reverse strand, counting down.
GGATAAGTACGAGGCGCACCACAAGCTGACCATCACCGACGAGGCCATTGAGGCCGCCGTGAAGATGTCGGCGAGGTATATCAACGACCGCTACCTGCCGGACAAGGCCATCGACCTTGTGGACGAGGCCGCGTCGCGGGTGAGGATGGAGTCGCTGAAGCTGCCTCCCGATTTGAAAACGCTGGAGTCCGAGGCCGCCTCTCTGGCCAGCGAGAAGGAGTCCGCCGTGCAGAATCAGGACTTCGAGCGGGCCGCCCAGCTTCGGGACGCCGAGCGGGCCAAGCGCGCCGAGCTTGACGAGGTGCGCAACAAGTGGCGGAGCGGCAAGGCGGGCTCAGGAAAGCGCGTCACCGCGGAGGACATCGCCTCCGTTGTCTCCGGCTGGACGGGCATCCCCGTGACCACTCTCACCGAGGACGAGGGCAAGAGGCTTCTGCGCATGGAGGAGACGCTTCATAAGCGGGTGGTGGGCCAGAACGAGGCCGTCACGGCGGTGGCCCGGGCCATCCGCAGAGGCAGAGTTGGACTCAAGGATCCCCACAGGCCCATCGGTTCCTTCCTCTTCCTGGGGCCCACGGGGGTCGGCAAAACGGAGCTCTGCCGCGCCCTGGCCGAGGCCATGTTCGGCGACGAGAACGCCATGATACGCATTGATATGTCCGAATATATGGAAAAGCACACCGTGAGCAAGCTCATCGGCTCGCCTCCGGGCTACGTGGGCTATGACGAGGGCGGACAGCTCACCGAGAAGGTGCGCCGTCACCCCTACTGTGTGGTGCTGTTCGATGAAATAGAGAAGGCCCATGAGGACGTTTTCAATATTATGCTCCAGATCATGGAGGACGGCCGCCTGACCGACTCGCAGGGCCGGCGCGTGGATTTTCGCAACACGGTCATCGTCATGACCTCCAACGTGGGGGCGCGGAACATTACGGAGAAGGCCAAGACCCTGGGCTTCTCCGCCCAGACCGAGTCCGACGGGGCCATGAGCGATGAGCGCATCCGGGAGGCCGTCATGGGCGACCTCAGACGTACCTTCAAGCCGGAATTCCTCAACCGCATCGACGAGACCATCGTGTTCCACCAGCTGACGAAGGAGGAGATCCGTAAGATCGCCCGGAATATGCTTGCGGTGGTAGCAAAGCGGGTGGAGGGCATGGAGCTCACGCTGGATGTCACCGACGCGGCGGTGGACGCCCTGGCCGACGCGGGCTTCGACCCGGTGTACGGCGCGAGGCCCCTGCGCCGGAAGATCCAGTCGGCGGTGGAGGACGCCCTGGCGGAAAAGATGCTGGAGGGCGCCGTCAAGCCCGGCGACCGGGTCTGCGTGGACGCGCGGGACGGGAAAGTCGTCATTTTGACTCCTGCGATCAAATAATTGTCGGGGCCATTAACGGGCGTGTTCCGCGGCATCGGCCTTATTTGATTGCCGCTTTAATAAAACCGGCGAGACGGTGATGCAAGCTACGAATAAGAGGATAAAAAAATCCCGGCGCTCCTTTCGGAGCGCCGGGATCTTTTCCCTCCGGGCGGTTTTTGGGGAAACATACGCCGTCGCTTGATATCATAAAACGGGCCTCTCCACGCCCCCTTGGCTCAGTACATGATATTTGCCAGCATATCCCGGAGCGCGTTGGCGTGGCGGGCGCTTATGGCGGTAAGATCCGCGAGGGGCGGGAGGGGGAGGTGGGCGCGTTCCTGCTCCCGGCGGTACTGCTCCCTTATGGCCCGAAGGAGATATGGCGCGCTGGGGCGATAGGGCGCTATGGGGCAGGTGTCGCCGGTGAGGAGATAGTGGTCGGCCTGCAGGCGGCGCTCGATATCCCGTTCCTCCGACGCCATATGCCGCAGCGTCCGCTCATGTGGCGTGCCCCTTGTTTTCAAAGCCAAAAGCGCGTACATGGCGGCGGCGCGGTTTGCCCCCTCGATAAGGCGGCAAAGAAGCTCCTTATCTCCCCGCTCCTCCGGCGCGGCGGGAGAGGCGGCGCGGGAATAGGCTCTGGTCATCAGCTCCGTGTCGATCCGCCCCGTATTCGGTGCGTTTTCCATTTTTCACATTCCTCGTATGGCGGCGCGGGCCGCCGGAAAATTTGCGTGTTGTTCCGCACCCCATCATACGCCGCGCGGCGCCGGCGTGTCACCGGAAAGGACATGGAAAAAGCCCGCCGGAAGCCGGCGGGCGGGGAGAGCATATACTTAGCCGATTGCCTCGTCCAGAAGATCCACGACCTTGCTGCGGAGGATGTCGAACTTGACATAGGGTGCGCCGTAGACCTCAACGTAGGACTCGTACTCGTACTCGGTGATGTCCTCGTCGGTTACGTCGATATCCTCCTTTTCGGCCACCGCTTGTACGATGAGGTACTGCCGGGCCAGATAGGGGGCCTGGGCCTCGATGTACTCATCGGCGGAGGGAGCGCCAATCATGTATGAGACGTAGGTATCCGCGTCCAAGCCGTACTGGGAGGCCTGAAGGTCGAGCTCAAGCCGCATTTGATTGCGGATGGTCTCAAGCACGGAGTCGGGCGCGTCGTCGCACTTGGCGGCTGTGAGGAAAACATCAAGGCGGGGGTCGGAGACGATATCATCCACGGAGGCGTAGTTATAGGCGACATACTGGCCCATATCGTCGCGGTCGTCAAAGCCGATGGCCTGGGCGGCCTCGTCGGAGATGTCCCAGATGTAGTTTATGGTGATGTTAAAGACGGCGTCCTTGCCGCTGAGGGTCTCCTCACCGTAATCCTCCGGGAAGGTGACCTCAATGTCGAAATTCTCGCCGGGCTTGTGGCCCTTGAGCTGCTCAATGAAGTCGTCGATAAAGCTGGTGTAGCCCACCACTATGTCGGAGCCCTCGCCCCCGGTGCTGCCGCCGTCAAACTCCACGCCGTCAATGCTGCCCACGTAGTCGATGTTCACGAAGTCCCCGTCCTCCACGGCGCGGTCGGTCACCTGGGAAAATTCGGGTATGACCAGGGAACCGTAGTCCGGGAGCGTCACATAGTCAAGCGCCGTCACGTCCTTGAAGCGGCCGTTCTCGTCGAGGCCGTCTGAGAAGGAGGTGTAATCAGGCAGACTCCCGCCGTCGGCGCCGTCGGTGTTATCCTGACTGCCGTCGGTGTTATCCTGATCGCCGTCGGTGTTGTCGTTGCCGCCGTTCACGGTTTCGTTCAGCTTGTCGGTGAAGCTGCCTTTTTCGCAGGCGGCAAGGGAGAGCGCCAGGATAAGCGCGGTAATGAGGCAGAAAAGCCGTTTGACGTTCATTTCTTCAAACTCCTTTTTTGAAACGGAATGATGAAATTATACAGGAATTGCGGGAGATAAATGTGAACATTTTGTAAATACGTCTCCCGGTCACATTTCTTCTTTATTTATGAATGTTTTTGTGCTATAATATCTTGACAAAAAACCTCATGCGCGAGAACGCGCCGAGATAATAGGCGAAACCATCGCGCGTGAAGTATATGAATATCTTTGCTGTGATTTTGCATGGCAAATAAGCGAAAGGTACATTGCAATGGGACTTATTACAAAGCTCTTTGGCACGAGAAGCGAGCGTGAGATCAAAAAGCTCATGCCGCAGGTGGAGAAGATAGAGGCGCTGGAGGACGGTATGCGCAAGCTCACCGACGCGCAGCTTCGGGCAAAGACGGAGGAATTCAAGAGCCGCTATGCCGCGGGGGAGACGCTTGACGATCTGCTGCCGGAGGCGTTCGCCGTATGCCGCGAGGCCGCGGACAGAGTCCTGGGGATGCGTCACTTCCAGGTACAGCTCATCGGCGGCATCGTCCTCCATCAGGGGCGCATCGCCGAGATGAAGACCGGCGAGGGCAAGACCCTGGTGGCCACGCTCCCGGCGTACCTGAACGCCATCGCGGGGCAGGGCGTCCACATCGTCACCGTCAACGACTACCTGGCCCGTCGCGACTCGGAGTGGATGGGGAAGGTCTACCGCTTCTTAGGGCTGTCCGTCGGGCTTATCGTCCACGGCCTCACCAATGCCCAGCGCAGGGCCGCCTACGCCGCCGACATCACCTACTGCACCAACAACGAACTGGGCTTCGACTACCTGCGCGACAATATGGCCATCTACAAAAGCCAGATGGTTCAGCGGGGCCACGCCTTCGCCATCGTGGACGAGGTGGACTCCATCCTTATCGATGAGGCCAGAACGCCCCTCATTATCTCCGGACAGGGGGACGAGTCCACGGATCTTTACAGGCAGGCGGACGATTTCGTCTCCCGCCTGCGGAAGAAGGTCTACGCCTCGGTGGACGAGAAGGTGGACACCACCGACGAGGACGCGGACTACATCGTGGACGAAAAGGCCCGCACCGCTACCCTCACGGGCAGCGGCGTGGCCAAGGCCGAGCAGGCGTTTGGCCTGACAAACTACTCCGACATCGAAAACGCCACCCTGTCCCACCACATCAACCAGGCCCTCAAGGCCCACGGCATCATGAAGCGGGACGTGGACTACGTGGTGCGGGACGGCGAGATCATCATCGTGGATGAGTTCACCGGCCGCCTCATGTTCGGCCGGCGCTATTCCGAGGGCCTCCATCAGGCCATCGAGGCCAAGGAGCACGTGGACGTCCAGAGCGAGAACAAGACCCTGGCGACCATCACCTTTCAGAATTTTTTCAGGCTCTATGACAAGCTCTCCGGTATGACGGGCACCGCCCTCACCGAGGAGGAGGAATTTGGGGCCATTTACAACCTGGACATTGTGGAGATCCCCACCAACAAGCCCCTTGCCCGCCAGGACGACCCGGACGTGGTGTATAAAAACGACGCGGGCAAAAACCGCGCCATTATAAAGCAGATCGTCGCGTGCCACGAGAAGGGCCAGCCGGTGCTGGTGGGCACCGTCTCCATTGAAAAGAGCGAGTACCTCTCAAAGCTCCTCTCCAGGGAGGGCGTGAAGCACAACGTCCTGAACGCCAAAAACCACGAGAAGGAGGCGGAGATCATCGCCCAGGCCGGAAAGCTGGGCGCGGTGACCATCTCCACCAACATGGCCGGACGCGGAACGGATATCGTCCTGGGCGGCAACGCGGAGTTTATGGCGAGAGCCGACCTGCGCCGGGAGGGGATCCCCGACGAGGTCATCGCGGAGGCCGTTGGCTACGCCGAGACGGACAACGAGGACATCCTCGCCGCCCGGGAAAAATACGGCGAGCTTCTGAAAAAGTACAAGGCCGTCACGGACGCGGAGGCGCAGGAGGTTCGCGCCGCCGGCGGGCTTTTCGTCCTGGGTACGGAGCGGCATGAGGCGCGGCGCATAGACAACCAGCTCAGAGGCCGTTCCGGCCGTCAGGGCGACCCCGGCGAGACGCGGTTCTTCATCTCCATGACCGACGACCTGATGCGGCTTTTCGGCGGCGAGCGGATACAGATGATGATGGAGACGCTGAAGCTGGACGAGGACACGCCCATCGACCAGAAGATCCTCTCCGGCGCCATTGAGAACGCCCAGAAGAAGGTGGAGAGCCAGAACTTCCAGTCCAGAAAGAACGTCCTTGAGTACGACGACGTGATGAACACCCAGCGCGGCATCATCTATGAGCAGCGCCGGCGCGTGCTGGACGGCGAGGACGTCAGCGCCAACATAAAAAGCTGGATAGGCGAGGTCGTCGGCGCCAACGTGGCCACGGCCATGGCCCCTGAAATGGACGCGGATAACCCGAAGCACAAGCCGGAGCCGGCCGTAATGACAAGGGAAAAGCTGCGCAACATGGTGACGGGCTCCTTTTTGGCCAGCGCCATTGCCCCGGCGGATATGCGGGAGCTTTTGGACAGCGGACTTGAGAGCATGAGCGCCGCCGAACTGACCGACAGGCTCACCGGGCTGGCGAAAAAGACCTACGAGGCCCGGGAAGCCGAGCTTGGCACGCCCCCGGGAGCCGACCAGCCGGCCATGCGCGAGGTGGAGCGCGTGGTGCTGCTCAGAGTGGTGGACGAGTACTGGATGGATCACATCGACGCCATGCACGAGCTGCGGCAGGGCATACGTCTGCGGGCCTACGCCCAGGTCAACCCCGTGGACGAGTACAAGCGAGAGGGCGGCGATATGTTCGACGCCATGATAACCGGCATCCGCGAGGAGGTCGTGCGGAGGATGTTCATCGTCCGGGTGACGAGGGAACAGCCCATCCAGCGCAAGGCCGTCGCCAAAAACGCGGTGGCCGGAGCCAACGCCGGCGGCTCGGACGTGAAGAAAAAGCCCATCAAGGTGGTCAAGATCGGGCGCAACGATCCCTGCCCCTGCGGGAGCGGGTTGAAGTGGAAAAAGTGTACCTGCAAGGAGTATCACCCGGAATAAACTGGCTGAACTGGCTTTGAAGGCCGCGAAGCGGCCTTCAAATGCCAAGGGGATGCGTGCGGATAATTTTTCTGAATTCTGCGGAATTCAGAAAAATTATCCTGCTGTCGCCCTGCGCGCGCCGCAAGCGGCGCACTTGGGCGACAAGTGGGATTTTTCGCGAGGCGAAGCCCCGCGAAAAATATTTGATTTGGATTTGTGAGCTGTGTCAATGGATCTTATTGAAAAAAACGTAAACGGCCTGCCCCTTCTGGTCACGCCCAACATCCCCTGTGTCCACGCCTTCACCACCCGCTTCGGCGGGGTGAGCGAGGGGGCGTTCGCCTCCCTGAACCTGGGGGAGAACCGGGGCGACGAGCCGGACGCCGTGCGGGAGAATTACCGGCGGCTGAAGGCGGCGCTGGGCATAGAGAAGCTCTGCTTTACAAAGCAGATACACGAAACCACGGTGCGGTATGTCACCTCAGTCGACGCCAGGGAGCCCTTCGACCCGCTTCCTTATGATTGCGACGGGCTTGTGACGGACGAGCCGGGGCTGGGGCTCATTATTTTCACCGCCGACTGTATCCCCATACTTTTCCACGACCCGGTTCACAAGGTCATCGCCGCCGCCCACGCCGGGTGGCGGGGGACTGTGGGGGATATCGCGGGCCGTGCCGTGGAGGCCATGGTGAAGCTTGGCGCGAAGCCCTCCGACATTCGCGCGGCCATCGGGCCCGGGATCTCCCGGTGCTGCTTTGAGACGGGGCCGGAGGTTCCCGAGGCGGTGATGGCCGTGCTGGGCCGGGAGGGACTGGAGTACATCGACGGCCCCGGCCGGGAAGAGGACAAATTTTTTGTGGATCTGAAGGGCGTCAACCGGGCGCTCCTTGTAAGGGCCGGGGTGGAGCCGGACAACATCGCGGTCTCCGACGAGTGCACCATGTGCCGCCCGGACAAATACTGGTCCCACCGCCACACCGGGGGACTGCGCGGCTCACAGGCGTCGGTCATCGCGCTTTTGTGATTCGGAGAGAAGAATTTGGAGGTTTGAGGCCGTGAGGCTCAATAGATACAGATTGGCGGCCGCCCTTTTGGCGCTTGTTATCCTTCTTGCGGGGTGCGGGCTCACGCCGGCGCCGCCCGCGGCGAATACGGGAGACGGAACGGGGGGACAGACGGACGGGGGGGAGGAGAATGTCCCTCCGTCACAGAACAACGCCGTCATAAGGCCGGGGGAGAGCTCGGTCAAGGCCGACGGGATCTTCAGCGTCACATACTCCCCCTCGGCGTCCATGAATCCGCTGACGGGCACGGACTACTACAACGAGCAGCTTATGGGCCTTTTGTACGAGGGGCTTTTCGCGTTGGATGGGGAGCTTTGCCCGGAACCGGTGCTGTGCGAGAGCTTTACCACTCAGGACGGGCAGAATTACGAGTTTAAACTGCGCGAGAACGTGTACTTCCACGACGGCACTCTTCTGGATACCGACGACGTGACCTACACGCTGAACATAGCCCGGGGGTCTGCGAAGTATTCCGCGAGGCTTGAGGATATCGCCTCCGTGGGCGTGGCCGGAGAGATGACGGTGCGGATACAGCTCAAGCGGGTAAATTACATGTTTCCGGCGCTTCTGGACGTGCCCATCGTGAAAAACGGCCAGGCGGACGCCGGGGAGCCGGCGGGCACCGGCCCGTATGTGAGGGACGGCGAAAGGCTGACGGCCTTCACCTCCCACCGGGACTACTCCTCCGATTCACTGCGCGTCATAAACCTGAAGGAGGTGGGGGCGGACGACCTGTCCGACGCCTTTTCCGACAGAACCGTGGATATTGTGAGCATCGACCCCACGGGGAACACAAAGTTCAACGTCCACATGGTTCACGAGACGCGTTTTTATGACACAACGGATCTCCTCTACCTTGGCTTCAACTGCACCTATGGGGACACCGCGGATAACTTCGTGAGGCAGGCGCTGATGCGGCTGGTGGATCTGGACGGTATAAGCTCGGGCATCTATGACAACGCGGCCAGAAGATCCATATTCGTCCTGAATCCCGCGCTGGGGTTCACCGACGAGACGGACGAGGCCGGGTACGGCTACTCAAGGCAGAATTTCAACCGCCTTGCCGTCAACGCGGGGCTTGAGGATGTGGACTCCGACGGATTTTTGGAGCACAACGGGGAGAAGATGGAGCTGACGCTTCTGGTCAATTCCGAGACTACCAAAAAGGTGGAGGCGGCCGAGAGGATAGTCACCGAGATGCAAAACCTGGGTATAAACGTAAAGCTTGAGAGCGTGAGCTTTTCAAGCTTCAAGCAGAAGCTGGCCCAGGGCAACTTTAACATGTATCTGGGGGAGGCCCGGCTGAAGGCCGACTTCGATCTGGGGCCTCTTTTTTACGGGGATCTCAATTATAGCTGCAGGACCAACGGTTCCTACAGGGAGCTTGTAACCGCTTTCCTCTCCGCGCCGGATGAGGAGACAAGGGCCGCGGCGGCGCTGGAGCTGGATCTTTTCGCGGCGGAGGACGCCATGATCGTGCCGATCGCCTACAAGCGGCGCTCGGTGGTGACGCATGTGGGCGTGGTCGCGGGCCTTGAGCCCAGCCAGTCGAGCATATACAGGGGCGCCCTCAACTGGACGGTCAGGCTTGACGCGTAGCGGCGCGGATCCGACCCCCGACACCTTAAATACAGAGAAAGAGGGCAAAGCGATGACGGACAGAGAACTGATCAACATGGCCGTGGCCGCCGCGGAGAACGCCTACGCGCCCTATTCCAACAGGAGCTTCGGCGCCGCGCTTGAATGTACCGACGGGACGGTTTTTACCGGGTGCTCGGTGGAAAACGCGGCCCTTGGCGCCTCCATCTGCGCTGAGCGCTCCGCCCTCTGTCAGGCCGTGGCCAGGGGCTACCGCTCCTTCCGGCGCATGGCCGTATATTCCGCCCAGAGCGTCGACTACTGCACGCCCTGCGGCACGTGCCGCCAGGCTCTCAGCGAGTTTTCGCCGGAGATGGAGCTTTTGTGCGCCAGAGCCGACGGGAGGTATGTGAGCTACAAGCTCCGCCAGCTCCTTCCCGTGACGGTGCCGCGGCAGATTTGAGGCCGTACGGGCCGGACATGACCGGAGGGAGCCCCCAAAGCGCCCTTTCACGGAGCGCAAAACCGATAAAAATGGCACGGCCTGCTCCGCCGCAACGCGGCGAGCAGGCCGTGAAACTATACGAAAATATTGGGATACGGCCGTCTTTATTCCATGGGCGCATCCGCTGTGGATCCCTCTGTAAGAGCGCTCCACATCTTTTCATTGGCGTCGCGGTTCTTGTTCTGCTTGGGATTGGCAAACCCCCGTCGGCCTATATAAAGACCGGACATGAGCTCCTGGGAGTCGCCGGTGAAGGGGGAGCCCAGGATGTTCTCGTTGTACTCCCCCAGGGGAAGAGCGGTGAGGGAAGGACAATCCGACCAGGGGATGGCCTTGCCCTCCCAACTGTAATCGTCCTCGGCGGGCAGCTCCCCGTCGGGGCCCGCCAGGACCTGATATCCCGCCTGCAGGGTAAGGGGGTCGTCGGTTATGAAAAAGACGCTCTCTCCACTGGTGATGTCCGCCATAAGCGTTACCGCGGCCGCCGTTCCAAAACCGGCGGCGTCCGGGCTGTCTCCGCCTCCGGAGACGTAGGAGCGAAGCTCGACCGTCACCTCGCCGTCCCCGTTCACATCCTCGCCGAGGGTGGCAAGGGACTCCTTCAGCGCCTCTTTTGTGTCCTCCGGCAGGGCCGTCTTGCCCACATAAGCGAAGGTGTAGTCAGGCTCCACCCGGCCGATCCCCAGCGCGCTCCACAGTATGCCCGCGGCGAGGACGAGCACCCCCGCTCCGACGGCCAGATAGACCGCGTTATAGTGAAGCCAGTTTTTGACTTTGGGCCAGCCCTTCAGCGGAGGAGGAGGCTCGTCAGGCTTTACGTCCCGGTATTTCCATTTTAAGTATTCGCTTGCCATAGTATTTATCCCCTCTCAAGAATATGCGGCTCATAAAGGAGCGGGTCGCGTCCATGTTCTGAAAAATCGGCTCGAAACCATTGCCGTTCAAAGGCGGGGCCGTTACCCCGCGTCCGCGGCCTCGCGTGAGCGCAGAATCCCCTCCACCTGGGCAAGCTGGGCGGGGGTGTTGACGCCGATGAGCTCCTCGCCCATGTTCCGGACGCAGACGCGAACCTTCTCGCCCCGATCCTTCAGGATCCGGGGGAGGTCGGTGAGGTAGTACTCCCCCTGGGCGTTGTCGGTGCGAAGCGCGGAGAGGGCGGAGACCATTTTCTTGAAATCTACCGCGAGGATGCCGGAGTTGAGCTCCCGGCATTTTTTCTCCTCCGGGGTGCAGTCCCGATCCTCCACGATCCGGTCAAAACCGCCGTTTTTATCCCGGAGGACGCGCCCGAAGGGTAAAGGTTCGCCGGAGACGCCGGAGAGGACGGTGCAGACGGCGCCGCTTTTTTTGTGCTCCTCCACCAGCGCGGCGTACGTCTCCGGGCGCACCAGGGGCATATCGCCGCAGCAGACGAGCACGTCCCCGTCGTAGTCCCCCAGGGCCGGCACGGCGCACATCACGGCATGTCCGGTGCCCAGCTGCTCCGTCTGCTCGGCGTGGGCGTAGTCCGGGAACGCCCGGAGAATATACTCCTTTTTGTAGCCCACCACGATGACCGTGTCGTTCTTCCCCGTGGGCAGGGCGTCAAGGACCCAGCCCAGCAGGGGTTTACCCAGGGCGAGACGCATGGCCTTGGGAAGGTCGATGCCGGCCTCGGCAAGGCGCGTACCCTTACCCGCCGCAAGGATGATGGATTTTGTCATACGTATTCCTCCTCGTTTCGCAGTAATGCGTGTTTATAGACGCGGGGCTTTGGCCTTCGCTACCGGCTCAGATAGACCATCAGAGCCGCCACGTCTGCTGGGGAAACGCCGGAGATGCGTCCGGCCTGCCCCAGGTTGTCCGGGCGGAGCTGAGTGAGTTTCTGGCGGGCCTCCAGGCGAAGGCCCTGAATGGAGTTGTAGTCCATGTCCGGGGGGAGCTTTTTTTCCTCCAGGCGGCGGAACTCCTTTATCTGCCGCATCTGCTTTTCGATGTACCCGGCGTATTTAAGCTCGATCTCCGCCTCCATGCGGACGGCGCGGGGCAGATCCGGGCGGCTGGGATCAAAGGGGGCGGTGGAGTCGTAGGTGAGCTGGGGGCGCCGGATGAGGGAGGCCAGGCTGACGCCCGTGGTCACGGTTGGCTGGCCGTGTTCGGTCAGAAACGCGTTAAGCTCCTGCGACGGCGGGGCAAAAGTGGCCTCGAGCCTGGCCGTCTCGCGCTTTACATTTTCATATTTGTCCAAGACCCGCCGGTACCGCTCCTCGGATACGAGCCCCAGGTCATGGCCGATACCGCACAGGCGTATATCCGCGTTGTCCTGTCGCAGGTAAAGCCGGTACTCGGAGCGGGAGGTCATCATCCGGTAGGGCTCATTGGTGCCCCGGGTCACCAGGTCGTCAATGAGGGTGCCGATGTAGCTGCCGGCGCGGTCGAGGATCAGCGGCTCCCGGCCCCGTATTTTCAAAGCGGCGTTGACGCCGGCCACAAAGCCCTGCGCCGCCGCCTCCTCGTAGCCGGAGCTGCCGTTGAACTGCCCGGCCCCATAAAGGCCGGGGATCTCGCGAACCTCCAGCGTAGGCGCAAGCTCGGTGGGATCCACGCAGTCGTACTCGATGGCGTAGGCGTAGCGCTGGATCTCCGCTTTTTCAAGCCCCGCGATGGAGTGTACCATTTCGATTTGCACGTCCTCGGGAAGCGAGGACGAAAGACCCTGCAGATAGAGCTCCCCGGTGCCCAGGCCCATGGGCTCCACAAAGAGCTGGTGGCGGGTCTTTTCCGGGAATGTGACGATCTTCGTCTCGATGGAGGGGCAGTAGCGGGGGCCGACGCCGTCGATGACACCGCTGTACAGGGGGGAGCGGTGGAGATTTCGGCGGATGATCTCGTGGGTGCGCTCGTTTGTCCAGGTAAGCCAGCAGACGGCCCGATTTTCGGGGACGGCCACGGCGTCAAAGGTGAAGGGCTCCGGGCTGGCGTCCCCGGGCTGGAGCTCCATTTTGGAAAAGTCCACGCTGCGGGCGTTGACTCTGGGCGGTGTGCCGGTTTTGAAGCGCCGGAGAGAAAGGCCGAGGGCGCGCAGACATCCGGCGAGGGGGCCGGAGGCGTGCATGCCGTCCGGGCCGCTCTCCTCGGTGACGTCCCCCACGACGGTGCGCCCGGCGAGGTATGTGCCGGTGCAGACCACGGCGGCGCGGCATTTCCACACGGCGCCGGAGCGGGTGACGACGGCGCTGACAGACCCGCCCTCCGTCCGGATCTCCACGATCTCCGCCTGGACGAGACGCAGACGCTCCTGGCGCTCCAGCACGCCCTTCATGAGCTTCTGGTACTCCCGCCGGTCCGCCTGGGCCCGCAGCGACCAGACGGCAGGACCCTTGCTCAGATTCAGCATGCGGAACTGTATGCACGCCCTGTCCGCCGTCGCGGGCATCTGTCCGCCGAGGCAGGAGAGCTCCCGCACCAGGTGGCCCTTCGCCGTGCCTCCGATGGCCGGGTTGCAGGGCATATTGCCAACGGCGTCCAAATTCATGGTGAAGATCGCCGTCTCACACCCGAGTCTCGCCGCGGCGAGGGCGGCCTCGATCCCGGCGTGGCCCGCGCCGATGACGGCTACATCACAGGCTCCGGCTGCGTATTCCATGGTAGTATCACCTCGTATTCAGATATATTTTAATACACGCGCGGAGTTTTCGCAACAGGAATCGTAAAAGTGCGCGGGTTTTAAACAATTTGTAAATTCCATGGGAAATTAATTCTCTTTTAACAAATGTGTGGTTAAATAAAAAACAAGAACAACGGTATTTGGAGGCCGCAGTATGAACATAGCGAAAATAATGGTGCCGAAAGCGCTGACCGTGTGCCTGAACTCCGATTCCACGGTGCGGCAGGGGGTGGAGGTCATGCGCCGCCACGGCTACACCGCCATACCCGTGCTGGACGGGGAGGGGAGGTTTTTGGGATGCGTCAACGACCGGGACTTCCTCAGATACTTCGTCATTCAGGGCCATCATGAATCCCGGGAGGACGAACGCCGTACGGTGGGGGAGATAATGCGCCGGGATTTCTGCCCGCCGATTTCGATAACCGCCGCCGAGGATGAGATCATCGACGCGGCGCTGCAGCAGAATTTCGTCCCCATTGTGGACGACCGGGGCGCTCTGTGCGGGATCGTCACACGGCGCATGATAATTGCCGAGCTTGCCGGCCGGAAGCTCCCGCCCATGGACGGGGAGTTTTCGGAGGATTAAAGGAAAAGGCAAACACCCCCGCGCCTTCCGGCGCGGGGGTGTTTGCCTTTTAATACGAATCTCAATTCAAAAGCTTCTCCCCGAGCGGCGAGGATTTTTCGTTTCAGGCGAGGAAAACGGCGCGGGAAATGTATGTATTTCCGAGCCGTTTGACAAAGCGTGGCGCGAATAAATCCGGCGCGAAAGGAAGGCTTTGAGTTAAGGAGAGTCTTTACCGGGAACCGCGGCTGAGGAAGCTCTTATTTATTCAGCTTCTCCACAAGCTCGGCGAAGTCGCCGACGGTCTGGATACCCTCCAGGGAATCCTGGGGGATCATGACCCCGAAGTGATCCTCCACCTCGGAGACAAACTCCACCAGATCCAGGGAATCAATGTCCAGATCCGTGCGCAGATTGGTGGTCTCGGAGATCTTCTCCTCGTCCACGTCAAGAGTGCTGACCATAATATCGCGGATTTCTTCAAACATGTTAATGCCTCCAATCACAAATTCAAATCAAAACCTCTTTAAACCCGATCGTGAGTCCGGCGAAGCGGGTCGCAATCGGAAAGGAGGGGCGAAGCCGGCGTGCGAGCCTTGAGGCAGATGCCAAGGGCATGCGCCTCAAGGCGAATAACGCGGCATTTGCGACGACGTCAGCTCCACTCCTTCACCGTCTTGTCCACCGGCGGCTTTTCGGGGGCCGGCGCGGCGCCGGACGGGTAGGAAGGGCGGGATGAATAACGGTCGCCGGAGCGGTGGGAGGGGCGGCTGTCGCGGCGGTCGTCGCGGCGGGGCCTGTCCTCCCTGCGGGGAGTGTAGCCGGCGTCCCTGGGGGCGGTAGCGGGGTCGTAGGCCACGACCACGCGCCGCTGGGGCTCGGTGCCGGTGGAGTAGGTGGTGACGCCCTCATAGTCCTGAAGCGCGGTGTGGATGACATGGCGCTCATAGGCGTTCATGGGCTCCAGAGTCTGGTTGCGGCGGTAGCGCACCACGCGGGCGGCTGTCTTTCTGGCAAGGCCGGTGAGGGCGTCAGCCCGCTTGGCGCGGTAGTTTTCCGCGTCGATGTTGACCCTTGTGTGCTCGTCTGAGCCTGAGTTAATGACGTAGTTTGTCAGATGCTGAATAGCGTCCAGCGTCTCGCCCCTGCGGCCAATGAGTGCGCCGACGTGTTCGCCGGTGAGCTCAACGCAGATGGTGCCGGTTTCGGGGTCGATGGATACATCGGCCTCGGCCTCCACGCCCATGCGCTCAAAAAGGCCGGAAAGAAAGTCGCGGACACGGTCAACCTCCTCGCCGGTGGCGGGGACGGTGGGTTTGCGCTGGGCGGCGGGCTTGCGCTCTGGCGCGGGCTTTACGGCCTTGGGGACGGGTTCGGGTTCGGGATCGGGTTCCTCCCAGCTTACACGAACCTTGGCGGGGGAAGCTCCAAAGCCGAGAAAGCCGGACTTGGCCCGTTCAAGCACCACGACTGAGACGTCGTCGCGGCTCTTGTTAAGCTGCCGGAGGGCGGCGGCAATGGCGTCATCCTCGGTGCGGCCGGTTGTCTCGATTGATTTTGTCATAGATCGTTCTCCTTATTCGGCGCCGCCGTCTTTGGCGGTCTCGCCGGGTGTATCGGTGTTCGTCTCCTCGGGAAGGGCGGCCCTGGCGAGCCTTGCCTCCATCTCCTCGCTGATACCCTCGTCAATGGAGGAGGTGTCGGCTGTGGCGCCGTCAATGCCGTTGTAGGAGTATCTGTCCGGGTCGTATCCGCGGCCTCTGGCGTAGGGGCGGGATCCCACACGGCTGGGGTTATACTTCTCCCCGGCGTCGGGATTCATGGTGCGTTGATACTCCAGGGCGCGATCCGCGGCCTCCTGCTTTTTCTTCTGCTGCTGTTTCTTTTTTGAGGTGTTGTCGGTCTGGAGATTGGCGCTCTCGGCGCGGCGCTTCTCCGCCTCCGCCCGCTTTGCCTCAAGCTCCTCCTCCCTGGCCTTGCGTTTGGCCTCGGCCTCGGCAAAATCGGCCAGCATAGTCTTTTCGTAGAGCTTGGTGAGGAACACGTCCACAAGTATACTGAACAGCGCGTTGACCATCCAGTAGACGCCCATGGCGGCGGGGAGGATAAAGGCAAACCACAGGGACATGACGGGGCCCAGAAGGAGCATCATCATGGAGTTGGACTGCTTTTCAAGCTGCTCCTTGTCGACGCCGGGCATATTCTGCTGAAGCTTTGTGGCGATCCTGGTGGACAGCCACTGGAAGAAGGCGGTGATGACGGGGATGAGAAACAGCCCCAGCATGGGCCAGAGCGCCTTGAAGGACGAAAAGTCGAAGGTCCAGATCCTGAAGTTTGGCACCGAGGACAGATCCAAGCCAAAGACGGTGAAGTCCATGGGCCTGAGTTTGTCTGAAATGCCCGCAAACTCGCTGAAGTAGTCGTTAATGATCTTTGTGGCGCCAATCTGGGTCTGGAGCAGCTGGCTGGCGGTGAAGTCGAGCCCGTGGGCCTGCGCCACCTCCACCAGCTTCTTCGCCAGATCGCCCACGGCCTCGCCGCTCCTGCTGACCTCCAAAAGCGCCTTGGGCACGCCCATCATGACGGTCAGGGGCTTGCGGATGGCCTGGTAGAGGGCGATGAGGATGGGGAAGGGCAGCAGGGACCACAGGCACCCGGACATGGGACTGACCCCCGCCTCCCGGTAGACCCGCTGCATCTCCGCGCTCATCTTCTGCTGATTGCCAGCGTGCTTCTTCTGGATCTCCTGGATCTCGGGGTTCAGAAGCTGCTGGCGCATCATGCCCTTTTTGCTCTTCATCTGGAAAGGCATCAAAATGAGCTTCACGATAATGGTGAAGAGCACAATGGCGAAGAGGTAGTTGTGTGTGATGTTGTAGAGGAACATCAGAAGTAGGCCAAAGGGCCTTGCTATTGTATCCATTTGTTCACTCCGATCGGTTGTAGATCCTGCGTCTGTCAGGGTACGGGGTCATAGGGATCCGACTTGTTGAAGGGGTTGCAGCGCAGTATCCTCTTGACGGCCAGCCACCCGCCCTTGAAAGCGCCGTACTTTTCAATGGCCTGGGCCGCGTACGCCGAGCAGGTGGGGTAGAACCGGCAGCAGGGGGGATGGGCGGGGGAAATGCCCTTTTGATAGAGCCGGATGAGAAAGAGAAGGATCTTTTTCATCGCAGCAGCCCCAGCTTCCCCGCCAGGGACAGGAATTCCCGCTCCAGAACCCGGTAGGGCGCCAAAACGCCGCGGCCCCGGACGACGATCACAAGGTCGACGCCGCGGCGGAGCCGCCGCTCGTTGAGACGGTAGATCTCCCGGAGTCTCCGGCGCACCTTGTTTCTTCGCACCGCCTTGGCAAGCTTCGCGCTGACGGTGATGCCCACACGGTTTGTGTCGCGCTCCCTTTTCCGGGCGTAGAGGACAATGTCGGGTCCCACCGCGCTTTTCCCCTTGGAGTAAAGGCGGCGAAACTCAAAATTTTCCTTCAGAGACGCGGAAAATTCCATTGCTCCACCCTTCTTAAGTAAACACACTTAAGGGCGAGGTTTCCCGCCCTTAAAAAACCGTTATTTGAAGATACCGCACGCATGCCTTCATCAGTGGGTCAGTCTCTCGCGACCCTTTGCGCGGCGGCGGGCCAAAACCTTGCGGCCGTTGGCGGTAGCCATTCTCTTGCGGAAGCCGTGCTCTTTGGAGCGGTGAAGCTTCTTGGGTTGATAGGTCCTCTTCATGCGGATACACCTCCATAACAATTGTGTTTTATACTCGACATCGGGCGGAAGGCCCGAAGCAGTAGCATGGCCGGCGCGGAAGCCGCGATCACCCGCCTCCGCGTTGGCGCGAAGTCAAACGCGCCGAATCTGTTTTGGCTTCCCCGCGAAATGTCCTATTTTGCGGGGCCCCATGCGGATCTGTCCACAGGGATTTATATTTTACCTTATACTTACCTCGGTTGTCAACAAAAACTTTGTGAAAACTGGATTTCGCGGCCTTAAATAATGCTTGCACCTTCCTATACGATTTGTTATAATAGCTGTAAACATGAAAAAAACCATCGGGAGGGCATTTCAAATGGACAGGACAGACAAGACAAATTACTATCTTGACATAGCGGAGACAGTGG
The DNA here is from genome assembly GCA_947589225.1 of uncultured Oscillospiraceae bacterium. GTDB lineage: Bacteria > Bacillota > Clostridia > Oscillospirales > Oscillospiraceae > RUG626. The sequence goes on along the minus strand of CANQBC010000002.1, from coordinate 9,035 downwards.
CGGAGCGCTCCACCTGCATGCGCCGGCACTACGGGGCCATCATTGTGCGGGATGACGAGATCATTTCCACCGGCTACAACGGCGCGCCCAGGGGCCGAAAAAACTGCGCCGATCTGGGACACTGCCTGCGGGATACCCTGAACATCCCCTCCGGGGAGCGGTATGAGCTGTGTCGGGCCGTCCACGCCGAACAGAACGCTATTATCTCCGCCTCCCGCCGGGACTGCATGGGCTCCACCCTCTACCTTGCGGGCCGCAACCCCAAGACCGGGGAGCTTCTCACCGACACTACGCCCTGCTCCATGTGCCGCCGTTTCATCATCAACGCGGGCATACGCCGGGTGGTCTGCCGCACCGGGGACGGGTCATACACGGTCACCGATGTGCGCGACTGGATATTCAACGACGACTCCGTTGACATGACGCTTTAAGGTGACGGGTGTGGAGCTTAAGTTTCCGGACATACTTACGTCCCTGCGCGCCGAGCGGGGCATTTCCCAGCGGAAGGCCGCGGCGGATCTGGGCATCTCACAGGCGCTTTTGAGCCACTATGAGAACGGCCTCCGGGAGCCGCGGCTGGACTTTGTGGTGCGCGCCTGCGACTATTACGGGGTCTCCGCCGACTACATGCTGGGCCGCTCCTACGACGGCTATCAGGAGTTTAAGTCTCTGGTGAGCCGCCTGGCGGAATTGTCCGCGGAGGCCAGCCGGCTCATCCGGGAAGTGAGGTAAAGCGGCCTGTCGAAAAAGGCCTGCGGCCTTTTCCGACAGAGGGGAACGTGCGGGAAGTTTTGCGTGAATTTTGTGAAATTCACGAGAAACTTCCCTGCTGTCACGCTGCGCGCGCGGGCACACTTGCGTGACAAAAGGGATTTTTTCCGACGTACACGCCGCCGGAAAAAATGCTCGATTTGAGTTCTCGACAAGCTGAGGTGACTTATGACAGACCAATCACTTATTCGCAATTTCTCCATCATAGCTCACGGCGATCATGGCAAGTCCGTTCCCCACAAGACCTGCGGTCTTGCGGGGGCCCCTTTTGATTTGACTTCCTCGGCGGAAGTGAATTCCGCCTGCGGCAAGGTTTTGCTTCGCAAAACGCTTGGACGCGCCACCCGGCGCGGCAGCGTGGACTTGCCGTACGGTAACTGAGGTGACTTATGACAGACCAATCACTTATCCGTAATTTCTCCATCATCGCGCACGTCGATCATGGCAAGTCCGTTCCCCACAAGACCCGCGGTCTTGCGGGGGCCCCTTTTGATTTGACTTCCTCGGCGGAAGTGAATTCCGCCTGCGGCAAGGTTTTGCTTCGCAAAACGCTTGGACGCGCCACCCGGCGCGGCAGCGTGGACTTGCCGTACGGTAACTGAGGTGACTTATGACAGACCAATCACTTATTCGCAACTTCTCCATCATCGCGCACGTCGATCATGGCAAGTCCACGCTGTCCGACCGGCTCATCGAGCTTACCGGCGCGGTGCCCACCCGGGAGATGGAGGATCAGCTTCTGGACAACATGGACCTGGAGCGGGAGCATGGCATCACCATCAAGGCCCGGGCTGTACGTCTGGACTACAAGGCGGACGACGGGAACACCTATGTGCTGAACCTCATCGACACACCGGGGCATGTGGACTTCGGCTACGAGGTCTCAAGGTCGCTCGCCGCCTGCGAGGGGGCGCTCCTGGTGGTGGACGCCGCCCAGGGCGTGGAGGCCCAGACCCTGGCCAACACGTACCTGGCCCTGGAGCACGAGCTTGAGATCGTGCCTGTGATTAATAAGATCGACCTCCCCGCCGCCGACCCCAGGAAGGCGAAGGAGGAGGTCGAGAACGTTATCGGCCTGGAGGCCATGGACGCGCCGGAGATCTCCGCCAAGCTGGGAACCAACGTGGAGGCGGTACTCCGGGCTGTTGTTGACAAGATCCCCGCCCCCGCCGGCGACCGGGACGCTCCGTTGCGCGCCCTCATCTTCGATTCCCAGTATGACGCCTACCGGGGCGTGGTGGTCTATGTGCGGCTGGTGGACGGGCAGCTCCACACGGGCGACCGCGTCCGCATGATGGCCTCCGGCGCGGAGTACGACGTCATCGAGTGCGGCCACCTCCTGCCCAAGAGCTACCGGCCCGAGGAGGGCCTCTACGCCGGAGAGGTGGGGTACTTCACCGCCTCCATCAAGAACGTCCGGGACACCCAGGTCGGCGACACCGTGACGCTGGCCGCCCGCCCCGCCGCAGATCCGCTCCCCGGCTACCGTCCGGCGCGGCAGATGGTCTACTGCGGCATCTACACCGAGGACGGGAGCAAATTCCCGGATCTCCGGGACGCCCTGGAAAAATTGCAGCTCAACGACGCCAGCCTCTCCTTCGAGCCGGAGACCTCGGCGGCGCTGGGCTTCGGCTTCCGCTGCGGCTTCCTGGGGATGCTCCACATGGAGATCATCCAGGAGCGCCTGGAGCGGGAGTTCAACTTAGACCTCATCACCACGCTGCCCTCCGTCATCTACGAGGTGACCAAGACCGACGGGACGGTGGTGATGGTGGACAACCCCCACAACTACCCGGACCCCTCCGCCATTTTGGAGACAAAGGAGCCGTTCGTGGCCGCCTCCATCATCACGCCGCCGGAATTTGTGGGGAACATCATGCCCATGTGCCAGGAGCGGCGGGGCGAGTACCGGGATATGCAGTACCTGGACACGAATCTTGCGGAGCTTCGCTATTACATGCCCCTGGGGGAGATCATCTACGACTTTTTTGACACCTTAAAGGCGAAAACCAGGGGCTACGCCTCGCTGGATTACGAGCTTGCCGAGTATAGGCCCTCCGACCTTGTAAAGGTGGATATGCTTTTAAACGGCGATCAGGTGGACGCGCTGAGCTTCATCGCCCACAGGGAGAAGGCGTACCCCAGGGCCAGAAAGCTTTGCGAAAAGCTCAGGGACAACATCCCCCGGCAGCTCTTCGAGGTGCCGGTTCAAGCGGCCATCGGCGGGAAAATCATCGCCCGGGAGACGGTCAAGGCACTGCGCAAGGACGTGCTGGCCAAGTGCTACGGCGGCGACATCACCCGCAAGAAGAAGCTCCTTGAGAAGCAAAAAGAGGGTAAAAAGAAAATGCGACAGCTGGGCTCCGTACAGATCCCCACAGAGGCGTTTATGGCCGTCCTCAAGCTGGACGAGTAGAAGAGGGCGCATTTTTGGGCCCCCGCGCGATCTTCGATCGCGTGGGGAGAGGAGAAGCGAACACAGCGAGTGAGAAAGAAAGCAGCCGCCTTCCGGCGACTGCCTTCTTTCGGGCCATCGCGTGTTCCGCGACGGCGTGGCGCAGCGGGTGGGATTCGAACCCACGTGACGTTGCCGTCAAACTGATTTCGAGTCAGCCCCGTTATGACCGCTTCGATACCGCTGCATAGCTGTATGTTTTTGTTGCAAATATTAAGATACACTATTATAATTGATTTGTCAAACAGTTTTACAAAGGGGAAGGGAAAAAATGAGCAGGGCGGACAGCATATTTATTTCCAACTGCCGGGACATATTAAGCACCGGCGTGTGGGATACGAACCTGAACGTAAGACCGAAGTGGCAGGACGGCTCACCGGCGCACACGATCAAAAAATTCGGAATTGTCAACCGCTACGACCTCTCAAAGGAATTTCCCATTATGACGCTCCGCCGCACCTACTGGAAGAGCGCCGTAGATGAGCTTCTCTGGATATGGCAGGCTAAGTCCAACAACATCAAGGATCTCCGGGGCCACATCTGGGACAGCTGGGCCGACGAGACGGGCTCCATCGGCAAGGCTTACGGCTATCAGCTGGGCATCAAGCACATATACCCCGAGGGGGAGTTTGACCAGGTGGACAAGGTGCTCTACGACCTGAAGCACGACCCGGCAAGCCGCCGCATCATGACAAATATTTATAACCACGCCGATCTCCACGAGATGGGCCTTTATCCGTGTGCCTACTCCATGACTTTCAACGTCTCCGGCAGGAAGCTCAACGCCATCCTCAACCAGCGCTCCCAGGACATGCTGACCGCCTCCAACTGGAATGTGGTCCAGTACGCGGTTCTTGTACATATGATAGCGCAGGTTTCCGGGCTGGAGGCGGGTGAGCTTGTCCACGTCATCGCGGACGCGCACATTTACGACAGGCACGTGGCGCTGGTGAAGAAGCTCCTGACGCGGGAGCCCAAGCCCGCCCCGAAATTCATTATCGACAGATCTGTCACCGACTTCTACGCCTTCACCCGCGACAGCTTCCGTCTGGAGGGGTACGAATACAACGAGTTTGACGAAAAGATACCGGTGGCCATATGAGAAACGACCTTGAGATCGTCGTGGCCGCCGACTTAAACTGGGGCATCGGCCTCAACGGCACCCAGACCCTGGTTATTCCCGAGGATCGCCGGCACTTCCGGGAGGTCACAGGCCGCGGCACGGTGATCGTAGGGCGCAGGACGCTCCTTGACTTCCCCGGCGGAAGGCCCCTCAAAAACCGGCGCAACATCGTCCTGACCCGGGACGGGAGCTTCCACGCGGAGGGCGCGGAGACAGCCCGCGGGGTGGAGGAGGCGCTAAGCTTGTGCGCGCAGGACGGGGCCGTGTTTGTCATCGGCGGCGAGAGTATCTATAAAGCGTTCCTCCCCTATTGCCGCAGGGCCCACGTCACAAGGATATTCGCCAATGCCGAAAACGACGCCTTTTTCCCGGAACTTGATAAGCTCCCCGGATGGCGTCTCACCGACCCCGGCGAGGAAAAGGAGTCGGGCGGACTGAGGTACGCCTTCCAGACATGGGAAAAAGACGGCTGATTTTTCGGGGAGGACTCCCGTCGCCTTAAAACCATGTCCAGGCCATCCGACTCTGCGCCTCCGGAAAACAGATGGATTTAAGGTTTCATAACCACAAAGCGGTTATTATTTGTTTTTTTGAACTTGAAGCTCGGGGGGAATCCACCAGAGGCCGTCGTTGTTCTCGGCGATGTACTGCTTAAACTCATCGGAGTGATAGGCGTCCACGATGGCCTGAGCCCAGGGGGCGTCCTTGTTCTCCTCCTTGACCACCACCTGAAGCACCAGGTGATCCTGGATATCCTCGTTGGCAAGGGCGGTGGAGGCGTCGATGCCGGCGTTGTAGACCACGCTTCCGGTGATGGCCACGTAGTCAAAGTCCTGGATGGCGGCGGGAATAGTCAGGGACTTCATCTCGGTGAATTGGATGTTGTAGGGGTTTTCGATGATGTCGTCCTGGGTGACTGTGCTGGGATCGGCGTCGGGATCCAGAGTGATCCAGCCGATCTTCTGGAGCATCAGGTAGCAGCGGGCGGTGTTGGAGGCATCGTTTGGCACCGCCACGGTGGCGCCGTCCGCGATCTCATCAAGAGAGGTGTGATTGACGGAGTACACGCCCGCCGGGACGGTGGGAATAGGGCTGATGGGCGTAAGGTCCCCGTCGTTGGACTCATTGAAATTCTCCGCGTAGGCGGTGTGCTGTTCTACGTTCACGTCCACCTCGCCGTTCTGGAGGATCTGGTCGGCGATCAGCAGATCCGAGGTTTCAACGGCGGTCAGGGTGTAGCCCTGCTTCTCCAAAATGGGGACGATGGCCGCCTCAAAGAGCTCGGTGTATGGCCCCTGGGACTTGCTGTATTTGATCTCGGTCTTTTCAGTCTCCGAGCCGCCGGAGGAGCAGGCTGCGAGCGACAGGGTAAGTGCCAGAGCAAGGGTGATCAGGATAAACTTTTTCAAGAGAATTACCTTCCTTCAAAATGATAAGAAATATGATATATAAAGGGAACATCGGGATGGTCTTATCTGTGTTCCCGTAATTTCTTGGATATGGCGTTTCCGGCAAGCTGTAGAAGCTGTACCAGAACCACCAGAATGATGACCGTCAGGATCATCAGGGGCGTGTTCATCCTCTCGTAACCGTATGTCAGCGCCAGGTCTCCCACTCCGCCGCCGCCCACGTAACCGGCCATGGCGGAGGCGCCCAGAAGTCCTACGGTTCCGGTGGTGAGGCCGAGGACGATGGAGCCCAGCGTCTCCGGGATGAGAAAATACCGTATGATCTGATAATTGGTGGCGCCCATGGCCTTGGCGGCTTCGAGGATGCCGGGGCTTATCTCCAGGAGGCTATTTTCGATGAGGCGTGCCAGATACGGGCTGATGTAGACAATCAGCGGCACCAGCGCGGCGGTGCTGCCTATGGTGGTTCCCACGACAGCACGGGTGAAGGGCATAATGGTCACGAGAAGAATGGCGAAGGGGACGCTGCGCACTACGTTGATAAACGCGCTGACGAGGTTGTAAACGACCCGATTCTCCGCCAGCCCCCCTTTGCGGCAGAACACCAGCGCAAGCGCCAGAAGCGTGCCGATCACCGTGCCTGCCAGGAGGGAACAGCCCACCATGTAGAGGGTCTGCCCGCCGTTGAGCAGAAGCCGCTCTACGGTGACGTTGAAGATTTTCGTATTAAGAAAGTCGCCCATCATTGATCACCATCCTCTCCCGCAGGACGCCCGCCTCGTCCATGCTCCGCTCGGCCTGATCCAATTTGTCATCCGGGCCGAAAATCTGGAGAATAAAGACGCACATGACGCTGTCCTGCATCTCCTGTACCGTGGCGCCCAGGATGTTGACCTCCACGCCCTCGGTCTTGCAGATGCCGGAGATGACCGGCTTCTTGACGCTGCTGCCCACGAACTTCAGCTGTTCGACCCGGTGATTGCGCGTCTCATCGCGCACAAGGCCGATGATGCTCTCGGGGATCTGATCGTTGATGACCGTACGCACGAATCGACCCGCCGCCTCTGTCCGGGGCCTTCCGAACACCTCCAGCACGCTCCCCTGTTCCACGATCTGTCCGGTCTCCATGACGGCGACCTTGTTGCATATCCTCTGAATGACCTGCATCTGGTGGGTGATGAGGAGGATGGTAACGCCCATCTCCCGGTTGACGCGCTTCAAAAGAGCCAGAATGGATTCCGTGGTCTGGGGATCCAGGGCGCTGGTGGCCTCGTCGCACAAAAGAATGGTGGGCTCCGTAGCCAGGGCGCGGGCGATGCCCACACGCTGCTTCTGCCCGCCGGAGAGCTGGCTTACGTATGTGTCGCGCTTATCCTCCAGCTCCACGAAGCGCAGGACCTCCGCCACGCGCCGGGCGATCTCGTCACTGTTCGTGCCCTCTAGGATCAGGGGAATGGCGATGTTGTGGTAAACCGTCTTGGACTCTAAAAGGTTGAACTGCTGGAACACCATGCCGATCTTCCGCCGCAGGATCCGCAGGTCACGCTTGCCCAGTCCCGCCAGCACCTGCCCGTCCACGGTGACGGATCCGGAGTCCGGCGTCTCCAGCCCGTTGACCATGCGCAGGAGCGTGGATTTCCCCGCGCCGGAGAAGCCGATAATGCCGAATATGTCGCCCTTTTCCACATGGATGGACACGTCCTTGAGCGCGTCCACCGTCCCGCCGCGTCCGGTGAAGCGGCGGCTGACGTGTTCGATTTTGATCATAGCTCCACACTCCTGGTCAGCCAATTGAGAGAGGCGCCGGCATAAAGCGCCGCGCCGGTGACAAGCGCGTCCTCATCAAGGTCGAAGCCGCCGCAGTGGAGGCCGCGGCGAGTCTCCGGGCGCGCGGGATCAGCGGTTCCCAGATACGCGTAACAGCCGGGGACAGCGTTCAGGTACTCCGCGAAATTGTCTCCGCCCAAAGACAGGGGGCGATCCGTGATCACATGGGCGCCCAGCGCCTCGGCCACGGCCTTCACCTCCCGGCAGGCGGTGGGATCGTTCACCAGCGCCGGCGTCACGTCCGTCCAGCGGACGTCCGCCTCAGCGCCGCTCAGGGCGGCGATTTTTTTCGCCGTCTCGTCGATCCGCTCTCTGAGCCCTGAGCGCGTCGCGCCATTGACGGTCCGTGTGGTGCCCTCCAGCTCGGCGTACTCCGCCACGGCGTTGTAGGCCGTGCCGGCGGTGAGCTTCCCGATGCCTATGAGCACCGGCTCCGTGGGGGATGTACGGCGGGTGACGAGGCTCTGGATCGCCACTACGACCGCGCTGGCGGCGTACAGGGCGTCCGCGCCCTGCTGGGGTACGGAGACGTGGGCCGATTTGCCGTGGATCTCTATGCGGAAGAGATCCACCGCCGCGTTATTGGGCCCCGGCGTCAGCCCCACCGTACCCAAAGGCAAATCCGGGGCGCAGTGCAGGCCAAAGACCCGCCCGACATCTTTTAACGCGCCGGAACTCAAAAAGTCTCGCGCCCCGCCGCCTGTTTCCTCCGCCGGCTGGAAGAGGAAGCGAACCTGGCCGCCAAAGCTCTCCCGAACCTCCGAAAGCACCCTGGCCGCCCCCAGGAGGCTCGCGGTGTGGGCGTCGTGACCGCAGGCGTGCATCACGCCGGGTGCCTGGGAGCGATAGTCCACGTCGTTTGTCTCCCAAATGGGCAGGGCGTCGATGTCCGCCCGGAGGGCGACAACGGCAACCCCCGGAAGCGAACCGTTCAGGACACCCAGGACGCCCGTCTCACCCACCCGCGTGTGGGAGATGCCGAGCTTTGTAAGCTCCTCCTCAATTCTTTCCGCCGTGCGGTACTCCTGAAGCGCCAGCTCCGGGTGCCGGTGAAGATCCCGGCGGATTCGCGTAAGCCACTCCTTTTGTATGCGGTCTGCGATCGTGCTCAACGAATACACCTTCTTAAATAACATGAACAAAATTATTCGATCGCCGAAAAGCCCTTCTCCAAATCGGCGATGATATCGTCGATGTGCTCGGTGCCGATGGAGAGGCGTATGGTGCTTTGCGTGATGCCCTGGTCGGCAAGCTCGGCATCATTGAGCTGGCTGTGGGTGGTGGACGCCGGGTGAATGACCAGGCTCTTCACATCTGCCACATTTGCCAGCAGCGAGAAGATCTCCAGGCTGTCGATGAACCTGAACGCCGCCTCCTTGCCGCCCTTTATCTCAAAGGTGAAGATGGATCCGCCGCCGTTGGGGAAGTACTTCTTATATAGCTCGTGCTG
>CANQBC010000001.1 GCA_947589225.1 uncultured Oscillospiraceae bacterium | reverse complement strand
GACCTTCTTGCCCGCAAGGTCAATGTCACGGACTGATTTCTTGTTGTAGTTCATGTCAATACTCCAATCCTTAAAAATTATTATTGATAAACCCATAAAGGGAAAATGCGCCTCGTCGTCGCGGAAGCGGCTTTACCTCGCCATGCTTCCCGTCCCGGAAAGCTCCGGGAAGCCCTGCTGTCTCAGAGCCTCGTAGCACAGGATCGCCACGGAGTTGGCAAGATTCAAACTCCTCGCGTCCCCCCTCATGGGGATCCGGACGCACCTGTCGTAGTACTTTTCCCGGAAAAACTCCGGAAGTCCCGCCGTCTCCTTGCCAAAAACCAGCCAGCACCCGTCCCGGAATTCCGCCTTGTCGTAGCTTCGCGGGGCCTTGGTCGTGGCCAGCCACAGATCCTCCCCGCCGTGCTTTTGAAGGAACTCGTCAAGGCTCTCATACACGGTGATGTCCACCATAGGCCAGTAGTCAAGCCCCGCCCTTTTCACGGCCCTGTCGGAAATGTCAAACCCCAGGGGCCTTACCAGATGGAGCCTGGATCTGGTGGCGGCGCAGGTTCGGGCGATGTTGCCCGTGTTCATCGGTATCTCCGGCTCCACCAGCACAATGTTGACCAAACAAATCACCTCTCGCCAACATTCTTATTTTATAACTTCCCGCCCAACTTTTCAATATAAAGCGTTAAAAAACTCCCAAATTTTTTTACATTTGCCCTTTTGGCAAAAGCGGTGCCAAAAGAGGCGAAAAGATTGGGGGAAATATCTAGAGAAGGGTGTGGCGAAAAGCGGAGAACGAATCTCCCATCAAGGCGGCGTGCCCTCCCTCGGTACAGAAATCGCCCGCCGCAGCCGCGGCGGGCGATTTCTCACTCGATTTAAATTAAATCATTCTTTTTCGTCGTTCACGGCGTCCACAACATCCTCATGGACTTCTGCGGCCTTCTCCGCGGCGGCCTCGACGGCCTCCTTCACCTCGTCCGCAGCGAGGCCGGCCTCTTCCTCAGCGGCCATGGTCTCCTCCGCCTCGGGCTCCGGCGTCTGGGCGTCCAATGCCTCGATCTCAGTCTGCTTTTCCTCGATGAGGGCAAGGCCGGCCTCGATGGCGGCGGCGGTCTCGGCAAAGTCGGGGTCTGTGTTACCGGCGTACTTCTCGTAGTAGAGCTTTCCGAGCTCGGTGTATTTCTCCTTGATGCTGTTGCGGGCGGAAGCGATCTCCACATTCAGCTTTGCCTTTTTGGCGGCGTCGCTGGCCTTGCCGGCCACGTTCTTCGCCGCGTCAGAGGACTTGTCGGCCACATCCTTTGCGAAGGACTTCGTTTTTTCCGCCACGTTTTCGAGGGTCTCGGAAACCTTCTTCTTCAGGCTTTCAAAATCAATGCTTGCCATAAAATGTACCTCCATTGTCAAATTATTTTTTGTTGTGAGCGTCAGTTCTTTTTTGAATTTTGCCGTTTTCCGGCGGTCGAGGAGCCTCCGCAGCGGCTCCAGCGCCCTGTCAAGTTCCTCCTCATCCACCGTGCTCTTCCCCATTCTCCCCGGACGCGTCCTCCGGTCTTTCAGCGGCCGCGCTGTCGCCGGATCCGGTCTCCGTCTCCGCCACGATCTCAGCCGCCAGCGCGGCCTTTTGGCGGTTTACAAACATATTCTCGGGGTCGGGGCGGCGCACAAATCTATTATACAGCAAAATGGCCGTGGATGCAAGCAGAAGTATGAAGGAAACCAGCTGGCTGACCCGGATGCCGGTGCCCCACAGATACAGGCTGTCCGTGCGAAGCCCTTCGATGAACATTCTCCCGAATCCGTACCAGGCCAGATAGATGAGAAACATCTGCCCGTCAAATCTTCGGTGCTTCTTTGACCAGAAGTGCATGAAGGTGAACCCGATGAGGTTCCACACCGACTCATAGAGGAAGGTGGGATGGACGCTGAATGAAACGCCGGAGGGCAGCGTCAGCACCATGCGGCAGAAGATGTCCGTCTCGTAGCCGAAGGCCTCCCGGTTCATGAAGTTGCCCCAGCGCCCCAGGGTCTGCCCGATGAGGAAGCCGAAGCACACCATGTCCAGGAACGCCAGCAGGCTGAGCTTTTTCCATCGGCAGTATATGACCGTGGCCAGTATGGCCCCGGCGATGACCCCGTACATCCCCAGTCCCCCCTGCCAGATGTACAGGACGGAGATGGGATTGTCGGCGAAAAGATCCCAGTGGAATACGCAAAAGTATATTCTCGCCCCGACGATCGCCATGGGTACGCCCAGGAGGATCACGTCAAAGACGTTGTCCGATGTCAGTCCGAACTCCTTCGCGCGCCTGGAACAGTAGATCACGGCCAGCAGGAAGCCCGTGGCAATAATGACGCCGTACCAGTGTATGGTCAGCGGCCCGATGCTGAAATACGGGGATGGATCGATCGACCAGTCCCCCAGCATGGGGAAGGATATCGACGCCTCCGGGAAGGATGCGTCCATGGGAAGATTCATAAGCCTTCAACCTTTCCTGTTAATAATGGAGATCGCGCATTTGTCCAAGGTCATATACTCGGCCAGGAACGCCCTGGCGTCCTCCGCCGTCACGCTCGCGAGGACGTTCACCGTATCGAGATAGTCGTACCCGGCAAAGCCCCCGGCGGCAACATTGTAGCATATGTTCTCAAAGGAGCCCAGAGCCCTCAGGGCGCTTCCCAGCGCCATTCTCTTTCGGCGGGCGAAAAACGCCGGGTCTATCCCCCGGGCCGCCAGATCCGCCGCCTCCTCCAGGATCCTCATGCACACGTATTCGGGCTTTTGCGTCTCGCCGCCGAAGGAGAGCATAGAGGCGCCGGCGGTGTTTTCAAAGTCGTACCCGAAGGTCTCGTTGATGAACCCCGCGTCGTAAAGCTCCCGGTACAGGGGCGACGCGGCGCCCAAAAGGGACGAGAGCGCCAACGAGGCAGTCAACTCAAATTTCACGCTCTCCCTGCCCGTAAGCCCGCTTTTCGTCTTGGCCCCGGCCAGGAACATGGGCGCGCCCACGTCCATCTCCCTCTCGGCGCTCACCGCGACCGGCAGCGGCCCCTCCGGAGGGCCGTGCTCCCTGACGGGGGCCGGGGCCATGTTGTCGGGCAGAAGCCTCTCCGCCATCTCCACGATCCTCGCCGGATCCTGATCCCCCGCCACCACCAGCGCCATGTTGCGGGGTATGTAGAAAGCTTTGTGGGCATCCATAAGGGTTCGCGCCGTTATCTTCCCAATACTCTCAACGCTTCCAGCCACGCTCTCCCGCAGGGCCGGCTTATCAAAGAGGCACCGAAGAAGGGCGTAGTACATGGCGTCCTCCGGGTCGTCCTCCATCATGCGGATCTCCTGCGCTATGATGGCCCGCTCCCGCTCCACGTCCTCATCGGTGAAATAGGGCGTGGAGACAAATTTCAGAAGCAGCTCCAGGTTTTCAAAAAACGAGTCCGTACACTCAAAGTGATAAGCCGTCATATCCGGAGAGGTGAAGGCGTTGGCATTGGCCCCCCGCTCGGAGAGGGTGGTCAGGGCGTTCTCCCCGCCCTCCACCTCAAAGAGCCTGTGCTCCACAAAATGAGCCGTACCGGCGGGCGTGGAGATAAGCTCCCCGGCAAGCCTGAAATTCCTGTCCGCCCCGCCGTAGTTTACGGCAAGGAAAGCCATGGATTTACGGTATCCGGGCTTGGGCACCACCGTGACCGTCAGTCCCGAGCCGGTCTTACCGGTGAAGGCCGTCTCTCCCACGGCGGCGTATTCCCGCTTTCTAAGCATCCTTCTCCTCCGCTGTCAAAAAATATGTGTGTGTGAGCCTGGCGTCGGCGGCAACGGCGGACACATCCTCCGGCGTGACCAGCTCACAGAGCGCCGCCAGCTCCTCGGGCCTGGCCCGGCAGCCCGAGATTGCCCGGTTAAGGTACATCCCCTCAAGTCCCAGTGGGTCGTCAAGGGAGGACAGTATGGCGCTTACAACGCCCCTCTTCGCCCCCTCAAGCTCCCAGGGCTCGACAGCGCCGTTCGCAATGGAGGCAAGCTCGGCGATTATCTCGCCATGCACCTCGTCAAATCTGTCGTGGTCTATCCCCGCGGCCACAAAAAACGCGCCCTTGTGCAGGTCGATATACGAGTTGGCGTAGTAGCACAGCGCCAGCCGCTCCCGGACATTCAGGAAGAGCCTTGACGTGGGCGACCCGCCAAAGAGGGCGTTAAAAACGGTGAGGGCGGCCAGGTTCGGCTGCTCCATGGACTTGGAAAGTCGAAACCCCATTACGAGCCGCCCCTGAGTCACATCCATCGTCTCCCGGATGATCCTCTCCCCGGTCTCCGTAAGCTCCGTTTTGACGCTCGTCGCCGGCATCACATGCTCCCCGATCCTGGGCAGCGCCGCCAGGGCCTCCCGGATCACCCGGATCACCCGCTCCGGCTCCTCCGCGCCGCAATAGAAGATCTCGATGGGAGCCGAGGCTGTGAGCTCCCGATAGTATTTCGTCAGCGTCTGCGCCGATATCCTCGCGGCGTCCGACAGCGTCCCCAGCTTGCTCAGGGCGTAGCTCTCGCCCCGGAACATGGCCTCCACCAGCTTTAAAGAGGCGTAGGAACGCTTGTCGTTTATCTCCGCGTTTATGTCGTCCATGAGGTTTTGCCGCTCGGACAGCACATAGTCCCCCCGCAGCAGCCCGCCCCGGGTGGCGGGTGTCAGCAGGATCTCCCCCATGAGAAACGCCACCTTCGAGAGTATGTCCACCCTCCCCGGCAGAAACGCCCCGTCCGGGAAGTCGGCGCAAAAACCGACCGCCGCAACTTCGCCCTTTTTCCGGATGGCGGGCTCTATGCGCGCGCCGTACAGGTCATCCAGTTCCGCCGCCAGGGCCTGCATGTCCGAAAACCTGGCGGTACCCCGCCGGAGCACATAGGGTAGAACGGCGTTCATGGCCGCCGTCTTTTTCGTGTGAGGCGCAAGGAGCGTAAGGGAAAGGCACCCGGTCTTGAACCGGTCGGCCTTCACCGCCGTCAGCCTCACCCCGCGCATGACCTCCCCCTCATACACCACGTCCACCGCCTCACCCCCTTGTTTGATATAACATTTAATGTATTCTATCACAAATTTAAACAATATACAACGGCAAAATGTAAAAAAAGGATGAACCCTCGTCTCGCTGATGCCGCTTAACCTCGGACTCCCTCCGGTCGTCCTCAGGCGCGGGCATCGCTCCTCCTCTCCCCACGCAATCTACGATCGCGCGGGGGCCCCAAAGCGGATGCCGCTTTGCTTCGGACTCATCGTCCTCACACGAGCCGCTTTGCTTCGGACTCCCTTCGGTCGCCCTCAGGCGCGGGCATCGCTCCTCCTCTCCCCACGCAATCTATGATCGCGCGGGGGCCCCGATTTAGCGCACACTTACGCAACAAAAACTCTTTTTCAAGGCACATGTCCTTGGGAAAAAGTGTGAATTGATTTTTATAAAGATTCTGCCGCCGCCCGTGTGGGCGGCGGCAAAAAACGTCTGAGGTCAGCGGGTTTTTCAAATGCTTGACAAAGTTTCATTTTTGTGGCGCGACAGCTTATCCTTCAAAGCATATCCATCCTTTGGGAAAGGCTCCCCGTTCAGGAGCACCCCCTCCGGGTAGATCCGGATGTCCAAGGTCGTGTCCCCGACGCGGTACTTGACCATAGCCGGGTAGAGCCGTTCGGGAAGGTTCGGCTCCACGAAGAGTTTTCCGTCCCGCAGCTTCAGGCCAAGAAGCGATTCGGTGACCGCGCGGAAATACCACCCCGCCGAGCCGGTGTACCAGCTCCATCCGCCCCGGCCCACAAGGCCCTCGGCGGAGTAGACGTCGGCGGCGATAACGTAGGGCTCGGCGGCGTATACCCTCTCATTCCGTCCCTGAGGCGAGATGCTTGTAAGAATGGCGGCGCCCCGCTCGGTCTGACCGCTCTCCAAAAGCGCCATAGCCAGCCAAACGGCGGCGTGGGTGTACTGTCCGCCGTTCTCCCGGAAACCGGGGGCGTAGGCGCGGATATACCCGGGATCGGTGTCCCCGTCGTCAAAGGGCGGGTCAAAGAGCTTGCAGACCCTGCTGTCCTGGTCAAAGAGCCGCAGAAACGCCGATGCCAGTGCCGTGCCGGTTCGCGATCTGTCCGCCCCGGCGAAGAAGGCAAAGCTCTGTGAGATGGAATCCATCTCACACTCCGGCCTTACGCCGGAGTTCCCCCGTTTTTTGAA
Source organism: uncultured Oscillospiraceae bacterium (assembly GCA_947589225.1). Classification (GTDB taxonomy): domain Bacteria; phylum Bacillota; class Clostridia; order Oscillospirales; family Oscillospiraceae; genus RUG626. The sequence goes on along the minus strand of CANQBC010000001.1, from coordinate 184,606 downwards.
GCTTGCCGGCGCGCCCAGCGGCGTACCGTCGTCGAAGTACCCCCGCAGATACCACCCCCCGCACCAGGCGCTCTCGCCGGCGCGCAGCAGGGCGTCCGCGGTTCGGACATATCTGGCGGAAGCCTCATTTTCGCCCATTCTGCCGCACAGCTCCGACAGGCGGCGGAGGGTCATCGAACCAAAGAGCGTAAGCCATACGCTCTCGCCGCGCCCGTTTTTGCCCACGCCGTCCAGCCCATCGTTCCAGTCCCCGCCCAGCATCAGGGCAAGTCCGTGCTCCCCCGTGCCCCGGGCAAGGAACTGGTCCGCGGCAAGCATGGCGTGATGCAGCAGCGTGTCTCCCTCCCCGGCTCCGGGCCGTTCATAGCGGTCGCGCTCGTCAGGCCGGATGGGTTCGGAGACAAGGTAGGGCGCGCTCTCATGGCAGAGGGCCGTGTCTCCGGTTCGATTCACATAATCGCACAGCGACCAGGGCAGCCACAGAAGATCGTCGGAGCAGTGTGTCCGCACGCCCATGGGGCCCTCGGCCGTGTCGTGCCACCAGTGCATCACATCTCCCTCCCGGTACTGCCGGGAGGCCGCGAGTTTAAGCTGCTTCGCGGCGATGGAGGGGTCGGCCATCAGGAGCGCGCAGGCGTCCTGAAGTTGGTCGCGGAAGCCCACGGCGCCGCCGTTCTGGTATAGGCTCGTGCGCGCCAAAAGCCGGCACGCCGCCGTCTGGTACACCGCCCAGCCGTTAACATATCTGTCGATCAGCTTATCCGGCGTCTCGATGCTCACCGCGCCGGTGAGCGTTTTCCAGTACTCTTTTGTGGCGTTGAGAAGCTGGTCGCACCGGGTCAGGGCGTCCTCAAGCCCCTGCCTGCCGGCGGATCCCGCCACGATGACCAGCCGCGTCCCAGCCTGGAGGCGCATGGCAAAGCAGGGCTCCTCCCCCGCGCCCGTGAAGCCGTCAAGATCGCCCATCAGGGCGCTTCTTTTCCGGCAGGTAAAGGCGGTGGGAGCGACGGAGGGCAGGAGCGTAAAGCTCTCCCCTTCGGGACTTTTGGCTGTGAAAGCGCGTCCGTCAAAGGCGGTGACCACCGCCTGAGCGCCCGCCGGCGTCTCGGAGAGGACAAGATCGACGCTATAAACCACCTCCGCGCCCTCCCCTCGGCCGGACACGTCGAGCACCATCACTCTCGCCTCAACCTCCGGCGGGACAAAGGCGGTAAGGCGCGTCTTTACGTCCCCGAAGTCCCGTTCCCAGGCCGCCCAGCCCAGGCCGTACTCCACCATGGTGGGAACGCCCGAACCGTCGGCAAAGAGGGAGAGGCTTTTTCCGCCGCGAAGCAGCGATATTTTCTCCGGCCCCGTTGTGGCTTTTGGGTCGTTGAGCCAGGGATCGATCTTTCGCAGCCGGGAGTTTTTGTGCCACATGTGGCCTGTTCCGCACTCGGTGGCGATATAACCGAACTTCTCGTTTGCCAGAATATTGCTCCACGCCGCCTCGGGCAGGACGTCCGTCATGGCGAATCGGAACGTCCCGTCCGGATCCTGCCGGCACCCCGCCTCCCCTGCGCCGCGAAGGTATCGGGGGGGTGACTCCGGTATCCGCTCCCTGTGGGCGGGGGCGGCGGGGATAGCGTCCAGATGCGCCTCGATGGCGGCGTAGGCTTCCACGGCGCGGGAGGCCGGATCCGTCCGGTCGATGAGGTAGACCCCGCCCGGCGCGCCCAGGGTGTTCTCCCGCCCCAGTGTCCGCAGCTCGTCGGTGATGGCCGTGCGCTGGGCGGTGCGGTAATCGCCGCCATCGGTAAGGATCACGGCAAGATCCGATTCCACGCCGTTTTCAGAAAGCAGCGCGTGGCGGCGCAGGAGGGCCAGTGCCTCCCTTGTGTCGCTTTCGCTCTCGATCCTCGCCGAGATCACCGGCCTGTCGCCTGAGATACCAAGCCTCCAAAGCTCCTTACGGGGGAGGTTCCCGGCGGCCAGAAGCTCCCGGCGGCGCTCGTTTCCCTCCGGGCCAAAGACGAGGCCGGGGATCAGCCCCAAAGCGGCGGACACGTCGCTCTCCGCCATGCCGAGCATCAGCGCCGAGGCGGCGATACGGGAGACGGCCTGGAGCTCCCGCCGCTGGATGCTCCGGCGGGCGTCCTCCGCGGCCTCGGCCTCCTCGAAGGCGCAGGCCAGGGCGATGGACGCGCTTCCGTGTCCGGCGGTGAGCTTTACGGGGATGGTCAGCACCGCGCGGATATCCGGGCAGGAGCGAAGAAGCTCGCCCGTCCCCAGAGCGCCGCCTCGCGGCGTGTGGGTCACGGCGGTGAATCCGCGGTCCGCCGTCACGGCAAGGTACATCTCCCGCTCCCCCGGCCTCGGCCGGCGGCGGACGGTCAGCGTACCGCCTGTGAGCTTCGCCTCCAGCGACAGGGCCGAGAAAGCCGGGTGGGCCAGGTAATCGGCACGCCGCTGGAGCACCGGTTCAAAGGCGCAGATCACCGAACAGCCGGACATCTCAAGAGGCCCGGAGATCTCCACCGTCCTCATCTCCCCCGCCGCCGAGGGCGGGACGGAAACGGTGAGGGTCGCGGTGATATTTCCTTTTTTCGCTTTTATTCGCCCGTAGACATCGGTAAACTCCGCGGTATACCGCACCGACCTGTCAAACTCCGGGGCCGGGGTCAGGGGAATGAGCTCCTCCCCGGCGCGGAGGTAAAAGGCTATGCCGGTATGCCCCTGCGGATCTGTGTCAAAGCGCGTCACGTCAAGGCCCTGCCACACCGAGCGGGAGGCTCCCGTCTCGGCAAACAGCACCGAATACCGCCCGTTTGACAGCGGCGCGGCGGCGGGCAGGAGAGCGTCAACAGTATCAAAACGCCGTGTGATACCGGCGCTCTCGGCCCGTTTCGGTTTTTCCGGCACGTCCCTGGGAGGCTGGCGGAGGACGATCTGCCCCGTGGGCACCCGCTCCTCCAAAAGCTCCCTGTAAGCTCCCATGCGCTCATCACGCATAAAGCGCCTCGGAAACACGTCGCCGCAGAGGGTGTTGGCGATGGCGACTAAGCTCATGCCCAGGTGATGGGCCATGAAGCAGCGGACGATCCGGGGCTTATCCCCGTCTGTCCGCACCGGCGTGAAGTCCGCCGCCTCGTAGAAACCGTACTTTCCCGAAAGGCCCAGCGCGTCAAGCCTTCTCAGGTTTCTCACCCCGCCCCTGGGATCAAGGGGGAGGGCAAGGAAGGTGGAATACGGGGAGATGACCCGCTCCGCGTCCATGCCCCGCTTCAAGGCCAGGCGCTGGACGCCGTGGGCCTTGTAGCGGTAGGAAAGTCCGGGGTCGAAGGCGTAAAAGGCGCTCTCGGATATGCCCCAGGGGATGCCCCGGTTGGCCCGCTTCTGGACGTAGAGGCAGAAGCGGGAGGATTCAAAGATCAGGGAGTTTTCCGGACAGGGCAGCAGCAGATTCGGCATCAGGTACTCAAACATCGTGCCTGTCCAGCTTGCCATACCGGAGTAGTTGTCCTGGGAGACCAGGGCGCGGCCAAGGCGCCGCCAGTGCTTGCGCGGGGCCTGTCCCAGAGCCACGGCGATGAAACTGGTCTGACGGGCCTCGCTGGCCAGAAGGTCATACCAGCCCTCCGTGGGCCTGTCCTGGGATATGTCCCACCCGATGCGGAAGAGCTTCCGGCGGTCGTCAAACAGGGGCCGCAGATCCATGCCCCCAAGGAGCTTTTCGCACCGAACCGCGCCGTCTTTGTCATTCTGGGAGAGAAACCACTGTCTCAGGGCAATAAGGCATCCCATTAAATTCCCGCTGTCCACGGTGGAGACGTACCTCGGCTCCAGAGGTTCCAGCGTGCGGGTGTCGTACCAGTTTAAAAGATGGCCGTTCCATTTTGTAAGTCTGTCGCAGGTGTCAAGGATCTTTCCAACGCGTTGGGCGGCCTCACGCTCGCCGATCAGCCCCAGATCGGATGCCGCCGCGCAGGAGAGCATGGCAAGGCCGATATTGGTGGGGCTTGTGCGGTGGGCCGGCCCCAGATCCGGTTCGGTCTGCACATTGTCCGGGGGCAGGAAGTTGTCCTCCTCCGTCAGGGTGTCCGCGAAATAGCGCCAGATGGCCCCGGCCTTTGAGAGGAGGTATGCCCTGTCCGTCTGGGGCATGTTCCGCTCCCGGCGCGTCTCCCGGGACAGCCGCCAGGCGTAGGCAGGGCTCAGGAGCCACACGACGCCCACGGCCGCTCCGAGGACGTGGGGCGTGGTCAGCAGCAGGAAAAACCCCAGCACGGGACAGGCAAGAAGCGCCCGGTAATTGACAAAAAGCGTATTCCCGTGCTTTCTCTCCGCCTCCGAGGAGGTGACCCACTTCAGCAGGCCGCGCTTGCTCACCGCCATGCGGTAGATCGCCGTGACGGCGGCGCGAAGCTGGATCCAGCCCTCCGCCGGAAGAAGCGTCAGGGACGTGAGCGAGCGCATGATGGCGCCGCCCAGGCCGGCCACAATGGCGGACTGATACCTGGCCCGGTTGGAGCCGTCGTGGCGGAAAAACGCCCCGGCGGCGGAGATGAGCAAACCGCTCAGATACCCCGCCAGCGCGAGAAGCGCGCAGACGGTAAGGGCCGGCACGTCCATGACCATGGCCGCCGTGAGGGCGATAAGCACCGACGGCGCCACAAGAGAGCGGCGGAGGTTGTCAAAAAGCTTCCACCGGTCAAGCTCCGGAAGGGTGTTCTTGATAAGCGCCCCCTCCCGGTTTTTGACCCTGCCCAGGCACCAGCGAAGATTCTGCCAGTCGCCCCTTGTCCAGCGCTCCTGCCGCGCCAGATATGAGGTGACCTTGAAGGGGGCGCCGTCCGTGAGCTCCACATCGGACACAAAGGCGCACCGCATGTACGCCCCCTCGAGGATGTCGTGGGACAGCACGGTGTTGTCCGGGAAGGCGCCGGTGAGGAGCTTGTCGTAAACCGGCACGTTGATGAGCCCCTTGCCCATGAAGGTGCCGGAGGAAAAGAGATCCTGGTAGAGGTCGGACACAGCCGAGTTATAGGGGTCAAGGCCTCCCTCCCCGGCAAAAATTCGTGAAAAGTCGCTTCTTCCGGCGCTTTGAAGATCCACGCAGACACGCGGCTCGAAGATGCCGTAGCCGGAGACGATACGGCGCTGCCGCTCGTCGATGACAGGCACGTTCAGCGGGTGGAGCGCCGCGCCCACAAGCTCCCGGGCCGAACCGGCGGTGAGGCGCGTGTCCGCGTCCAGCGTCAGGATGAAGCTGATGCCCACCAGCTTCTTTTCGTCACCCGCGACGGCTCTGAGGGCGCTCTTTTTGCCGGAGAGGAGCTTGACCAGCTCCTCGATGGCCCCGCGCTTCCGCTCCCGGCCCATCCAGACCTTGTCCGCGTCGTTGAGCTCGCGCTTGCGGTAGAGAAGATAAAAGCCGCCGGCGTATTTTTTGTTCAGTTCCTCCACGGCGCGTCTGGCCGCGTCAAGTATCGGCCCGTCCTCACGGGCCCGCTGCGTGGGGGCCTCCCGCAGATCCGCCAGAATCCCGAACACGAGATTCTCCCCGGCGTCCCGGTTGAGAAGCCTGTACTCCTCCATGAGCCGCGCGAGCCTCAAGCCGTCCTTCTCGCCGGTCAAAAGCGCGGAGATGACGCAAATCGTCCTGCCCGATCGTGGTATGCCTCCGGGGAGCTCCATGCGGGGCAGTCTTTTTGGGGAAACGGCCCGCAGCGCGGCGAAGTCCACGATGCTCTTCACAAGCTGGGAAAGGGGTATGACAGTCAACAGAAACGCCGGGGCGAAGCCGGTGACCACGGCGGTGAGAATGGAGAAAAACAGGGTGGGCAGGATGATGACCGCCATGTACCATCCGCCGGTGGGCGGCTTTTGCTCCTGCCCTAGGGGGCGGGTGAAGATATACGTACCCACATGGTTATCTGTGGAGGCGCTCGCTAGCTTCACCACGCGCTTTGCCGCCTCAAGCTCCGTGATCCCGGCCTTCGCCGCCAAGTGCGCAAGCTCGGCGCGGTAGCTTGCCCGCGTCTCCTCATCCATTCTCGGGTAGACCCCGGCGGGGTCGGCGCGGAGGGTGGATTCCGTGAGGTTCACTTCCTCGAGTATGTCTCCCATATCGATGATGGCCAGGGCGCGAAGGGAGGTGAAGATGTTCCTAAGCAGAAGCGTCTGCTCCTCCCCCTCCGGCTCCGGAAACACCGCCGCCAGAAAGGCGCACAGCTCCGCCTTCAGCGCCGGGACGAACACCGCAAGCTCCCGCTCGGTGAGGGGGCGGGCCTTCTGGAATTCGGTCAGAAAAAGGCGCACACGCTCCCCCGTCACCTGTCCCCGGCCTGAGCGCACAAGAGCGGATGCGGCCTCGGAGACGATGGAGCGGCCCTCCCCCGCGCACTTGGGAAGGCGCGGGGAGGCGCGCAGGGCCGCGGCGGCGGACTTGCCCTCCCGCTCGGCCAGATACCAGTTATCCGAAAACCACTGGACAGCCTCGCCGCGGCTGCCCGCCGGGATGGCCTCAAGGCTCCGCTTCAGGGCGCGAAGCACCGCCATGGTGCCGGCGGCGCACTTCTCGCCCCGGATGGTCCCGTCCGGCTCCATTGCCTGGGCCGTATTGCGGGCAAAGTTGCCAAGGGTCTCGTTTTCCATGTATATTCCGGTATCGGTGTCGTACATGCGGATTCCTCCTCGGGGTTGAATGGCGGGAATGTGGGCATGCCCGGACAACCGCCCCCGGCTGCCAAAAATGCCCGCTCACCCGTTCACACTATTATCTGTCCAAAAAGTCAAAAATATTCCTTGACAAACTTATCGGGAGCCTGTATAATACACGGGTGTGTAAAACGTTTTTGTTTTACAGGTGATAGGATGCGCGACGACACTTATGAACTCACTCTCCTCTACGACTTCTTCGGGGAGCTGCTGACGGATACCCAGAGGGAATACTTTGAGTATTACTTTTCGGACGACCTGAGCCTTTCGGAGATCTCCGAGCTCACCGGCGTCACCCGCCAGGCCGTGCGGGCCGTTTTGCAGAGGGCTCAGGCGCTTTTGCGCCAGTACGAGGAAAAGACCGGCGTGGTGGCGCGTTTCCGGGAGATCGGCCGGCGGGTGGGCGAGCTTCAGGGTAAGCTTGAAAAGCTCGCGGAAAACGTGGACGGCGGGGCCCGGAGCCTCGTGGAGGAGATAAGCGCGGGTTTGGAGGAATTGAAAGGCTAAGCTATGGCGTTTGAATCACTATCGGATAAGCTCGGCAACGTATTTAAAAAGCTGCGCGGCAAGGGGCGCCTCTCCGAGGCCGACATCAAGGAGGCCATGCGGGAGGTTCGCATGGCGCTTCTGGAGGCGGACGTCAGCTACAAGGTGGTTCGGGACTTTGTAAAGCAGGTCTCCGAGCGGGCCGTAGGGGCGGACGTGCTGGAATCGCTGACCCCGGCGCAGATGGTCATCAAGATCGTCAACGAGGAGCTGGTGAAGCTCATGGGCTCCACCACCACGAAGCTCAACATCAGCTCCAGGGGCATGACGGTGGTCATGCTGGTGGGCCTTCAGGGCGCGGGCAAGACCACGAACGGCGCGAAGCTGGCCGCCCTCATGCGCAAGCAAAACGGCAAGCGGCCGCTCTTAGTGGCCTGTGACATCTACCGTCCCGCCGCCATCAAGCAGCTGGAGACCGTGGGCCGTCAGCTGGACATCCCCGTGTTCCAGATGGGTACCGAGGATCCGGTGAACATCGCCAAAGCCGCCATCGAGCATGCCAAAAAGCACGGCAACGACCTGGTGATCCTGGACACCGCCGGACGGCTCCACATCGACGAGACGCTGATGGACGAGCTCCGGCGCATCAAGGCCGAGGTTCGGCCCGACGAAATTTTGCTGGTGGTGGACGCCATGACGGGTCAGGACGCGGTGAACGCGGCCTCCGCCTTTGATGAGGCGCTGGGCATCACCGGCGTCATGCTCACAAAGCTGGACGGCGACGCCCGCGGCGGCGCGGCCCTCTCCGTTCGGGCCGTCACCGGCAAACCCATCAAGTTCTGCGGTGTGGGAGAGAAGCTGGACGCCATCGAGCCCTTCCACCCCGACCGCATGGCCAGCCGCATTTTGGGCATGGGCGACGTGCTGACCCTCATCGAGAAGGCCGAGCAGAGCTTTGACGAGAAAAAGGCCCGGGAGCTTGCGGAGAAGATGCGTAAAAACGCCTTTACGCTCCAGGACTATTACGACCAGCTCCAGCAGCTCAAGAGCATGGGCGGGCTGGGGGATATAGCCGGTATGCTTCCCGGCGGCATGGGCAAGGCCATGGCCGGCGCCCAGATCAACGAGCGTGAGATGGCGCGTACCGAGGCCATGATCCTGTCCATGACCCAAAAGGAGCGCAACGACCCCTCCATCATCAACTCCTCCCGGAAAAAGCGCATCGCCGCCGGCTCCGGCACCCAGGTGGTGGACGTAAACAGGCTTTTGAAGCAGTACGACATGATGCGTCAGCTCACGCGCCAGATGTCAAAGGGCAAGCTGCCCGGGTTTTTGGGCGGCGGACGGCGGCGGGGCGGTTTCCCGTTTTAGCCGGAAAGGCGAACTTTTCTCTCAGCGGTCATCAATTATCTTTTATGGGATATTTGAAATAAAAATCATATTTGATCAATTTTGGAGGTACACACAAAATGGTAAAGATCAGACTTCGCAGGATGGGCGCCAAGAAGGCCCCCTTTTATCGGATCGTCGTGGCGGACTCCCGTTTCCCCCGCGACGGCCGCTTCATTGAGGAGCTTGGCACCTACGATCCCCGCACCGAGCCCAACACCGTGAAGGTGGACGGCGACAAGGCCAGGGAGTGGATAAAGAACGGCGCTCAGCCCACCGACACCGTCAGGAAGCTTCTCAAGAACGCCGGCGTGCTTTGATTGGTGGTTCACCATGAAGGAACTGCTGATCTATATCGCGCGCAATCTCGTGGATCAGCCCGACGCGGTCACGGTGACCGAGCGTCAGGACGAGGACAAGACCGTCTTTGAGCTCCGCGTCGCCCCCGACGACATGGGCAAGGTCATAGGCCGCCACGGGAAGATCGCCAAGGAGATCCGAACCCTGATGCGCTCTGTGGCGCAGAGGCAGGGTCTCCACATTAGTGTGGATATTGTGGACTGATGTCAACCTGTCGAAAAAGGCCCTTGGCCTTTTCCGACAAAGGGAAACGTGCGGGAAACCCCGCGTGAATTTTGCGAAATTCACGCGGAATTTCCCTGCCGTCGCCCTGCGCGCGCCGACAGGCACACTTGGGCGACAAAAGGTATTTTTTCCGACGTACATGCCGCCGAAAAAAATATTCATTTTGAGTTTTTTGACAATCTGAGGCGGGCCGAAAGCCCGCCTTTTTCCGAGGTTTTTATATGAACATGGATTTGATCGAGACTGGGCGGATCGTGAACACCCACGGCCTCAGGGGCGAGGTGAAGATCGAGCCCTGGGCCGATTCACCGGAGGCGTTCTGCGTCTTTCGGCGGCTCTTTCTGGAGGGCGCGGAACACGCGGTGGAGCGCTCCCGGGTGCAAAAGCGCTTTGTTATCGCCAAGCTTGCGGGCGTTGACTCCATCGAGGACGCGGAGAAGCTCCGCGGCCGGGTGGTCTTTGTGCCCCGGGAGGACATCGCCCTGGAGGAGGGTGGCTACCTGCTCACCGATCTCATCGGGTGCTCCGCCTTTGACCAGGACGGGAAGAGACTGGGGAATGTCACGGACATTCTGACGCCCCCCGGCGGCGAGGTGCTGGAGATCCGGGGCCAGCGGGAGATACTGGTGCCGCTCAACGGGGAATTTCTGCTGGACGCGGACGTGGAGGGCAGAACGGTGACGGTGCGGCTGCTGGAGGGCATGTGATGAGATACTGGATCGACATTATGACGCTCTTTCCCGACACCGTGGGGGATCTGATGAACGAGTCCATCCTGGGCCGCGCCCAGGATCGGGGGATCGTGCGCATCGAGACCCATCAGATCCGGGACTACACCAAAAACAAGCAGTGCCAGGTGGACGACTACCCCTACGGGGGCGGGCGGGGGTGCGTGATGCAGGCCCAGCCCCTCTACGACTGCTGGCGGTTTTTGAATAAGGCCCACCGGGAGCGGGTACACACCATTTTCCTCTCCCCCTGCGGCAGAACCTTCACCCAGGCCGACGCCAGGCGTCTGGCCGCCGACTACGACAAGCTGATTTTGGTCTGCGGGCACTACGAGGGTGTGGACCAGCGGTTTATCGACGAGTGCGTGGACGAGGAGATCAGCCTGGGGGACTTTGTCCTCACCGGCGGGGAGATCCCGGCGATGGCGGTGGCGGACGCGGTGTGTCGGCTCATCCCCGGCGTTCTGCCGGACCCTGAGTGCTTTCAGGAGGAGAGTCACTGGGACGGGCTTTTGGAGTACCCCCAGTACTCCCGGCCGGAGGAGTGGCGGGGGCGGCGGGTGCCGCCCGTCCTGCTCTCCGGCGACCACGCGAAAATCGCCCGCTGGCGGCGAAAGCAGTCCCTCATCCGCACAAGGCTCCGGCGGCCCGATATGTACGAAAAGCTCACATTTGAGGACACAAAACAGGAAAAAAAGCTCCTTGCGGAGATCGAAACCGAATTGGAGGAAATGAACCATGGATCCGAGACTTGATAAATACGCAAAGCTTCTCATCGACGTGGGCATCCACGTCCAGCCGGGGCAGACGCTGGTGATCAACTGCCCCGTGGAGAAGGCGGAGTTTGCCAGAATGCTGGTGCGGGAGGCGTACCGGGCCGGGGCGCGGGAGGTGGTCATGCGCTGGAACGACCAGGCCATCAGCCGGGAGACGTATCTGCACGCCGCGGATGAGATTTTTGACACCTTCCGCCCGTGGCAGGCCGACCAGCTCAACACCCTGGCGCGGGAGGGGGCGGCGTTCCTCTCCATCGACAGCTCAGACCCCGACGGCATGAACGGCATCGACCACGCCCGTCAGGTCCGGCAGAGCCGCGCCTTCGGCCCCGCCGTCCGGGAGTACCGGGAGATGCAGATGTCCGACAAGGTCCAGTGGTGCATCGCCGCCCTGCCGGAGAAAAACTGGGCGAAGAAGATGTTCCCCGGCGTCCCGGAGGACGAGGCGGTGGAAAAGCTCATGGACGCCATCTGCGCCACCATGCGCATCACCCCGGACAACGACCCGGCGGAGGCGTGGCGGCAGCACAACGCGGAGCTGAACGCGCGCAAGCGGAAGCTCACGGAGTTCAACTTCAAGACCCTCCACTACAAAAACGCCCTGGGGACCGATCTCACCGTTGAGCTCCCGGAGGGCCACTACTGGGACGGGGGCAACTCCGTCAGCGCCAAGGGCGTCAGCTTCAACGCCAATATGCCCACGGAGGAGATCTTCACCGCCCCCAAACGCGACGGCGTCAACGGGCGCGTCGTCTCCACCAAGCCCTTCGACGTGGGCGGGGAGATCATCGACCGCTTTGCCTTCACCTTTGAAAAGGGCAGGATCGTCCGGGTCGAGGCGGACGACCCCCATCACCGCGAGCTTCTGGAGGCGGAGATCGCCCTGGACGAGGGGGCGGCGTACCTGGGCGAGGTCGCCCTTGTCCCCTACGACTCCCCCATCAGCCGCATGGATGCCCTCTTCTATGACACCCTCTTTGACGAGAACGCCAGCTGCCACCTGGCCTTTGGCGCCAGCTACCCCACCGTCCGGGGCGGCGCGGACATGACGGAGGAGGAGCGGCTGGCCGCCGGCCTCAACCAGTCCATCACCCACGAGGACTTCATGGTGGGTTCCGCCGACCTGAGCATCACCGGCATCACCCATGACGGCCGGGAGGTCCCCGTATTCGTGGACGGGAACTTCGCGTTCTGATGGCGTGAGGGATTTTTAAGGTGACGGGAGTCGAACCTTCATCAAGTAATTCTATTTATCTAAATTTACCCCCCTCTTTTTCTCTCCGCACACGAAAGCCCCCGGAACGGCCCAGCCGTTCCGGGGGCTTTTCCCTGCCGGGATTTTGATATGAAGCTCACCATAGCTCATATTGATCGCTCCTTTTGTGTAGTTTATTTATGCGGCTGCCGGTTTTTCCCGCTGGGCGGATGAAGAACCGTTATGTTTGATTCCGGCGCGGACAGGTACATTTCTTCGCACTCCCGCTGGGCAGCGGTTAGAATATTTATGGCCTCCTCCGTGGCGCGAATAAGCTTGAGGTACATTTCTTTATAGTCCGGCATACCATCACCCCCTTGACTATATAACGTTTAACAGGATTATAACACCATTGCTGCCAAAAGTCGATATATAGTCTATACTTTGTTGAAAAAATGACAAAATTAAATAGACGATATGTCGCCGGGGGGAAATATGGACACTCGAAAAGCGGTCTCAACGAGGATACAGCAGCTTTGCGCCGAGCATGGGTACAACATCAACTCCCTTGCCCGCTGGGCAGGCGTCCCGCCGACCACCGTTAAGAGCATCCTCTACGGCAACAGCCGCAATCCCGGCGTCGTCACTGTTAAGCTGATTTGTGATGGTCTGGGGATCTCGCTCTACGATTTCTTCGACTCTCCCCTGTTCAAAAGCGCAGAGCCGGAGGACAGCGAATAAGTACGCCGTGGGCGGGAAGCTTACGATCTGCAAAATTCAACAAAAGACCCCACCGGGGGCCGTGGAAGCGGCGTCCCGGTGGGGCGTTTCTTTTCTCTCAGCTCATGAAGGTGATGGCCATTGCCATCAGGTCAAACTGGTCGGAGTGAATGACCTGGTAGGAATAGCCCATTTTCCGCTCCTTTGTCCAGGCGCTTACGCGGTCGGATAACCCGTTTATCATATCCTGATAGGCGGATCCGTCCTCAAACTGCAATATGATGCGTCCGTCGCCGGTAAGGAGGGCGTCCGCAAGGGCGCTCTCCAGATATTCCGTCCAATCCTCCCCGCTCCTCACCAGCTGTCCCGAGAGGGCGTAGGGGCTCAGGTCCATGGATGTGCAAACGGGCAGGGGCGCCGCGCGGATCAGGCTGTCGTCTATGATGTAGTCCGTGTCGTCGATATGATCGGAGATATTCAACGCGTAGTAGATGGGCCGATCAAAGCCAATGTCCGTGTCCGTCTCATATATGGCGCTGGGGGTCAGATCCACCCGGTGCCATCCGCCGTCCAGATACACGTCGTTCCAGGCGTGGCCCTCGGTCTGGCCGGGTATATCCGCCGTGACGGTTATGGCCTGTATGCCCAGCGCGTCCAGCGCCCACTTCATGGCGTGGGCGAAGCCGATGCACTTGGCCCGTCGCTCAATAAGCGCCCCGTAGGCGTTACCGCTCATGGCCGTGTCCTTGTCGTACCAGGTGGGGCCGATGATGTAATCAAACGCGACCTTCTCCCGGCCCAGCTCGTCAAGCCCGGAGGCGAGTGAGACGATCTCGGCGACGGCCTCCTCGCAGGCGGCGCGCCTGTCACCGTACTCGCTCTCCGTCATCACATATTGAAATGTCACATCCACCACCCGGTCTGTGGTACTGCTGTAATTGTAGCTGTATCCATAGATCGAAAAGTCCAGCTGCATCAGCTCCGGGCAGTCGGCGGTCATGGCCGTGGTGCAGACGTCAAGCTCATCCTTGTCGATCTCGGAGGCAAGCTTCACCGTCGGTTCAAAATTCATCGCCCCGGCGTAAAGCTCACAGACGCAGGCAAGGTACTCGTCGCTGAGGCTGTTGAGGAAGTATCTGCTTTCAAAGTATGGAATCAGCTTCGCCGCGGTTTCCCGTACGGAGACGGCCGGCTCGGTCGTGTCCGGCGCCGTGCTGCCGGTGGATGGCGTATCCGGCGTCGTATCGGGAACCGTCGCATACGGCGCGGTGACGGGCGGCGGCTGACGTGTTGAAGAACCGCCGTTGCCGTCCGTGGTCGTGGAGGCCAGGACGGCAACGGCAGCGACGATCAGGATCGCCGCCGCGGAGGCCGCGATCCAGCCGCCCCTTCTCCTCCGGCGCACGGGGCCGCGGATCATGCGGCCGTTGTCCGGCGGGCGGCGGGGATCAAAGCCCGCTCCGGGCGTCGAGCCGGAGCCGCCGGGGGCGAAACCGGAGCCTCCGGAAAAACCGGGGGTCACGCCTGAAAAGCCCGAACCGACGAATGCGCCGGAGCCGCCGGGATCCAGCGGCCTGTTGGAGGAGGCGTAGGGCGACGGCGGCATCCGTCCCTTTTTGTACTTCATAAGTCTCACCCTCCTGTGGGCAATGGGGACGCTTTCGCGGCCACACCCGAAAGCGGGCATGGCCGCGCGAAAGTGCGTGACTTTTTGGCTTACTTCCTGCCGAATCGGCTCATGGTCACGTCCTCATCGTCGTAGTCAACGGTGAAAGCGGGGTCGTTGGAGCAAAGGTGGAGCATGAGCCTGAAGATATCCTGGGGGTCGGCGGCCAGGGCCTCGGCGATCTCCGGGGCGGTCATGGCCTTCCCGGTCTTGAGCAGAAGCTCCCTGGCGCGGTTTTTCGTCTCGATGAGCACGCCGGCGCACTTCTTGCCGTACTCCACGGCGGGCTGGTGGTAGGCGTTGATGTTGATAAGCTGGGCGTAGATGCCCACGGCCCGCTCCCAGATGGCGATGAGCTGGCCCACGTTGTAGGCGCTCACCTCGGGGACGGTGACGGTCATGGTATGCTTGCCGTGATCCTCCAGATTCTTCTTAGTTCCCAGCATAAAGGCGTTCAGGTAGTCGCCGGAGGTGGAGTCCTCGCCCACACAGACGGACTCGCCGGCCCGGTCGCGGAGCACCTGGACGAAGATGACAAAGATGTTGGACGGGCCGCCCACCAGCTGCTGGACGTAAGAGTGCTGGTCGGAGGTACCCTTGTTGCCCATGACGGCAAGGCCCTGGTTGACCTTCGCGCCGTCCAGATCGATCTCCTTGCCCAAGGACTCCATGACGAGCTGCTGGAGGTATTTGGCCAGCAGATCAAGGCTGTCCTTGTAGGGCAGAACCACCTGGGTCACGCCGCCCTTTCCATGGGATTCCCGATACCACGCCATAGCCATCACCGCGGCGGGATTTTCCAGGATATTCGGCTCCCGACCCAGCTCGTCGCAGTCCGCGGCGCCCTGGAGGAAGGCGTCAATGTCTATCCCCTGCAGAGCCAGCGGCAGCAGGCCCACGGCGGACATGACGGAGGTGCGGCCTCCCACCCAGTCCCACATGGGGAAGCGGGCGATCCAGCCCTCGGAAACGGCCACCTTGTCAAGCTTGGAGTCAACGCCCGTGACGGTGACGGTGTGCTTGGCGAAGGAAAGGCCGTGTTTTTCATAGAACGCCTTGGCCTCCACCATGCAGTTTCTTGTCTCGATGGTGCCGCCGGACTTGGAGATGATGACGGTCAGCGTCTCGTCCAAATTCGGCTCCACGGCGCGGAAAACGGCGTCCATGCCGGCGGGGTCGGTATTGTCAAGGAACCAAAGCTTCATCTTGTCCTCCGGGGTACCCAGCGCTTTGGAGACAAAGAGGGGCCCCAGGGATGAGCCGCCGATGCCGCCCACCATGACGTTGACGAACTTGCCGCCCTTTTCACCGCGGATCTTCCCGGCGTGGACGTCCGCCACAAAGGTCTTGACGGCGGCCAGGGTGTCGGTTATCTCCCGCTCAAGCTCCTTTGTGGGGGCAAGATGGGGGGCGCGGAGCCAATAGTGACCCACCATACGGTTCTCGTCGGGGTTGGCAATGGCGCCTCCCTCCAGCTCGTGCATAGCTTTCATGGCGGTATTCATCTTCTTCTCCATGGAGAATACGTACTCCGGATCCATGTCCATGCCGCCCCACTCCATCATAAGCTTTGTTTTGGGGGAATAGAGGACGGTGTTGCTGTACATTGTCCAATCATCCATTTTTGATCAGCTCCTTTTTGATTTTGTCGTATAGCTCAAAAGGCGCGCCTGGGCGTCTTTAAAGTCCGTATCTTTTGCCTGCCAGGACCAGTTTTTTCCTGTGGTGCCGGGCGTATTCATACGCGTTGAGTTGTCAAGCCCCAAAATATCCTGCAATTGGAGCATGACCACATCCGCGCCTGACGCGAAAAGCCGCTCCATAAGCCTCCGGGCGGCATCCACCGGATCAAGAGCCGGATACCGGTGAGCGGCAAAACCCGCCAGCGTCTCGTTGTCGTGGGTGCCGGAATAGCCGATCTTCTCTCTGGGCGGGAAATAGCCGTTCATGGGGTCGTCCTGGTACTGTAAAATGTCGGTGCCGGGGAAACCGCACCTGGCCAGCAGCGCCCGGATCGCCGGGGTAAGGCTCCCCAGATCCTCCGCCACAAAGGGCAGGGGGCCGAATTTTTCAAAAGCGGTTTTGAAAAGCTCGAGGCCCGGGCCGAAAACCCAATGGCCATCGGCGGGTTTTTTCCCCTGTGGGATCCCCCAGGCCGATTCAAAGCCCATAAAGTGGTCAAGACGGGTAAGATCGTAAAGCTCCATTACGCGCTTGAAGCGGCGCATCCACCAGTCAAAACCGTTTTTCCGCATCACCTCCCAGTTGTACAGGGGGTTGCCCCAGAGCTGCCCGTCATCGTTCCACGCGGGAGGCACGCCGGCGATGAGGCTTGCGTTGCCGTACTCGTCCACCGTGAACTGCTCCGGCTCGGCCCACACATCGGCGGAGTCGGCGGAAACGTACATGGGGATGTCGCCAATGAGAGACACGCCCTTTGAACGGGCGTAAGCCCGTAAATCACGCCACGCAAGCTCAAACTTGTACTGGCAGAATTTCTGGAACTCCGCCTCCGGGGCCAGCGACTTGTCCAGCAGGAGCTTCTTGTCATACCGGCGGTATCTCTCCGGCCAGCGGGCGTGATGATCCCGGGATACGGTGCGCTTTATCGCCGCGAAAAGGGAGTAGGGCACCAGCCATTTCTCATTTTCCGCCAGGAATTCGGCATATTCCGCATCGGGCACGAAATTGGCAAACTCCGCCCGCAGCTCCTCCTCGCTCTCCGGCAGCAACGCAATGTTGGCGGCAAAGGCGGAAGCTCCCGCGTAGGGCGAACCGAGCTGATCGGTGGGCCCCAGGGGCAGTATCTGCCAGTATTTTTGGCCCGCATCGGCCAAAAAATCCACAAATTTTTTCGCGCACGTTCCCATGCGCCCCGGCCCGTTCGGGTCGGGCAGGCTGGTTATATGCGCCAGCACCCCCGCGCCTCGCTCCATCGGGCGGCCAAGGCGGACTTTTTTGTGGAAGTAAAATACCGCCGAGCCTGTGGGCCACAGGGTAACGGTGACCTTCCCATCGTGGACGTCGTATCGGGCCCCGCCCAGGAGGTCGGTCACGTCCTCCCCGTGGACGTCTATGGTTATCTCCTGCGTACCCCAGCCCCGGTTGACGATGACGGCGATGCCCTCGTCCTTCCAGTCCCGATAGAAGCCGAACACATCGTCTCCGAAGGCGAAGGGCTCGAAGGAGGCGTCGGGAAGCTCAGGGAAAGCACGGCGCAGATCGATGGCGTTGCGGTAGATGGTGCGGCAGTCCGGATCCTCATGTCCCCACGGGTAAGTACCCCGGTTATAGGGATCGGCGTATCCCTCCATGCCCGCCTCGTCGCCATAGTAGACGCAGGGCACGCCGGGAAGGGTCATTTGCATAAGCGCCATGAGCCACAGCCGACCCTTGGCAAGGCCGCGCTGGCCGTCCGAGAGGCGAAAATGGAATTTCTGGTCGTCGCTCAGGCTGTCCGGGGCCGGCGCGCCGCCCAGGACGGTGAGGATGCGCGCTCTGTCATGGCTCCCCATGAGGTTGAAGGAGGCTTTAAAGCTCTCGGGCGGATAGTTTTCCTGGAGGGAGCGCATCGTCTCAAGGACGTTCTGCGCCGAATTGGAGCCCAGGAGGTAGTATAGGACGGCGTCGCGGAGGGGGTAGTTCATGACGCAGTCCAGCTCGGATCCCAGGAAGTAGCGGCGAAGCTCGCCATAGGCGACCTTGTTGGAGGCGTCCTCCCAGACCTCCCCCATGAGAAGGCCCTGGTCGCCCTTTTCCGCCACCACGGCGGTCTTGATCCCCTCGATAAAGTCGTCCGGGAGCTCGTCGGCCACGTCAAGACGCCAGCCCTTCGCCCCCGCGCGGAGCCAGTGGCGGACAACGGAATCCTCGCCGCCGAATATGTAGTCCCGATAGTCCGGGTCGTGCTCCTCCACATTCGGGAGGTCGTCCACACCCCACCAGCACTCGTAGCTGCCGGGGAAATCGTAGAACCGGAACCAGTTATAATATCTGGAGCCCGTCCCCTGGCACGCGCCGGGTTCGGGGTAGTTTCCGTATTTGTTGAAGTACTTGCTGTCGCACCCGGTGTGGTTGAAAACGCCGTCCAGGATGACGGAGATCCCGTGCTCCCCGCACTTCTCGCACAGGCGCTTAAAGCCCTCCTCATCCCCCAGCATGCCGTCTATTTTCCGGTAGTCGCCGGTGTCGTAGCGGTGGTTGCTGGCGGCCTCGAAAAGGGGGTTGAGGTAGAGGGCGGTGATGCCCATTCCTGCCAGGTAGTCAAGCTTCTCCTCGATACCGGAGAGAGTACCGCCGTAAAACTCCCATACCTTTATGCGCCCGTCCTGGTGGCGCTTATAGCTGACCGGCGTATCCCAGTCCTCCACAAGAGCCTTGGGAGTCCCGGCGCGCTTTTTGGAAAGCACGCTCTCCGCCCGCTCTTTCCAGTCGGGGCCGCGTTTGAAACGGTCGGGAAAAATCTGATAGCAGATGGCGTTTTTGTACCACTCCGGGGTCTTTCTTGGTATATATGCCGTTATCTGGTACTCCGGGCAGTCCCAGTCGTAAATTTCGCCGATGCCGCCCGTCCTGCCCCGTTGAGGGCCGTACCGGTACACGCCGCCGTCATTGAAGTGGAAAATAAAGCTGTACCAATATATGTCGGGCGTATCCGGTGTAAATGTGTAAGTAAACCTGCCTCCCTCGCGGTTCATGACGAAATATTCGTCCCTCTTTTTGTCAACACGCACCCGAAGCTCAGTCCAATCGGGTACGACCTCCCAGGTGTCTATTGAAATGCAAACAGCGCCGCCGACGGCGACAGCGCCAAATGGAGAACGGAATTTAAGTTCACGGGAATCGTGGTAAGCTCTCATATAAATCTGGTATCCTTTTTGGAAATTTAAAAGGCATTTCGCTCTTTTATATACATTTTTCGGGGCCTTGCCCCGCGCGCGGGAACCGGGTTTTTACCGGTTCCCGCGTAAAATAAGGGTATTTTAAGTTATTTCTTTCTTAAAATAAATCAATGCGATTTCGGAGGTCATTCCTCTTCCGTCTCGTCCCCGTCCTTTTTCTTTATCCAGGGTTCGATCTCGGGGTGAGTACGCTGATACATCGCAAGGTATTCCTGAGCGGCGCGGCTCCATGAGAAGTCGGCGGCCATGGCGTTGTCAATGAGCCTGTTCCAGTCGTCCCTGTTGGTCCAGAAGAGCTCACAGGCGTGCTGGACGGTGTAGAGCATGTCATGGGCGTTGTAGTTTTCGAAGCTGAAGCCCGTGCCCTCGCCGGTATACTGGTTGTAGGGCTGGACGGAGTCTTTAAGCCCCCCGGTTTCCCGTACCACAGGCAGGGTGCCGTAGCGCATGGCGATCATCTGGGAAAGCCCGCAGGGCTCAAAGAGGCTGGGCATCAGCAGCATGTCCGCGCCGGCGTACATGCGGTGCGAGAGGGCCTCGTCAAAGCGGATACAGGCGGAGCAGCGTCCGCCGCGCTCCCAGTTGTAGTAGCTGAGCATATCCTCATACTGCTTGTCGCCGGTGCCGAGAACGGCGAACTGCGCCTTGTCAAGCATCTCTCCAATGACACGCTGGACAAGATCCATGCCCTTCTGTTCGGTGAGCCTGCCGATCATGACCACCAGCGGGATATCCGGGTTGACCTCCAGGCCGAGCTCCCGTTGGAGCTCCGCCTTGCACTGGGCCTTGCCGGCCCGGTCGGCGGCGGTATAATGGCAGGGGATCATCGGGTCGGTGGCGGGATCCCACGTTTTGGTGTCGATCCCGTTCATGACGCCATAGAGGATCGAAGCCCTGTCGCGGAAGATGCCGTCCATATGCTCACCGAAGAAGGGCGTCTTGATCTCCTCGGCGTAGGTCTTTGAGACCGTGCTGAGAAGGTCGGAATAGAGCAGCGCGCCCTTCATAAAGTTTACGGAGTGGTCATCCGAGCGAAGCTGAGAGGCCGCGGCGGGGATGCCCCACAGCCCCAGGATATCGCCCAGCACATAATCGCTCATCTGGCCCTGGAACTTCAGGTTGTGGACGGAGAACACCGTCTTGACGTTCTCATAGAGGGGAATGCCCTGATAGAACTCCCGGAGGAACACGGGGGCCAGGGCGGTATGCCAGTCATTGCAGTGCAGGACGTCGCACTTGAAATCGGGCAGGTATTGCAGGCACTCCACGATAGCCTTGGAGAAGTAGGCGATGCGCTCACCGTCGTCAAAGTAGCCGTAAGCCCGCTCGCGGTTGAAATAGTACTCGTTGTCCACAAAGTAGTAGACGACGCCCTTGTAGGTCAGCTTTTCGATGCCGCAGTACACGTTGCGCCAGCCGAGAGAGACGTAAAAGTCCGTGACGTGGGTCATTTTGGACTTATATTCCTCGGAAATGGTCATGAACTTGGGTATAATGACGCGGCACTCGCACCCGGCCTCCCTGAGGGCCTGGGGCAGGGAGCCGCCCACGTCGCCCAGGCCCCCGGTTTTCATAAACGGCACGGCCTCAAAGGCGGCGAATAATACGCGCAATTTCCTTCTCATCTTATCCGCTTCCTCCCATTTAGAAAGAATATGAGCTGCGCAGAGAACACCGTCGCGGAACACGCTCTGCCTTGGGGCGGGACGGCCGCCCCTCAGTCTCCGTGCTCCCTTCCCGCCGGACGCGGCCCGTTTCACCGTGTCCGCGCTCGGCGATCAGTGACGGCCTTGTCCTGAGCTTCATCTTTTGATGAAGGTCGTGTCGCCGGTGCCCTTGATAACGGCGCCGGCCTTGACGACCTGGGACTTGTCCAGAATGACGTTCTCCACCACGGCGCCGTCCTCGATGACGCACCGCTGCATGATGATGGAATTCTTCACCTTCGCGCCCTTGCCCACCTTCACGCCCCGGAAGAGGATGGAGTGGTTCACCTCGCCCTCAATGAGGGATCCGGCGGAGATCATGGAATTTCGTACCTTGGCGCCGTCAAGATACTTGGCGGGAGCGGCCTCGGCCGCCTTGGTGGCGAGGGGACGCTCACGGCTGAACAGCTCGCTGAACACGTCAAGATTCAGTATTTCCATGGAGTACTCAAAGTAGTCACGGCTGGTGAACATCTGGCGGGCATAGCCCTCATACTTCCAGCCGCGGACATCCATCTTGTCCAGATCCCCCTCGATAGCCTCGAAGAAATCCAGGTAATCGATGGCGGCGTACCACTCTATGATCTTCATGAGCAGATCGCGGGAAATGACAAAGGTGTCAAGCATGGCGTCCTCATACCTCTTGGGGTTGGGCTTGAACCCCACGACCTTGCCATCCTCGACCGTGACGCCCAGGCGGTGGGACTCGTCGCGGTCGGCGGTGTTGTAGGCCATGGTGATGTCGGCGCCGGATTTGATATGCTCCATAATGAGGGGGCGGTAGTCCATGTGGGAGATGACGTTGGCGGCGGTCACCAGGATATAGGGGGCCGGACTTCTCTCGAGATAGATGGTGTTCCGGCGGATATCCCGCAGGAGAAAGTGGCTGTTCTCGCTGTGTACGCCAAAGACGGAGCCG
This sequence comes from uncultured Oscillospiraceae bacterium, assembly GCA_947589225.1. GTDB lineage: Bacteria > Bacillota > Clostridia > Oscillospirales > Oscillospiraceae > RUG626. Next base: position 162,836 of record CANQBC010000001.1, on the reverse strand, counting down.
GGAAGCACGAAAAGTCCGCCGTTCTTGCGATCCAGATCCCACGCCTTGCCGGCGCCCACATGGTCGATGATGGAGCGGTACTTATAGGGGGTCACAAGGCCGATGGTGTTGATGCCGGAGTTTACCATATTGGAAAGGGGAAAATCCACCACTCTGTAATTTCCGCCGTAAGGGAGGGAGCCGATGGTGCGATCCTCAGTAAGCTCGCCCATGTCGCGTGTCTCAAAGTTGGCGGCGATAAGTCCGATTACTCTATCCATTCTTTCACACCCTCCTTATTCGACCACCGCGTCGTCGCCGACGACGGCGATGGCAACATCCTTGTCGGCGCTGCCGAACACGGCCTTTGCCTTGACGGTGGAACCCTCGCCCACGATGGCGCGGGTCACCACGGCCCCCTTCTCCACGGTGACGTCGGGAAGCAGAATGGAGTCGGCCACCACGGCGCCCTCCTCGATTTTGCACCCCTTGGAGATGATGGAATGCTCTACCTTGCCCAGAATGACGGCGCCGTTTGCCACAAAGGCGTGGTCAACGCTGCCCTTGGGCCCCACGTAGTGGGGAGGCAGGGAGTCGTCCTGCGTGAGGATCGGGAAATCCTCTCCCATCAGGTCGAACTGCGGCTGGGCCTCCAGAAGATCCATGCTGGTCTCATGGAAACTGGGGATAGTCCCCACATCCTTCCAGAACCCCTCAAAGCGGTGGACAAAGAGGCGCTTACCCTGGGCAAGGAGGGCGGGGATGATGTTCTTGCCGAAGTCGTGCTCGGAATCCGGGTCGCGGGCGTCGGCGATAAGGGAATCCTCGAGGATCTTCTTGGAGAAGATGTAGATGCCCATGGACGCCAGGTTCGACTTGGGCTTGGCGGGCTTCTCCTCGAAGTCGTAGATCTTGTCGGTCTCATCGGCGGCCAGGATGCCCAGACGCGGGGCCTCCTCCCAGGGCACGGTCATGACGGCGATGGTGAGATCGGCGTTGTTGTCGATATGGGTGCGGAGCATCTTCCGGTAGTCCATGCGGTAGATGTGGTCGCCGGAGAGGATGATCACGTAATCGGGGTCGTAGAGGTTTATGTAGTCCAGGTTCTGGTAGATGGCGTCGGCGGTGCCGGCGTACCACTGGCCGCCTGTCTCGGTAGCATAGGGGGGCAGGATGGAGACGCCGCCATCGTGGGAGTCCAGATCCCAGCTGGAGCCGGTGCCTATATACGTATTCAGAAGGTATGGCCGATACTGGGTCAGCACGCCCACGGTGTCGATGTGGGAGTTGGCGCAGTTGGAGAGGGCAAAGTCAATGATACGGTACTTGCCGCCAAAGGAGACGGCGGGTTTCGCGATGTGCTTCGTGAGAGCACCAAGCCTGCTGCCCTGCCCTCCGGCAAGCAGCATGGCTATGAACGGTTTTTTGTTTACCACAAAACGACCTCCCTTTATGAGAATTTATTTATTTTTGAATAATACAAGCCCTAAGGCTTATCATCCCAAAATAGCCTCGCAGAGTTCGCGCCCGCGGGCGCGAACAAGATCCGATCATCTTTCCAAGGACACGCGCCTTGGAAAAACGCCCTCTCAGGTTCCCGGAGTGTGCGGCCCCATCCAGGGGCCCCGCGCGATCAATGATTGCGTGGGCAGAGGAGGAGCCGAGCCAGCGCCTGGGCCCGACCAAAGGGAGGGCGAGGCAAAGCGGCTTGCGCGACGACGAGTGCCCGCAGGGAACCGGCAAATCTTTCTAACATCAAATGGACTCTGTCCATTTGATGTTAATTGAGCTTCCATACGTCGTCCGCGTACTCTCTGATCGTTCTGTCGGAGGAGAAGATGCCGGAGCAGGCTGTGTTGTGGACGGACTTGCGGTACCACTCGTTCCTGTCGCCGTGGAGCCGCTCCAGGCGGTGCCAGGCGTCCACATAGGGCTGGAAGTCCTTGAGGACGAAGAATTCGTCGTTGGAGTTCATAAGGTTGGAATACACACTGTCAAAGCCGCCGGAGAGCCTGGCGTAAGTGCCGTCGGTAAGCTGATCCACCACACGGCGTAAACGGGGATTGCCCTCGTACTCGCCGCGGGCGAAGTAACCCCAGCCGCGCTTGAGCTCGGCGATCTCCTCGGTCTTGAGCCCGAAGATCTCGGCGTTCTCAAAGCCCACCTGCTCCACGATCTCCACATTGGCCCCGTCCAGGGTGCCAAGGGTAATGGCGCCGTTCATCATGAACTTCATGCAGCCGGTGCCGCTGGCCTCCATGCCGGCGGTGGAGATCTGCTCGGAGATGTCGGCGGCGGGGTAGATGAGCTGGCCGTTGGAGACGGAGAAGTTGGGGATGAACACCACGCGGATGCGGCCGCGCACGCGGGAATCGGAGTTTATGACGTCGGCCACGGAGTTTACGAGCCGGATGGTGTTCTTGGCGAACTCGTACCCCTGGGCGGCCTTACCCGCGAAGATGAAGGTGGTGGGCCTTACGTCGAAATTGGGATCCTCAAGAATGTGGTTGTAGAGATCCATGATCTTGAAGAGGTTCAGAAGCTGTCTCTTGTAGGCGTGGAAGCGCTTGACCTGGATGTCGAAGATGGAGTCGGTGTCGACGATGATGCCAGTGACGTCCTTGATATACTTGGCCAGCACCTGCTTGTTCCTGGCCTTGGAGGCGGCGGCCTTCTCCAGAAACGCGTTATCGTTTTCAAAATCCTTGAGCTTGGAAAGCTCCATGGCGTCGGTATACCACTTATCGCCAATGGCCTCGGTGATGAGGGCTGCGTAGGTGGGGTTGGCCTGAGCCAGGAAGCGCCGGTGGGTGACGCCGTTTGTCTTGTTGTTGAATTTTTCAGGGGTGAGGGTGTAGAAATCCCTCAGCACATCGCGCTTTAAGATCTCCGTGTGGAGGGCGGCGACGCCATTGACGGCGTGGCCGGCAATAACGGACAGGTTGGCCATCCTCACCTGGCCGCCCCAGAGAATGGCGGTGTTCATCAAAAGCTCCTGGTTCTGCTCGCGGCGCATGGCGAAGGACTCCCGGTAGCGCCGGTCGATCTCCTGCACAAAGTCGTAGACCCGGGGCAGCAGCCGCTGGAACATATCAATGGGCCACTTTTCCAGCGCCTCGGGGAGAATGGTGTGGTTGGTGTAGGAAATCGACTTTGTGACGATCTCCCAGGCGGTATCCCAGTCGAGCCCCTCCTCGTCAATGAGCAGGCGAAGCAGCTCGGGCGCGCACAGAGCCGGGTGGGTGTCGTTGGTATGGATGGCGATAAGCTCAGGAAAGCGCCTCCAGGCGTGTTTGCCGTACTCGCGCTTGTAATAGCGGATAATGGATTTAAGGCCGGCGGCCACGAACATATACTCCTGCTTGAGCCTCAGCACCTTGCCGGGGTCGGCGTTGTCGTTGGGGTAGAGGACGGAGGTGATGGCCTCCACGTCGGAACGGAATTTCATGGCCCCCGCGTAGTCGCCGCGGTTGAAGGCGTCCATGTCGAAATTCTGCTTGGCCGGCTCGGCGCTCCAGAGCCGCAGGTTGTTGACGGTCTGCCCGCCGTAGCCCACGATGGGCACGTCGTAGGGTACAGCCAGGATCTCCTCGCCGCCGGTCCACTCGTAGCTCATGGAATTGCCGGAGTACTTATGCACCACGGTGCCGCCGAAGCGGACTTTTACGGCCTCCTCGGGGCGCTCTATCTCCCAGGGGTAGCCGTCCTCCAGCCAGTTGTCCGGATCCTCCACCTGGCAGCCGTTGACGATGCGCTGGTGGAAAAGTCCGTAGCGGTAGCGGATGCCGTTGCCCTGTCCGATGTAGCCTAAGGACGCCAGGGAGTCGATGAAGCAGGCCGCAAGCCTTCCAAGACCGCCGTTGCCCAGGCCCGCGTCCACCTCCTCGGCCTCCAGGTCGGCGATGGTCACGCCGTAGTCGGCAAGGCCCTCCTCCACGATGTCCTTGATACCGAAGTTCATAATATAGTTTTCCAGGAGCTTGCCCAGCAAAAACTCCATAGAGAAGTAGTAGACGCGCTTTTTCTCCTCCTGACGGGTGGAGTCCGACACGACGCGGACGTTCCGGGCGTTGTTGGCAATGAGCTTGGCAAGGGTGGCGTACTTGAGCTTGCCGGTCAGCTTGGCGAAGGGCCTTGCGTAGTTGGAAATGGCCGCCGCCTCCAGCTGTCTTGTGAAATCCTTTTTGTCCTTGAACATAAATTGGGTTACTCCTTAATATTTATAGGGTCTATTTAAAGCGCGGAGCGCTTGAAATCCGTTTCATTGCCGGAGCTCCGGCAAAGGGGGCCGCATTTAAAGAGGAGCGGGGGCCCGCTCCCCTCGGGGCAGCGGGCGCCGTCACGCCTTCTTCGGCGGTGGCGGAAGCCTCTTGAGGATCAGTCCTCCGATGGGCGGGGTCTTGACCGCAACGGAATACTTCTTTCCGTGGGCGGGTATCTTCTCCGCCTCCAACGGTTCGGCGTTGATCCTGCCGGAACCGCCGAAGCGCTGGTCGTCGGAGTTGAAGATCTCCACATAGGTACCCTTGCGAGGTACGCCGACGCGGAACCCGTCGTAGGTCTCGGGGACGAAGGACAAAAGGCAGACCAGATCCTCCGTGGGCCTCTTGCCGTGGCGGATGAAGGTGAGGATCGACCGGGACGAGTCGTCGGCATCCAGCCACTCAAAGCCCTCCCAGGAGAAGTTCTTCTGCCACAGGGACTTTTCCCTCAGGAACAGATGGTTGAGCTCCTTCACGTACTCCTGGTGCTTGCGGTGGGCGTCGTAGCCCAGAAGGAACCACTCCAGCCCCTCGTAGTAGCGCCACTCAATAAACTGTCCGATCTCCGCGCCCATGAAGTTGAGCTTTGCGCCGGAGTGGAGCATCTGATAGAGCAGCAGGGATCGAAGCCCCGCAAACTGTCTCCAGTAGTCGCCAGGCATTTTCCCGATGAGAGACGCCTTGCCGTGGACAACCTCGTCATGGCTCAGCGCCAGAACAAAGTTTTCGTTGAAAGCGTACATCATGGAGAAGGTCAGCGCGCCGTGGTGCGCGGAACGGTACGGGAAGTCCGTTTTCATGTAGTTCAAGGTATCGTGCATCCAGCCCATGTCCCACTTGAAGTGGAAGCCCAGGCCCCCGTCGTCGGGCGGGTAGGTGACCAACGGCCAAGCGGTGGACTCCTCCGCTATCATCATCACGTCCGGATACTCACGGGAAACGGTGGAGTTGATCTTCTGAATGAGGGAGATGGAGTCGTAGTCGTGCTCCGTGCCGTCGGCGGCGTGCTTCTTCAGGCGCTCGTCGTCGATGCCGAAGTTGAGGTATAGCATGCTTGTGACGCCGTCCACACGGATGCCGTCCGCGTGGTAGCGATCAATCCAAAAGAGGGCGTTGGAGATGAGGAAGGAGCGAACCTCGCCGCGCTTTACGTTAAATTTGTACGTTCCCCACTGGGGATGGGATCCTCCCTCGTAGAGGGGCTCTCCCACGAATTCGCCCAAACCGTGGGCGTCGCGGCAGAAATGGGCCGGCGCCCAGTCCAGGATCACGCCGATACCGGCCTTGTGGGCCTCGTTTATAAAGTGCTGGAACTCCCACGGCTCGCCGTACCGGGAGGTGGGGGCGTAGTAACCGGTGAGCTGATAGCCCCAGGAGCCGTCAAAGGGGTGCTCCATCACGGGCATGATCTCCAGGTGCGTGTAGCCCATCTCAACGGCGTAGGGCACCAGCGTCTCGGCCAGCTCATAGTAGCTGAGCATAGTGCCGTCCTCATGCCGCCGCCAGGAGCCCAGATGCACCTCGTAAATGTTCAGGGGTTTCTCCCGGCGGTTGCCCTTTGCGCGGGCCGCCATCCACTTCTGGTCGGTCCACTGGAAGGTGTCGATATCCGCCAGTCTCGAGGCCGTCTCAGGAGGTCTTTCGCAAAAATATCCGTACGGGTCGGCCTTGTAAAGAAGCCTCCCGTCCCTGGTCTCAATGACATACTTGTAGCTCTCCCCGGCGTTCAGTCCCGGCATGAATATGTGCCACACGCCGTTTTGCTCGGTGTGGATCAGAAAGTGGCGCTGGGGATCCCAGTCGCACCAGGAGCCGGCGAGCCGCACGGTTCTCGCTCCGGGCGCCCACACATTGAAATTCCAGCCCTCCACGCCGTTTTCCACGCCCCTGTGCGCCCCGAATTTCTCATAGGCGCGGGTCCATGTGCCTTCGGAAAACTCCCAGCTTTCATCGTTAGTAAGCATTTTTTCAGCCATCGTCATTACACCCTCTTATGTAGATAATGGTGGTTTTTCCCTTGCGCGCGGCACGCAAAATCGAGGCGTGCTCGCCGCCACGGAAATATTATAACAGATGTGTTCCAATTTGTCCACCGTTTTCCATGCAATTCAATTGTCGTTTTTCGTTACTTTTTACTGTTTGCCCGGAAAATGGCCTTTCATTTTGCAACAGTTGCACAAAAAGGCCGTCTTTCGCCCCGTCAGACACATTTTATCAACTTTTTGTTTACATTTGGTTTTCTTTTCGGACGCAAAATCGTAAAATATCCGGCTTAAACTGTGCCCATCCCAGAAAAACGAGGTACGTTTTATGAAAAAATTCATCCTTTTGACCCTTGCCCTGTCCCTGCTCCTGTCCCTCGCCTCCTGCTCGGGCGCCAAAACCGGCGGGACAGACAGTCCGGACGTCTCCGGCGGCGGCCCGGGTGACGGCGGGGCAGACGGCACGGACAGCTCCGGCGGCTCCGGAGACACCGGGGCAGGCGCCGAGGCAGGCGGCGATCCTCTCTACGGCGTGCCCACGGACGTGGTCATCCCCGACGGGATCCGCATCGGCCTTTCCGACGACGCCGTGACCGTCGACGGCGAGCCTCTCACCGAGGACAGGACGGACGTGTACACCGCCCGCGACATCGTCTACTACGAGGCCGGCCATGATTTCACCTACGGCGAGGGCGGCGAAGCCGACGAGCACTCCGCCGATGAGGCCGCGGCCCACACGGTAGTCCACATCACCGCGCCCGGCACCTATGTGCTCTCCGGCTCCCTCTCCGCCGGGCAGATCGCGGTGGATCTGGGGGAGGACGCGGAGGACGACCCCGAGGCCGTGGTAAATTTGGTGCTTGACGGCGTGGACGTCACCTGCACCGTGGCCCCCGCCGTCATCTTCTACAACGTCTACGAGTGCGGGGACAAGGGCGACCCCAAAGCGGAGGTGGACACCTCCGCCGCCGGGGCAAACGTCTACATCGCCGACGGGTCGGAGAACACGGTGAACGGCTCCTATGTGGCCCGCATCTACAAGTCCGTTGAACTCAGCGAGGACGGAAAGACCGTGGTGGACAGCAAGAAGCTCCACAAGTACGACGGGGCTTTCTACTCCAAAATGAGCATGAACGTCACCGGCAACGACGGCGTCCTCAACATAAACGCCCAGAACGAGGGCTTGGACTCCGAGCTGCACCTGACCGTCAACGGCGGCGTCATCAACATCGTCTCCGGCAACGACGGGATCAACACCAACGAGGACGGCGTCTCCGTCACCACGGTCAACGCCGGGGCGCTCACCGTCACCGTCAACGGCTCCACCGGCGAGGGGGACGGCATCGACTCCAACGGCTGGCTGGTTATTAACGGCGGCACGGTTCGCGCCTACGCCTGCCCCACCTCCGGCGACGCTGGCATCGACTCCGACATGGGCATCCTCATAAACGGCGGCGTTGTCGTGGCCACCGGCAACATGCTGGACGCCATCGACGGGGCCAGCGCCCAGTCCTGCGCGGTGTTCAGTCTGCGAAACGCCGCCGGAGGGACGCAGTACGCTCTGAAGGACGCGGAGGGGAACGAGCTGATGTCCGTCCCCACCGCCAACGCCTTCTCCCTCCTCCTCGTCTCCTCCCCCCGGATCGGCGACGGCCTCTACGCCCTCTATAACGGGGACACCCTCATCGGCTCCGCCGAGGCGGGCGCGGACGTCCAGGGCGGTATGGGCAGGCCCGGCGGACAGGGCTTCCCCGGCGGCATGGACGGCCACGGCGGAGGCCGGTTCCCCGGAGGCCAGGACGGCGGCCAGCCCCCGGAGGGCTTCAAAGGCGGCCAGACGCCCCCGGAGGACTTCGACGGCCAGACCCCGCCCGACCTCCCCGACGGTCAGACCTTCCCCGATACGCCGGACGGCGAGGGCCCGGGGGAGAGCCTGTAAAGAACGCGCCTTCCCGCCTCTCGGGCGGTATGCGGTATAAATATGAGGCGCCGATCCCCGCATGGGGATCGGCGCCTCAGCCCTGTTTAAAAATGTAATGCGTCCTTCATGCCTCGGAAGGAGGCGTCTCCCCTCCGGGGAAGCGCGCTCCCTTCCTCCCGCGGACGCTGAAAAAGCTTACGGCAAACATGATCAGCAGACTCAAGACGTACAGGAAGGGCAGATTAAGGAGGAAATAGAGCTTGAAAAGACGAAACACGGAGGCTATCAGCGAAAGAACCGGAGTGAAATAGTCCTGGGACAGCACGCCAACGAAGCTGAACCAGTACCGCCCCAGCACCTCCTGAATAAGGACCAGGCACAACATGACCAGACCCGGCGCGCACATCAAAAGCGACTGCGTCACAGCGCCTTTGCCGGGATCGGATAAAAAGAGCGCGCAGCAGGCCCATATCAGCAGGAAAACGATCGACAGCGGCACAGCGACAACAGGTACGGATATCTTCGGAAATCTGTACACAAGCAGGCTCAACAGAAGCGAGCAAAGCAGTGGGACAAATACTCCCGCAAGGATCAGCCAAAGAGTGCTGTGCTTAAATACTTTTACTTTCATATTTTTCCCTCTTTTCAAAAACGATAGGAAAACCGGGCTCCGGATATTTCAGGCTCAGTCGACAGGATAAGGGTAGCCCGCCTCATAATTCGCGACCGCGATCTCGGCCAGCTTGCGGTCATTGTCAAAATATTCGTCGCATTCGCCGTGAGCAAACTCCACATTTTTACCTTCTGTTTTTCATCCGCGCATACAGTCTATTCCCCACAAACCGGACTTCCTCTTCGATCTCTCCGTGTCACCCCCCCATATATTTATACGCCGGACGCCGCGCGTCCGCGCGTGTTCTCCGCGAATCCGTTCACAACGTACACGCAACAAGCTATACATAGATAGTATATCATGCGAACATATATATGTCAATCTTTTTTCTATCGCCGGCCGGGGCGTTTTGCGCGTTTTTTACAAAGGCCCGTGACAAACACGCCGCTTTGTGCTACAATATACACAAATGTTTACTGAAAGGGGCCGGCACAATGAAAAAGTACCTTCTCGCCCTTGACCAGGGCACCACGAGCTCCCGCGCCATACTCTTTGACACGGAGCAGAACCTTGTGGGTACCTCCCAGCGGGAGTTCACCCAGTATTTCCCGCGGGACGGCTGGGTGGAGCACGACCCGGAGGAGATATGGAGCACCCAGCGCGGGGTGATGGAGACGGTGATCGCCGAGTCCGGCGTCTCCCCGGCGGACATCGCCGCCATCGGCATCACGAACCAGCGGGAGACCACCATCGTGTGGGAGAAGTCCACCGGGAAGCCCGTGTACAACGCCATCGTCTGGCAGTGCCGCCGCACGGCGGACATCGTAGAGAAGCTTGCGGCCGACGGCCTTGAACCCCACATAAGGGAGGTCACGGGCCTTGTGCCGGACGCCTACTTCTCCGCCACGAAGATCAAGTGGATTTTGGACAACGTCCCCGGCGTCCGGGAGAAGGCCCGGCGGGGCGAGATCCTGTTCGGAACCGTGGACACATGGCTTCTCTGGAAGCTCACCGGCGGCGCCGTCCACGCCACCGATCTTACAAACGCAAGCCGCACGATGCTCTTTGACATCCGCCGGCTTTGCTGGGACGAGACGCTTTTAAAGGCGCTGGACATTCCCCCGGCCATCCTGCCGGAGGTGCGCCTGAGCAGCCAGGTTTACGGCTATGCGGACGTTGGCGGCAGAAAGATCCCCGTGGCGGGCATCGCCGGCGACCAGCAGGCGGCTCTTTTCGGGCAGAGCTGCTTTGACGCCGGGGACGCGAAGAACACCTACGGCACAGGCTGTTTTCTCCTGATGAACACCGGGGAAATCCCCTGCGAGAGCAAAAACGGCCTTGTCACCACCATCGCCGCGGGGCTCCCGGGGAAGGTCACCTACGCCCTTGAGGGGAGCGTATTCATGGGTGGCGCGGTCATTCAATGGCTCCGCGACGAGCTTCGCATTCTCACCGAAGCCCGCGAGGCCGAGACGCTTGCCCTCTCGGTACCCGACAACGGCGGCGTGTACCTCGTGCCCGCCTTCACGGGCCTTGGCGCGCCCCGCTGGGATATGTACGCCCGCGGCGCCATCCTGGGCCTCACCCGCGCCACCACCCGCGAGCACATCGTCCGCGCCGCCCAGGAGTCCATCGCCTACCAGGTGGCGGAGCTGGTGGAGGCCATGGAGGCGGACACGGGCATCCGGATGGACTCCCTGCGGGCCGACGGGGGCGCCAGCCGCGACAAGTTCCTGATGCAGTTCCAGGCAGACGTGATAAATAGACCCGTCCGCCGCCCGGTCGTCCGGGAGACCACGGCCTTGGGCGCGGCGTACCTGGCGGGCCTGGCCGTCGGTGTCTGGAGCGACACCGAGCAGCTTAAATCCCTCTGGCGCGTGGACGCGCGGTTCGATCCGGATCTGGATCCCGCCGCCCGCGAAAGCCTCATGGCCGGCTGGCGGAAGGCCGTGGGCCGCGCCACCGGCTGGGCGAAGTAAAATCATTCCCGCTGCGCGCGGCTCTGTGACCCGTGTACGCGGCGAAACCGCGGGCGAAACGGCTCTGGTTTAGAGATCCCTCCCATTTTGCCGCAGGTCAATTTTTTATAAAGCGCATTTTGGCCGACCGAGACCGGAGCGGGAAACGTGTGGGTTTCCCGCTCCGGTTCATGTCGGGCTGTCTCTATGTACTTTTAAGGCGCCGTTATGCCCCCGGAGCCGCTTATCGGACTCAGCGCCCGCCACCCGCGGCGTAGTGTCCGGGATACCACTTCTCAAACCACATGGTGAACGCTCCCATGGCGGCGGGCAGTATGGAGTTAATGAGCCCCGTCCAACTTGCCAGGGACGTATGCAGCAGGGCGTATGTCCATATGGGCGTAACCAGATAGAGCGCGCCCCAGCAGGCGGTCAGGATCCTGTTCGTCCGAATGAACAGGGGATTTGACAGCGCCTTTTCCACGCCGTAGTTGTTCATGGAGTACCACGCCGAGAGGGGGATCCTCATAAACGCCGTCACTGTCCACATAAGGCCGAATACAAGATATGAGGCGGGGACGAGAATATCCGGGGGAGCCCCGAGGACGGATAAAAGGCTGGCAACGGAGACGGCAAACACCGTGATGTACTCAAAGGCCGTGGGTTTATATTTCAGGAAAGCAAATGGCAGAGCCGCGCACAGCACAACGCCGATGACCCCGCCCCAGAGGCTGTTGATGGAGATGCCCACCCAGATGGCGATCCAGGGAAGGAGCATTACACCCATGTTTGTCCGTTTGGCGGGAGGCGCGGGGACAGAGGACGTCTCTCCGTCCGTATCGCCTCTCCATCCAAAATATTTGTCCCAGTTGATCATCACATCGAAATCGCCGGTCACCTTGTACAGATGCTCCATCATGGCCTGCTGGCCGTTGAGTTCGCCTCGGCCTATCTTCTCCCATATAGACAAGGGCGTTTCGACGCGGGTGGTAAAAGGCAGAAAATTCTCTGTGAGGACGGTATACCCGTCTTTCCCCAGCACGATCTGACATGTCTCCTGTTTGTCAGTGTAGGCAAATTCCAACACGATGTCCTTTCCGGGCCAGGACGCTTTGTTATAAAGCGCCGCCATCTGTTTGGTAAAAGTCAGCGCGGGGCTGACCGCCTTTACGCCCCTCTCTGTCCGTTCAACGCCCCAGCTGGCGTCAGCCATCTTCTCAAATACCTCCCTGGGATATAGCAGCTGCTTCAGTTTTTCCCTTGTAACAGCGGAAACGTCCCCTGAGGCAAACTCCGCGCCGGCCTGCCGCACATAGCTCAAGTATTCGTCCGTCCGCGCGCTCAGCTCCGGCACGCGAAACAGTTCTCCCTGTCCGCAATACAGCGCCGTGTACCCGTTCTCGCCAAGCATTCGGTCAAATTGCGCGTTCACGGCGGCGTAGTTTCCCTCGGCGGTATAGAAGCCGCAGGTGGAGATGACCACATGGCGCTTACCGGACATATCATACCTGGGCCTGTGCCCGCCCGCGCCGGCATCCCCGTCCATAAAGGGGAGGGTCAACGGCAGCTGCCGGTCAATGACCATTTTAAGCCGCGAGGGCAGGCCGAAATAATAAAGCGGAAAGCTCCATATGGTGACGTCGGCACGCAATATCTTTTGCAGGAGCCCCTCCATGTCGTCGTTGATCACACATTTGCCGGGAGTCCTGTTCCAGCAGGCAAAGCACCCCACGCACTCCCGGATATTCAGCCTGTAAATATCCACGATGTCGGTATCCACGCTTTGGCTCCGGGTAAAGCCCTCCAAAAAAGCCCTGGTCAGCTTCAGCGTGTTGCTTTGTTCACCCTTGGGGCTTCCGTTCAATACCAAAATATTCACATCATCGCCTCCAGCTTTTTTACGCATCTTTCCGCCCATTCAATGCACATTTTGATATAGCTGTATCCAAAATCGGCATCGAACTGCCAGTACGTCGGCGCTTCGGCCGGCGCCTCCCGGCTGTACTGCCGGATGCTGCCGGGAACGGATCCCATAGAGCTCAAAATCGAGCGGCAGTCGCTGATAAACTCCCTGAACATGGCCGCGTTTTCCGCGGGGGTTCTGTTGCCGGAAAAAAAGACCTTCATTAAAAACGCGCTTTTAAACTCCGCCGACATGCTCTCATTTGGCGCGGCAAGCCAGCGAACAAACTCCGCCCTCCCCGCGTCGGTGATGGAGTACAGCTTCTTGCTGGGCTTGTCGGTCTGAACGATCAGCTCGTGGGTGGCGAAGCCCTGCTTTTCCAACTTGTCCAGCACCAGATAGATCTGGCTGTTCTGCGCATTCCAAAAAAACTGTACCGAGGAGCTGAACGCCTTTGCCAAATCATATCCGCTCATTTTCCCATAATTTAAAAAGCCTAAAACGCCGTGCTGCAAAGACATCTTGTATAGCCTTCTTTTTTGATAATATATTTTTATGATACTCCAATATTATATCATCAAAAAAAGGGATTGTCAACTCCATAAAATAAAAAAAGGAACCGCCCCGCGGCTAATGCCTGCGGGGCGGTTCTGTTTTCGTTATACGCGAAGATAGCGTTTTCCAAAAGCTCTTCCAGCGCCGCCTCAGTCGTCCTCCCCCAGGAGGTCGTCGGCGGAGAACATGGTCTGCTCCGCGCCTGGGCCCGGCGCGGGCGTTCCGGCGGCCGGCTGCCCGATGGGCGCGGTGCCCTGGACAAACTGCATCTCCTGCCACTGCTGGTATGTCATAATGATCTGGCGGGGCTTTGAACCCTCGAAGGGGCCCAGAACGCCGATCTCCTCCAGTTGGTCGACGATGCGCGCCGCCCTGGCGTAACCCAGCTTGAGCCGCCTCTGCAGGGCGCTGACGCTGGCGATCTTCGTCTCGAAGATGATCTCCGCCGCCTGAGGCAGAAGCTCGTCGTAATCCTTGAACTTGTCCTCCTGGGACTGCTGGGACGCTCCCTTGCCGCCGGATTCCTTCTCCGCGGCGGCCTTCTCGATCTCGTAGATGACGTCCTCGGAGTAGCTTGCCTCACCCATGCTCTTGACGTACTCGATGACGGCCTCCCGCTCCTCGTCGCTGACCCAGGTTCCCTGGATCCTGACGGGCTTCGAGGCCCCGATGGGCGCGAAGAGCATATCGCCGTTGCCGACAAGCTTGTCCGCCGCGCCGCCCGCGTCCAGGATGATGCGGGACTCCAGGGAGGAAGCCACCTTCAGGGCGATGCGGGACGGTATGTTGGCCTTCATAAGGCCGGTAATGACGTCGGCGCGGGGGCTCTGCGTGGCTATGACCAGATGCACGCCGGCGGCGCGGCCCATCTGGGCGACCCGGCAGATGGACTCCTCCACCTCCTTGGCCGCGATCATCATAAGATCCGCAAGCTCGTCGATGATGACCACGATCTGGGGGATCTTGGGCTGATCCGGGGCCAGCTGGGCGTTGTAGCCGGCCAGATCCCGCGCCCCGGCGTCGGAGAAGAGCCGGTAACGCTTCATCATCTCCACCACCGCCCACTGCAGGGCCCCGGCGGCCTTCTTGGCCTCGGTGACCACGGGGATGAGCAGATGCGGGATGCCGTTGTAAATTTTGAACTCCACCATCTTCGGATCCACCATGATGAACTTGACCTCCTCGGGGGTGGCCTTGTACATCAGGCTGAGGATCAGGGAATTGAGGCACACCGACTTGCCCGAGCCGGTGGTCCCGGCCACCAGCAGGTGCGGGAGCTTCGAGATATTCCCCACCATCACGTCGCCGGAAATATTCTTCCCGATGGCGAAGGTCAGCTTCGATTTGGCGTTTTTAAACTCCGGGGAGCTGATGATCTCCCGGAGATACACGGTGGACACGTTCTTGTTGGGCACCTCGATGCCCACGGTGGAGATCTTGTTGGGGATAGCGGCGATACGAACGCCCGTGACGCCCAGGGCCAGGGCAATGTCGTCGGCCAGATTCGTCAGCTTGTTGAGCTTGACGCCGATCTCAAGCTCCATCTCGTACCTGGTGATGGACGGGCCGTGGACGATATTGGATACCGTCACGTTGACGCCAAACGACCGCAGGCACAGTTCCAACCTGTCCTTTGTGGCGGTGAGCTCGTCCTGGCTGTCCTTGGTGCCGGTACGAACAGGCTCGTTCAAAAGCGTAATGGGCGGGAATCTGTACTCCTGTGCAGCCTCCGCCATGTCGCGTCTGGCGCTCTCCTGAACCAGGGTGGATGTCTCCTCCGCCCCGGCCTTCGCGGGCTTCGCCTCCGTCACCGGGACGGGCGCGGGCGCCAGGGTGGTGGGCGCGGGGGCAGGCGCGGGCGGTTCCCTCTTGATGACCTCGATGGTCTCCGGCACCCTTATTTTCGGTTCCGGTTCCGGTTCAACTTCGGGCTCCGGCTCAGGCTCCGGCTCCGGTTCTGGCTCCGGCGCGGGCCTTTTCCCCGAAGCGGCATCGGCAAATACGGTGTCCGGCGCGGGCGCGCCCTGCTTTTTGTTGAAGAAGGATTTGCGCTTGGACTCCCCGGGCCGCGCGTCCTCCCCGGGCTCCGCTTCCTCTCCGGCGTGCTTTGCCGCCACGGGCTCGTCGTCGTCCATGGGAATGTCGATGACGCTGCGCCGTCTCGCCGCCGTCCGTGCCTGGGTTCTTGCGGCGGCCTCCGCCTCCCTCGCGCCCCTGCGGCGTTCAGGCTCAGGCTCCGGTTCCGGCTCCGGCTCGTCCATGTATGCCTCAAGCTCCCTCTCGTCCCGGGCCTTTTTGCCCTCCTTTATCATCTCTACCACAGTCCCCAACGTCAGTCCCGAAAGGCTCATCAGCGCGAAAGCGGACAGCACCACCAGCAGTATCGCCGCCCCGGCGGTGGAAAAGAGCTTTTCAAAGACGATCGCCATGGCGCCGCCGACCGCGCCGCCGCCGGCCAGAGCCTTGCCGTCCCGCCAAAGGGAGGCGAACATCTTCCATTCAAGCTCATAGTCCTCTGCAAAAATCTGGCAGAAGGCCGCCACAAGCACCGGCACGGCCACGCACGCGGCCACCTTGCCTCCCGCGCCGTCCCGGCCCATGGCCAGTATCACCGCCGCCGTCAGGAGCATGGGCGGCAGGAGATAAAAGCCTCCGCCGAAAAGGCCCGTCAAAAGCCCCCTCAGGAACTTGATAACAACGCCGTCAGTGGTAAAATACCCCAAAAGCGTAAAAAGCCCCAGGCACGCCAGAACAAGCGCGCCTATGCTCCTTCTGCGCCGTGCGCGGGCCTTGCTCGCCCTCTCCCGCGCCGCGGCCTCCCGCGCCGCGTTGGATTTGGAAGAGCTCCTGGAAGCGCTCTTCCCCGTCCCGCTTTTTGTGGCGGAGGATTTCCCGCCATTTGACGTTCTGCTGCCGGAGGAGCCCCCGGCAGCAGTCGTTTTCTTCTTTTGCTCAGCCATGAAATAACCTCGAAAACAGTGTAATTATCAAACGTCCGCCGTGCAGGCCGGCCCCGCGACCGGCCCCCTCGGCTGTCACTCCAGAATAAAGGACAGTATCAGCGCAAGCCCGCCGGCGCCCCAGCAGTAGTAAGCAAAGCGGCTGAACGCCTCGCCGGACAGCACGAACTTCTTCAGAAGCGCCAGGGCGAAATAGCCCGTCACCCCGGCGATGGCCATGCCCACCAGGTACGCGGGAAGGTTGGCCCAAACGATGGTTCCGGAGGTGAGGGCCTTGATAAGCTCCAAAAGCACCGAGCCCAGAACAGCCGGTATGGACATGAGGAAGGAAAACCGCACCGCGAACTCACGCTTGAAGCCCCGCGCCAGTCCCACGGTGATGGTTGTCCCGGAGCGCGAGAGGCCGGGGATGATCGCCACGGCCTGGGCCGCTCCCACAACGACCGCGTCCACCACCGAGGAGGTCTTTTCGTTCTTTCTCCCCTCGGTGAGCTTCCCGGATATGTACACCAGCGCGCCCGTGACGATCAGCGCGAAGGCCACAAATGGCGTCCTGGAGGCCAGACTTCCTATGGCGTCATTGAAGGGCAGCATCAGGAAAAGCGGCAGGGTCGCCACGATAATGAGGAATACCAGCCTCACCGAGGGCTTGAGCCTCCCGCCCTCGCCGGAATCCGACGTGTTCCCGGCGACGAAGCTGACGGTGTCCTTGGCCATGGCCTTTATGTCCCTCCAGTAAAATACGAACACCGCGATGAGCGTCGCCAGATGGAGAAGCACATCAAAAAGAAGATGCTCGTCCTCGGAGTACTGAAGGTTGAAAAGATTCTGAAATATGGACAGATGCCCGGAACTCGATATGGGCAGGAACTCGCTTATCCCCTGGACAAGTCCCAGAAACGCCGCCATCAGTATATTCAAAGGGATCCCCTCCTTCTGAACAGGTTTCCATAATAACTATAACACAACTCTCTTTAAAATGCCACAATTTTTTTGAAAATAAAGGCCCCATGGGGTTTATTTACTTTTTTCCCGCCTGTCGGGCCTTATCCTGCGGGGTTTGAAGGGCTTTTCCTCGCCGCGAAGGAGCCTTTTGATATTCCCCCGGTGCATAATGAGCACCAGCGCCCCGGCGCAAAAGCCCAGGGCCAGGGAAGGCAGATCCCGGAATCCGGCGATAAGCTCCGCGGGGAGAAAGGTAATGGCGCACATGACCGACCCGGCGGACACGCGGCGCGTTATAAAAAATGTCATGAAGAACACGGCCACAATGATAACGAAAACCTTCCAGTGGAGCATAAGCCCGATGGCCGCCCCCACGGACACGCCCTTGCCGCCCTTGAAGCCGAAAAAAACGGGAAAGCAGTGACCGAGAAGGCAGGTAAAGGCCGCCAGCAGGAAGCCCTCATATCCGCCTATGACGCGTCCAAGGGCCATGGCCGCCACGGTTTTCAGTCCGTCCAGCAGAAAAGTGGCCACGCCCACGCCCATGCCGAAGAGCCGCGCCATGTTGGTGGCCCCCGCGTTGCCGGAACCGTAATTGCGCACATCCTTGCGGCTGACGATGTACGACACCACCACCGCCGAGGATATCGAGCCGAAAAGATAGCCGACGGCTCCCGCTGCGGCGATCCTTAATACTTCCATTTCTCCGCCTCCGTTCATTTTACGGGATAAAGATAAATTTTACCACACTTTTTCCCGTTTGTCCAGTAAAACCCGCCGGGCAGGATTTACAAACCCTACAAACCCGCCGGGCAGGATTTACAAACCCGCCGTAATATCCCTGTAATGATCATGAAAACGGCCTTGCGGATCTCCTCTCAACAAACGCCCGTTTATTCCACCGCCGCCTGGAGCACGGCGTTCGCCACGGGGCCTGCCACGCTTGAGCCGAAGCCGGCGTTCTCCACGCACACGGCAAAGGCGTAGGGGTGGTCGGGATCCTCGATAAAGCCCACGAACCAGGCGTTGGGCCTGTCCGTCCCCACCTCGGCGGTGCCGGATTTGGCCCGGAGCGTGAGGCCCGGAAAGTTCTCCGGCCCGTAGGTGCGCTGCACGGCGTAATCCATGATCTGCGCTATTTTGTCCGCCGTGGCGGCGTTCATGATGTGGTCGTACGAGATCCCCAGGCGCGTTGTCTCCTTCACCATGGTGAGCGCCGGAGCGTCGCCGGAGTTGGCGATGGCGGCCACGAATCTGGCCATTGCCATGGGGTTTACAAGGTCGTTATACTGCCCCGCCCCCGACCAGGCCAGGTTGAGGCTTCCCTCCGCCCCGGCGTCAAAGCGGCCCGCCGCGGTGTGGAGGCCGTCCACGGATTGGCGCTTTGTGAGGCCGTACTGTTCGGCGTACTTTTGGAGCGTCTCCCCTCCCAGCTCCAGCGCCAGCTGCCCGAAGGCGCAGTTGCACGAAAGAGCCAGGGCGTCCTCCAGCTTCATGTCCCCGTGGGCGTGGGTGCAGGTGACCCGGCCGCCGCCCACCTCCATGGAGCCGGTGCAGTGAAAGTCCCGGTCAAAGACGTCCTCGATGTTCTCGATGGCCGCCGCCAGGGTGATAAGCTTGAAGGTGGAGCCGGGCGTGTAGACGGCCGACAGGGGCCTGTTCATGTAGATCCCCGACGTGTCGTCCGGCGCGGCCTCCGGCGGGTTTTCCGGGTCGAAGGCGGGCGAGGACACGCAGCAGACCACCTCGCCCGTGACGTAGTTTATGACCGCCACCGCGCCGTTCCTGCCGTCCAGCGCCTCCCACGCGGCCTTTTGCGCGCCGGCGTCCACCGACAGGGTGAGGACGCCGCCCGCGCCGTCGGCGCTGTACAGGCCGTTTACAGGGTCGTAGCCCAGGATGGTCCCGGCGTAGTTGAATATGGCCCCGGAGCCGATGAACCCGGCCCTGTCGCCGATGATGTGGAGGCACGCGCGCCTTACGCTATCATCCCCGGCGTAGCTCCCCTCCCCGTCCCGGACGGTGTAGAGGGTCTCCCCGTCCCGATCCCGGATGGTTCCGGCCCGGATGCGGCCGGCGGTAAAGGCGTCGCCGTTGGAGGAAAAGCCGGCCCACTCCCCGCCGTGGACGGCCCAGCGGGTGACGTAAAGGGCTGTGAGGGCCAGGATAACTATGACGAGCAGGGACACCGCCAGCGCCCTTTTTTGAATTCTTTTCACACCCGCTCACCTCCCGCTTTTTTGTGCTTTTTCTCCTTTTTCCGGTCGAGGGCGATGGCGAAGGACGCGTTCTGCCGCGCGTCCGCGGCCTTGACGAAGGCCAGAAGTCCCCAGACGGAGATCGTGCTGGAGCCGCCCTTTGACACCAGCGGAAACGTGACCCCGGTGAAGGGCAGGATATCCAGGGAGCCAAAGACGTTGAGCGTAAGCTGCGTGAGCAGGATGGTCACGGCGGCGCACGCCCCGATGGCGTAGAAGGAGCTTCGAGCCTGGCCCGCCGAGCGGACGGCGAAGAGGGCCAGCAGCACCAGCGCCAGAATGGATACTACCGCCACGATAAGCCCCAGCTCCTCCGCCACCATGCCGAAAGCCATGTCCGTGTCGGCGGCAAAGACCAGATGGAGCCGTCCCTTGCCCCCGCCCAGGCCCAAAAGCCCTCCGGAGGCGGCGGCGGCCATGGTGCGCGTCTGCTGGAAGCCGCCCCCCTGGGGATCCTGCCAGGCGTGGCCCCAGGCGGAAAAGCGGGACAGCACATAGGGGCGCGCGGTGAGAACCATGAAAACGCCAAGGCCGGTGCCCGCTAGGGACAAAAGCACGGTGGCAAAGCTCCCCGAGCGCATGAAGGCGATGACGATGTAGGCGGCGAAAAACACGGCCGCCGTCCCGAAATCGCTCATGGCCCCCAGACACAGCACGCACGCCCCGGCGAAGGCCACGAAGGCGATGAGGTTGCGTTTGCGATAGAGCCTGTCCAGCGTCGCGGCGCCGGTGAACACAAAGCAGATCTTCACAAGCTCCGAGGGCTGGAAGGAGATCCCGGCGATCCGTATCCAGTTTTTCGCCCCGAAGATGCTCCGGGCGGTGACGAGATTGACGACAAGCAGAAGGATGCCGATGACGGCCATAGGCGCGCGCATGGCCTTCGCGCGCTCCAGATCGCGCAGCCACGAGCCGATGAAGAAATAGAGTGCGACCCCGGCCGCGAGGCACGCAAGCTGTTTCCAGAGCCCCTCCGGGTCGGAGGACGCGCAGACGCCAAGGCCGATGGCGGTAAGGAAGAAGGCCAGCGTCTCCACCTCAAAGCCCGTGCGGTGGAGGCCGCGCGTTATGGCGTAGCAGGCCCACATGAGGACGGTGAGCGCCAGAAAGGCCGTGGGGACGGCGGGACTTACCCCCTCCCCCGCCGCGGCGGTGTGCTGTACGCCCAGCGTCAGCGTAAAGGCGGTGAGCAATATGAGCGTGGCCCCCGGATGGACACGCGCGCCGGGGCGGCGGCGCGTCCGGGCCTGGGTCTTTTCGTCCTTCACCGTGGAGGGGGTAAAGACGCAGGAGGCGCCGCCGAAGGAGACGATGTCTCCGGCGTGAATGGCGGCGGGTTCCCTGAGGGGCCTTCCCCGCAGCTTCGTGCCGTTTTTTGAGCGCAGATCCTGCACCGTCCAGCCGCCCTTCATATCCCGCGTCAGCGCCGCGTGGGTGCGGGAGACGGACGAATAATCAAGGCGCACGTCCGCCGACCCCGACCGGCCCACGATATTCTCCCAATTGGTGAGCTCGATCTTCGCCCCGTTGGGCAGGGAGAGCCACCCCCACACCTCCCGCTCCGGCTTCCCCGAGAGCATGGAGACAGCGCAGCGCAGAAGGATGAGCGCCGCCAGCGCCGGCAGGATCCAGCGGGAGGCGGCGGTCATGGCGTCCGCAGCTTCAAAAAACGCGGCGTTATTCAATAGCTCCATGGTCGAAGGCCCCCTTCCCGGCGATGAATCGGCAGATTTGCATATTATAGCACATTTGTCTTGAATTTTAAAGAAAAATACCGTATAATATCCGCGAACCGTGGGGCGGCGCGGCGTTTTTCCCGCATTTTTCCCTTCCCCCGCCGGTCTGCGGCGCGAAAAAGCGCGAAAGCTTATCGTTGATTTGGAGGTTTTTTCCATGCCTGATATGAAATGGTTCGCGGATATGGAGGCGCGCATCCCCCACGACGGTGTGCGGACGCGCTTTGCCCCCTCCCCCACCGGGTATATGCACGTGGGCAATCTGCGCACGGCGCTCTACACCTGGCTCATCGCCCGCCACGCGGGGGGAAAATTCATCCTTCGCATCGAGGACACCGACCAGGGGCGTCTCGTGGAGGGCGCGGTGGACGTCATATACAGGACTCTTGCCGAATGCGGTCTCGACCATGACGAGGGCCCGGACGTGGGCGGCCCCGTGGGGCCCTATATCCAGACCGAACGGCGGGGCTTCTATAAGGAGTACGCGGAGTTTCTCATTGAGAAGGGCGCCGCCTATCGGTGCTTTTGCGGCAAGACCGAGTCCGGGGAGGACTCCGGCGACTTCAACCGGGACGACGACCCATGCCGCACCCTGACAAAAGAGGAAGCTGACGCGAAAGCCGCGGCGGGCGAGCCTTACGTCATACGCCAGAGGATGCCGAGGGAGGGCTCCACCACCTTCCACGACGCCGTCTACGGCGACATCACCGTGGAGAACAGGGAGCTGGAGGATCAGATCCTCCTCAAATCCGACGGCCTTCCCACCTACAACTTCGCCAACGTTATCGACGACCACCTGATGGGCATCACCCATGTGGTTCGGGGCGCCGAGTATTTAAGCTCCGCCCCCAAGTATGACCTCCTCTACCGGGCCTTCGGCTGGGAGATCCCCACCTACGTCCACTGCTCCTCCGTCATGGTGACGGACGCGGAGACGGGCGCCGCCCGGAAAATGAGCAAGCGCCACGGAGATCCCTCTTACGAGGATCTTATCGCGGACGGGTATCTGACCCCCGCGGTGGTGAACTACGTGGCGCTCCTGGGCTGGTCGCCTGGAGGCGAGCGGGAGATCTACTCTCTCTCCGAGCTTGCCCAGGTGTTCGACATCCACGGCGTTTCCAAGTCCCCGGCTGTCTTTGACATCAACAAGCTCACCTATTTTAACGCGGAATACCTGCGGGCCATGAGCCCGGAGGACTTCGCCAGGGCCGCCGGGCCGTGGATCCGCAAGGCGGTGAAAAACCCCGCCGTGGACACCGGGCAGGTGGCGGCGCTCCTGCAGCCGAGGACGGAGAAACTCACGGAGATTCCGGAAAAGGTGGACTTTTTCGACGCGCTTCCCGACTACTCCCCGGAGCTTTTCGTCCACAAGAAGTCAAAGACCGACATCCCCGGCTCCCTGGAGACGCTTCAAAAGCTCCTGCCGGTGCTGGAAGGTCTGCCGGTCTGGGACGACGAGCATCTTCTGGCCGCCTTGACCCAAATGGCGGAGGCCGAGGGCGTGAAAAACGCGAAGATCATGTGGCCCCTGCGCATCGCGGTCACGGGCCGGGCCGTCACCCCCGGCGGGGCGGTGGAAATTTCCAGGATCCTTGGAAAGGACGAGGTTCTCAGGCGCGTAAGGTTCGCGCTGGAAAATAAACGGTAGGGCTCTTATCCACAGTCAATATACCACGATTTTAAAGTATTGTCAAGCATTTATTTTAAGTATTCTTTTGTATTTTTCCAAGGCAATTATTTCATTGATTAAAAAACCCCTTTGCCGCGAAATTTAGTGGCAAAGGGGTGATTTTATGTATTATTCAAAAAAGGCCGGACGGCTCATTGTGATATACTCCCTGGCGGCGGTGCTGGTAATGGGGGCTTTTCTGGTAAAGGCGAACCGCCGGAGCACGGGGCTTGAGCGGGCGGTAGCCATCGGGTACGACCACGCCTTCACGGAGCTGTCCACCGCCGTGGGGGAACTGGACGCGACCCTGCAAAAGAGCCTGTGCGCGGCCTCTCCGGCCATGGTAAGCACCGTCTGCGCGGAGGGCTACGCCCATTGCGCGGCGGCTTCTCAGGCCATATCCTCCCTGCCGTACGGCGCCGTTGAGCTGGAGCACACGGCGGCGTTTCTGAGCAAGACCGGGGACTATATGTTCTATCTGTCCCGGGACGCGGCCAGGGGCGGAGTACTGTCGGAGGAGGAGCGGGAGGCGCTGCAGACCATGTCAAAAAGCGCCTCCCAGGTCTCCGCGGCGCTCAGCGAGCTGACGGCGCGGCTCATCGCGGGGGAGATAAGCACCTCGGAGCTGGAAAAGGCGGAGGGCGCCATCGCAAACGCCGAGGATTCCCTGGTGGACACGGGCTTCGTGGGATCCTTCAAGGCTCTGGAGGACGATCTGCCCGAGCTGCCCGCGCTTATCTACGACGGGCCGTTTTCCGAGCATATCCAAAGGGCGGAGCCGCGGCTTCTCACCGGGCTTCCCCAGGTGGACGAGGACGGGGCAAGGCGCGCGGCGGCGGAGTTTTTGGGGATGCGAGAGGGTGATCCGGAATTTCGCTTCTACCGGGCCGAGCCCGTGCCGGTGTACGTTTTCACCGTCCAGCACGCGAACGAGGTGCGGACGGTGGAGGTGACTGCCCGCGGCGGAAAGGTCATCTACTACGGCACGGCGCGGGAGTCCGCCGAGGGAAACGTCTCCCCGGAGGCGGCCCTCCGCGCTGCGGAGGCGTTTCTGAAAAACCACGGCTATGAGTCGATGACCCCCACCTACCACCAGGCCGAGGGCGGCGAGCTGGTGGCCAGCTTCGCCTATGAACAAAACGGCGTCATCTGCTACCCCGATCTCATCAAGGTCACGGTGGCTCTGGACTCCGGTGAGGTCGTGGGTATGGAGGCGGCGGGATACGTCATGTGCCACGGGACGCGGGAGCTCGGGACGCTCGCGTTTGACCCGGAGGAGAAGATCTCCGCGCTCTCCTCGTTTCTCACCTGCGTCTCCCACCGCACGGCGCTCATCCCCACCGAGGGGAAAAACGAGGTGCTGTGCGAGGAGTACACCTGTGAGACCCGGGACGGGCGCCACGCGCTGGTATACCTGAACGGGGAGACGGGACGGGAGGAGCAGATCCTTCTCCTGCTTGAGTCGGAGTCGGGGACGCTGACGGTATAGCTCAGGAACCGCCGCTTCTCATGACGGAGAACGCAAAAGAATCATGTCCGCCTCGGAGTAGTTTGCGGCAGCCGTTCATTTCCCTGGCCGGCGCGATGAGCTTCTCCTTTTCGCAGCAGCGCACGGCGGCCCGTTCAAGGCCGGTACGGGTCTCCACCTCGCTTATCGTCATATTCCCATCCTCCTTTCGACTTACAGTGTAGGGTATAAAGCGGGTTTACAGTCAAGAGGTTTCTAAGAAAATTGCGATAATCTCCAGAAAAGGTAAGTAAAAGCAAAAACGTGGACGAAAAAGCAGGTCGGGATGGTAAGATAAAATTTGGCGTGCTTCGATTTGTGGCGCAGAAGGTGCATGGCCAGGAGCGCTCCCGGCGAGCCGCCAAGGACGGTGAAGGTGAGCAGGGTGGACTCCCGGACACGCCACATATGTCTTTTCGCCCGGCGCTTATCCAGGGCGTAGAGGCAGAAGGTCAGGATATTTACGGCGGCCAGATACGCCGCCAGCAGAAGCTGACAGACCGTCATTTGCGCGCCTTCTCCAGCTGCGCCAGGGATTTGCGTCGCAGAGCGTCGGTGATCGCCATTTTTCTTATGACGGTCATGACTGTCTTTTCCAGCTCGCCGCCCTCCGAGTAGTCGGCGGGGAGCATATAATCGGCGCGGCCGTCCCGGAGCAGCTGGGCGGCGGTCTCCTTTTTGTTTTTGGGGTAGACGGCGATGGAGCAGCCGCCGTTGACGCGCACCAGCTTCATGCAGGGTACGTCGGTCTTTCCGTCGGCGATATAGAGCATATTGCGGAAGGGCACCGGCCGCTCGTCCTCCGGGGTGAAGTCGTTGAGGGATGCGTCGTCGCTGAGATCCAGGACGCCCTTGTTGACGCGGAAGAGGAACTGGGTCTTGGTGGTGTAATTGACCACATTTTTGGGCCACAGGGGGTTGGAGTCCACGTCGTAGAGGAATTCGCAGGCGAACACCTCGGTGAAGTGCCTGTATATGGAGGATCCTTCGATGATCTCCCGGAGTCCCGACGAGATTATGTAGTGGCGCACGTCCACGCCCTCCGCCCTGCCGAAGGAATTTACGCGGTCGAACCAGCTCTCCACGCCGGGGTAGAACTCCAGATCCCGGCCCAGGGCCACGAAGCTCTCCCGACGGACGGAGACGGTCTTGGCGCCCCTGGCCTTGTCCAACATCACGTACATATACGCCAGGATGCCGTCCATCTTCTTTTCCCGCGCCAGCGTGTTCGCCTCGTTCCAGAACTCCTGAGCGGTCATCCCCACGTTGGGAATGAAGGAGTACTCCTGCATATCCTTGGTGCAGAGAGTCTTATCAAAGTCGTACATGAGGGCGACGACAGGCCGTTTGTTTTTCATATTCTCCCACTTCCGTTTCCGTTCAGAATTTGATATAATTGTAATACAGCGCCGCCGAAAATTCAAGACGCGGAAAATTTGTCATATGATGCAGGTTTGATGCAGTTAAGATGTAAACTGCGTACATTAAATCATCGGGGAGACAGAGATATGATCCGTATTCTGATCGTTGACGACGAGCGTCCCATCGCCACTCTTATAAAAATGAGCCTGACCAAGGCAGGGTACGCCTGCACCTGTGTCTACGACGGGCTGGCGGCGGCGGACATTTTGGAGAAGGAGACCTTCGACCTCATCCTCCTTGACATCATGCTCCCCGGCGCCACGGGGTTTGAGCTGATGGACTACATCAGGCCCCTGGGGGTGCCGGTCATCTTCCTCACCGCCAAGAGCGACATCTCCGACCGGGTACACGGGCTGAAGATCGGGGCGGAGGATTACATTGTCAAGCCCTTTGAGATCGTGGAGCTTCTGGCGCGGGTCGAGGTCGTCCTGCGGCGCTACAATAAGCTGGCCAGCGTCATCGAAATAGCGGGTCTTTGCATCGACACCCGCTCCATGCGGGTGACCCGGGACGGGGAGGAGATCCCGCTGACCAATAAGGAGTACAACCTCCTCCTTCTCTTCGCCCGGAACCCCGGCGCCGCCCTCTACCGGGAGACCATCTACGAACGGGTCTGGGGCGGGGATTACAACGTGGGCAGCCGAACCGTGGATCTGCACATCCAGCGGCTGCGCAAAAAGGTAGGCTGGGAGAACAAGCTGGTTTCCGTCCACAAGGTAGGCTACCGGTTAGAGGCGGACTCATGAAGCTGTCGTTAAAGCTGACGCTGGCCACGGTGACGCTTTTGGCTCTCATATTCGGCATATGCGGGTCGTTGCTCATCTCCGCCTCCTTCGACGCCACGCTCAAAAGTGAGCGGGACTCCGCGTTGAGGACGTATTACTCGGTGCGGAGCACCCTGCAGCTGGCAAACTCCATAAGCACCCAGACCGACTATGAGGATATCGTGGGGGCGTTGACCATTCTGGATCAGCGGGGCCGGGACATGTGGGACGGGATCATGCTGCGCTCCGCCGACAGCACCCTGTACAGAAGCGGCCTTTGGCCCCAGGAGACTGTCACGGAGGCGGGAGAGTGCGCCATCGGTTACAGCACCGACGGGGACGCGCAGCTTTTGCAGATCTCCGGCGCGCTGACGGCCAACGGGCAGAAGCTGTCCCTCTACATCATCCACGATATCACGGGGGCATACGAGCTGCGCCAGACACAGCTCGCCACCTACCGCAGGCTCCTGGTGCTGACGGTGGTCCTCGGCGCGGCCGGGTCGTGGCTGATGGCGGCGCTCCTGATGCGGCCGCTCACCCGCCTGACCCGCGCCTCCCGGCAGATCGCCGCGGGGGATCTCAGCTCCCGGGCGGAGGTCAGGAGCGGCGACGAGCTTGAGGCGCTGGCCAACGAGTTTAACGCCATGGCCGCGAGGCTCGAGGAGAACATAGGCGAGCTTCAGGAGAACGCGCGGCGGCAGACGGAGTTCATGGGCTCCTTCGCCCACGAGCTGAAGACTCCCATGACCAGCATCATCGGCTACTCCGACCTTATCCGGCGGCGGATGCTCTCCCCGGAGGAGGAGCAGGAGGCGGCCAACTATATCTTCTCGGAGGGGCGGCGGCTTGAAAGCCTGTCGCTGAAGCTTCTGGATCTCCTGATGCTGAAAAAGCGGGACTTTGAGCTGTCGGAGGCCTCCCCCTCCGCCATCGTCACCGGCGTTGTGCGGCTTTTGCGGCCAAGCCTCACCAGGGAGGGCGTCACCCTCCGCTACCGGGCGGCGGAGGGGCGGTGCCTTCTGGAACCCGACCTTGTGAAGTCCCTGCTCATTAATCTCGTGGACAACGCCCGGAAGGCCATGGACAACGGCGGCGCGGTGTTCATCATCTCCGAGATGACGCCCACCGGCTGCGCCGTCTCCGTCACCGACAACGGCCGGGGCATCCCCAGAGGGGAGCTTGCCAGGATCACCGAGGCCTTTTACCGGGTGGACAAGTCGCGCTCCCGCGCCCAGGGCGGCGTGGGGCTGGGGCTGGCGCTGTGCGACGAGATCGCCAAGCTCCACGGCGGCGCGCTGGAGATCCGCAGCGTGGAGGGCCGGGGCACCAGCATCACCGTTACGCTCAACGGAGGCAGAGTATGAAAAAGAAGCGCAATCTCATTTTGTTCGCCGCCACGGCGCTGATGTGCGTCTTTAGCTTCTTCCTCCCCGGCGCGGTGCTGGCTATCCGGGACAGCGCCCTCAACCGGCGGGCGGAGACCGTCGCGGTGGACGAGGTGGAGCTGAATCTTCTCTCCAGCCTCGACCTTACGCAGAAGCTCACCCTGGCCTCCGACGTGTCGGCGGTGTCCATCCCCTTGGAGGGCGGGCGCGTTTTGGAGGAGAAGGACGTCCTCTCCCGTGCCCTTGACGTCGCGTCCGATTTCGGCCACCCCTTTTACCGCGTCCTCCAGGAGAGCGCCGCCCGCGCCCATCTGCGAGTCAACGCCTCCGGCGAGGGGGCCATCCTTTGGACGGTCACCCTGAGCGGCCCCACCGAGACGGGGGAGGTCATCATCGACGACGAGACGGGGGCGGCGCTGGCCCTGTCCCTGGCCAGCGACTACGGCGGCGTCTACGACGACGGCAGCTCCCTCTACGACGCCTTTGGCGGCGTCTTGCCCTGGAAGGAGACCTGGGACATCCCCAGCCAGGCCGCCGGCGGTTCCGACAGCGCCGCCCCGGAGGGGGAGGCGGCCCGCGTCACCGAGATCGAGGAGTTCCACGAGGCCGCGTCCCTCTTCCTCTCCCCTCTGGAGCTGGAGACCCTGCTCATCAGCATCGACGACTTTGACGCCGCCACCGTCCACGTCGATCTGGACGGCGGGATCCTGGCCATCCCCATGCGTCTGGGGTACGAAGGCGCGGTCTCCTACATCAGCGTCAACATGCCCTCCGGGACAGCGGCAAACCCCTCGGCGGCGCAATAATGTCTTATATAGATTTTTGACAGATTGACAGGCGGGGCCTCCCGGCAACGCCTGTGATTTTTTTGCCATTTCAGAGAAAATTCACCCCTTTAAAGCTTGACAAGGGTGGGGCGTCGAATTATAATACGTTATGTAAATCAACGGCGTTATGGTAACCTCCACATTATGTTAACTTATGGGGATTTGCCCGTCGCCGTTGAGGTTACCATAAGTCTTTTCAGGGAGCGTGGGAGAGATGAAAAAACGCTTGATCGGCCTCTTTTTGGCGCTGCTGACGGTTCTGACCGTCATGCCGGCGCGGTTGGTTCCGCCGGCGGAGGCCGCCGGGTCATTTGAACCGAAGGCGATAGAGTCAAATTATTTTTACGGTCAGCTCAACGACCGCGCCAAGGCGATCTATACGAAGCTTTACGACGAGTTCTCCGGGAGCCGCAAAGCCGACTATTACGAGGGGAAGAAGTCCATTGACCTCATTGGGCTTTCCTATGGGGAAAAGTCCATAAACGAGGCGGAGGTGGCGGAGTACATAAAGGGAAATAAGGATCTCTTCAACGACTTCTGCGCCGCTAAGGACGCCCTTGACCTTGACCACTCGGAGCTCTGGTGGATCGACTCGGGGTATCTGACCTTCCGGGTGACCCAGGACACCGAGAAGAAGCTGTACGGCGGCTACCATGTGCTTATCGGGCCGGGCAGGGGCGAGACGTACCTGCTGGGCGGCGGGGAGATCGACGGCCTTAGCGGGAAGATCGCCGCCGTGGACAGCGCCGTCGGCGCCATTGTGGCCAAGGCCAAGACCGACGCCAACGTGTCCGGCTACTCCGACGCCGACAAGAAGGCGGCGCTGGTGCGCTCGGTACACAACCAGATCGTCGAGAGCATCACCTACCGCTACGAGATCGAGTGCTCCCAGGACGACTACGCCAAATACATCCGCACGCTTTACGCCTCGGTGACCCACGAGGGCGTCTGCGAGGCTTACGCGCGGATGCTGCAGGTGTGCCTGACGAAGCTGGGCGTCCCCTGCGTGCTCATCCACGGGCTCCAGACCAAGGGCACGCCGGAGGATCACATGTGGAACGGCGTGCGCATCGACGACGGGGACACCCAGCGCTGGTACGCCGTGGACGCCACCTGGGACGACCCGCTGTCGGCAAACTACGACGGGACGCGTAACTATGACCACGTAAACGGCAAGGACGGCAAGGAGAACACCACCTACCTTCTGGTGGGCCAGGATCTCATCGGCCAGTACTGGCGGCCCTCCGGCTTTGTGTCCACAGGCAATTTCGAGTTTAAGTACCCCGACATCCAGATGACAGGCTACGAGGGGGCCACCGCCTTCCAGAGTGAAAACGGCCTCACCGTCATGTACAACGCCGGCGCCGGCTCCATGGAGGACGACGTCCCCGCGGGCGTTTTCAAGGTCTCCTTTCAGGGCATGAGCCAGACGGAGGCCGCGGAGAAGGGCTTCTACTTCCTTCTGAAAATGTACGACCACCACGCCGACGGCACCTTCCACGCCATGGACGAGTGGTACTACTGCTCCGCCGCCATGGCGATCCTGGGTACGAACAAGTATTTCTATGATTCCCCGGAGAGAAATGGCCTCTTTGTCTACACGGGCACCTGCGAGTACGTGGAGATCGCCGTGACGACCCGCAAGCCCCAGAACTACGATCAGTGGGATCAGTGGGTAGCGCAGAAGGCCTGGGGGGAACACTATGAGGAGGCTTTCTTTCACGGCGGGGACGACGAGATCATCGCCCAGTCTGGGATGCTCTACAACACCAACTCCAGCTACGAGGCGCCCCCCTACGTATATAGGCAGACCCCCATTCCCAACGCCCAGGGCGTGGCGGGGTATGAGTACCGCTTCGACGTGCTGTTTGACGACGCCCTCATCCACCCGGCCAACGGCTCTCACGCCGCCGTGGTCACCGACAGCACCGTGCGGGCCGGTCTGCAGAAGGTGCGCGTCGGCTACACCACCCTTCAGCAGGATCTCCGCACCGGCGGCACCGTGACGGCGCAGATCACCGGGGAGCTGCCCTTTGACAAGAACAGGGACGGCTACGTGGATATGCCCGGCGACAAAATGCCCGACGGGACGGCCGTGGAGGTCTCCAGCGACCTTGTCTGGCACTATGTCTACGGCGCCGGCGAGGGGCAGAAGGACGTGACCGGCTGCCCCGGGAACGCCGAAAAGTCTCCCTCTCATGTGTGCGACGTCACCAAAGGCTGCCCCATTAACGGCGTGGCCTTTAACTTCCGGGCCTCCGACCTGTGGCAGGACGATATAACCGAGTACCTGTTCCAGATCGAGGGTGTGGTGGGCTCCCGCTCCGGCAAATTCCCCAACTCCTTCGGCGTCACTGTGGCGGTTCCGGGGCTGTGCCCCGCCTGCTACCGCTCCCAGGGCATCGATTGGAACCTGTGGGGCAAGCCCACGCTGCTGGACGCCCCGGAGAACCTTGATCTGCGCGAGATGGCCGCGGCCGGCGGCACCGATTCCGACACTCTCGACAAGCTTGACAATCAGATCAACAAAAACGGCTTCAACGGGCGCCTCATGCTGGTGGTGGAGGACAAGAGCCGGGGCGTCGGAAACCGCGGGGAGTACGAGGCTATTGACGGCTACCTCGAGGATCACGGCCAGGTGAACGGCGAGATCATCGGCTCCTCGGTATTTGAGATCAACTTCAACCGCATCTGCCCCATGGTGAATTTAAAGCCCGGCCAGTCCCTGCGCGTCCAGGTGGGCTACCCCGCCGGCGTCTCCTACGAGGACTTCATGGACGGCGACGTGGAGCTGAAAGCCTACCACTTCACCCGCTGCGACAGCCAGCACCGGTGCGCTCAATACGGTCAGGAAGGGCACCGGGATGGCGAGCACATCGTGGGCGTCAACGAGATCACCCTCATCCCCACCCCCTACGGCATGGTCATCCTGTGCGACTCCTTCTCCCCCTTCGAGCTTGTGGCTGTGAAGAAAAACAGCGAGGCAAAGGCGGCCGTCAACACCACCGCCGAGAAAACCGTGGTGGTGGTTTCCGACTCCAATGGCGTTGTGAAATACAACAACGGCGCGAAGGTCGTGGACGCCGTCGGGGAAAACGGCAACGTGAAGTTCTCCGGGGAGAAGTCCGTTGAGTTCACCGTGGAGGCGAAGGCCGGCTTTGTCCTGGACACCGTCTCCCTGGGCGGCGAGAAGATCGACGCGAAGGACGGCAAGTTCACCCTCACCTCCGGCGAGGACGTCACAAAGAACGACGTGCTCAGCGTGACCTTCATCCCCGACGCCGTACAGAAGGAGGAGGCTGCCAGCCATCAGTCCACCGTGGTGGCGAAGGTCTGCACCCACGCCAGCACCCGCGTCCAGGCCGGCGACACCCCCGGCTCCAGTCCCACCTGTACGACCGCCGGTTACGCTCTCGCCCGTGTATGCGACGACTGCGGTCAGGTCGTGACCCCCGCCCATGAGCTCCCCGCCACCGGTCACACCCCGGTGACGGAGGACGCCGGAGAGGAGGCCACCTGCACGAAGGCCGGCTTAAGGCCCCTTGTCAAGTGCTCAACGTGCCACGCCGTCATATCCGACGGCTCCCCCCTTGAGGCGCTGGGCCACAGCTACGGCGCCGACGGCAAGTGCATCCGCTGCGGCGCGTCCGACCCCCACTACGTCCCCTCCGATCCGACCGATCCCTCAGTCCCCCCGATCCCCGGAAAGATTCCCAGTCACCCTGTCGTCAAGGAGTACGCCCCCTTCAGTGACGTCCCCGCCGACAGCTGGTTTTTGGAGGATCTGAAATACGTCTATACCCGGGGCATCATCCTCGGCTATCCCGAAAACACCTTCGTGCCCGAGGGGGACATCACCCGCGGACAGATGATGACGTTCCTGGCCAGGTATGACTTTGTGGAGGAGGCCAGCGGCGACCGCTGGCTCGAGGCGAGCATGGAGTGGGCAATGGAGAAGGGCATATCCGACGGATCCTTCCCCAACGATCCCATCACCCGCGAGCAGTTCGTGACCATGCTCTGGCGCTACTACGGCCGTCCCGTTGTAAACTACGATCTGAGCGTTTTCGAGGACGCCGGACATATCCCCGACTACGCCGTGGACGCCTTTAAGTGGGCGGTCAGCGAGAAGATCATCGGCGGCGTTTCCGAGACGTTCATTTACCCCGAGGGCAACGCCACACGCGCTCAGGCGGCCACCATCTTTGCAAGATTCGCAAGGCTGGTCGAGGACTGAAAAGCGCTCCGCCATTCCCCCTGCGGCGACTTTTGCCGCGGGGGGAATTTTTTCTTGCTTTTTTCGGCGTATCGGGCTAAAATAGCAGGGGCGGCGGAAGGCGTTTTTTTCCCGCGCCGCCCCGGACATTATCCTCCGCGAAAAGCGCGGAACGGAGGCGTCAAATGGACAAGTCGTCAACTTACGTGAAACCCAGGGGCTTTGCGGCGGTGAGGTTCTTCATCGCCCTGTGGGCCTCGAAGCTCACGGTGCCGCTTTTGAAGATCACCCGCCACAACGGCACCAACTTCCCCGGCGAGGTGGCCATGAAGCTCTGCCCGGACTTCCTGAAATACGTGGCAAGGCCGGAGAAGATCATCACCGTCACCGGCACGGACGGGAAGACCAGCGTGTCGAATCTGCTGGTGGATATGCTGGAGAGCGCGGGCCACCGCGTCCTCAACAACCGCATGGGGTCCAACATCAACTCCGGCATCGCCACGAGCCTGCTCACGGGCTGTACCGTCTTTAACCGCTCCCGCCACGATATGGCGGTGCTGGAGGTGGACGAGCGCTCGTCCAAACGCGTCTACCCCTATATCCACCCGGACATGACGGTGATCACCAACCTCTTCCGGGACTCCCTCATGCGCAACGCCCACCCGGAGTTCATCGCCGGGTTCCTCAACGAGAGCTTCCCGCCGGACACCAGGCTCATTTTGAACGCCGACGACCTCATTTCCTCCGGCGTGGCGCCGGAAAACCCCCGCGTCTATTTCGGCATCGAGCGCATGGAGGGGGACGTGGTGGCGTGCGTCAACCGCCTCAACGACCTGCGGGTCTGCCCGAAGTGTTACGGCGAGCTTATCTTTGAGTACCGCCGCTATCACCACATCGGCCGCGCCCACTGCTGCGACTGCGGCTTCTCCTCCCCGGAGTACGACTACGCCGGGTGCGAGGTGAACACCGCCGATATGACCATGCTGGTGCGGGACGCGGGCGGCGAGGCCCGCTACAGGCTCCTGTCCGACAGCGTTTTCAACATCTACAACGAGCTGACGGCCATCGCCGTCATGCGGGAGCTGGGCATGAGCCACGGGGAGATCCAGAAGCTCACCGCCGGGCTGAAAATCGTGGAGAGCCGCTATAAGGCCGAGCACGTGGGGAACGTGGACGTGATCATGCAGATGTCCAAGGACCGCAACCCCCTGGCCAGCTCCCGCGCCATCGACTACGTGACCCACAGGCCGGGGGACAAGGAGCTTCTCTTGATGATGAACAACCTCTCCGACGAGGTGGACTGGTCGGAGAACGTCTGCTGGCTCTACGACTGCGACTTTGAGTTTCTGGCCGACGAGCGTGTCAAGCACATCATCTGCACCGGCCCCAGAGCCAAGGACTACTACCTCCGGCTCCTGCTGGCGGGGGTGCCCGGCGACCGGGTGGACTGCGTGCGCAACGAGTTTGACGCCGCGGACAAGCTCCACCTGACTCCCGGAACCAGCGTGTATATGCTCTACGGGGCGGACAACCGCTCCCTGAGCATGGCTTTCAACGTGCGCGAGAAGGTCATGAGGCTTGCGAGGGAGGCGGCGGAGAAATGAAAATTGAGGTGCTTTACCCCGAGATCTGCAACCTCTTCGGGGAGCTGATGAACCCGGAATACCTGGCCCGCTGCTCCGGGGCGGAGGTGGTTCGCACCTCCCTCAAGGAGACGCCAAAATTTGTCTCCGAGGACATCGCCCTTGTGTACATGGGCTATACCACCGAGCGGGGCCAGGAGGCCGTGCGGGACGCCTTCTGCCCGTATCTGGACGCCCTCAGAAAGCGCACGGAGGAGGGTGGCGTGACGCTCTTCACCGGCAACATCCTGGAGGTGTTCGGGGAGTATATCGAGAACGACGCAAAGGAGAAGATCCCCATGCTGGGCCTCTTCCCCATCCACTCCGACCGGCATCTCATGAAGCGGTATAACTCCCTCTATCTGGGCAAGCTGGGGGACATCACCGTCGCCGGCTTCAAGAGCCAGTTCGGCCACTCCTACGGCGACGTGGGGGAGGGGCTTTTCACCACCACACGCGGCCCCGGCCTCAATCCGGGCGTCAAGCCGGAGGGGGTCCGCGTCAACAACCTGATGGCCACCTACCTCATCGGCCCCCTCACCGTCATCAACCCCCCGTTCACCAGGTACCTTCTGAAGCTCATGGGCGTGGAGGATCCCGTCCTGGCCTTTGAGGAGGCCGCCATGGACGCCTACAACACCAGGATCGAGGAGTTCTCGGATCCGAAGCGCGGCTTCACCTACTGAGAACCCTCCGCCGTAAACCCGGCAAGGGATACTACACACGGCCAAAAAACTCAAGTCGAGCTTTTTTTCCGGCGGCATGTACGTCGGAAAAAATCCCTTTTGTCGTCCAAGTGTGCGCCCTCCGGCCCTTAAGGCCGGAGGGCGTGCGCGCAGGGCGACGGCAGGGAAATTTCACGTGAATTTCGCAAAATTCACGTGGAGTTTCCCGCACGTTCCTCTTTGTCGGAAAAGGCCGCAGGCCTTTTTCGACACGCAGAAAAACCTCCGGCCAGGCCGGAGGTTTTTCCGCGTGTTTTATGTCAGCTCCCAGAAGGCCACGGCCGCGGCGGCGGCGACGTTGAGGGAGTCCACCCCCCGGTGCATGGGGATGCGCACGGTGTAGTCGCAGGAGGCCACGGTCCTTCGGGCCAGCCCGTCCCCCTCGGTTCCCAGCACGATGGCAAGGCGCGGCTCGCTCTTCACCCGCCCGTCGTCCACGGGAACGGAGTCGTCCGTCAGGGCCATGGCGGCGGTGGCGAAGCCGGCGGCGCGCAGAAGCGCCCCTCCCCCCTCCGGCCAGCTTTCCAGGTACGTCCAGGGCACCTGGAACACCGTCCCCATGCTGACGCGGGCGGCGCGGCGGATGAGGGGGTCGCAGCAGGTGGGGGTCAGCAGCACCCCGTCCACGCCCAGCGCGGCGGCGGAGCGGAAGATGGCGCCGATGTTGGTGGCGTCCACCACGCCCTCCAGCACGGCCACCCGCCGGGCGGAGGCCAGGACGTCCGCAGGCGTCGGCAGCGCGGGCCGCCGCATGGCGCACAGCACCCCACGGGTGAGGGCGTAGCCCGTGAGACGCGCAAGAAGCTCCCGCTCCCCGGTGTAGACGGGCACGCCGGGACACCGCGCGAGCAGCTCCGCCCCGTCCCCGGCGATGTGCCGGCGCTCCATCAGCAGCGACACCGGCGTCAGCCCCGCGTCCAGCGCGGTTTTGATGACCTTGGGGCTTTCGGCGATGAAAACGCCCTTCTCCGGCTCCCGGCGGGCGCGAAGCTGCGCCTCGGTGAGGCGCGCATAGGGGTCCAGCGCCGGGTCCTCCAGGCTTGTAAGCTCCACGATCTGGGACATAACACCACTTCCTTTGGAAAAAAATTTTATCACCGCCCCCCTTCCAAGTCAACCGCGGAAGGTGTATAATGGAAGAAAAAACTTCAGGAGGGCACACCCATGAACGAATACGCGAGAGCGCTAGAGCTTAGAGACGAGGTTGTCGAGAACCGCCGGTTTTTCCACACCAACGCCGAGTGCGGGCTGGAAACGCCCAGGGCCGTGGCGTATGTGACGCGCAAGCTCACCGAGTACGGGCTTTCGCCGCGCCCCCTGGGCAAGGGCGTGACGGCCACCCTGGGGGAGGGTTCCCCCGTCCTGCTCCTGCGGGCGGACATGGACGCCCTGCCCATGCCGGAGGAGTCGGGACTTGACTTCGCCTGCCCCACGGGCACGGAGAACCACGCCTGCGGCCACGACTGCCACGCCGCCATGCTGCTGACGGCGGCGAAGATGCTCAAGGAGCGGGAGAGCGAGCTTCGCGGCACGGTGAAATTCATGTTCCAGCCCGCCGAGGAGACCTTCGAGGGCAGCCGGAACATGATCGAGAACGGCATCCTGGACGCCCCCGTCCCCCAGGCGGCGCTGGCCTTCCACACCGGCCCCGGCAAGCTCCCGGTGGGCCTTGTGATGTACAACGATAGCACCACCATGATGTTCTCCACGGATATTTTCAAAATTTCCGTCAAGGGGCAGGGCGGCCACGGGGCCTACCCCCACACGGCCATCGACCCCATCAACATCGGCGTACACATCCACCTGGGGCTTCAGGAGCTGATCGCCCGCGAGTCCGACCCCCAGAAGTCCTGCCTTCTCACCGTGGGCCATTTTGAGGCCGGGGCCGCCGCGAACATCATCCCGGACACGGCGGTGCTGGAGGGCACCATCCGCACCAACGACAAGGAGGCCCGCAACAAGCTCCTCCGGCGCATCCGGGAGCTCACCGAGGGCATCGCCAAAGCTTACGGCGGCGAGGCCGACGTGGAGATCCTGCGGGGCGTCCCGCCGCTGGTCTGCGACGGCGCGGTGGTGCGGGAGATGGTGGGCTACCTGCGGGAGCTGGACATCCCCGGCTACGCGGAATACCCCGGCATCGCCTCCAGCGCCTCCGAGGACTTCGCGCTGGTGGCCGAGCGCGTCCCCACGGCGTTCATCTACCTGGCCTCCGGCTTTACCGACGAACGCGGCGACGCCCCCTCCCACAACCCCAAGGTCATGTTCAACGAGGACGTCCTCCCCGTGGGCGCGGCGGGCCTGACCCACTGCGCCATCCGCTGGCTTGAGGCCCACAGCGAGGGATAAGCTCACCGCAAAAACGCCGCCCGGTGTCAGCCCGGGCGGCGTTTTTCGCTTGTCAAAAGAGCTTTTTGAGCTTGTCCTTGAGGTCGCCGGCGGCGTCGCCCAGCTTGTCAAGGGAGATCTTCGCCTTAACGCCCTCCACCACCTTGTTGACGGCCTCGTCGGGGAGGTCGACGCCGACGAGCTTTTCCACGGTCTTGACCGGGTCGGACTTGAAATCCTCCGTCAGGGACTTGTCGCCCTTTATTTTGGCGACGATCTCCTCGATCTTCTCTTTTATATTGTCCATATCTTACTCCTCTTCCACGACGGGCGCGTCGACACAGTTTTTGCGCACGGACTCGATGCCATTGAGGCAGCCGTCCTTCCGCTTGTAGCCCTCGGAGACGGCGATGATCTCGCCATTTGTGGCCTTGAGACGGAAGCGGAACTCGCCGGCCTTGTCGGTATACATCTCAAACTTGGGGTGCTTGGCGGGGGCGAAGCCCTCGACGGTCTGATCCTCGAGGTTGGCGGCGGGGGCGTTTTTGGCCACGGAAGCCACGCCGGCCCTGCAGGCGTCCTCCGACTTGTATGTCTCGCTGGTGGCGATGATCTCGCCGTTGCTCGCCTTGAGGTTGAACCTCACGCCGCTGGCGGTCTTATGGATGACGAATTTGCCCATGGGAAAGCCTCCTTATGTATTTTTACTTGGATAGATCCATTATACGACAGGCGTTTTCATTATTCAAGGATCATTTTTTCAGAGAGGTTTTTTCTCCCGTTTCCGGACAAGGGGGCCGTATGACAAGGGCGGGCGTCAGAGCCTGTCCGAAAACAGGAAAAATTTTTTATTTTCCGCAAATCTATGCCCTTTTGATGCAGCTTCGCGGTATAATATCCGCATAGTGAATATTATATTTGATTTCATGCCGTTTCGCTCCCGCCCGGTGGGCGGAACCGCGAAACATGGCGATTATACCATCCCCGCAAAGCGGGGACGGTATAATATCCGCATAGCGGATATTATATTTAATTTTTGGCCGTTTTTCTCCCCGGCTTCGCCGGGAACCGAAAAACATGGCGATTATACCATCCCCGCTTCGCGGGTATGGTATAATATCCGCATAGCGGATATTATATTTGATTTTTGGCCGTTTTTCTCCCCGGCTTCGCCGGGAACCGAAAAACATGGCGATTATACCATCCCCGCAAAGCGGGGACGGTATAATGAACTCATCTTTACAAAGGGAGGCTGGCGCCGTGCCTGATTTTGAGAGCCAGATACGCGAATATGAGACGCGGGAGGAGCTTCGCGCGAGGCGGGAGCTTTTGATCCGGGCCCGCAAGAAGCGGCACCGGCAGCAGCTTTTGCTGGCGGGTCTGGCGGTGCTTTTCATCTCGGTGACGCTGACGCTTGTCCTCGTAACCGTCCGCCGGGATCCCGGCTCCGAAACCGGCGGGCGAAAGGACGGGGACGAGGAGGAGCTTGAGACCCCCGACTGGATCACCCAGGATCTGCTCACGGTCAACGAGTACTCCCGGCCCGGTACGCCGCTGGAGGAGGTGCGCGCCGTCGTCGTTCACTACGTGGGCAACCCCGGCACCACGGCCCAGCAGAACAGAAACTACTTTCAGAACCTTTCCAAGACCCATGAGACGTCGGCCAGCAGCCACTTCGTGGTGGGACTCGAGGGGGAGATCATCCAGTGCGTGCCTCTTGACGAGTGGAGCTACTGCTCCTCCTCGGCAAACGCCTGGTCCATCGCCATCGAGGTGTGTCACCCGGACGAGACGGGCAAATTCAATCAGGAGACTACGGACTCCCTGGTGAGGCTCCTTCGCTGGCTTGTGGAGCTGTACGACCTTGACCGGGACGGCGTCATACGGCACTACGATGTGACCGGAAAGATATGCCCCAAGTACTACGTGGACAACCCCGACCAGTGGGAGCTGCTGCTGGACAAGGTATTTGAGGACGACTGACGGACGTCTCCGCCCCCTTTTCCTGTGGAAAAGGGGGCGTTTTGTGATCTGTTGCTTGCGCTATGGCGTAAAATGGGGTATTATGGGGCTTGAGGGGAGGCTTATTATGCTGTATTTTGAAAACGACTACGCAGAGGGGTGCCACCCCCTCGTTTTAAAGAAGCTTTGTGAGACGAACCTCGTCTCACAGCCGGGGTATGGGGCGGACGAGTATTCCCAGCGCGCGCGGGCGTCCATCCGGGAGGCGTGCCGCGCGCCGGAGGCGGACGTCTTTTTCCTCGCCGGCGGCACCCAGACAAACGCCGTAGTCACCGGCGGGCTTTTGCGCCCCTGGGAGGGCGTGTACGCCGCCTCCACCGGTCACATCGCGCTCCACGAGGCCGGGGCGGTGGAGTTTGCCGGCCACAAGGTCCTGCCCCTTCCGCCGCACTTTGGAAAGATCGATCCCCGGGAGCTGCGCCGGTATTTGGAGGACTTCTACGCCGACCCCAACCACGAACACATGGTTTTCCCCGGCATGGCGTACATCTCCCACCCCACGGAGTACGGGACGCTCTACACCCTTGCCGAGCTTACGGCGCTTTCGGACATTTGTAAAAAGTACCGCATTCCCCTCTACATGGACGGGGCGCGGCTGGCCTACGCGCTGGCCTCCGACACGGATGTCCGGCTTGCCGACATCGCGCGCCTTTGCGATGTCTTTTACATTGGCGGCACCAAGTGCGGGGCGCTTTGCGGGGAGGCGCTGGTGTTCCCCCACGGCGCGCCGGAGCACTTCCTGACGCTCATCAAGCAGCGCGGGGCGCTTTTGGCAAAGGGGCGGCTGTGCGGCGTTCAGTTTGAGGCGCTTTTTGAGGACGGGCTCTATTTCCGGATCGGCCGCTCCGCCGTGGAGCTGGCCCTCAGGATCCGGGACGGGCTTCTCTCCCGGGGATTCGATTTGGCCATGGACTCCCCCACCAACCAGCAGTTCCCCATCGTCCCGGACGCCCTGCTGCCGGAGCTTTCCAAAAGCGTGGCATACTCCTTCTGGGAGAAGCGCGGGGACGGCGGCAGCGTCATACGCCTGGCCACCAGCTGGGCCACAGAGCCGGAAGATGTGGCGGCTCTTTTCAAAATCCTTGACAAGCTGCGCGATTGAGGCTAGAATAAGAGCACCGATTTTTCCTCATAAGGAGTTTTTTATATGGCTAAGGACAAGAAAGTAGAGCAGATCACCGATATGGACGTGGACTTCACCCAGTGGTACACCGATGTGTGCACCAAGGCGGAGCTGATCGACTACTCCAGCATCAAGGGTATGTTCATCTACCGCCCCTACGGCTACGCCATCTGGGAGAACATCCAGCATATTCTGGACGCCGAATTCAAGGCGCTGGGCCACGAGAACGTCTATCTGCCCATGCTGATCCCGGAGTCCCTCCTTCAGAAGGAGAAGGATCACGTGGAGGGCTTCGCGCCGGAGTGCGCCTGGGTCACCATGGGCGGCTCGGACAAGCTGGAGGAGCGCTATTGCATCCGCCCCACCTCCGAGACGCTTTTCTGCGAGCACTACAAGAACGTCATCCACTCCTGGCGCGACCTGCCCAAGCTCTACAACCAGTGGTGCTCGGTTCTGCGCTGGGAAAAGACCAGCCGCCCCTTCCTGCGGCACCGGGAATTTCTCTGGCAGGAGGGCCACACCATGCACGCCACGCAGGAGGAGGCCCGCGCCGAGACCCAGCGGATGCTCAATGTCTACGCCGACTTTATGGAGAACACTCTGGCCATGCCTGTCATACGGGGCCGTAAGACCGACAAGGAGAAGTTCAACGGCGCGGAGGAGACCTACACCGTGGAGTGCATGATGCACGACAAGAAGGCCCTCCAGGGCGGCACCAGCCACTACTTTGGGGACGGCTTCGCCCGCGCCTTCGACATCACCTTCACGGGGCGTGATAACCAGCTCCACCACCCCTACCAGACCAGCTGGGGCGTGTCCACCCGGATGATCGGCGGCATCATCATGACCCACGGCGACAACTCCGGCCTCGTGCTGCCCCCGAAGAT
The DNA here is from genome assembly GCA_947589225.1 of uncultured Oscillospiraceae bacterium. GTDB lineage: Bacteria > Bacillota > Clostridia > Oscillospirales > Oscillospiraceae > RUG626. Next base: position 121,270 of record CANQBC010000001.1, on the reverse strand, counting down.
CGCGCCTATCCAGGTGATCGTCGTGCCTGTGGCGATGCATAAGGAGGGCGTGCAGGAGGCGGCGGAGAAGCTGCTGGAGACCCTGAAAAAGGCCGGCATCCGGGCGGAGATCGACCTTTCCGACCAGTCCATGGGCTGGAAGGCCGCCCAGTACGAGATGAAGGGCGTTCCCGTGCGCCTGGAGCTGGGCCCCCGGGACATTGAAAACGGCGTCTGCGTGGCGGCTAAGCGCACGGGCGGCGAGAAGCTCACCCTGCCTCTTGAGAACGTGGCCGAGACCATCAAGACCGTTCTTGACGACGTGCAGAGGGAGATGTTTGATAAGGCCCTCAGGAACCTTACCGACAACACCTTCGACGCCCACAGCGTGGAGGAGGTTCGGGACGGCTGCCAGAAGGGCGGCTTTGCCCGGATGATGTGGTGCGGCGACGAGGCGTGCGAGGTGCAGATGAAGGAGCAGGCCGGCGTCACCAGCCGCTGCATCCCCTTCGAGCAGGAGCACATCGGCGACGTCTGCCCCGTCTGTGGTAAGCCCGCTAAACAGATGGTGATTTGGGGGATCGCGTATTAAAAGACTGTCTGCCGTCCGGCCCTCCGCCGGGCGGCGGGTTTTATACGTCCTGATAAAAAACTACCCCAAAAGAGGCGGTTTTTTCGGATAAATTCCGTCTTTCGCTTCGTTTCCCGTTAGGCTATAATGTAACCATAAAACTTTATGCGAGGAGCGCGCGCCGCGTTAGCAGGCAAGGCCATTGCCCATGAAGTTTATAAAATTATATATTTGCTATGCTTTCGCATGGTAAAAAGTATCAGGAGGATTCCAAATGGATTACGCCAAAGAGTCCCTGCGCCTCCACGGTGAGTGGAAGGGCAAGATCCGTATAAACACCGCCGTCCCCGTGGCCTCCAAGGAGGATCTGAGTCTGGCCTACACCCCCGGCGTTGCCCAGCCCTGCCTTGAGATCCAAAAGGATCTGAGCAAGTCCTACGACCTGACGCTCCGTCACAACCTGTGCGCCGTCATTACCGACGGCACGGCAGTTTTGGGCCTGGGCGACATCGGCCCCGAGGCCGGCATGCCCGTCATGGAGGGCAAGTGCGTGCTTTTTAAGGCTTTCGGCGGCGTGGACGCCTTCCCCCTCTGCGTAAAGACCAAGGACGTGGACGAGTTTGTGAACACCGTGGCCCTCATATCCGGCTCCTTTGGCGGCATCAACCTGGAGGACATCTCCGCCCCCCGGTGCTTTGAGATCGAGCGCAAGCTCAAGGAGCGCTGCGACATTCCCATCTTCCACGACGACCAGCATGGCACCGCCGTCATCACTCTGGCGGGCCTCACCAACGCCCTGAAGGTGGTGGGGAAACGCCGTGAGGACGTTAAGATCGTCACCTCCGGCGCCGGCGCCGCCGCCGTGGCCATTGTCAAGCTCCTGCTCAGCGCGGGCTTTAAGGACATCATCATGACCGACCGCACCGGCGCCATTTACGCCGGGCGCGAGAACTTAAACTGGATCAAGGCAGAGATGGCCGAGGTCACGAACCTGGAGAAGAATACCGGCAAGCTGGCGGATGTGATCCGCGGCGCCGACGTATTTATCGGCGTCTCCGGCCCCGGCACGCTGACTACCGAGATGGTGCGGACGATGGCGAAGGACGCCATTATCTTCGCCTGCGCCAACCCCACCCCGGAGATATTCCCCGAGGACGCGAAGGCCGGCGGCGCGAAGGTAGTCGCCACGGGGCGCAGCGACTATCCCAACCAGATCAACAACGTTCTGGCCTTCCCCGGCATTTTCCGCGGTGCCTTCGACGTGCGCGCCTCCGACATCAACGAGGAGATGAAGATGGCGGCCGCCCGGGCTCTGGCGGGGCTCATCTCCGACGATGAACTGAGCGAGGACTACATCATCCCCGCCGCCTTTGATAAGCGGGTGGGGCCCGCCGTGGCAGCCGCCGTGGCCGAGGCGGCCCGCCGGACGGGCGTGGCGCGAATCTGAAAAAGCAAAGACATTTTCCAACAACCAAGGGATTTTTTCCAAGGCACATGTCCTTGGAAAAAATATTTGAATTTGAGTTTTTTGACAAACTGTAAGGCCGGGACCGCTTACGCGGTCCCGGCCTTTGGTTTATCTTCTTCTTTTTGAGCTTCCCCGCTCGGTCTTGCGCATGGCGTCGGAAATCTTGCTCTCCGAGTCCTTCATAAAGCGCTTAAGCTTGTCCTCAAAGTCCAAGTCCACCGGCCCTTCGGTCTGGACGGCGGCGTAATGCTCGGGCTGGCGGGCGGACACGGGGGGGCGGGACGACGGACGCGGGGTCTTTGGTGTCTCCGGACGGGGCTGGGCCTGCTTTATGGACAGATTTATCCTGCCCTGCTCATCAATGCTGACAACCTTGACCCGAACCTCTTGTCCAACCTGCAGAAAATCCGCCACATTGGAAACAAAGGTATTGGCGATCTCCGAGATATACACAAGGCCCGATTTCCCCGGCGCGAGCTGCACGAACGCGCCGAATTTGGTGATGCCGGTGACCTTACCCGTCAGCACCTCTCCCTTTTGAATGTCCATGTATTACCTCTCTTTAGCGGTCAGCCCGCGTAATATACCTGTTCGTCGGGATCGGTGAAGCCCTGCTCACGGGCGATGTCCCTGAGAACATCCTCATCTGTGCTGTGCTCCACGGCGTACTGCATGTCGTCCACCTCGGCGGCGAGCTGCGCTTCGTAGTCCTTCAACTCCTGAAGCTCCCTTGCTTTTTGATTCTGGAGATCCGACTGGCCGATCTTCGTTACCAGCACGTATACCAGAAGCACCGCCAGCACTATCTTCGTAAGTATACCTGTACGTCTTAACCGCATGATCTTCCGTCCCCGTTTCAGGCGCAGTCCGGCGCCGTTTTTTTGTTCCTTCTATTTTAAACCATTTCGTCGCGGATGAAAAGCTTTTTTTTAAAATTCGTCTAATTTTTTTCAAAATCTCTACCATAAACCTTATGGGGACGGCAAAGATCGCCAAGGCTCGGCCTATTATGGCCGATATAAATGCCCCAAACTCCAAAACCAGGGGACTCACGGTGAGAAAATACAACGCCGCGCCAAGCGCCGCCATTGCCTGGATAAAGATGCTCTGACGTCCTCCCCCGGCCGACAGACCTAGAGCAAAGAGCAGCGCGGCGCAGACGAGCCAGAAAAGCCCGTCAGAGATGAGCGTCACGGCCTTTGATCTCACCGAACGCCTTATTACCCGCAGAAAATCGTAGAGCACCCCGGCGAATATGCCAATAAGAAGCGACACCCCCGCCTCTGCGGCTTGTGATGTGATCGATACCTGCATCTCTCACCTGAAAAGCCGTGCAAAAAAGCCCTCGCCCTTCACCGGCGCATCCTCGTACTCAAGGGCAATTATCTCCCCCGTCACCACCACGTCGCCGCTGTCCACGCTGAGCTTTTCCATGTGAATATCCTCCCCGTGGACGGTGAGCGTTCCCATGGTGGTACCCATTATGACCTCCTGCTCGTTGAAGCTCTCCACATCCGTGACCCCCGAAACAAGCAGCCTCCTTCTCCCATCCAGACTCAGGCTGTGAGCGGCCTCAGGTATGGGGCGTCTCTCCTCCATCGCCATGCGCCTCCTCCTCTCAATTTGAATTCCGGCCCCTCGCGGCCTGTACTCTTAATTCTACTGACTTGGCGGGAGGAATATTTGACTTTTTTTACTGCTTTCTGTCGAGGGTGTTGACAAGTATCCTGAAAAGGTGTATATTACGTTTCGTTACTTTTTGTAACTCGATTGTAACTTTTTTTAATTTCAAGGAGACATTCTTCATGTTTTTAAAAAAACGTGCCGAAAAGCTTACAACTCCCGTGAAAAGGGTGCGGCTGCTGACGTGTCTTGCCACGGCGGGGCTGGGACTTTCCCTGCTCACCGTGTCCCCCGGACTCCTCACCGCGCGGGCGGAGCTCGGGGAGGCCTCCACCGTGGAGGGCTGCGCCGTGATGATTGACGGGGAACGCGCCGTTGTGCTGGCCTCCGGGGAGGAGGCCCAGGCGGTGCTTGACACCATACTGAAAAGGGCCTCCACCCCCGCCACCGAGGTGGCGGCGTTCTCTAAGACCGTAAGCGTTGAGCCCTGCCAGGTGAGAGAGGACGAGATTATGGACGCGGAGGACGCCCTTGCGCTTCTGGATCCCAAGGAGGGAAACGCGCCGTTGACGGTTCTCACTCAGGAGACGTGGCGCAGAACCGAGTCTGTTCCCTACGCCACCGAGACCGTGCTGGTGGAGGACGGCTATTCCGACGAGGTGGAGCTCTTGCAAAAGGGGCGGGACGGTGAGCAGGTCAACACATACAGCGTCATTTTGCGCGACGGGGAACCCATTCTTGAGACGCTCAAGTACACCATTGTCACGGCCCCCGTTGTAGACGAGGTGATCTCCCAGGGGGCGCTTCCCGGCTCCAGGACCGACTCAAAGGGCTTTTATATCTGGCCCACCACGGGCGTCATCAGTTCGGGCTTCGGCGGACGCAGCGTGAAAGTGGGCTCCTCGAACCACCAGGGGCTCGACATCGCCAACTCCGACGGAACCGACATCGTCGCGGCCGACGGCGGGACGGTCATATACGCTCAGCGCAGTTCCAGCGGGTACGGAAACCTCATAAAAATACGGCACGACGACGGTTCCGTCACATACTACGGCCATCTGCAGGAGATCCTTGTGGAGGAGGGCGAAAAGGTGGCCCAGGGCCAGCTCATAGGGAAGATGGGCCGCACCGGCGTGGTCACCGGCTCCCACCTTCACTTTGAGATCCGCCCCGACGGCTCCACGCCTGTCAATCCCCTCCCCCGCATGACGGGCGAGCTTCAGAAGGGATAACCGATAAAATCAATTCCGCCGCCCGGACTAACGGCGGGCGTCTGTAAAATTCTTTTAATTAAATTGGTATTACTCCCGCGATTATTGAATCGCGGGATAAGCGTAGAAGGATGGTACGGCGGCAGCCATACCATCCTTCTCTTTCTGAAAAAGCCGCCGTCTTTTCACCTGGGAGCCGGTGCGGGGCGGTCTGGTTTCCGGTATTCGGTTTTCCGGCTCGTCCAGCAGAGAAAGACGCGCGGCGGACTTCCCGTTTGACGATGTACAAAACGCGACCTTCGCATCCGTTGGTCAGCCGCTGAAGCGGCGAAAGGATCCCCCCGGAGGCTGGCCTTCTGCTGCCAGAGAACCCTCCGAGCGCACGAATCATGGCCGCGAGACTTTGTATGGAGGTAAGCAATTTTATTCCTAAAGGGTTTTTGCTTCTCCCTGACAGGCGGGAATTTGTCGCGAGCTGTCCAGCTTAATAAAAAGCGCAACGGAAAGTATCCCAAGCAGGGATATCGCAACAAGTCCGGTGGGATTCGGCCCCAGGAGGCCGCTCTCCAATTCGTATGTCAAATATACGGGCAGCTCACCGATAACATTTACAACACCGTGCATGATCGCCGCATACATACAATTACCGGTTTGTATGGTAATGTAAGAAAACAGAACGCCAAGCACGACGCACGTCACCATCATCATGGCCATATTAGACCAAGGGGCCCCCGGATTATTCAAACTGTAATTGAATCCAAAGTAGATCAAAGGAAGATGGGCCAGTCCCCACTCGATCCCATTAATCAGCACCGCTTTTTTCTTACCGTATTTTTCTATCTGAAAGCCAAGGAGATATCCGCGCCAGCCAATTTCTTCCCCCAGTTCAAGCAACTGAACCGGGATCAGCAGGGCGGCCGCGCAAACGCACGCCGTTCCAAAAAGCGCGGGACTTCCTATTGTTGCCTCGGCGTCTGTTTTCAGCAGAGCCCCATAATGAAACACTCCACTGTATTCGGTGGGAAAAATAATAAAATACAGGGCGGCTCCCAACGCGATCAGCACCCCGGGAACAAACGCGGAAAACAGCCATGCCTTTGGATTTTTCCAGACTCTTAAGGACAGCTTAAACCTCGCGCGCCGCTCTGTAACGCGCCGTGTAAGAAAAGCGATCACAACAGGCAGAAAAGTGAACGCAACGCCCAGAAAATTATAAAATCTGCCTGTCCCGTCCAGAAGTTCAAGTATCCCCAGTCCATAACATACGACAAAAATACATACCAGGTATATTTTGATCGGACTTTTGATTTTTTTCATCTCTATCATCTTCTCCAGGCTTAGTGGTTTTTACATCTCTATCGGCTCGGGGCCGGGATCCTCATGGTGTACAAGTTCATTGTAGAAGAATGCGGCGGCGAGGTTTATATAGGGGGTCAGGTAGATGTTCAGCACCGGCGCGCCGATGAGGGCGGTCACCAGGTTTGAGACGATGAGCCAGAGAAGGAAGGAGAAATATAGCTTGAAAAGATCCCACTTCCTGCCGCGCATTAGCCGCCCCGACTCCCTCATGCACTGGATGGGGCCCTTGTCCGGGTCGTCCATCAGAATGAAAACAGCCTGGGAGTAGCGCAGAGACAGGATAAAACCGGGGATCACGAACAGCACCAGCCCCAGCCCGGTGAGAAGGCCGGTAAGCACGCCGATGGCAACGGCCTTGAAGGTCACCTTAAAGCCGTGCATCAGAAAGCCCGCATTGGTGTTCTGCCGGCGGCTTTCAACGAGGATATGGTGGGCATAGCCGGCCGCAAGGGGGTAGCTCATCAGCGACACCAGCACCGAAAGGAGCGGCCCCACAAGGCTCCTGCCGGAAATGAAATCCGGGAAAGTGGGCATGGCGGCGTAAATGCGCAGCAGGATGGCCTGAAGCTCCGTCGGATCGTTGACCGCCGCCTGGATCTCTCCGGCGTATGTGGAGATAAGCCTGTTTATCTCCCTCATCCAGTCGTTGTAACCCGAAAGCTCACTGGAGAAGTAGCCGATCAGATAGTCCGCCAATATGAAGATCGCGGCGATCGCCATCATGGGGAACAGGCGTTCCCGAATTCGGGTTTTTGCGGTGTGCTTCAATTCACGGGAAGTGGAATACATGGAGGGTTCTCCTTTCCTCACAATTTGTTGACCAGGTTTTTGTATATACGCCTTAAAAGTATGAGTGAGACGGTAAGAGACACGGACTCGGCTATGGGGAAACACCACCAGACAGCCGAGAGGCCGAATACCTTCGAGAAGATATACGCCACAGGCAGCAGCACCACGATCTGGCGCAGGAAGGACACAATGGCGGAGTACATCCCGTTCCCCAGGGCCTGAAAGACGGAGCCGATGACGATGCACGCGCCGCACATCAAAAAGTGGATGGAGATGATGCGGAGCGCCGGAACGCCGATCTGGAGCATATATTCGGAGGCGTCGAAAAAGCCCAGCAGCTTGTCCGGCATGAGCTGAAAGACCGCAAAGCCGATTGCCGTTATGAGCTCAGCGATGAGGATGCTCTGCTTAACGCACCGGTCGATCCTATCCCGACTCCTCGCGCCGTAGTTGTAGGCGATGATCGGCACCATCCCCGCGTTAAGGCCGAACACGGGCATACATACAAAGGACTGGACCTTGAAATACGCCCCGAACACCGCCGCGGCGGTGGATGAGAAGGCCATGAGGATGCGGTTCATCACATAGCTCATCACCGAGCCGATGGCCTGCATGACCGTCGTGGGTATACCAATGAGGAGCATATGCTTTATAACGCCCATGTCGATCTCAAAGAGGCGCTTTATCTCAAGTTTTATCTCCCGGTTGCAGAAGTAATTCAGCGCCGCGCCCAGAATCGCGGCCGTTATTTGGCCGATGACGGTGGCCACAGCCGCGCCGGCGGCCTCCATGCGTGGGAAGCCCAAAAGGCCAAAGATCATGATGGGATCCAGGATAATATTGATCACCGCGCCGGTCGCCTGGGTCACCATGGAGTAGACCGTGCGGCCAGTGGACTGAAAAAGGCGCTCGGACAGTATCTGGCCGAAAATGCCGAAGGAAAAAATACAGGCGATGGAGAGGTACTGGACGCCATATTCCAAGATCTCCGGGTCGGTGTCCGCCGTGACCTGGGTCGCCATGAAGGGACGGGTCAGGAACATGCCGAACAGCAGGAACAGGACGTAGGACGCCGCCATCAGGATCACACCGTGACGGGCGACCTTGTTGGCCTCATCAGGCCGCTTCTCCCCCAGCGCCCGGGACAGCAGAGCGTTCATGCCCACGCCCACGCCGTTGGCAAAGGCGACGATCAGCGTCTGAATGGGAAAAGCCAGGGACACCGCCGTCAGGGCGTTTTCTGAAACACGGCTGACAAAAACGCTGTCCACAATGTTATAGAGCGCCTGCACCAGCATGGATGCCATCATGGGCAGGGACATGGTGATAAGAAGCTTCCCCACCGGCATGACGCCCATCTTGTTCTCTTTCATAAGATAACCTCTAATATTTTACTCATTATGTAATAATCATAAACTTTTTATAAATTTTGTCAAGCAAAAAGGGAGAAATGGGCTGCGGCAAGACGGTTTTCCCCTGCCGCGGCCCATTCATACATAAAAATTACATTAATATAGTGAAAATCGTACTTGCTTTAATCATTTTTTGTATTCTCAGGCAAAGCAAGGTCATTTAAAGTATTTGACACCGGACTCAAAAAGCTTCATGTCGTACTGGCCGGGGACATTCCTGTAAAGTCCGCCGATGCGCTCCGAGTGGCCCATTTTGCCGAATACGCGCCCGTCGGGGCTGGTGATGCCCTCGATGGCGGCCACGGAGCCGTTGGGGTTGTGGGCGATATCCATGGTGGGCTTACCGTCAAAGTCCACGTACTGGGTGGCTATCTGGCCCCGCTCGGCCATCTGGGCGACCGTCTGGGCGGAGGCCAGGAACTTGCCCTCTCCGTGGGAGATGGGGACGGTGAAGATCTGTCCGGGCTCGGTGGCGGCCAGCCAGGGGGACTTGTTGGAGGCGATCTTTGTGCGGACAAGCCTTGACTGGTGGCGGCCGATGGTGTTGAAGGTCAGCGTGGGGCACGTCTCGTCGGTGTCAACGATCCTGCCGTAGGGCACGAGCCCCAGCTTCACCAGGGCCTGGAAGCCGTTGCAGATGCCGCCCATAAGGCCGTCCCGGCGCTCCAAAAGATCGGTGACCGCCTGTTTGACCGCGGCGTTTCTGAAGAACGCGGTGATGAACTTACCCGACCCGTCGGGCTCGTCGCCGCCGGAGAAGCCGCCGGGGATAAAGACGATCTGGGACTCGTTCACAAGATCCGCAAACTCCTCGACGCTTCTGGCTATGGCGGAGCTTGACTGGTTGCGGACGACAAATATTTTCGTCTCGGCCCCCGCTTCCTCGAAGCGCCTGGCGGTGTCATACTCGCAGTTGGTGCCGGGGAACACGGGGATCAGCACCTGGGGCCTGGCGACGGCCGTTTTGGGGCTTACCCGCGTGATGGCGAGGAAGCTGTACTCGGGGGCGGACACGGTCTCGCCCGCGCGGGTGGGGTAGACCTTCTCCAGCCTGCCCTCCCAGGCGGCGAGAAGCGTATTCAGCTCCACGGCCTCGTCCCTGTACTCCACCTCCCCGCTGGCGGTGGTGACTCCAAGGACATTCTCGGACGTCTCGCCGGTGAGCTCCAGGATAAAGGAGCCGTAGGCGGTGCCGAAGATGTCCTCCATCTTTACGCCGCTGGAGAATTTAAAGCCGACGCCGTTGCCGACGCACATTTTAAAAACGGCCTCGGCGGGGCCTCCGCAGGTGGGCGTGTAGGCCGTGACGGCCTCGCCGGAACGGAGCAGATCCGTGACCTTGTTGTAGAGGGCCTTCAGGCTCTCCGCGGTGGGTAGGCCGTTTTTATAGGCGGGTCTGAGCCATATGACCTTGTGGCCGGCGGATTTGAATTCGTTGGAGACCACCTGATCCTCCGTGCCCATGGTGACGGCGAAGCTCACCAGCGTGGGCGGCACGTCCAGGTCCTCAAAGGAGCCGGACATGGAGTCCTTGCCGCCGATGGCGCCGATGCCCAGCTCCCTCTGGGCCTTCAGCGCGCCCAAAAGCGCGGCCAGGGGCTGGCCCCAGCGCTCGGGCTTATTGCCGGGACGGCAGAAGTACTCCTGGAAGGTGAGATACACGTCCTCAAAGGACGCGCCCGCGGCGATGAGCTTGCTCACCGATTCCACAACCGCCAGGTACGCTCCCCTGAAGGGGCTGGCCTCCATGACGGCCGGATCGTAGCCCCAGGCCATGAAGGAACAGGCGTCCGTGCGGCCGTGATCCAGGGGGAGGCGGTGGGCCATTGCCTGGATGGGGGTGAGCTGGTTTCTGCCTCCGAAGGGCATGAGAAGGCTGGCAGCGCCGATGGTGGAGTCAAAGCGCTCGGAAAGCCCGCGCTTTGAGCAGACATTCAGATCGGAGACGGTTTTACCCATATTGTCGGCAAAGGAGCCGATGACCTCGGCCTCGACCGCCCTGGGGGCGGCTACCTTGATATCGGTGTGCTTGGGCGCGCCGTTGGTGTTCAAAAAATCCCGGGAGATGTCCACAATCTTTTTCCCGTTCCACTCCATCACGAGCCGGGGCTCCCTTGTGACCACGGCGATCACGGTGGATTCAAGGTTTTCGCTCTCCGCCAGGGTCACGAATTCGTCCTTGTCCTCGGGGGATACAACGACCGCCATGCGCTCCTGGGACTCGCTTATGGCAAGCTCGGTGCCGTCAAGGCCCTCATACTTCCTAGGAACGGCGTTGAGATCGATGAGCAGACCGTCGGCGAGCTCCCCCACGGCAACGCTGACGCCGCCGGCGCCAAAATCGTTGCAGCGCTTGATGAGGCGCGTGGCCAGGGGGTTGCGGAAAAGCCGCTGGAGCTTGCGCTCCTCGGGGGCGTTGCCCTTCTGGACCTCGGCACCGCAGGTTTCCACGGAGTGGGCGTTGTGGGCCTTGGAGGAGCCTGTGGCGCCGCCGATGCCGTCGCGGCCCGTGCGGCCGCCCAGAAGGATGACGATATCCCCCGGCGCCGGCGCCTCCCGGCGGACGTTCTCAGCCGGGGCCGCGCCCAGAACCGCGCCGATCTCCAGGTGCTTGGCCGCGTATCCCGGGTGATATATCTCATCCACGATACCGGTGGCAAGGCCGATCTGGTTGCCATAGGAGCTGTAGCCCGCGGCCGCGCCGGTGACGAGCCGACGCTGGGGAAGCTTGCCGGCCATAGTCTCGGATACCGGCACCGTCGGGTCGGCGGCCCCCGTGACGCGCATGGCGGCGTAAACGTAGCTGCGGCCCGAAAGCGGGTCGCGAATGGCGCCGCCGATGCAGGTAGCCGCGCCGCCGAAGGGTTCGATCTCCGTGGGATGGTTGTGGGTCTCGTTCTTGAAGAGGAGGAGCCAATCCTGCTCCTCTCCGTCGACCTTGATGCGGATCTTGACGGTACAGGCGTTGATCTCCTCGGACTCGTCAAGCTTCGGGAGCAGGCCCTTTTTCTTCAGGTACTTCGCTCCGACGGTGGCGATATCCATGAGGCACCGGGGCTTTTTGTCGCCGCACTCAGTGCGCATGGCCAGGTAGTTTTCATACTCGGACTGGGCGTCCGGATCCTCGAACTCCACGCTGTCGATGTGGGTGAGGAAGGTGGTGTGGCGGCAGTGGTCGGACCAGTAGGTATCGATCATGCGGATCTCGGTGATGGTGGGCTCACGGCCCTCGGACTTAAAGTAGTCCCGGCAAAAGAGAAGGTCGTCGGCATCCATGGCGAGGCCGTATTTGGCGACAAACGCCTCGATAGCCTCGTGGCTCAGAGTTGTGAAGCCCTCGAGCGTCTCCACCGCGGTGGGGATGGTGTAGTCGGTTTTGAGGGTGTCGGGCTTTTCAAGGCCGGCCTCCCGGGCCTCCACGGGGTTGATAACGTACCTTTTTACCTTTTCCACGTCCTCTTTTGAGAGCTTGCCCCGGAGGACGTAGATCTTGGCGGTGCGCACGGTGGGGCGCTCGCCCTGGGAAATGATCTGTATGCACTGGGCCGCCGAGTCGGCGCGTTGGTCGAACTGGCCGGGGAGGAACTCCACGGCAAAGACCGTTCCCTCGGCGGTGAGCTCGTCGTACGTGACGTCAAGCTGCGGCTCGGAGAACACGGTGCGCACGGCGGTTCTGAACAGCTCTTCATCTATGCCCTCCACGTCGTAGCGGTTCAGGACGCGGACGCCGCGAAGGTTCTTTATTCCAAGGAACTCCCGAAGGTCTCCCGCCAGCGCGTCGGCCTCAAGGGTCAGTCCGTTTCGTTTTTCCACATATACTCTGTAAACCATTTCCTGCTACCTCTTATTTATTCAAGGCGTCCAGCGCCCGTTTTCCGATGTCGCGGCGCGTAAAGCCGTTCTCAAGTTTCACGGCGTCCGCCACCCTGTACGCCTCTTTGACGGCCTTCTCCAGCGTGTCCTCCACGGCCACACAGCCCAGGACGCGCCCGCCGTGACTGAGAAGCTTTCCTTCCTTTATCTCGGCGCCGGCCACGTAGATCTCCCTGCCCTCCCCTGTCTCGGGAAGGACGATCTCATACCCGCTCTGGTATTTGACCGGGTAGCCTCTGGAGGCTACCACCACGCAGGCGGCGGATTTATCCGAGAACTTGACCTCCGTCTCCGCAAGCCTCCCCTCGGTCACCGCCCGCATGACGGTGAGAAGGTCGGACTCCAGAAGCGGCAGCACCACCTGGGTCTCCGGGTCGCCGAAGCGGCAGTTGTATTCTATGACCTTGGGGCCGTCGGCGGTGATCATGAGTCCGAAGTAGAGGCACCCTTTGAAGGTCCGCCCTTCGGCGTTCATCGCCTTTATGGTGGGCAGGAAGATCTCCCTCATGCACCGCTCGGCCACCTCGGGGGTGTAATAGGGGTTGGGGGCGACGGTACCCATGCCGCCGGTGTTGGGGCCTGTGTCCCCATCCCCGGCGCGCTTGTGGTCCATGCTGGACACCATGGGGATCACTACATTGCCGTCGGTGAAGCTCAGGACCGAGACCTCCGGGCCCTCCAGGTACTCCTCGATGACCACGGTGGCGCCGGAGGCGCCGAACTTGCCGCCCTCCATCATGTCGCGTATGGCCTCCTTGGCCTGACCCACCGTCTGGGCGACGGTGACGCCCTTGCCCAGGGCCAGGCCGTCGGCCTTTACCACGATAGGCGCGCCCACCCGCTCCACGTAGGCAAGCGCCTGCCCCATGTCCGTAAAGGTTTTAGATTGGGCCGTGGGGATGCCGTATTTTTTCATGAGGCTCTTGGAGAACGCCTTACTGGCCTCGATAATGGCGGCGTTCTTCTTTGGCCCGAAGGCGGGGATGCCCGCCTTTTCAAGCTCGTCCACGCACCCCAGAGCAAGCGGATCGTCCGGGGCGACGACGGCGTAATCCACCTCGTTTTCCGCGGCGAAGGCCACGATCTTCTCGATGTCCGTGGCCCCGATGGGGACGCACTGGGCGTCCGCGGCAATGCCGCCGTTGCCGGGAAGGGCGTAGATGGTGTCCACCGCCGGGTTTTTCCTGATGGCCTTGATAATAGCGTGCTCGCGGCCTCCGCCGCCGACGACAAGAATTTTCATAAGCCCCTCCAAAAGCATAAACAATATCCTTAAATTAAATCATTTTTCCAAGGACATGAGCCTTGGAAAAAATCCCTCTTGTTTTGCGGAGTGTGCGGCCCTGCGGGCCGTGCATGGAGCAAAACAGCAGGGAAAATTATCTAAATTTAGCAAAATTCAGATAATTTTTCCGCACGTTCTCCTTGGCATTGAAAGGGCGCAGCCCTTTCAAGCCAGATCAGTGGTGGAATAGCCTCATACCTGTAAACGCCATGGCCATGCCGTACTTGTCCGCCACCTCGATGACGTTGTCGTCCCGGACGGAACCGCCCGGCTCGGCGATGTACAGAACGCCGCTCTTGTGCGCCCGCTCCACGTTGTCGCCGAAGGGGAAGAAGGCGTCGGAGCCGAGGCTGACGCCGGTGATCTTATCGAGATACGCCCTCTGCTCCTCGGCGGAGAAATACCGGGGCCGCTCGGTGAAGTAGCGCTGCCAGACGCCGTCGGCGGTGACGTCCTCCTCGTTATGATTGATGAAGCCGTCGATAACGTTGTCCCGGTCGGCTCTCCCCAGGCCCTTCAGGAAGGGCAGCTCCAGGACGCGCTGGGACTGCCTCAGATGCCAGGTGTCGGCCTTTCCGCCCGCCAGGCGCGTGCAGTGGATGCGGCTCTGCTGGCCGGCGCCCACGCCGATGGCCTGTCCGTCGGAGGCGTAGCAGACGGAGTTGGACTGGGTGTATTTGAGGGTGATGAGGGAGATCACCAGATCCCGCTTCGCGCTCTCCGGGATGTCCTTATTCTTCGTCACCACGTTTTTCAAAAGCTCGTAGTCGATCTTGAAATCGTTCCGTCCCTGGGAGAAGGTGACGCCAAAGACCTCCTTGGTCTCCTCATGCTCGGGCACGTAGCCGGCGTCGATCTTCACCACGTTGTAGCCGCCCTTTTTCTTGGCGGATAGGATCTCCAGCGCCTCGGGGGTGTAGCCGGGGGCGATGACGCCGTCGGAGACCTCCCGCTTGATGATCCTGGCTGTGGTGGTGTCACAGATGTCGCTAAGGGCGATCCAGTCGCCGAAGCTGCTCATGCGGTCGGTGCCCCGGGCGCGGGCGTAGGCGCAGGCCAGGGGCGAATCGTCAAGGCCCTGAATGTCCCGCACGAAGCAGGCGGCCTTCAGCTCGTCGCTGAGCGGATTGCCCACGGCGGCCCCGGCGGGCGAGACGTGCTTGAAGCTGGCGGCGGCGGGGAGGCCCGTCTCGCGCTTCAGCTCCCGAACCAGCTGCCAGGAGTTGAGGGCGTCCAAAAAGTTTATATACCCCGGCCGGCCGTTCAGAACCTCTAAAGGCAGCTCCGCGCCGGAGCGCATGAATATTTTGGACGGCTTCTGGTTGGGGTTGCAGCCGTATTTCAGTTCAAATTCAGTCATTTCGCACCTCACACGTTCTTATTGATGATGACGCTGTCAGCCTCGCCGGAGGCGATATCGATATAGCTCACATACAAGGACACCTTGTTATCCTCGTTGAGCTTGTCCCACAAGAGATCCGCAAAATCCCTGGCGGTTTCGGCTTCAATGGCGACCCTCTCCGGCTCCCCCTCGAAGCTGGGGATGGGGTTCCCGTCGCACTTATAGGTGTGGATGAAGTGGCCCGTTCCGGCGATAGGCTTCTGGTACTCATAGAAGTACCGGCAGCAGCACCGGGGATCGCCGTCCTGAGATTTGAGGATAGAGAGCTTGTAGCCGCCGTTGGGGCCCACGATGCCGGAGATACGGGGCGTCCAGTTGGGGCCGTCCGGCTCGAATTCCCGGGTTCTGAGGGCGTCGGCGAAGCTGAGTCCCGCCGACAGGCCGTCGGCTATGGTGTCCGTCTGGTCGCCGTTGGTGACGATGGTGTTCCCGGCAAGAACACGCACCGGGTGGTAGATGATGAGGCTGGGATCCTCCATCTTGGACTCGTCAAAGGCTTTGGTGCGTATGCCGTCCTCCGTCCTTTCAAAGATCCGGTTGCGGCTGTTTTGGCTGCGGCCCATGATGAAGTAGGCCACCACGGCCTTTTTGTCGTCCTTGCTGCGGCCCAAAAGGATGCCGCGGCCCGGATATGTGTTCTCTGAAAGCAGTTTTGCGATGTCGTAAATCATATTTTCCCCTCCACGATTTCTTTTGACACCCGCTGGGCGGCCCGGGGCAGAATGACCCATTCGGCCTGCTCCATGACGCGCTTTTGCAAAATCTCCGGCGTGTCGCCGTCCTCCACTTCCACGGCCTTCTGGGCGATGATCTTTCCGCCGTCGGGCACCTCGTTGACAAAATGCACCGTGGCGCCGGTGACCTTGACGCCGTACGCCAGGGCCGCCTCGTGGACATGGAGGCCGTAAAAGCCCTTGCCGCAGAAGCTTGGGATCAGCGCCGGGTGGACATTGATAATGCGGTTGGGCCATTTGGCCGTGAATTCCCCGCTCAGGATGCTCATAAAGCCGGCGAGGATGATAAGGTCGATGCCGTGGGCCTCCAGCTCCTCCTGGAGCTTCGCCTCGAAGCCCACGCGGCCCCCCAGCTCGCGCCGGATGAGCGTCAGCGTCTCAATCTCCGCCATCCGCGCCCTCTCCAGGGCGTAGGCGCCGGCCACATTGGAGACCACAAGGGCGATCTCGCCGTCCCGGAGCTCTCCGCTCTCCTGCGCGTTTATAAGCGCCTGCAGATTGGTGCCGCCGCCAGAGACCAGCACCGCGATCCTCGCTCTCAGCATAGCTCCATCCTCTTTTCCGATCTCACCACCGTGCCGCACACATAGGCGTCCTCCCCGGCGGCGCGGAGCACCTGCAGCGCCATATCGGCGTCCTGCCGATTCACGATAACGGCCATTCCCACGCCCATGTTGTAGACGTTGAACATCTCCCGCTCGGGTACATTTCCGAGTCTCGCCAGGAGCTTAAAAATGGGCGGAATATCTAGGGCGGACTTGTCTATCCTCGCGCCCAGCCCCTCCGGGAGGGCGCGGGGGATATTCTCATAGAAGCCGCCTCCGGTGATGTGGGCCACCGACCTCACCTCCACCGCGTCAAGAAGCGCGAGGATGGGCTTGACGTAGATCCTCGTGGGCGTCAGAAGCACCTCGCCAATGGACTTGCCGCCCAGCTCCTCAAAGGTGTCGGTGAGGGCGGTTCCGGAGTCGGCCAAAATCTTGCGCACCAGGGAGAAGCCGTTGGAGTGGACGCCGGAGGATCTGAGGGCGATGATGGCGTCGCCCTCGGCGACCGATCCCGGCTTTAGGACTCTCTCCCTGTCCACGATCCCCACGGAGAAACCGGCCAGGTCGTACTCCTCCTCGGGCATAAGGCCCGGGTGCTCGGCGGTCTCGCCCCCGATGAGGGCGCAGCCGGCGCGGACGCACCCTTCGGCCACGCCGCCCACGATGGCGGCGATCTTCTCCGGGATGTTGCGCCCACAGGCGATGTAATCCAGGAAAAAGAGGGGCTTCGCGCCGCAGCAGACGATGTCGTTGACGCACATGGCCACGCAGTCGATGCCCACGGTGTCGTGGCGGTCAAGCTCAAAGGCGAGCTTCACCTTGGTGCCCACCCCGTCGGTGCCGGAGACCAGGACAGGCTCCTTCATGCCCCGGAGATCGGGTACGAAAGCGCCGCCGAAGCCGCCGATGTCGTCGTCCGCGCCGGGAATGACGGTGCGCTTGACGTGGGCGCGCATCAATTCCACCGCCTTATACCCTGCGGTGATGTCCACCCCGGCGGAGGCGTAAAAATCAGATTTGGAGTCGTTCATACTTTAAGCTCCCTCCTTATTCTTCGCCATTCCAACAATATGTGCAGAGCTTGCATTTATCGATTCCGATGGCGGAAAGCGTCCCGTCCAGCGTCTGATACTCCAGGGAGTCAAATTTCAGAGTTTTGCAGATGTGCTCCCGCATGGCCTTTCCCCGCGCCGTGGTGCCGTCCACGTACTCGTCGGCGTGGGAAAAGCCCTCGTCGCCCTCCAGCTCCTGCATGGTGCGGCGGGCTATCAGTTCCATTTCGCTGGTGGATCGGGAGAAATTCAAATACTTGCACCCATACATGATGGGCGGGCAGGCGGAGCGCATATGGAGCTCCTTCGCGCCGTTGTTGCGCAGGAAGTCCACGGTCCCGGCAAGCTGCGTGCCGCGCACGATGGAGTCGTCCACAAAGAGGAGCTTTTTGCCCTCGATGAGCTCATGAACCGGGATAAGCTTCATTTTCGCCACCTGGTTACGGATCTCCTGCCGGTAAGGCATGAAGGAGCGGGGCCAGGTGGGGGTGTATTTGATAAAAGGCCGGGCGTAGTCGATGCCGGACTCGTTGGAGTAGCCGATGGCGTGGCCCACGCCGGAGTCGGGCACGCCGCAGACGTAATCCACGTCGGGGATCCCATGGTGCTCCCGGTCGTATTTTGCCATGAGCCGCCCGTTGCGGCCGCGGCTGACCTCCACGTTGCTTCCCTCGTAGCGGGAGTTGGGGTAGCCGTAGTAAGTCCACAGGAAGGTGCAGATCCTCATCTTCTCCCCCGCCTTGCCGATGGTCTCCCACCCGCCGGCGGTGACGCGGCAGATCTCCGCCGGCCCCAGATCCCGCACGTAGGAGTAGCCCAGCTTTTCAAAGGCGAAGGACTCAAAGCTGACGCAGTACCCCTCGTCGTTTTTGCCGATGATAATGGGGAGCCTGCCCAGTTTGTCCCGGGCGGCGATCATCTCGCCCCGGTCGGTGAGGATCAGCAGGGACACGGTGCCCTCGATCTTCTCCTGGGCGAAGCGGATGCCGTCCTCAAAGGTGCGCTGCTGGTTGATGAGGGCCGCCACCAGCTCGCACTGGTTGACACGTCCGCCGCCCATGGCCTCGAAGTGGCCGTAGGTGGCGTCCAGAAAGCGCTCGCTGAGCTCGTCCTGGTTGCGGATGATGCCCACCATGCTGATGGCGTAGGTACCCAGATGAGAGCGGATGAGCAGGGGCTGGGGGTCGGTGTCGGAGATACAGCCGATGCAGCTGGGGCCGTGCAGCTCCGAGGCGTCCCCCTCGAATTTGGTGCGGAAGGGGGTGTTCTCGATGTTGTGGATCTCCCGCTGGATCCCGTCCTCCGGGTTCCACGCGGCCATGCCGCCCCGGCGGGTGCCCAGGTGGGAGTGGTAGTCGGTGCCGAAGAACACGTCCCACACCGCGTTTTTCCTGCTTGTTACGCCAAAAAATCCACCCATATATCGTACTCCTGACTTCAATGTTCGGCCCGTTCGGGCCTCGTTTTAAACGGGGATTGTCCTGTGAATGCCCTCCCCCGCGGGGAGGGCGCGGTTCCGGCGCGGGCCGGGTCAGCCGTTGAGGTCGGCCTGAAGCTCCGCGTCCGCCCTCAGCACCTTCTCCGCGCCGGCCGCGCGGGCGGCGTCCAACTTCGCGGCCAGCGTCCCGTCGCTGACGGCCAGGATCTCCACGGCCAGCAGGGCGGCGTTCTGCGCGCCGTTGACGGCCACCGTGGCCACGGGGATGCCGGGGGGCATCATCACCGTGGACAAAAGGGCGTCCATGCCGTCCAGAACGCTGGACTTACAGGGAATGCCGATCACCGGCAGGGTAGTGTTCGCCGCCACGGCGCCCGCCAGGTGCGCGGCCATACCGGCGGCGCAGATGAGGACGCCGAAGCCGCGCTCCCGGGCGCTCAGCGCGAAGTCCCGCGCCTCCACGGGCGTGCGGTGGGCCGAGTAGACGTGTGCCTCATAGGGTACGCCGTACTCCTTGAGCGTGGCGAACGCCTTCTCCACCACAGGCAGGTCGCTGGCGCTGCCCATGAGGATCCCAACTTTTTTCATTAATCTCACCATCCTTAAAAAGAGAAAGGCGAAGCTCCCCGCGTCATGTGATAAAATGCCCGGTTTCTCCGCCCGGCGGCGCGCCGGCCGCCAACTCTGATACTGTTCTACGATTATTATATTGCACCGAAAAATCATAGTCAAGCCCGAAAGAGCCCGCGAACGAAAGCTTGTATCATTGAATAACGAATGGCCAAAAATGGCCGTTTTGTTTCAACAAAATCCCCCCGATGCTTCCAGATAAAGGCGTTTTATCCGCCGCGCACGCGGCAGGCCCCTTTAAGGCACGAATAAGACACGCCGCCGGCGTCCTATCGGGCGCGGATCCCCCCGCTCCGGAGAGGTATGAAGGGCAAAAACCGCCCCCGGGCAGAGGCCCGGGGGCGGAAACTGCTATGGGGTTTTACATTGCGCGGGTGGGATCAGTCCTCAGAAGCCTGGAGGAAGAGGGAGTATACGATGGTGTGGGAGTCGTTACGGACACCATAGTGATTACCATTGCTATCCTCAATATCCTTCAGAGCGATCTCCTTGAGAGAGCCGTCATCCGTGTTGTACTCAAAGGCCACGGAGAAGGCCGCGGAAACGAGGTAGTCCTCCTGGCCGCCGCTCACGGTGAGCTTGGTGTGGTCGTCAACGACCTTGGTCACCGCCGTGGCAACGACCGTCTCATCCGTACTGGCAGACGACAGATCGGTACCCCATTTAGTGATGATGCCGTTGTCGTCAACAACGGGATCCTTGACAAACTTGATACCCTCAAGATTCGTTTCATTGGAGGGAGCAGCTGTAGTCCCATCGCCGGTTCCCAGATCTGAAACGCCAGCCTGGACCTTCACGGTGGTGAGCTTGCCGTCGATCACGGCGTTGTACACATAGTACTCGATGTACTTGGACGCATCATTCTCGTCAAGCAGCAGGCGAACCTTGGTGGCGTTGGGATTGCCCACCACAAAGTGGAAGCCGGTGGACTTGACCTCGGTCTTCTTGGCGTCACGGATCAGGACGACAGAAGCCAAATCGGTGGTAGACTCGCTCACGGCTCCGCCGTTGACGCCCTTGTCACCAAGAGCCTTCGCGGCCGCGACATAGCCCTTATCGTCGGAGAAATTGGGGATGTCATAGATGTTGTAAAGGCTTGAGGTGACCTTGTAGTTCTGCTTGTCATCATCGGTGGTGACAACGAAGAACACGGTCTTACCGGAGAAAGCAACGCTGTGGCTCGAGGAAGCGCCGGGGAGCTTGGCCTCGGACTTGTTGGTGCTGATCTCCAGCTTGTTGCTGGCGCCCGCTTCATGGCCCGTGACAGGAGTCACAGTGTAAACATCGTCTTCACCAAGTTTGTAGTGAACGAGCTCACCAACGCCCTTTGTTTTTATTGTCGCTTTATAGCTCGCCGACTCGATCTTTGTCTGGTCGACCGCGATCTTGGCCTCCAGGGTCTCGCCGTCCGTCTTGAGGATACGGGCATAGAAATCGTACTTTTCATCGCCGGTGGTGCCGCCTTCGCTGGCCCAGTCGTCCTTCTCGGTGTGGGGGACCTGCTTGAAGTCGAACATGTAGCCGTAGCCGGCAACCACGGAGCTCTCGACCTTCGAGCTCTGATCCACGAACAGGATCTTGCCGTTGAGGGTGTACAGGGTGGCGACGCCGACGGAGAGATCCTTGTCAGCGCCCATGAGCTTCGCGGAGATCGTGGAACCGTCCTTCGTCATTACGGCCTTCTGATTGACATTGAAAGTTCTGCCGGCGGTGGTGGTGACGGTGGAGAGGGTATTCTTGTTCTGATTATCGTCGATCCTCTTGATGGTGACGGTCTCAGCCTCCAGAGGAGCAACCTCGAGAAGGTCTTCGTCGTTCGTGCTACCGGTCTCCCAGTCTTTGCCGGGATAAACGGCGACATATTCGTCCTCGTCAAACGCGGCGATGGATTCATAGATGTCGTCCGTATCGACAACGGTGAATTCCTTGCCGCCGGTCTTATCGGGCGCGTAAACCGTAAATTTGATGTCGCCGTTCTTGGCGGTGGAGCCGACCTGGGCCACATACGCCTCACGGATAACTACGAGATAGGGTTTCTCACCCGAAACGATTTTCCCGTCGGCATCCCTGTAGTCGGGGTTGTTATAAACGCTGACCTCATAGCCGTTGATGCCGGTGGTCTTGTTGATCCAGAGGCCCGTGGACGCGTTATCATCAAAGGTGATCTCGGAGGTTACCTTTGTACCGTTATAGATGAGCTCCACATTATCCTTGGTCAGTTTCAGCTCCTTGGCGGCGTTGCCGTTGAAGGTGCCGTCGTAGGACTTTACGGGAACAACAGGGACAGTCAGAACAGCCTCGTCGCTGTTCTTGAACTTCCATTCCTTCGTGGGACGAAGGAAGTTGTCTTCGCCGTTGGTATCCATAAGGCCAAAGGTGGTCTTGATCAGAGGAGCATATTTGCCGCTCTGGGTCTCGCCGCCATCGGCGATCTCCCAGGTCTGGGTCTTGTCGTTCCAAACGGTGACCGCGCGCTCATTGTAAATGGCATTCAGGGCCATCTGGGCGGCCTCCTCACGGGTGAGAAGGTCGTTGCCGCTGACGCCGTTAAGTCCGGAAAGGAGTCCGGCCTCACGGGCTTTGACGTAGACGTTGGTCTGCCAATAGGTGCCGGTGTAATTGCCGTTGATGCCCATGGCAACCAGCAGCATTTTGGCGAACTGGTCGCGGGTCAAAAGGCCCTCGGGAGCAAAGCTTCCGTCAGGGTTTCCGGTGACGATCTTGGCCTCGTGGGCATAGCCGATAACACCGGAAGCCCAGTTCTTGGCGGGGACATCGGTGAAGCCGGTAGCGGTTCTGGGGAGGTCGCCGGCGGCGTCGGGCTTAAGCACGATGCGAACAGCGATCGCGACGCCCTGCGCGCGGGTAAGGGTCCCCTGGGGGGCAAAGCTCCCGTCGGGGTTGCCTTGGAGCACCTCCAACAGGTTGAGTACGTCAACCGCCTGACGGTACTCGGGCTTGATCTTCGCCGCATCGGTGAAGGCGTCGTCGTCCGCGGCAGCAGCCGGGAGGACGAGAACGCCAACCGCCATGATGACAGCCAAGACCAGGCACAGGGTCTTCTTCAGAGTCTTCATGTAGTGTTTCCTCCTTAGAAACAACTGGGGAGAATTTCCAGTCACTTTTCAGGGCGGAGGGGGGACGTTTCGCGGGAAAACGCGCCGGTTGACGCACCTTTTCCCCCGCCCTGCCATTGGCGTGTGTTTTTGCCGTGTCTTTAACAGGAATTTCCATTTCCTTGACTTTTTCAAAGAAATATGAGATAATAAAAATTTATGGTTTTTATAATAAGGGAAAACGGAACAAAAAAACACCGTCTCCCGCAAGGGAGACGGTATCATAAGGATTATTCGGTTTACACCTTTTCAAGGGCCTGGGCGATGTCGGCTACAAGGTCGGCGGCGTCCTCCAGCCCGCAGGACATACGCACAAGGTCGGGGGTGATGCCGGCGGCCACCAGCTCCTGGTCGTTCATCTGCCGGTGGGTGGCGGAGGCCGGGTGGAGACAGCAGGTCCGGGCGTCGGCCACGTGGGTCTCGATGGCCCCCAGCTTTAAGTGCTTCATGAACTCCTCGGCGGCGGCGCGTCCGCCCTTGAAGCCGAAGCTCACCACCCCGCAGGTGCCGTGGGGCATATATTTCATGGCGAGGCTGTGATATTTGTCCCCCTCAAGGCCGGGGTAGATAACAAAGCTTATCTTGGGGTGGTCTTTCAGGAATTTCGCCACGGCCAGGGCGTTTTCGCAGTGGCGGGGCATCCGCACGTGAAGGCTCTCCAGCCCCAGGTTCAAAATGAAGGCGTTCTGGGGGGACTGGATGGAGCCGAAGTCCCGCATGAGCTGAGCGGTGCACTTGGTGATGAAGGCCCCTCCCAGGCCGAATTTCTCCGCATAGGTGACGCCGTGGTAGCTGTCGTCCGGGGTGGTGAGGCCGGGGAACTTGTCCGCGTGGGCCAGCCAGTCGAATTTGCCGGAGTCCACGATGGCCCCGCCCACGCCGGCCCCGTGGCCGTCCATGTATTTTGTGGTGGAGTGGGTGACGATGTCCGCGCCCCACGCAAAGGGGCGGCAGTTGACGGGCGTTGCAAAGGTGTTGTCCACGATGAGGGGCACGCCGTGGGCGTGGGCGGCGCGGGCGAATTTCTCGATGTCCAGCACCGTGAGGGCGGGGTTGGCGATGGTCTCGCCGAAGACGGCCTTTGTGTTGGGCCGGAACGCGGCGTTCAGCTCTTCCTCGGTGCAGTCCGGGGAGACGAAGGTGAAGTCCACGCCCATCTTGCGCATGGTGACGTGAAAGAGGTTGTAGGTGCCGCCGTAGATGGTGGAGCTGGCCACAACGTGGTCGCCGCAGGAGGCGATGTTGAAAACCGCGTAGAAGTTGGCCGCCTGGCCGGAGCTGGTGAGCATGGCCGCCGTGCCGCCCTCCAGGGCCGCGATCTTCGCCGCCACCATGTCGTTGGTGGGGTTCTGGAGGCGGGTGTAGAAGTAGCCGGACTCCTCCAGGTCGAAAAGCCTGCCCATCTGCTCGGAGGTGGCGTATTTAAAGGTGGTGGACTGGATAATGGGGATCTGTCTCGGCTCCCCGTTGCCCGGCGTGTAGCCGGCCTGGACGCATTTTGTCCCGATTCCCTGTTCGCTCATGGTAAACCCTCTTTTCGATTCAGTATATTTTATGAAAAGGACGGCTCCGGCGGCCTCAGCCGTTGGAGCGCGAGCATTTTTCCGCGTCGATGGCCAGCACCAGCATCAGCGCCATAAGGGCGTCCCGTGGGTCGCGCACGTCGATGACGTAGGTGTCCGTCCAGTGCAGGATCTCCTTGGAGACGGAGGCGACAGGCGCGCCGCCGCTGTCGGTGACGGTGTAGTCCCACTCCATGAAATCGCCCTCCACATGCCAGCCGTTGCAGTCGATGTTGTAGCGGGGGTGGAAAAAGGAGAACTCGCGGCTTACGCAGCCCAAATAGTTGTCCCCCAGATACAGCTCGAACCTGGGCAGGAGCGTCAGCACCCGCTCCTTCACCGTGCCGGCCTCCCTGTCATATTGGTCGAAGATCTTCAGGCAGTGGCCCCAGCTGAGCTGGCCGCGCACGGTGTAGAGCACGCCGCCGGCCTCGTCATAGATGTCGTAGCTGTCAAACCAGGAGAAAAATCGCTGTTTAAAGAGCATTCGCATCGTCCGGCGCTCCTTTCATGCGCGTTTGCGCGGCGTCACATCTTCTCCGGCGCGGAGGCGCCCAGAACGGCGAGGCCGTTTTCCAGGACGGCGCGGACGGTGTCGGCCAGCTTCAGGCGGGCGTTCAGCAGCTCCTCCGGCTCGCCCTTGACGCGGCAGGTGTTGTAGAACCGGTGGAATTTCGCCGCCAGCTCCACAAGATAGCGGTTTACGCGGCTGGGATCCAGGTCGCGGGCGGCGAGCTTGATCTCCTCCGGGTAGGCGGAGAGCTGCTTGATAAGGGCCGTCTCCGTCTCGTCGGTGAGAAGGTCGAGGCGCACCTGAGCGGCCGGCTTCACCTCATACCCCTCGGCGGCAAGCATGGAGCGGAGGGTGCAGATGCGGGCGTGGGCGTACTGGACGTAGTAGACGGGGTTCTCGCTGTCCTGCCGCACGGCCAGATCCAGGTCAAAGTCCAGGGGGCTTGTGGAGACGCGGCTGTTAAAATAAAAGCGCGCCGCGTCCACGCTGATTTCGTCCAAAAGGTCGTTCAAGGCGATGGCCTTGCCGGTGCGCTTGGACATACGGACGGGCTGGCCGTCCTGGAGGAGGTTGACCAGCTGCATCAGGACGATCTCGATGCGCTTCGAGCCCTCCAGCCCCAGGCCGTCCACGGCGGCCTGCAATCTTGCCACATGGCCGTGATGGTCCGCGCCCCAGACGTTGATGACCCTGGAGAAGCCGCGCTTTTCGATCTTATTGCGGTGGTAGGCGATGTCGGCGGCGAAGTAGGTGTAAAACCCGTTGGCGCGCCGGAGGACGTCGTCCTTCAGGTCAAGCTTCCCGGCCTCCTCGGGGGCCTTGCCCTCGGAGACGTACTTTCGGCGCAGGAGCTCGGCGGTCCTGAGCCAGAGCGCCCCCTCCTTTTCGTAGGTCCAGCCGTTTTTGGCCAGGATCTCCACGGTCTCCGCCACGTAGCCGGAGCTGTGGAGGGAGGATTCCAAAAACCACTCGTCGTACTCGATGCCGTATTTTTGAAGGTCGGATTTCATCTTCGGGATGTTCCGCGCAAGGCCGTATTCGGCCATGGCGTCAAGCCACGCCTCCTCGTCCGCGCCCTCCGGGAACATGGGGGCCGTCTCCAGAAAGCCCCGGGCAAGCTCCCGGATGTCGTCGCCGTGGTAGCCGTCCTCCGGGAAGGGGAAGCTGTCCTCCCCGAACTTCTCCTGCATGGCCCGGGCGTAGATGCTGACGGCAAATTTATGCACCTGATTGCCGGCGTCGTTGACGTAGAACTCCTTCCACACGTCGTACCCCGTGAGCTTCAAAACGTTTGCCAGGGTGTCCCCCAGCACGCCGCCCCGGGCGTTGCCCATGTGCATGGGGCCCGTGGGGTTGGCGGAGACGAACTCCACCATGACCTTTTCGCCGTGTCCCATATCCGAGGCGCCGTAGGCCGAACCCTCGCGCTCCACGGCGCGTAGCACGTCGCCGTACCAGCGTTTCCCCAGGCGGAAGTTTATGAAGCCCGCGCCGGCGATGCTGACGCTCTCAAAGTATGTGTCCCTGAGATCCAGCTCGGCCACAAGCGCCTCGGCGATCTTCCGGGGGGGCATGCGCATATCCCGCGCCGCCGCCATGGCCGAGGAGGATGCGTAGTCGCCGAAGGAGACGTCCTTGGGGATCTCCACGCTTCCCCGCAGAGTGACGCCGGCGGGGAGCGTCCCCTTTTGGGCGGCCCTCTCTGAGGCGCCGTTCAAAAGCGCCTCTATCTCTTTTTTCGCCTCGTCAATAAGGTTCATAGTCCGCAGATCCTTTCAGTCTTTTGTAAAGGTGTATTTGATTTCCAGCGTCCTTCTCTCCGGCTCGCCGCCGGAACGCTGCCAGTACTCCGCCCAGAGGCGGCCGCCGGCCTTTTTAAACTGCGTGTGGAGCTTTACCGTGTCCACGCGTATGTCAAAGTCCCCGTAGGGGGTGGAGTAGGTGAACGTGGTGGGGAGTCCCGCCGCCAGCCTCTGCCTCATGCGCACGTCCCCCCGGCGCTCGATCACGATCTCCCCGGGCAGGGCGGTTATCTCCACCTCGCCTTTAAGGCCGTTCTCCCCCGTCTCGGTATAGGCGAGAACCATCCCGCCGGGGCGCGGCGTCGCCGTGCCGGCGTGGGTCTGCCGGACGCGTCCGGCGCCGTCGCGGGTGTCGACGGTGATGACGGCCCGCTCCACCTATCTGTCCTCCAGCGTCACGCGCTTCACCGAGCCCTCCACATGGAAGCCCAGGAACAGCGAGGCCGTTTTGCCAAAATCCTCGGCGCTGTCGGTGACAAAGTAGCTGTACGCGCCCTTTTCCCGCGCGGCCAGGGCATCGGCGCTCTCCAGCGTCCGCCGCAGGAGCGCCGCCGTCTCCGCGCCCGTGTCGATGAGCGTCACGTCCGGGCCCATGACCCTTCCGATGGTGCCGGCGATGAGGGGGTAGTGGGTACAACCGAGGATAAGCGTGTCCACGCCGGCGGCCTTCAGCTCCTCCAGGTACTCCTTTGCCACCATGGTCAGAACCGGCTCGCCGTCCCCGATCCTGCCGTCCTCCACGATGGGGACGAAGAGGGGGCAGGCTTTTTTGAATATCCGCGCCTTTGGCATCAGGCGCAGGATCTTTTCGTCATAAACCGTTGCCCGCACGGACGCCTTGGTGCCGATAAGGCCGATTTTCCCGTTGCGCGTGGCGCGCACCGCCGCCTTTGCCGTGGCGTCGGTGACGCCAAAGACGGGGATGGGGTAGTCCCCCGCGATCTCCTCAAGGCCGTTGGTGCTGACGGTGCCGCATGCGGCGACCACCGCCTTCACATCCCGGCGGCGCAGAAAGGCAATATCCTGCCGGGCGTATTTCAATATCGTCTCCCGGCTTTTGCCGCCGTAGGGCACGCGGCCTGTGTCGCCCAGATATACGATGTCCTCCCCGGGCATCAGCTCCATGACGCGCTTGACGCATGTAAGCCCCCCAAGGCCGGAATCGAAAACCCCGATGGGACGCGGATCCATAAAACGCTCCTCCAAATCTTCCGGATATACAAATTCACCATAATAATATATTCTAAACCGGCAAATAAAACAAGTGTTAATTGTAGAATTTCTCGTTGAATGTTGTTATAATGGAGTGTAAGGACAGAAGGGATTTGTCCGGGAGGTGCTGTGTATGATCCATTTTGACCTTTCCACGAAGGAGTTTCGGAGGCTTCTCGACCTTGTGTATATTGGCAACTGGGTGCTCAACTCCGCCCGCGGGGACGACAGGATAACCGACTACGACGACATGGAGAGCCGCATATTTGCCGGCTGTCTCCAGGAAAAGGGCATGGATGAGCTTTTTGACGTGGATCGGGGCGTGGTTCTGCCCTCCGTGGCCTTTTCCGAGGGCGGCATACACGAGGCCATCATGGACTACGAGGAGTCGGTGTTCTTCGATATTTTGGCCGAGGAGCTGGCAAGGCGCGACATGGAGCTGGAGGACGTGCCCCAGGAAAACTATCAGGAGCTGGCGGCCCGGATGGAGGATTACCTCGACGAATTTGACGAAAACGGTATAGACGATCTTTTTCTGGAAAAATAGAGTTTGTCTTGACAAAACGCGGGATTTGCAATAAGTTATATATATTGGCAGGCCCGATGTTCGGGCGCGGACAGAGTACTGAACGGAGAGTAAAATGAACGGCAACGGAAACAACAAAAGCGGCGACTCGGCGATTTCCAATATCATATTTTTCATTGGGGTCTTTATTGCTTTCAATGTGTTCTGGCCAATAGGCTTTTTAATGATCCTGTGGAAGATAGGCGTCTTCAAAAAGATCGCTCCGAGCCAGCGGAACATAGCCTCCGATTCCATGCAGGAGATGCGGATGAATAAATACAAGGTCATGGTCGAGGGCAGGACGGTGGAGTCCGTCAGCTATCTGGCCTCCGCCGTGGGCGTCAGCTTCGACACGGCCATGCGGGATCTTCAGCGCATGGTGGCCGAGGGACGCCTCGGCTCGCGCGCCTATATAAACTACATTGACAAAACCGTGGTTCTTGACCCCACCGCGGCAAAGGCCGCCAGGGAGGCGTCGGGGCCCGCCAATGTCGCCCCCCGGAACCGTCCCTCCGGCGGCGCGGAGGGCTCCAACATGATCTCCCGCGGCAAGACCTCGGACACGAAAAAGAATACCGGCGCGGCGCCGGGGCGGGCGGACGGCGGAAAAAAGTCCAACGCCGCCGATGGGCCTCGCACTCTCCTTCTCATTCTTGGTCTTTTCCTCCTGATTATCGGCGGCATCACGACCCTGGGACATCTCACCGAACTGTCCTTCTGGCCTTTCTGGAGCGTGATGGCCGAGTCCATCCCCTCCGTCGCCATGGCCGCCGGCGGCGCCGGGTGCCTTGCGTACCGGGGGTTTCTCAAAAAGCGTGAAAACCGCTTTAAGCTTTACATCGCGGCCCTTGCGGGCCATGACTTTGAGCAAATCTCCACTCTGGCCTCCAAGGCCGGCGTCTCGAACCGGAAATGCGTAAAGGACCTTGAGATCATGATAGGGAAGGGACTTCTGCCCGCCGCGGCCTACATCGACCACGGAGAGGGCATACTGGTACTCAAGCCCGGCGCGTCTCCCCAGAAGCAGAAGGAGACGCCCGTCACCGAGCCGGAGGAGGACAACGAGGACCGCTACAAGGCCATTTTGCGCCGGATACGCAAGCTCAACGACGATATCCCCGACGAGGGCGTGTCGAAGCGCATCGACGAGATGGAGGATCTGACCTCCCGCATCTTCGCCGCCGTTCAGGAAAAGCCCGAGAAGGAGCCCCAGATCAAGTCCTTCATGAGCTACTATCTGCCCACCACTCTGAAGCTTCTCAACTCCTACGCGGAGTTTGAGCGTTCCGGCGCCGCGGGAGAGAATATATCGTCGGCCAAGGCGGAGATCGAGCGCATCCTGGACACCCTGGTGGACGGGTTCCGTAAGCAGCTGGACAAACTCTATGAGTCCGACGCCATGGACATATCCTCGGACATCAACGTTCTGGAGACCATGCTGCGCCGGGACGGACTTACCGGCGACGGCAGCCCCTTCAACGTGGCCCAGCAGGGGAAGAAGTAAGCTTTTCATCCCGTTCAGGCGGGATCTTTCCCACAAAAACTCAGGAAAAGCGAAAATTTCTCTTTACAACAGGGAAAGTCTATGCTAAAATGTCATGGATTGCCCCTCTACCTGGTTTTGCGGAGCATCCCGGCATCGGTGCCGGGGCCTTTCAGCCCTCTACCCGGTTGAGCGGGGACTATTGAAAGAAAGGAGTTTTCACCATGATCACCAAGGAGCAGAAAACCGCGGTCATTGACGCAAACCGCCGCAGTGAGAACGACACCGGCTCGCCGGAGGTCCAGATCGCCATACTCACCGAGCGCATCAACCAGCTCACCGAGCATCTGAAGATCCACAAGAACGATGCCCACAGCCGTCTCGGTATGTACAAGATGATCGGCCATCGCCGCCGCCTTCTTGACTACCTGATGGAGAAGGACATCGAGCGTTACCGTGCCATCATCGCCAAGCTGGGAATCAGAAAGTAAACAGTTTGGGTATTATATGCGGCCGGGAATCCGCATATAATACCCATTGTTCCTTTTTTGTCCCGGAAAACAGTCAAATTGGAGTCCTGCCGTTTTAGTATTTGAATGAACGTCCGCCCGTCGGGCATTGATTCAAGTGCTAAAAGACGGGACTCCGAAAATAACACAAAGGAGTCTAAAAATGATTATCAAGCACAGAGAATTTCCCAACTACAAAAAATATGAGATGACCCTGGCCGGCCGGCCCCTCTCCCTGGAGGTGGGGAAGCTTGCGGAGCTGGCCAACTCCGCCGTTCTGGTCACCTACGGCGAGACCACCGTGCTCTGCACCGTGGTGGCCTCCCCCCGTCCCAAGGAGGGGATCGACTACTTCCCCCTCTCCGTGGAGTTTGAGGAGAAGCTCTACTCCGTGGGCCGCATCCCCGGCGGCTACACCCGCCGTGAGGGCAAGCCCTCCGAGCGCGGCACGCTGGCCTCCCGCATGATCGACAGGCCCATGCGCCCGCTCTTCCCGTCCGACCTTCGAAACGACGTGGTGGTGACCTGCACCGTGCTGTCCACCGACCACGACTGCGCCCCGGAGATCGCCGCCATGATCGGTGCCTCCGCCGCCGTCTCCATCTCCGACGTGCCCTTCGCCGGCCCCATCGCCGGTGTGGGCCTCGGCCTCATCGACGGCAAGTATATCATCAACCCCACCAGCGCTGAGCGCGAGGTCAGCGAGATGTACTGCACCATCGCCGCCACAATGGACAAGATCGTCATGATCGAGGCCGGCGGCAAGGAGATCCCCGAGGACGTGATGCTTGGCGGCATCATCGCCGCCCACGAGGCCATCAAGCCCGTGGTCGCCCTCATCAATCAGATGGTGGCGGAGATCGGCAAGCCCAAGTTTGAGTACGAGCACGCCTCCTTCAACCAGGAGCTCTTCGACAAGATCGTGGAGAAGTATCTGGACGACGTGCGCTACGCCATGGACACCGACGACAAGAACGTCCGTGAGGAGCGCTACAACGTTGTCGTTGACAAGATGATCGCCGAGTTCGGTGAGGAGTACCCCGAGATCACCGCACAGCTGGAGGAGATCACCTACAAGATCCAGAAGAAGGTGGTCAAGCAGTGGCTCCTGGAGGGCAAGCGTGTGGACGGGCGCGCCATGAACGAGATTCGTCCCCTGGCCGCCGAGGTCGGCGTCCTGCCCCGCGTCCACGGCTCCGGGCTCTTTACCCGCGGCCAGACCCAGGTGCTCTCCGTGTGCACCCTGGCCACCCTCTCCGCCGCCCAGAAGCTTGACACCATCTGGGAGGAGGAGGAGAAGAGATATATCCACCACTACAACTTCCCCAACTACTCCGTGGGCGAGGCCAGGCCCTCCCGCTCCACCTCCCGCCGCGAGATCGGCCACGGGGCTCTGGCGGAGAAGGCCCTCGAGCCCGTGATCCCCTCCCCCGAGGAGTTCCCCTACGCCATCCGCGTGGTGAGCGAGGTTCTCTCCTCCAACGGTTCCACCTCCCAAGGCTCCATCTGCGGCTCCACCCTGGCCCTCATGGACGCCGGCGTGCCCATCAAGGCCCCCGTGGCCGGCATCTCCTGCGGCCTCATTCACGACGACGACGGCTCTTGGAAGACCTTCATCGACATCCAGGGCGTGGAGGACTTCCACGGCGAGATGGACTTTAAGGTCGCCGGCACAAAGAAGGGCATCACCGCCATCCAGATGGATCTCAAGAACGATGGTCTGACCTATGACATTATTAAGAACGCCTTTGAGATCACCCGCGAGGCCCGCATCCAGATCCTGGATGAGATCATGCTGCCGGTCATTTCCGAGCCGCGCCATGAGCTGGCCAAGTCCGCCCCCAAGATGATCTCCATGCACATTGACCCGGACAAGATCCGCGAGGTCATCGGTTCCGGCGGGAAGGTCATCCAGAAGATCTGCGCCGACACCGGCTGCAAGATCGACATCGACGACGACGGCTCAGTTTTCATAAGCAACCAGGATATCGAGGCTTGCCGTGCCGCCAAGAAGATCATCGATGACATCTGCTTTGTCCCCGAGGTGGGCAAGCTGTACTTTGGCCAGTGCGTCCGCGTCATCCCCATCGGCGCCTTCGTGGAGCTGGTTCCGGGTAAGGACGCCATGTGCCACATCAAGGATCTGGAGTTCAAGCGCACCGAGAAGGTGGAGGACGTCCTCAACGTGGGCGACTGGACCTGGGTGAAGTTCTTAGGCATCGACGAGCGCGGCCGCTGGAACATCTCCCGCAAGGACGCCATTCGTGAGCGCGAGGCCGAGGGGCTTCCCATAGACAAGGAATGATCCGATAACGATTTAAAAAGGCCGGTTCTTCGGAACCGGCCTTCAGACTGTAGACAAAGCCTCGCAGAGTTTCGCGCCTGCAGGCACGAAAAAAATTTTATGCAAATTTCGGCGGCATGTACGTCGAAATTTGCCCCTTTTAGGTCCCCAGAGTGTACGAAGTGCATGGAGGGGACCGGCAAATTTCTTCCGTTGGCAAAGGCATAGCCTTTGTCAACGGGTTAAAGGCCGGTTCTTCGGAACCGGCCTTTTATACTCTTGATTTTCCCGCCGTTCTATAATACAATAAAAAGAAAAGGGGCGATTGTGGTGAGATTCAAGAGCTTTGACGGCAAGGAGCTTTATATCCATGAGTGGCTGGACGCGGCTTCTCCCGTGGGAGTGGTTCAGATAGTCCACGGCATGGCGGAACACGGGGCGAGGTATGAGCCGTTTGCCCGGTTCCTCAATGGGTTCGGCTTTGTGGTGGTGGCAGACGACCACCGGGGACACGGGCTGACGGATGAGAAGTCCCTAGGGTATTCCGACTCGGACATGTTCGGGGACGTGGCGAGGGACGAGGAGGCGATCCTGGAGCATTACAAGGCACTTTATCCCACCCTCCCCTATTTTCTCTTTGGCTTCTCCTTCGGCTCCTTTGTGACCCAAAGCTGCATCGCGAGATTCGGCGTCAAGCTGGACGGGGCCATCATCGGCGGAAGCTCTTACAAGAAGGACTTTGAGGTGTATCTGGGCTCCCTTGTAGCGGCCCTGCTGCCCGCGAAAAAGCCCGCGAGGTTTATTGAAAGGCTGTCCTTTGGCGCATACGCCAAAAGCTTTGACGACGGCAAGTGGATCTCCGCGGACGCGGACAACAACGCCGCCTATGAAGCCGACCCCTTCTGCGGATTTACCTGCTCCGCCCGTTTCTACCGTGGATTTTTCCGGGGACTTCGGGGCCTTTACACGAAAGAGTACATCGCCGCCCTTCCCAAAAAGCTTCCCGTCCTGCTCATCTCCGGCGCCAGGGATCCGGTAGGCGGCATGGGCGCGGGGGTGCGGAAGCTCCGGGACTTCTATGTTGAAACGGCGGGGATGGAGAACGTGTCAATGGTGCTGTTTGAAAACTCCCGCCACGAATTTCTCAACGAGAAAACCGACCGTGAGCGCAAATGGGGCGCGGTGATGGAATTTCTGGAGAGGAATCTCAAATAGGCTGCAATCAGGCGTGGGGGATTCCGCGCGGAAAATGGCAGATCCGCCATATTGCTCTTGAATCCGCGCGAAAAATGTGCTATAACATCCTTATGAGCGGAGGGACATTCGAGCCTTCGTCTTTTCGCTCCCGCCCGATGGGCGGAACCGGCAAGGACGCCTATAACATGATCGTATGATGTCCTGCCAAAGCCTTAAAGGGAGGCATACATTTTCATTCCGAAGGAGGGCTGGATCGTGGGGAAAACGATCTTGTACATACTTATTGCGTATTTGTCCGGCAGCGTCCTGTACGCCAACGTGTTCGGTGACCTCTTTGGGGTGAGGGAGCGTTACGCGGAGAGCGCCGACAAGAATCCCGGAACAGCCAACGCTTTTACCTACGGCGGCTTCTGGTGCGGGGTATTGACGCTTATTTTTGAACTGGCCAAGGGCGCGGTGCCGGTATACTTATTCCTGCGCTCCGGTGGATCAGCCCACGGCCCGGAGCTTTTTCTGGTGCTGGCGGCCCCGGTGGTGGGGCATGTGCTGCCCATATTCTACGGCTTTCACGGCGGCAAGGGCATCGCCGTCACCTTCGGTTCGCTTCTGGGGCTTTTCCCCTATCTAAGGCCTGTTCTCATTTTCGCGGCGGTGTTTGTCTTTCTCTCCGTGGTGGTCAAGATCTCGCCGCACTTTTACCGCACTATCGCCTCCTACGTGATGACCTGCGCCATGATGCTTCCGGCACGCATCGATCCCACGGTACATCTGAGCTTTCTTTTCATGGCGGCGATCGTTTGCCTGCGCATGTATCTGGGGCACGAAGAGAAAGAGAGGCTTGAGGTCAAACTTTTATGGATGCGCTGATACTCTCCTGCGGGACGGGCGGCGGTCACAACGCCGCGGGCAGGGCTGTGGAGTGCGAGCTTTTATCCCGCGGCCACAACGTCACATTTCTCGATCCGTACACGCTGAGGAGCCGGAAAACATCCTCCGCCGTCAGCAGCGCCTACATATCCCTGGCTCAGCGCGCCCCCTGGGCCTTCGGGGCGGTATATAAGCTTGGGAACGCCTACCGGAGACTGCCTGTCCGTTCGCCGGTATACCACTTAAACCGTGGCATGGCGCCCGTTCTGGCGCGTTACCTTGACGAGCACCCCTGCGACGCCATTGTGATGCCCCACCTTTTTCCGGCTGAAATCGTGACCCACATGAAAAGGCGCGGGATGAAGGTGCCCGCCACCTTCTTTGTGGCCACGGACTACGCCTGCATACCCTTCACCGAGGAGACGGACTGCGACTGGTACATCACTCCCTCCCCGGCGCTGACGGAGGACTTCCTCTCCCGCGGCCTGCCGCCGGAAAAACTCGCGCCGCTTGGGATACCCGTTCGCCCCGCTTTCATGTCGGGCCGCGACAGGGATGGGGCCAGGGCCCGTCTGGGCCTTGACCGGGACAAGCTCTATATCCTCGTGGCCGGCGGAAGCATCGGCGCGGGGAGCCTGGATGAGACGGTGGGGACGTTGCTTGAAAACTTTGCCGGCGCCCACGCCGTCGTCATCTGCGGAAACAACAAGGCCCTCTATGACAGGCTGCGCCGCAAGTACACCTCCCGCTGCACCGTCCTTGACAACACGCCCCTCTTCGCGGACTACATGCACGCCTGCGACATATTCATCTCAAAGCCCGGCGGGCTGTCCTCCACCGAGGCGGCGGTTCTGGGCACCGCGCTCATTCACGTCACGCCCATCCCGGGGTGTGAGACCCTGAACATGGATTTTTTCTCCAAGCGCGGCATGTGCATACCTGTCACGTCCCCCAGAAAGCAGCTGGCGGACGCCTGCGACAGATTGCTCAGCGAACCTGTAAGAGAGCGCATGCTTGCGAAACAGCGCTCCTCCCTCCCTCAAAACGCCGCGCCCAATATATGCGACCTTATTGAGGACACGGTCGGAGCGCGCGCATGAAAGGAGCAGCCGCCTCCGTTCCATTTTACAAATCACAAATATCCCCCTGCCCGGCGGACGCGAAGGGCGGGGGGATATTTGTGGCTCTATGTCAATAGTTGGGGTAGAACAAGGGAGAGATATACGGCGCGGGGGCGGCTTTATTCCACATTCACAAGCTGTCCCGGCCAGATATTATAGGCCGTGGCGGGCTCGCCGTTGTAGGTGACGGTAACGCTGTCTCCGACGTTGAACCCGCCGGCCTCGCCGGGGAGCCAGACGGTCAGGGCCGTGCCGCCGCAGTCCACCGTGATGTAGTCGTGATACTCGCTGTGATGGTGCTCCGCGCCGTCGAAATAGTCCTCCGTCCGGCTGTCCACATGGGTTACAACTCCGGCGGCGGTGTGGGGGTCCGGGACGGGATCCGTTTGAGGCAGGACGCTCGCCAGCGCCAGCGCCAGCTCATTGTTTTCAAGCCCGCAGGCGGTGACGGCGAAGATCACGCCGTCCAGCGCAAATTCCGTGTACACGCACACGGTTCCGTTTCCGTCCTCATACCTGAAAAGCGCCAGCTCCCGGCCGTTTATCTCCGTAAAGTCGATCTTCTCCGGCCCGTTTTTTACCCACTCCGGGGCGGGGATCAGATTTTTAAAGACCGTGCGCAGGGTCAGGGTGACGCTCTTGCCGCCGTTTGTGAATACGTAGGAGTTGACGTCGTAGTATACGCCCCTCTCCTCCGTCCTGTACACGCCGTACCCGCCGCCTGTAAGGGCAAAGCCGGGGATGAGGCCGTCCCCGGGGAGGGTGAGGCCGAAATAAGCAAGGGACTCCTCCGCGCTCATGGGGTGAAGATCCTCCGCCATCAGCGCTATCATCTCCAGATCCCCGGCCGGGGCCGCGCCAACGTCGTTGAACTCAACAGGGAAGGCGTTGTTGACGGCTCCCTCGCCCCCGCCGTCCGGAACAGCGGGCTCGGCGCCCAGCTGTTGATTCGGAACGGCATGGTTTACCGGCGGCTCTACGCTCGGGGCGTCATTCTTCACAGCCGGGAGGCCCCTGACCGCCGCGTACGCCCCCGCCGCCAGGAGCGCCGCGCACGCCGCCGCGGCGAGTACAGGGACAAGGGCGCGCCGGCGCGCGGGTGGACGCGCCCACGCCCGCTCGGCGTCCAGAAGGATGGCGTCGTCAATATCCGTCAGGGCCGAAAAAACAGGATGTTTATCACTCATAAAAAAAGTCCTCCTTCTCAAGATGCTCCCGCAGTCCGCGCCGGACGCGGCTGAGCATATTCGAGGTCCTGGTCACGGAAAACCCGAACCGGGCCGCGATCTCCCGCACGGGGACGGCGTACCAGTACCTGAGCACGAACACACGCCGCTTGGTATTCGAAAGTGTGCTCAGATACGCGTTGACGGCCTCCGCAAGCCGCTTCTCCTCAAGCGGGCCTTCCACCCCGGCGCCGCCCGGCAGACATTCGGAGAGCTCCTCCACGGAGAGCGCGGCCTCTCCGCCGCCCCGCTTTTGGGCGCGATCCCGCTCCAGGCGCGTAAGGCACAGCCGGCGCGTCAGCTTGCCGAGGTATGTACCCAGCCTTTCCGGCCTCTGGGGCGGTATGCTCCCCCAGGCCGCCATCCACACGTCGTTGACGCACTCCTCCACGTCGGACTCATCCGCCAGAAAACGCCGGGCAACGGCGGCGCAGTATGCGCCGTATTTTTTTGAAAGCTCCTCAAGGCCGTGAGGATGCCTTGCCCACAGGAGCCCCACGATATCCCGGTCGTCCACGTCCGCCGCCTCCTTTGCGTATAGTTGAAAGGCCCTTCACTTATATACTCCGATTTTACGGGCAAATCTCGCATGGAATCAATATATTTCATGCGTACCCCTTTGGCAAGCACTTTTTCTCAAAAAGAGGCGTATCTCCCGATATGTCCGGCGCCGGGACGCCGGACAGCGGCTAGCTCGGGCGCTTCCCTACCGGATCCAGTCCGCGGCAAGGGGAAGGGGCGCGCCGTCTCACATCAACGCCCGACGCGGCATAGCCTGATCTTGAGGTGATTTGCTTGACGGGAAACAACATGTCCTCGGCCGTTGCCCATATCAGCGGCGGAGAGAAGCTGCCGGGACTGACGGGAACGGTCCGGTTCCTTCCGCGCTGCGGGGGGACGTTGGTGACGGCGGATATAAACGGCCTGCCCGATACGGATACGGGCTTCTTCGCTTTTCATATCCACGAGGGTGGAGATTGCCGCGGCGGCGGCTTTCCGAATACACGCGGCCATTATAACCCGGAGGCCGCGGGACATCCGCGCCACGCGGGGGACCTCCCGCCGCTGCTGAGCGCCGGCGGCAGGGCATACTGCCAGATCCTTAC
The DNA here is from genome assembly GCA_947589225.1 of uncultured Oscillospiraceae bacterium. GTDB lineage: Bacteria > Bacillota > Clostridia > Oscillospirales > Oscillospiraceae > RUG626. The sequence goes on along the minus strand of CANQBC010000001.1, from coordinate 83,332 downwards.
AGACCGGTTCAAGGTCAGCGACATTATCGGCAGGACCGTTGTGATACACGGCGGCCCGGACGACTTCAAGACTCAGCCCTCCGGAAACGCGGGGGAAAAGATCGCCTGCGGCGTCATCCGCCGGGCCTGACGGCATGTCGCGGCGGAAAAAAGTCTTTCGCGGGCCGTGACCGGAATATACGGGCGAAAGGGCCTGGGGCAGCCGCCCCAGGCCCTTTCAAAAGCCGTTGACAAACTATTATAGGGAGTCCGCGCGGATGTGGGCGCCGTCGGAGGGTCGCCGGCCGCTCATTCCTTGGCGGCCCCGGCGGTGACGCCGGTGACAAGGAAGCCGGAGAGGCAGAAATAGAGGATCACAATGGGGACGGCTATGAAGATGGAGCCCGCCGCAAAACGCGTGAACTGCGTCTCGTCCAGGTGCATGAGTCCCACCGCCACAGTCCACTTGTCCTTGTTCTTGAGAAGCAGGTTCGGGAGGATGAAGTCGCTCCAGGGCCATGCAAACTGGGTAAGGGCCGTGTAGACGATGATGGGCTTTGAAAGAGGCAGGGCGATGGAGCGAAAGACGCGGAAGCTGCTGGCCCCATCCAGCCGCGCCGCCTCAAAGACCGACGAGCTTAGGGAGTCAAAATATCCCTTCTGCACCAGATATCCCATGGGCGCTCCCGAGGCGTAGATGAGTATGAGGGCCCACAGGCGGTTTATAAGGCCGAAGTTCACCATCAGCAGGTAGACCGCCGTCATTCCCATGAAGGACGGGAACATGCTCAGCACCAGTGTGGACTTCATCAACGTCTTTCTGGCCTTAAACTGGAAGCGGCTGATGGTGTAGGCGGTCAGGATGACCAGAATCGTCCCCAGCACACTGGATCCCACGGCCACAAAGAGGGTGTTTTTCAGCCAATTGGGGTAGTCGTACATGGTGGTGTCCCCAAAAAGCTTCCTGAAGCCCGCGAGGCTGAAGGATTTGGGGAAAAAGCCGCCCAGGTCGTAGATGGAGCCGGTGGCTGAAAAGGAGGCCAGTGTCAGCCAAAGAACCGGGAAAAAGAATATAAAGCAGACGATCACAAGGGTCAGATGCGTCAGCAGCCAGTCAAGGTGTTTTCTCCATTTCATCTGAAGGTATCCTCCTTCCTGTACGCGTTGGAGCGGATATAGACCGAGAGGGACACGGCGGAGGTGATGATGAAGATGATGAGGCTCACCGCCGCGCCGATGCTGTAATAATTGTTGTCAATGGACAGGTTGTACAGCCAGTTTATAAGAAGATCCGTGTCGCTGGCCAGGAAGTAGCCGTCCATATAGAGCCCGCCCCGGAGGAAATAGAAGATTCCGAAGTTGTTGAAGTTGCCGATGAAGTTTGTGATGAGCACCGGGGTGGTGGAGAACACCACGAAGGGCAGCGTAATCTTTTTAAACTGCTGCCAGGGCCCCGCCCCGTCGATACTGGCCGCCTCGTAGAGGTTCATGTTCATGTTGGAAAGGATGCCTGTGGCCAGGAGCATGGAGGTGGGAATGGATATCCAGGCGTTGACCCCAAGGCCGATGATCCGCGCCTTGATTCCGGCGTCGATGTCCAGGAATCCCACGGCGCTGTGTCCCGCCTCGGTGATGTAATGGTTGATGGGCCCGCCGTAGGAAAAGAGAAACTTGAAGGCCAGGAGGGTGATGAATCCGGGCACGGCGTAGGCCAGGATCGGGAACATGCGCCAGAATTTTTTGCGCTTTACGCACTTTTTGTTGAGAAGCAGCGCCAGAGCCAAACCGCCGAAGTAATTGATGGCGGTGGACAGGAGCGCCCAGACAACGTTCCAGCCGAGGATGCGGAAGAAGGTCTCCTTGATGCCCGAGAGGCTCAGCACTCTGCGAAAGCTGTCAAACCCCGTCCAGTCCACCAGCTTTGGCGGCACGATGTCCCCGCCGTAGTTTGTGAAGGAGATGAGGATCATAAAGACGATGGGGATGACGTTGAACACCAGCACCCCCGCCACGGGGAGGGCCAGAGCCACGATGTAGAATTTCCTGTCCATGTAGCCCTTGACCGAGGAGATAAAGCCAGGAGCGTTCCCGCCCCAGGCGCCGTTATGCTCGATCTCCATGATGTCCCGGAGATTTGAGCGGTAAAGCGCCACAACGGCGAGGATGATGACATAGCACAGCAGACCGCGAAGGAGCATGATAATGGAGTCGTCGCCCGCGACTCCCAGCCACGGGTCGGCCTCCACCGTGCCCAGGGTGAAAAAGCCCACGATATCCCGGGCGCCCGTCAACGCCATGTAGGCGACGAATGCCGCCAGCGCGGAGAGGTACGCCAGCCCCTTCACCCACTGGCGGGACAGGAGCTGCCCCAGACCCATGACGCACAGGGAGGCCCTGACCCGGGGCGATCTGCTCTTGAGGGCCGAGACAAAAAGGGAATTGCCCATGTTCTCCCCTCCCTCTCAGCCCGCCAGCGTGTGAATGGCGTCGTAGATGTTCCGGTCTATCGACTCAAGCGCCGCCTGCAGTTCGGTCTTTCCGGGATACTTGGGCGCCTCGCCCTGCTTTTCGCGGAAGGGGTCCTTGGCCACGTCCCCCATGACGGTCTGGCAGGGAACCCAGATCTGATCCACGGCCTTGATGGAGGGCATCAGGTAGATGCGGCCCATCTCAAGGCTTTTAAAAATGATATCCGCCGTGTCGCCGCACTGAGCGGCCACATCACTGCGGGTGGGGGCGATACCCAGGGTATCGGCGCGGAGCTTGAGCATATCGTAGGAGGTGGCGAAATTCACAAATTCAACGCAGGCGTCCCGGTATTTTGTGTAGCTGGAAATGCCGTAGCCGTTGACGCCGCCCATGACCACGGTCTCCGTCCAGTCGTCGTCCGTCATGGACGAGCTGTCCTGGCCGAGATCGCCGCTTTTCGGCATCCTGGCGGGCACCTCCACCATCTTCAGATTCTCGACCGCCTTCTCCTTTGCCTCCTCTTCGCTGAGCCCGTCCTGCTTGTACCGATTCGTCAGGTTGTTCAGAAACAGCGAGTAGGTGTCCGGGGTGGAGACGGCGCAGAAGTAGCTCCCGTCAGCCAGCTTCTCGTAGCGGTTGAGGGTCACGGTGTCGTCGATGCACCCCTCGTTCATCTGCCCGGCGAACTGACGGAGAGCCCAGAGGCCGCTCACGGCGTCGCCCTTGGAAAAGCCGATGTCCGTGTCGTCCAGCACCCCGTCCTTCTCCCCGAAAATATAATTGCCGTGGGAGAGCATGAAGGGGGAAGCCAGATAGAGGTTGTTCATGGATACCATGAAGCCGTACTTGTTGGGATCCGCGTCGTGAAGCTCTTTCGAGTACGCGTACAGATCGCACCAGTTTTCAAAGAAGTCCGCGATCCCGCTTCCGTCCTTGTCCCACTTTGTCTGCCAGTCCTCCGGCATCATGTCCTCGCGGTAAAAGAGCATAGGCTCCTGAATGTTCACGGGAACGCCCATGGTGTAGACGGTGCCGTCGAAATTCATTTTGAAGGCGTCCCAGGCCGATTCCGGGGTGGAAGCGTAGCAGTCCAGCTTCTCCGCCTCGATGGGCAGTATGTGCCGGTCCTCGGCGTAGCGCATCAGCTGGTCGTTGGCCTGATACAGCACGTCCGGCCCGTAGCCGTAGGGGCCGTTCATGGCAAGGTCGGTGTACTCGTCCATGTTGGCGTCCACCGCCTGTATTCCCTTGTCCTTGTACGCCTCGTTAAAGGCGTCCAGGAGCGCCTGCAGATACCCCTCGGCCTTGGCGGTGTCGTTTTCAAGTATGTGCAGAACAACGGGATTCGCCGGATCTCCTTGGAATCCGCCTTCCCCCGCCCCGCCGCCGGCCTTATTCTTCGCGCCGCCGCAGGCGGTGAGCAGGAGAGCCAGGACGATGGCAAGGACAATAAAAGCTGCCTTTCTCCTCATAGATCTTTTTCCCCCTTTAAAAGTCTGTGTCCCATGGCCGGAACCGTCACAGCGCCGGCGCGGGCCCGTCTGTTCGTTCGATTGATATAAAGCGCGTACTTTCCCCGGCGGAGAATGAGCATACCGTCCTCCGAGGAGATCTCAATCGGCCCCGTCCGGGGTATCTTTGCCAGTTTCTGGATAAGGGGCGCGGCGCCGGACGAGTCCGTCCAGTCCATACACCTGCGGCAATCCGGGTCATAGCCGCCGGTGGTATACTTCTCCGTGCCGTAAAAAATGCACGGCGCGCCGGGAAGCATGAAGATCAGCGACAGAGCCGCGTGGAGTGCCTCCCGGTCGCCCCGGGCCTCGGTAAGAAACCGGTAGGTGTCGTGGCTGTCCAGGAGATTCAGCATCATGGCGTTGACCGGATCGGAGTTGCGCATCAGCAGCTCCGACAGCTTCCAGGCCATATGCTGTCCGTCCAGCTTCCCCCAGGCGAAATAGTCAAGACACGCCTTGGTGACGGAGTAGTTCATGATGCTATCAAACTGATCTCCCCGCAGCGACGCGGAGGCGTCGTGCCAGTTTTCGGCGATCAGAACCGCCTCCGGATTCGCCCCCTTGACAGCCCGGCGGAAGGCCCTCCAGAAGTCCCGGCTCACCTCGTCGGCCACGTCGAGCCGCCAGCCGTCGATGCCGTACTCGGTTATATAGTATGTGCCCACCTTGCACAGGTACTCCTGCACCGCGGGATTTGAGGTGTTGAGCTTGGGCATATAGTCGCAGGCGGCGAACACCTCATAATTCAATGGCTCCTTGCGGGGAAAGCCGCCCCTGATGATGAACCAGTCGAAATACTCCGAATCCCGGCCCCGCCTGACCACGTCCTGAAACGGCGCGAAGCCCTCCCCCACGTGGTTGAACACACCATCCAGGATGATACGCATCCCCCCGGCGTGGGCCGCGTCCACAAGGCGCTTGAGGGCGCCGCCTCCTCCAAAACGCGGATCAACGGTGTAAAAGTCCCAGGTGTCATACTTGTGATTTGACGGCGCGAAAAAGATGGGGGTCAGGTAGACGGCGTTTACGCCCAGGCCGGCGAGGTAGTCCAGCTTCTCCCTCACGCCGTCCAAATCCCCGCCCGCGAAGCTCTTCGGAGCGGGGATGTCTCCCCAGCTCATGTTTACATGGCTTTTGTCCAGGCCGCCGCTTCCGGGGTTAAAGCGGTCAACGAATATCTGATAGAAAACCGCCTTCTCCATCCAGGGGACCGTTTTTTGCACGTCCGCCCGGTTTATGTAGGGGTACTGGAAGCAGTTGTAAAAGTTCTTTTTGTAGTCGTACGTCTCCGTCACCCCGTCCTCGGAGAAGTACCGCGCCCCCTCCGGGCCGTAGAGCCGGAAGATATAGGCAAAGCGCGTGTCCGTACATGTGAGCGTCACCGTGAACCAGTCGTACAACTCCGTCTGATAGGCCAGCTTCATTTTTGCACGGCGCCGCTTTCTGTAAAAGTCATATTTGTTTTCGTATATGACCTCCACGCGCTGAAGCTCTCCCCGTGCCGCCCGGAGGCGGAGGGAGAGGCTCCGCTCCGACACCGGGCAGCAGAAGGGGGGATCAGGCGCGTGAAAAACCGCCTGCTGGTTCATGCCTTTGTGACCGTGACGCCCATGGTGTCGGCGTCCACGGTGAAGGTGTAGGTCCCGGCCTCCGCCAGAACGACGTTACCGCCGGCATCGCCCAGGAGCGCGCGGCTGGCCTCGTCGGTGACGTTCTCGTCTTTGAGGACGAGCCCGGTGTCCACACCGTTATCGAATACCATAAAGCAGAGCTGCGTTCCCGCATCAAGCTCCATGTCGATGGTAAAGACGTTGCCCTCGCCCTCCACGCGGGTGAGTTCCTTAAGGTCGGACCAGTCGTCCACCCAGCTGCCCTTGACGGAGATCGTGGTGCTCTCTCCCGCCTTGAAGGTCTCGGGGGCGCTGACCGGGTCGCCGTTGCGTACGATGGTCATGGTGTCCTGCACGGGGTTTTCCGGGTCGGTGGTCAGGGTGACGGTGTAGTTGCCGTCCATGATCACGTTGACGTTGGACTTGTCGGCGGAGCCGCCGAGGCCGCCGCCGTTAGCCATCTGAGTCTCGTCGATCTCGGTGAAAGCGCCAAAGCCCTTCTGATCGTCCCACTGCCAGTCGTGGACGATCTGGAACTGGTCGCCGGAGTAGAGGTCAAGGGTGATGGAGACCTCGTTCACCGCGTTGCCCGTGGGCTGGAGCCTGAATGTCTCCCGGTCAGCCTCGGCCACGGCGGAGTTAGCCCAGTTGCTGCCCGCAAGCGCTCCGCCGGAGGTGGAAGCGCCCACTATGTACCAGGCGCGGGTATCCTCGGCCACATTGGTGGATTTGAAGCTTCCATAGAGGGTCATGTCGCCGGTGACGGTCATGGCCGTCAGATCCTTCTTGCTGCTCTCAAGGAAGGTGGGCGTCTCGAACCAGCCCAGGAACTCGGAATCGGGCTGCGTCTCAAAGGACTTGTAATCCGCCTCCGCCAGCGTCTGGCCCTCCTTCGCCTTGGCGGTTCCCAGGGTGGTATCGCCGTTCATAAAGGTGACGGTGTACTCCACGGTCTCCGTTCCGCCGCCGGCCTGGCCGCCGTTTTCCGCGTCATCCCCACTGCCGCAGGAGCAGAGAGCGAGCGCCAGCGCCAGCGAGAGAATAAGCGCGATCAGCTTTGACAGGGTTTGTTTCTTCATGTTTTTTCCTCCTTATTATTTTTATTGGATTTATATCCAATTTTTCTACTTAATCGTTTCACTTAAACGGTTAAGTAGAGAATACCACATATGTTTGCCCCTGTCAATACGATTAGCGAAAAAATTTTTCCCACGCTGAAATTTGTATGGATCGACGAATTTTGAGGGATCCCGCGGCGCGGCATACCCACGGTAAAGCGCGGCACACGGCGCGCGTCTTTTTATCAATTGAAAAGCCCCCGGGTGCAACAGCAGACCCGGGGGCTTTCGCGGTTTGTACGGTTACGCTTGCGGAGCTTATTTCTTGCGGGCGAGCACATCGAAAGCGACGGCCGCAATGAATATGAGGCCCTTGACGATGTACTGGTAGGAGATGTTCACGCTCATCAGGTTCATGCCGTTGGTCAGGGACATGATAACAAAGGTGCCGATAATGGCGTTGGTCACCTTGCCCACGCCGCCGCTGACGGCGGTTCCGCCGATGTAGGAGGAGGCGATGGCGTCCATCTCAAAGGCGTTTCCGGCAGTGGGGGTGGCGGAGGACAGGCGGGAGGTGTACAGGATGCCCGAGATCGCCGCGAGAACCGACATGGAGCAGAAAGCGAACTGGGTGACCAGCTTGACGTTGACGCCGGACAATTCGGCCGCCTGGTCGTTGCCGCCGATACCGTAAATGTAACGGCCCAGCTTCGTCTTATTCATCATGAAGGTGTAAATGGCGAGTATAACGCCCACGATAACGGCGCTCCAGGGGATGCCCTTATCGGAGGCAAGCACGACGCAGAGCACCATGATGATGGCGGAGACCGCCACAAGGCCGGCAATAAACAGGGGGGCGGATACGACCTTGAACTCGTAGCGCTGCTTGTGGCGGCGCGACTTTACCTGGGAGAAAACGACCAGCGCCACGGCTATGACGCCGATCAAAAGCGTCACCAGGTGAAATCCCGTGTTGTTGGGGATATCGGGAATGAAACCCTGGCAGAGGGAGAGGAAGCCCTTCTGGCTGACCACGATCGTACCGGTCTTTGCCAGGATCAGGGAGAGGAGGCCGCGGAAAATGAACATTCCCGCCAGCGTGGTGACGAACGCGGGCACGCCCACCCGGGTCACCAATGTGCCCTGATACAGGCCGATAACAAAGCCGATCAAAATAACGATCGCGATGGCAAGCCACTGATTGACGCCGTAGGTCTGCATCAGAATGGCGGCGACCGCCCCCGTGAAGCCCGCCACATAGCCGACGGACAGGTCGATGTGCTTCAGGATAAGGATCAGCGTCATACCGATGGCAAGCACGGCGACGTAGGCGGCCTGGTTAAAGAGGTTGGTGATATTGGAAGGCTTAAAGAATTTGCCGCCTGACCAGAATTGAAATACCAGCATGATCACGACAAGAGCTATATACATCATGTAGCTCTTGATGTTGCCTTTCAGCAATTGGACGATTTCCGAACCAATAGAACGCTTCTTAGTTTTCATTTCACTCTCTCCCTTAGTTGCTGTTAATGGCCATCTTCATGACCTTTTCCTCAGTGGCATCCGCCGCGTCCAGCTCGCCGGTGATGCGGCCCTCGCTCATGACATACAGGCGGTCGGACATACCCAATACTTCGGGCAGCTCGGAGGATATCATGATGATACTCATACCGTCCTCAACCATCTTGTTCATGAGGGTATAGATCTCATATTTTGCTCCCACGTCAATGCCGCGGGTCGGCTCGTCCAGGATCAGTACCTTGGGGGCGACAAACAGCCATTTGGCAATGGACACCTTCTGTTGATTGCCGCCGGACAGGTTGACCGTCTTTTGGGCAATGGAAGGCGCCTTGATGTTTATCTCGTCCTTGTACTGATTGGCGATTATGATCTCCTTCTGCTCGTCAATGGAGAGGCCGCTGGTGAGCGCGCCCAGGTTCGGCAGCGATATGTTGTAGCGGATGTCCTGAATAAGCACCAGGCCGTTGCCCTTGCGATCCTCGGTCACGTATGCGAGGCCGGCATTGATAGCCTCGCGGGAGTTTTTAAAGAAATGGGTCTTTCCGTCCAGAGTGACCTCGCCGGACTTGATCCGATAACCGTAGGGGTTGCCGAAAACAGACAGCGCGCACTCGGTTCGTCCCGCGCCCATCAGGCCCTGGAGCCCCACGATCTCGCCCCGCCGCACCTTCAAATTGACGTCATGCAGGATCTCGCGGCCTGTGTTGGGATCCTCCACCGTAAGGTGCTTTATTTCAAACACAACGTCGCCAAACGGGTGCTCGGCGCGTTTGGGATAGACATTGTCAATGCTGCGGCCCACCATGTAGCGGATGATGTTCGCCTCGGAGATATCATCCTTTTTGGCATCCAATGAGCAGATGGTGCTTCCGTCGCGCAGGACAGTGATGGTGTCGGCAATGGCGGTGACCTCGCGCAGCTTGTGGGAGATCATGATGCAGGTGATACCGGAGTTCTTCAGCTCGCGCATCAGATCCAGCAGGTTCTGGCTGTCATCCTCATTGAGGGAGGAAGTAGGTTCGTCAAAGATGATAAGCCTGCAGTTTTTGGAGAGCGCCTTCGCGATCTCCACAAGCTGCTGGTTGCCGGTATTCAGCCGCTTGACAGGGAGAGAGGGGTCGACCTTCAGACGAACCTTCTCCAGCATCTCCTTGGAGCGGACAATGGTCTCGTTCCAATCCACCTGATGCCCCTTCATGATCTCGTGGCCGAAGTAGATGTTCTCATAGATCGGAAGCTCGGGGAATAACGCAAGCTCCTGATAGATGATCGCGATGCCCTTTGCCTCGCTGTCGGCGATCGTGCGGAACTGCTGCACCTGGCCGTCGAATACAATGTCTCCGGTGTATGTGCCGTACTTCCAAACCCCCGACAGCACCTTCATCAGGGTGGATTTGCCCGCTCCGTTTTCCCCCACCAGACAATGGATCTCGCCGCGCCGAACCTTGAAGTTTACGTTGTCAAGGGCCTTGACGCCGGGGAACTCCTTGGTAATGTTCCTCATTTCAAGGATATAATCGTTGTCCATGTAATACGCTCCTGTCTTTTATTAAGGAGTAGCCGGCCCTGCGGCGTACCACAGAGCCGGCCAAAAAATGTCGGATCGGAGTTTACTGAGCTGCGTCGATTTCGGACTGGGAGAAGTTGCCGGCGGAAATCAGATCGGGCAGGTTCTCAGCGGTGATAACGGTGACGGCCTGCTCAACAGAGGGGACGTCCTTGGTCTGATTGTTGTAGGTGGCATCGGTGGCCGGGGTCTTGTCGTTCAGCAGGTCAGCGACCAGGCCGCACGTAGTCTCGGCCAGGGTGGCGGTGTTCTTCCAGACGGTCATGCTCTGCTTGCCGTCCTGGATGTACTTCAGGGAGGCGTTCTCGGCGTCCTGACCGGTGATAACGTAGCTGGTGACGGCGGAGTCGGCGGTGAAGGCGTCGGCAATGGCGCGGGCGGTGCCGTCGTTGGGGGCCAGAATGGCCACATCGCCCTTGGCGGAAGCGTCAGCGGCGACCAGGTTGCCCTCGGCCAGAGTCTTGGCGGTGGCAAAATCCCAGTTCGTGGTAATGGTGCCCAGGATGTCGGAGAGGGCCTCATGATCGGCGTCAGCATCCATAACACCCTTGCCCTCGATGGCGGGGCAGTTCTCAACCACAAACTGTCCGTCGGCAACAGCCTGGCTCAGAACGGACCAAGCGCCGGCGAAGAAGATGAACGCGTTGTTGTCGGTGACGGCGCCGGAGTACAAATACAGGGGCACGCCAGTCTTGCCAGCGTAAGCGTCGATCAGGTACTGGCCCTGGGCAACGCCGACCGCGAAGGAGTTGAAGGTTATGTAGTAGTCGACAGCGTCGGTGTTGGTGATCAGGCGGTCATAGCAGACAACGGTGACACCGGCTTCCTTGGCCTTCTGAACGGCCGCGCCGGCAGCGGCGGCGTCCTGGGCGCAGATGACGAGAACCTTGATGTTCTTCTCAAGAAGGGCCTCGACATTGGACAGCTCAGTAGCGGAGCTGCCCTGGGAGAAAAGAACCTCGGAAGTAAAACCGGCGTCGCTCAGAGCGGCCTCAAAAGAGGCTTCGTCCTGGAGCCAGCGGGGCTCTTCCTTGGTAGGGAGGACAATGCCGACCTGAACCTCGTCGGAATCCCCTCCCTTGCTGCAGGCTGCCAGGGCAAAAACCATGGTCAGTGCAAGCAGGATCGCAAGTGCTTTTTTCATAAATACCCTCCAAAAAATAATTTTTATATCTAACGGACTGGCCGTTGGATACACAGGCGCGGCAGCTTTTTTGAATTACCTTGTTGAAAAATCGCTATTAAAGAAATATTATCACATTGCCCACTAACTGTCAATATTAAAGGCGCTTTTTTGGTGATATCGACAAAATCCGGTGCTGTTTTTTTGTGCAATCTGCAATCAATCAGCAGATCCGTCGTCAGGCCCGTCGCTGTCAGTGTTCTCGGAGGGATCCCGCTCCCAGCTTCTTCGATAGTGACCGCTGACAAACGCGAAAAGTCCGAAAATCAGCAGTCCCGCCCCCACCACGGCAAAGAGCCCTATGAATATGTATATTGGGATGGGGCTAGAGGTCATCTCCCCGATACCCTGATACATTTTATAAATAGCGTAAAACAGGTAGACCCCCACCACCAGCATTAGTATAAATGAAACGCGTGAGCGTCCGTCCATCCAATCCGTAATTTTTTTCATAGGTACCCCTCATTTTTGGCAAAACGCCTCATAAATCCGTGTTCCGGGAAGGAAAAGTTAACAATATTATACAAGCCCCTGTCCGTTTTGTCAATACACCCCGTCAAAAAAGTCCTTTACCCCGGCGGCGCGTCACCCTCCGGGCACGGAAAAGGAAAAGCGCCGAAAAATCCCTCATTACCGCTTTGGCACTTAAATTCCTATAAAATACGGTTCCACCAAGAGCGTTGTCTACGAGGCGTTCATCAACCAGCCCGTGGGCGAGCCGCCTGACGGATCACGTTACACTGTTACCGAGCTGGAGGCCGACACGGACGGCTACAACGCCGCCATCATCCAGCCCGTGGCAAACGAGGCCGTTAGCGACGATAACAGATCCGGCGCCGCATCCGGGACGATCCGTCGGGAAAATGTTGAGGCTCTTGCCATCCGCCCTCTCCGGGCCCGGGTGGCAACAGGTGTCTTATTTTCGAGCCGGTACTCTTTTTGCCCGTCACGCCTCGCCGCGCATGGCCCTGCGAAACTCGGAGGGCGTCATACCGTAAGTCTCCCGGCAAAGCTTGATGTAGGACTTTACGTTGGGAAATCCGTTCTCTTGGGCAATTCCGGCTATGGTCGTATTGTCGTCAAGGAGCTCCCCGTTGGCGGAATCAAGCCGTATACGGTTTATAAACTGCATTATTCCAAGTCCCGTAGCTTTTTTAAAGCATTTCGCCAAATACTGGGGCGACAAACCGACCTCGTTGGCAACCACGGGCAAGGTCAGCGGCTGCGCATAATTCTGACGGACGTACTCCATCACCCTTCTGGCGTAACCGTTTTTCTCCACACCCCCCTCAAGATCCCAGGAGGAGGCACAGACGCACCGGGACACCAGGATCTGAAGAATATCGAGTATCGTCCGGTTTTTTTCGATGTCGATGTTGAAGGGGAGGCAGCCGGAGTTCTCCTCCAGCCACATAAGATGTCTCAGTCTCTCCCCCAGAATTTCGTATGGCTCCCCCGGAGGTATCTCAAAGGTACAGTCCTCATGAAAGCGCAAAAGCTCCTCGCGGGACAGGAGAAGAACGATGTATCGGTAATGCGCCGTGTTGTTCATGGCCGTGGTGGAGTGTATGACTCCGCTGTCGCAAAAGTAAAACTCGCCGGGATGGACGTCCCGCGTTTTTCCCGCCCGCGTCAGCCGGATATCGCCTTCAAAGACATAGACAAACTCCAGCTCCGGGTGCCAGTGCGGCGTGGTGCTGCACCGCCATCCGGGCTTATCCTGCGGCAGGATTTTCCCAGGAATGTTCTTGTCGTACCTTACAAACTCATACGTGCATTTCATAAAATACCCTCCGGCAACGAACGCAGGCTGCCCCCTGCAGAAGCCGGCGGCAGCCTCCATATTCGTCTATGCCCTTTCGGCGGGGATGATATCGCTCCGGCGATCAGGCCGTCGCGGGAATCAGCCATGTTTTACAGCGCCGCGCGGAACGGCTTCAGCGCTTTTTTACACGGCATCATTTCCGCGTCACTTCTTTATCTTTTAGTCTCGAACCTCGTAGCCCTCCACGCCGGATTCAATAAATACATCCAGCGTATCTGCGGTGACAGAGCCGTCAACGTTTATAAACTGGTCGGCATCCACATCCTTGCTCCAGCTCTCAGTCCTGACAATGAAGCCCAGTGACGTGACGTCCGGGGCAACGGTGTACTCAAGGTACACGCCGAAGTCATCGGTGCCGGTGAAGGGGTTGTCGGTTCCGTCGCCGGTACCCCACAGCCACACGCTCCACGGCTCATAATCGCCGTCCTCCCTGTGGTAGTGGATCCTCACCAGCAGATCCTTCTCTCGCTGCGTCACTTCCGGTTCCGGCTCAGGGATGACGACCTCGAACTCACGGCCGTTGGTGAATTCAACTACCTGATGGAGATAGGCGATGGCCAGGCGAAGGCGGCTGTATGCCGTCTGAAGCTCCCCGGCGCTCATGGCGTCGGCGTCCATGTCCTTGTACTGGTAATAGCAGCTTTTCAGGGCCTGGTACTGGTCATAGGAGCTATACTCATAGTAGATGCCCAGAATGGTCTTGGCATTGGCCAGGACGGATCTGAGGGTGGGGGCGTCGGCGGTCACGTCGATAAAGTTGACCTCCTGCTCCTCCTCCCGATCCTGAAGGGATGTCTCACCGGGGATTATGTAGGAATAGGCGGGGAATATCTTGCCGTAGACCAGGTTCGCGCCGCTGAATACAATGGCGTTGTCAAACACCTGGACAAAGTAGCCCTGGGAATTGTCCTCATAGAAGGTGTAGTCAATGGCGTCGTCTGTCACATGGGTGGGGTTGCCCACGGAGGGGTTGTGTATCATGTAGCAGGATTCACCGTTGTTGTTGGTAAAGTTGTAGCCCAGAGTGAAGTCCTCGTGGGAGTGGCCGGAGATCCAGATGAGGTCGGGGTGTGCCTCGAGGATAGAGATAAATCTCTGGGCCGAGGGGAGCTCGGGATCCACAGCGCCGCCGTAGTAGGGGGTCTCCAGGTCGTCGCCCGGGCCGTAGCCCTTGATAAGGCCGTGCTGGATGATGTAAACGTTCTTGCCCTTGCCGTAGTATTCGTCAAGAAGTCCCTCCACCCAGTCAAGCTGTTCATCGGTAAACTCGTCGTACTGGGCGGGGCGGTATCCGCCTTCAAGCGCCATGAATATAAAGAGATCGCCGGTGTTGGGTTCAGTCATGTAGTAGTAGGGCTTCGCCTCGGTGAGCGTGTCGATGGAGCTGTCAAGACCGCTGCCGGTAACAAACGCCTGAAGCTCATCGGCGACCGCGCCGTCCTGACGGACCTCGTGGTTCCCGCCGGACTCATAGATGGGGTTGACATAGTCGGACTGGGAGAGTATGTACTGGTACGCCTGCCACTCCTTGTCCAAAGTGGCGAGCTTGGCGTTGGTGACCTGGTCGCCGGAGGAGACGATAAAGTCCACCCCCTTGGAGACGGCGTATTCCAGGGCCTTGGCCCAATGGGCCTCGGAGTAGACCCAGTAGAAAGCCGGCGTCTCACCGATGTGCTCCTCGTCGATGTGGATATCCGAGAAGGAGTTAAAGGTGTAAAGCTCTTCGCCGGATCTGTGGCCCAGCTGCTTCTCGGCGGGAATGTCAAATACGGCGGCGGCCTCAGCGACCGTGGGATACTCGCTGTCTCCCGCGGCGGCGATCACCTTTGTGGCGTCAGCGGGAATGGCCGTGTGGTAGCCAAGGGCGGTCTCGGCGCTGCCGCCCGCCTTGACCTCCAGCGACGCTATTTCATAATAGCCCTGAAGCGCGCCGCTGTCATCGCTCCAGAAGAGCCTGTAGTCGCCGTCCTTCTCCGAGGAAAGGGTGATCGTTCCCTCGGCAAAGCCCGCCGTGGCCGCGTCGTCACCCGAGAAGCTATACGACAACGTGACCGCGGGAGCCGTGGGAGGAGCGGGTTCGGGATCCTTGTCCCCTGTTTCCGGCGGGGTGGTGCCCTGTGTCCCCGGGCCATCCGTCTGATCCCCGCCGGAGGGATTTCCGGTACCCTGACAGCCGGTCAGCAGCAGAGCAAGAATACACAGGATCGCTGTCAATACCTTTGCCTTTTTCATAAGATCTCCTCTTTCTTTGCCCTGAGGGCTAAAATATGGTATAGGCTGATTATAATTTTATCATCACTCTGAACAAAAATCAATGCAATAATGAGACATTCATTTGTCATTTTTTAACCACTTTCCGCAAAGACGTGCAACGCGCGTATTTGCCGCTCCGCAAAGGGCCGCCATAAAAGCCCCCTTTCTCCCCGTTTACCGCCATCCGCGTCCTCATAACCCCCCAAAGGTTTTTTCCGGCCGTCCCGCGCCTTTGTTTGCCCAAAACGGCTCCGGGAACATGCCTGCTCCACATTCCTTATGGCCGCCGGACAGGAGATTATCCCCCCGCGCCGCCCGCGCACGGCCATCCGCCCCCTCCCGAAAGCAAAAAAACGCGGAGCCCGAAGGCTCCGCGTTAGCGTGTCGAAAAAGGCCTTTGGCCTTTTCCGACAAAGGGGAACGTGCGGGAAACTCCGCGTGAATTTTGCGAAATTCACGCGGAGTTTCCCTACCGTCGCCCTGCGCGCGCCCCTTTGGGGCGCACTTGGGCGACAAAAGGTATTTTTTCCGACGTACATGCCGCCGGAAAAAATACTCAATTTGAGTTTTTTGACAAACTGACGCGGAGCCCGAAGGCTCCGCGTTTCAGACTGTTTAAATTTACTTAAATGACAACGTTCTCCGCGTCAACGTAGCGGGCAAAAAGGGTGGCGGCATCCATGCGTCTGATGGAATCGTTGGGAAGGATCTTGCCGTCGGAACCGGTGAGGATCCCCTTCTCAACAGCCCAGCGCACGGCCATCTGGTAGTCGTCATTGACCTCATCAAAATCGGGGAAAGCGCTCATGTTGTTCTCGGAGTGGGGCTTTCCGGATATGACCCATATCATATAAACGGTCTCCTGCCGGGAGGCGGCGGCCTCCTCATTCCCCGGAACGGTAATGTTGTGCTTGGCGGCCCACTCCATATAGGCCGCTTTGTTCTCCGACCAGGAATTGTAAACGTCGTTCTGGCCGCTGATGCGGGCGAGAATGATCTCCACCTGAAGGCGGTTGATGCTGCCTGTACCGCCGAAAGTGCTCTTATCGACGCCCTTCATGACCCCGGCGTTGTAGAGGCGCTGGATGGGCAGAGCGTAGTAGGCGTTGGGGCTGGCGGTGCTCAGGTCGCCGAATACCCTGAGGACAGAATTGCTGCCTCCCACAAGATCCGCTGCGGCCTCCTCCCTGGCCTCCTTGACCTCATACTTCTCGTAGGTCATGCCGCAGGACACGCACCTGTCATCCACGAAAAGGTGCTCCTCCTTCTCGGTGACCTCGCCGCACCCGGTGCAGACGTGCCAATGGCTGACGCTGTCGGTGACGAAGGTGGCGGAAAAGCTGTGGACGTGCTCCGCCATGGAGACGGGTTCCTTCTGGCCGCAGACGGTGCAGGCCCCGTTTTGATAGGTGTGCTCCGCCACATCGTGACGGTCGCCGCAGCTGCACTCGGTCCAGTGGGCGGTGGAGTCGTGCTTCATCACATACTCGTGTTCATGGGCGGGGGTAAGGGCGGGGATGGTCTGGCCCTTCGAAATGATCTTTCCGCAGGTCAGGCAGTAGGTATCGCCGGTGTAGCCGGCCTTGCCGACCTCGGCGGCAACAACGCCGCGGATCTCGGTGGAGCCGGTGTGGGAACGGCTGGCCGTGGTCTTTACAATGGCGCCGCAGTTTTTGCAGACGGCGTTTCCGGCGCAGTCAGCCGCGCCCAGGACGTGGGCGGTGGTCTTTATGGCGGCGCAGGTGGGATCTGTGCAGCGGCTCACGCAGTTGTTGGCGCCCACAGTCCAGGTGCCGAAGGTGTGCTCATGGGGTACGGATCGCTCCTTGTCCACAAAGCTGCAGACGGAGCACTTGACCGTGCCGGCCACGGTAACAAAGCTGTGACTCTCCACGGTGCCGTATTGGCAGCCTGAATTCAGGCATCTGTGCTCATGGGTGGAATCGTGGCAGATCCAGGTGCCGAAGTTGTGGTTCTTCTGGCCGTCCTTCACCTTGTTGCCGCATACGCAGTAGGTGGGGTCGGTGCAGTATGTACGGGGCTGGGTGCGGGAGGAGGCGCAGGAGACCAAACGGGTCTCTCCGCACAGGGTACATCTCTCGTTGTGGTTGAGCACACCGAAGGATCCGGTGACCTCCCAGTTGTGGGGGCAGATGGCCTTGACGGCGCCGCAGACGGTGCACTTGCCGTTCACATAGCTGTGAGCGCCCAGCTGGGCCTTGGTGCCGCACTGGGTACACTCCACCCAGTGGTCGCCGGAATCGCTCTTCCACGAAGACCAGGTGTGCTCCGTGCCGGCGCTGAAGGTGCCGCAGACAGAGCAGACACGCCCGACGGTGTGATCCCCGTCCTCGCCGTTCACCCACTTGTGCCCGGTGGGATACTGATAGATGGTCTGGGCCGTCTCAAAGCCGCACTTGGTGCATCGCTTGAGGTGAAGGCCCGGCTCGGTGCAGGTGGCGGTCGTCTCCACATCCTCGAACACGTGCGCGTTGCGGATGCCGGTACGCTCGGTCTTGGTCGCGCCGCAGTCGGCGCACTTGTACGCCTGTGTCGCCGCGTCGGTGCAGTACTTACCGGGGACAGGCTCCCCGTCCTGGACCCACTTGTGGCCCCCCTGGGTGATCTTGGTGTCGTTGCAGATGGAGCAGCGCTCCTCAATGGTGGGGTTGTAGGGACAGTCGGAAGTTCTGGTGGTGGTCACATAGTTGTGCTGGCCCAGATTGAACCCGTCGTACTCGCGGAACGCGATCTGCTGCTGGGCGCCGCACTTGGAACATTCCTTGTAGAAAACCCAGCACGTCCCCAACTGGCAGTTGTAGTGATCCCGGCTGGACTTCTCCACCCAGTCGTGGTCACACGGTTCGCCGCCCGGCGCCGCGGCGGTCACGGGTGGAGCGGCAAAGGCCACCGCCATCATGACGCAGAGTGCCGCGCACAGAAGCCTGTAAAAGATTTTTTTCATGGCAAAATGCCTCCTTTCGGACGCGCCGGGCGGCACGTCCGCGTCTTTTCCGCAGCGGCCGCGCCGGCAGGCTTATCCTGGCTTTTAAAGGGCAGCGGGGTCGGGCTTCCCGCTCAGTAAAATTATACGGTATCGCCAAAAAGTTGTCAATACGTCTTTTCAATATTTTTTGTGGAAAAAGCGGAAAAAGCCGGCCTGTATAAGGCGATTTTTTCCACAAATCGCTTCAATTAAATCACTCTTTACACCATTGAATATGAAAGCGCCGCGTACCATTCGGAGGGAAACAAAAAAGCCCCACGCGATCTCCGATCGCGCGGGGAGAGGAGGCGCATTTAAAAACAGCAGGAGACGACCCCTGAATTTCGCAAAATTCAGGGGTCGTCTCCGCACATATCTCTTTATATATCTGAAAAAGGGGGTCGCCCTTTTTCAGATATTTTTTACCAGCCCCATCCGCCCCAGTTGCCCCACGGCCAGGTCATGCCGCCCTGATTGGGGACGGTCTGCTGCTGGGTCGATGTGTCCTCCTGGGGCTGCTCCTCGAAGGTGATGGTCAGCTTCAGGCTCTCCCCGGTGGTGCGGGTGTCCATGCGGTAGACGGTGATGGTCTCGGTATCGCCGGCGGTATAGCGGCGCAGGAGCATTTTCAGCCCGTCCATGGACGTCACCTCCGCGTCGCCCACGCCGGTGATGATGTCGCCGGATCTGATGCCGGCGGCCTCGGCGGCGGAGCCCTCGTTGACGCTCTCCACGATCACGCCGCCGGGGATCCCGTATGCCTCCATGGCCATCTCGCTGTAGATGAGGGAGACGTCGCGGCCGGTGATGCCAAGGCCCGCGCCCACCACGTAGCCGTTTTCAATGAGCTGGGTGGCGATGGAGACGGCGTCGTTGATGGGGATGGCAAAGCCCAGGCTCTCGATCCCCTCGTCCGCGTCGGAGTACTTGGCGGTGACGATGCCGATGACCTCCCCGCGGGAGTTATAGACGGGGCCGCCGGAATTGCCGTGGTTGACGGCGGCGGAGATCTGGAACATGTTGATGGAGGTCTGGACGCCGGTGATGTCGTCCGTGGTGGTGATGACCCGATCCTGAGCGCTGACGATGCCGGGGGTCATGGTATACTCAAGCTCCCCCAGGGGGTTGCCGATGGCGTAGACCCACTCGCCCACCAGCATCTTGTCGGAGTCGCCCAGGGTCACGGGGGAGAGGCCCTCGGCGTCGATCTTGATGACGGCCACGTCGTTGGACTCGATGTAGCCCACCACCTCGGCGGGGTACTTGGTGCCGTCCTCCATGAGGACCGTGAGCTCGCCGCCGTAGACCACGGCGTAGCTGATCACATGGTAGTTGGTGAGGATGTACCCGTCCTCGCTGATGATGAAGCCGGAACCGGAGACGGCCTGGGTGGAGGTCTGCCCGAAGATGTTGGTGGTCAGGGAGGTGTTCACACCGACGACCTGCCTGAGACCCAGCTCATAGATCTGGTGGCCCGTCAGTCCGCTTCCGTCTGTGGGGGTGACGGCATCGTCGTTGGCGATGGTGCTGGCCTGGTTGAGGACGACCTGCTTCCCCGCGGCGGGCCTATCGCTGTGGTCGAGCATATAATCCACCACGGCCCAGCTGGCCAGACCGGACACGAGGGCGCACACGACCACAAGGCAGACGGCCTTCAAAAAGCCGTGCTTGTGCTTTTTTTTCTGCTTGCCGGACTCCGGCCCGACGACGGGCTGCTGGTAATTCTGCGCGCCGTAGGCGTACCGTCCGGGGCTGTATGCGCCCTCGCCGGCGGGGGCCGACTCAAAGGTAGGGTCGCGCCAGCTCTCATGCTCCTGATCGTAGGGCTGACGGACGGGCTCCGGCTGGCGGCGGATGGACTCAGGAGCGGAATTTTCCGGGGCCGTGGGATCCGGCGCGGCGTACTCCGGCTGGGCGGGCGTGTCCTCCATGCTCTCGGGCGTTTCGGGGTTTATTTTTTCATTTTCATCATAAAGCATATCCTGTCTCTCCTTTGGGGTCTGTTCCCCCCTGGAATGGTTACATAGTAAACTTATTTTATGTCTATTTCATGACCAAACTAAAAATATTCTTAAAATCAGGGATTTAATTTTTGTGAATATGCTGGTATAATAACCGTGTTTGCAATTATTGTTTTCTTTTTGGTTCACGGTTTTCGGAACCCGGTTTTTGATTTATCTTTTATCCTGCGAGGAGAATTTTATGCGTGACAGTATTTTTGTGCATGGGGCGAGAGAGAACAACCTGAAAAACATCGATCTGGAGATCCCCCGCGACAAGCTGGTGGTGCTCACCGGGCTTTCGGGGTCGGGCAAGTCAAGCCTGGCCTTTGACACCATCTACGCCGAGGGGCAAAGGCGCTATGTGGAGAGCCTTTCCGCTTACGCCCGGCAGTTTCTGGGCCAGAAGGAGAAGCCCGACGTGGACGCCATCGACGGCCTCTCGCCGGCCATCTCCATCGATCAAAAGACCACCAACAACAACCCCCGCTCCACCGTGGGAACCGTCACGGAAATATATGACTATCTGAGGCTGCTCTATGCCAACATCGGCATCCCCCACTGCCCCAAGTGCGGCCGGGAGATCCGCCAGCAGACGGTGGATCAGATGGTAGATCAGGTGATGGCCTTCCCCGAGGGTACCCGCATCATGGTGATAGCCCCGGTGGTCCGGGGGCGCAAGGGCGAGCACACCAAGATTTTTGAGGACGCCAAGAAGTCCGGCTACGTCCGGGCCAGAGTGGACGGGGAGCTCCACGACCTGGAGGACGAGATCAAGCTCGACAAAAACAAAAAGCACCGCGTCGACATCGTCATCGACCGCCTGGTGGTGCGGGAGGGGCTGCAGCAGCGGCTCACCGACTCCATGGAGACGGCGGCGAATCTCTCCGGCGGCATCGTCACGGTGAATATCCCCGGAGAGGATCGGGACGTGACCTATTCCCAGAACTACGCCTGCGAGGAGTGCGGCATCTCCATCGAGGAGATGTCCCCGCGCTTTTTCTCCTTCAACGCGCCCTTAGGCGCCTGCCCGGAGTGCTCCGGCCTGGGCGTGCAGAGGCAGGTGGACCCCAGCATCATCATGCCCAACATGACCCTCTCCATTCTGGACGGGGGCATACAGGCCAGCGGCTGGGGCAACATCAAAAACGACTCCATCGCCATGATGTACTTCACGGCCCTCTCCAAACGCTACCACTTCCGGCTGGACACCCCGCTGCGGGATCTGCCCGACGAGGTCATCGACGTGCTCCTCTACGGCACGAAGGGGGAGGCGCTGACCCTCAACTACACCACCGACCGGGGCCACACCACCATGACGCGCCCCTTCGAGGGGATCATTTCAAATCTGGAACGGCGCTACCGGGAGTCCAACTCCATCTACGCCAAGTGGGATCTGGAGCAGTACATGACCGACCACGACTGCCCGGCCTGTCACGGCAAGAGGCTGCGCCCCGAGGTGCTGGCCGTCACCGTGGGCGGGAAAAACATCGCGGAGTTTTGCGAGATGTCCGTCACGGACGCCCTTCGGTTCCTGGATCAGGTTCAGCCCACCCTCAGCGAGAAGGAGCATATGATCGCCGACCGCATCTTCAAGGAGCTTCGGGACCGGCTGGGCTTTCTGGAATCCGTGGGATTGCAGTACCTCACCATGGCCCGCTCCGCCGGGACGCTCTCCGGCGGCGAGAGCCAGCGCATACGCCTGGCC
Organism: uncultured Oscillospiraceae bacterium; assembly: GCA_947589225.1. GTDB lineage: Bacteria > Bacillota > Clostridia > Oscillospirales > Oscillospiraceae > RUG626. The sequence goes on along the minus strand of CANQBC010000001.1, from coordinate 61,659 downwards.
ACGCAGATCGGCTCCTCCCTCATGGGCGTGCTGTATATTTTAGACGAGCCGTCCATCGGCCTTCACCAGCGGGACAACGCCAAGCTCATCGCCACTCTGGAGCGTCTGCGGGACCTGGGCAACACCCTTTTGGTGGTGGAGCACGACGAGGACACCATGCTGGCCGCCGACTACATCGTGGACATCGGCCCCGGCGCGGGCGTCCACGGGGGTGAGGTGGTCTTTGCCGGCACGCCCCGGGAGATTCTCCGGGACGAGAAGTCCATCACGGGGCAGTATCTCTCCGGGCGGAAATTCATCCCTATTCCAAAGGAGCACCGCCCCGGCAGCGGGAAATTCCTGCGCATCACAGGCGCGGCGGAAAATAACCTGAAAAACATCGACGTGGACATCCCCCTGGGCGCCATGACGGTGGTCACCGGCGTCTCCGGCTCCGGGAAATCCAGCCTTGTCACCGAGGTTCTCTACAAGACCCTGGCCTCCGAGCTGAACCGCGCACGCATCCGGGCCGGGAAGCACACCGGCGTTTTGGGGCTGGAGTACCTCGACAAGGTCATCGACATCGACCAGTCCCCCATCGGCCGCTCCCCCCGCTCCAACCCCGCCACGTACACCGGGGTGTTCAACGACATCCGCACCCTCTTCGCCCAGACCCCGGACGCCCGGGCCAGGGGCTACAACGCCGGGCGCTTCTCCTTCAATGTCCGGGGCGGGCGGTGCGAGGCCTGCCAGGGGGACGGCCTCATCAAGATTGAAATGCACTTTCTCCCGGACATCTACGTCCCCTGCGAGGTGTGCAAGGGCAAGCGCTACAACCGGGAGACGCTGGAGGTCCGCTACAAGGGCAAAAACATCCACGAGGTGCTGGAAACGACCGTAGACGAGGCCGTGGAGTTCTTTGAAAACGTGCCAAAGATTGCCGACAAGCTCAGGACCCTCCAGGACGTGGGGCTGGGCTATGTCAAGCTGGGCCAGCCCAGCACCACCCTCTCCGGCGGCGAGGCGCAGCGGGTGAAGCTGGCCACCGAGCTTTCCAAGCGGAGCACCGGCGCCACCTTTTACGTGCTGGACGAGCCCACCACGGGGCTTCACACGGACGACGTGCGCAAGCTGGTGGACGTGCTGAACAGGCTGGTGGACGCGGGCAACACCGTGGTGGTCATCGAGCACAACCTGGACGTCATCAAGGTCGCCGACCACCTCATCGACCTGGGGCCGGAGGGCGGCGACGGCGGAGGCCGGATCGTCTTTACCGGCACGCCGGAGGAGTGCGCCAAGTGTCCCGGCAGCTACACCGGGCAGGTGCTGAAAAAATACTATGAGGATCACCCGGGACAGAGATAGTCGAAAAAGGACTTTGTCCTTTTTCGACCAGGGGGATACGCGCGCACGCCCTCGTCGTCGCGGATGCCGCTTAACCTCGCCTCCGCGCAAGCGCAAAGGCTCAGGCGCGGGCATCGCTCCTCCTCTCCCCACGCAATCTATGATTGCGCGGGGGCCCCATTATGGCACACTTGCAAAACAAGAGGGGATTTTTGCGACGTACATACCGCCGCAAAAATCATCAAATTGTTTTTTGATAAGCTGAAAATCCCGCCGCAAATATGCGGCGGGGTTTTTATTTTACGAAAATCAGCGCCGGAAGGAGCAGCGCCGCCAGGAAGAGCACGTTCCAGAGGGTGAAGGTGAGGAGGTACTTCCCCTTGAGCTTTGGGGCGTGGCGGGCCAGGTGCTTATAGGAGATGAGGCTCGCCATGGAGGCGATGAGGGTGCCAAGCCCGCCGATGTTCACCCCCAGGAGCAGGGGCTTCCACTGGGTGGTGAAGCTTCCTAGGAGCAGGGCCGCCGGGACGTTGCTGATCACCTGACTGAGGGCGGCGGAGACGGTGAGGACGTGGCCCTCCAGGACGGAGAGCACGGCGTTCCGAAAGGGGGCGAAGCGGCCCATGTTGCCGATGAAGATGAAGAAGCAGGCGAAGGTGGCCAGGAGGCTGTAGTCCGGCTTCAGGAGCAGCCGCCGGTTTTTGAGCGCCACCGCGGCCGCGACCACGGGGAGCAGGAGCCAGATGGGCAGGAGCTTTGCCACCGTCAGAACGCACAGGAGGAAGAGGACGCCGTAAAAGGCGAGGTCCGCCTTCCGCATGGACGGCTTACCGCCGTGGACGTCCACCTCCACCGGGGTATTTTTCACAAGGAGGGTGGACAGGGCCAGAAGCAGCGCCGAGAGGGCGGCGAAGGGGGCCACGGTGAGGGTAAACTCCCCCAGGGACATCCCGGAGACGGAGTAGAGGTAGAGGTTCTGGGGGTTGCCGATGGGGGTGAGCATACTGCCCAGGTTCGCCGCTACGGTCATCAGCGTCACGGTCAGGCAGAGCGGGCCGCCGCCCTCCAGGTCCAGGAGCAGGATGGCCAGAGGCACGAAGGTGATGAGGGCCACGTCGTTGGTGATGAGCATGGAGCTTAGAAAGCAGAGGGCTGTGAGGGCGGCGGTCAGCGCCCGGCGGGTCTTCAGCCGGTGAAGAAGCCCCTCCGCCAGGACGCGAAAAACTCCCAGCTCGCTCAGCCCCGCCACCACGGTCATGAGGCAGAAGAGCACCACGATGGTGTCCCAGTTGATGTAGGACAGGTACTCCCTGTCCGGCGGGACGAGAAAGCAGGAGGCAACCGCCAGCACCGCTGAGACGGCAAGGACAGTCTCCTCCTTGAAAAAGGTCACGATTTTCCCGCCCATGTTCATTCCTCCTCCATCATAAGCCGCAAGATCTCGTTGTCCGTCTCCCGCATCCCCTCCCGCGCCAGGCGCGAGACGGCGTCGATGGTGTTCTCCACGCCCTTGATAACGATGCCGTCGCCGCCCACGTTCATCTGCCAGCCCAGAAGCCCCGCCTCCACCGCGGAGGCGATCTTGGCCGCGCAGCTGGCCCTGGCCCCGTCGCAGATCATGCCGGAGTTGATGGCCAGGGCGTTGACCCCGGTGTGGGGGACGACGACGCTCTTGACATTTTTAATGATGTTCCCGGAGACCACAAGCTCCGCCCGCTCAGGAAGCGCCCCAAGCTCACGCCCGGCCAGCGCGCCGGCGTAGGCCACGGCGATGGGCTCCGTACACCCCATGGCGGGCACCAGCTCGCTCTTTAATATTTCGGTATAAGAATCCAAAAGCTCTGTCTTTTTCATCGTCTCACCCTGTTTTATCTAATCCCGCGCCGAAAAGCGCGCGGCCGCGGCTGTGCCGCCTCGCCGACGGGCTGAGCAACGGTTCGGGTCATATCCGTCGCGTCTCCGTCCCTTGTAAAATACCATATAGAGTATACCAAAGCCTCCTTGAAATTACAAGAGAGGCAAATGGCCGCGCCGGAGAAAAAACGTTTCATTTTTGAGTTTTTTTGCAAAATAGTTCTTGACAGCAACGGTACTCACGGTTAAAATGGTAAATGAGGTAGGTTAAACCTCAAACTTTAATTAAGGCCGTCGGCGCTACTCCACAATATAGCGTCGGTGAGCCCGAAAAAAGGAGGAAAAAAACCGTTTGCTCACGGTGCGGCAGTGTGGAGACCTGTCGTATAAACGGACTGTATTTTGCTACAGACGTGAGGCACAGGCTAGCGGAGGCTCCTGTGTCAGAGCAAGAAAACTATGGCAAGCCTTACCCTGAAAGACATCAAGAAGGTCTACCCCAACAGCGAAGAGAAGAAGCCGAAGAAAAAGAAGAAGGGCGACGAGCCCGAGAAGCAGAAAGCGAATCTCCAGATCACGGACGAGGGCGTTGTCGCCGTTCAGCAGTTCTCTCTGGACATCGCGGATCAGGAGTTTATCGTTTTGGTCGGCCCCTCCGGCTGCGGAAAGTCCACGACCCTGCGGATGATCGCCGGTCTTGAGGAGATCAGCTCCGGCGAGCTGTACATCGGAGACAGGCTGGTCAACGATGTGGCGCCGAAGGACAGGGACATCGCCATGGTCTTTCAGTCCTACGCGCTTTATCCCCACATGACGGTGTATGACAACATGGCCTTCTCCCTGAAGCTGAAAAAGACGCCGAAGGCGGAGATCGACAAGAAGGTGCGCGAGGCGGCGGAGATCCTGGACATCACCCAGTATCTGGATCGCAAGCCCAAGGCCCTCTCCGGCGGCCAGAGGCAGCGTGTGGCCATCGGACGCGCCATTGTCCGCAGCCCCCAGGTGCTGCTGATGGATGAGCCGCTGTCCAACCTGGACGCGAAGCTGCGCAACCAGATGCGCGCGGAGATCATCAAGCTCCGCCAGAAGATCCACACCACGTTCATCTATGTTACCCACGACCAGACGGAGGCCATGACGCTGGGCGACCGGATCGTCATTATGAAGGACGGGTTCATTCAGCAGATCGGGACGCCTCAGGAGGTGTTCAACCACCCTGTGAACCTGTTCGTGGCGGGCTTCATCGGCACGCCTCAGATGAACTTCTTCGAGAACTGCAGCCTTGTTGTGGACGGCGGGAAGTACGCCGTAGAGGTGCTGGGCAAGAAGGTCGTTCTCACGGAGGGGCAGCAGAAGGCGCTGGCGGCCAAGGGTGTGAAGCCCTGCACCGTCACCCTGGGTATCCGTCCCGTACATATGACGCTGGATGAGGGCGGCTTCACCGGCAAGATCGAGGTCAGCGAGATGATGGGCTCCGAGCTGCATCTGCACATGGACGTTCAGGGCAGCGACGTGGTTGCCGTTATCCCCACCGCAGGTCTCGACGTTTCCGCTCACTCCATCGGCAAGACCGTGAACTTCGCGTTCAACCCCGCCCTCGCCCACCTCTTTGGCCCGGACGGCAACAACCTTCTGTAAGATTTTTCTATATATCCCTCAAAAGGCCGCCGGCATTTGGGCCCGCCCTATAAGGAAGTATTTATTATGTAAGACAAGGTGCAGTCATTCGGGACTGCACCTTGTCCTTTTTATGCGGACTGCATCCTCTTTAGGTAGTCGGCCCGGAGGAGCCGCTCCAATTCCTGCTTCGTGGGGATGTTGATCATGCCGACGGCGGTGAAGTAGATATCTACGGAGAGCTTGCCGGATATGCTATCCTCAGATAGCATTTGTCAAGGGAGAAATATCAAAACAGCGCAATATTTATGGTAAAACCGACAGGGACTGTGCCATATCAGAGCGGTACAACCTCTACCTGTTGTTTTTGGTGCATCCCCCGTCTCTAAAGCAGGGATTAGCATTCGTAATTTCTGAAAGGAAACACTGAGAGAGTCCGCAGCTTCTCTCTATTTTTTCCAACAAGAAAGGGCGGGGCCGAAGCCCCGCCCTTCGCTATAAGCTATAAGCAATTACTTCGCAACGCCCTCGCAGAAACGCATGAGGATCGTCGCAACCTGAGCGCGGGTGGAATTGCCGGTGGGGGTGAGGGTAGTCGCGCTCGTCCCCTCGATCAGGCCCTCGGCAACGGCCCAGCGTATGCCGGCGACAGCGTAACCGCTCACACGGTCGTCGTCCGTGTAGCAGGACAGATCCGCCTGCCGGGACACATCATAGCGCTTATACTTGGCGTAGCGGTACAGGATGGCGGCTATCTGCTCCCGGGTGACGGGATCCTCGGGGCCGAATACGGTGTCGGTGTATCCATCGACGATGCCGTTGGCGGCTGCCCAGGCGACCGCATTCGCGTACCACGCGCCGGCGGGCACATCCACAAAGGCGCTGTTCCCGGCGTCGGGTTCGTTCTCCAGACGGTAGAGGATCGTCACGACCATAGCGCGGTTGGTGGCGTCCTCAGGCGCGAAGATGGTGGTGCTGAGGCCGCGCATCAGGCTGTGTTTGACGCAGTAGTGGACTCCGTCATGATACCACGCCTGCCGGCTCGCGTCCACAAAAGGCAGCATGGGGCAGGTATCGTCCCGCAGGCAGTCCAGTACGAAAGCGGCCGTCACCTGGACGCCGGTGTCCGGCATCCGGAAGGTATAGGTTCCGTCACCGTTGTCGGTGACCTCAACAGACTCCCCGTTGGCGTCGGTAACTTTCAGAGCACCCACGGTAAAACCGCTGTTGGGGGTGACCGTCAGGGTGACCTCCTCCTCCGGGGCGGCCTCCTCCTTGTCGGCGCTGACAACGCCGCCCGGCACATTCTCCGGCACGGTGACGGGGTTGGCCTCCTCGGCTCCGCCGCCGAAGCCGCCACCGCCGCCAGAGGGCGCCACATACTTGATCCAGGCCACCGCAATGGGCGACAGGCTGGATACATGGAACTGGAGGCCCGCAGCTGTGTTCTGGAGCGTTCCATCCGCCTTGGTAAAGGTCTCCCGGTCGCCGGGATTGTGAGTCTTATCTTTACTTTCAACGGTGAACATGTGGATCACCGTGAAAGTGTCCCCGCTGTCGGTACCCTCGGGGTAGGGCAGGATCACCGTGAGGCCGTCCTCGGGGAAGTCCTCCACGCTGGTGATGGTCTCCCAGTGGTTTTCATCGTATTGCTGGAGCGCAACATCGTAGATTTGCACGTTGTCGTCGGACGCGCCGGGCATGGCCTTGGTCACCACCTGGGTCATAACGTCCTCAATGACCTGACCGGTGATCTCAGACGCCTGTGTCACATCTTCCGGCAGGTATTCCTGAAGAGCCGCAAACACATCGTCGGTCTTTAAGCCGGTTATCGCGTCGTCCGGGATGCTGTCCTCCAGCTTCACCCGGAAGCTGGGCAACTTGACTTCGTCCTTGACGCCGTGGATCTCCACATCCCAGCCGCCGTTTTCGTTTTCGGTGACGCTGACTTCCTCGCCCAGAGCCGTAAAGCCGTCGATATAGGGCATCATCAGTTCTTTTTCGGCACCTTCGGCGGGCTTGATGGTGAATTTAAGGTCGCCGCCCACGCGGTAATTGCCATCGGTGACGCCGCTGTTCTCGCCGCTGGGGTAGCTGGATACGTTGTCAACCGTGTAAACGGCTTCATTCTGCGTTTCCGGGTATTCGTACTCCTTTTTCTCCGTAAACTTGACCGTGACGGTGGTGTCCTGATCCAGCTTATACTCCGGCAGGGTCAGCTCCAGGTTGGGCCGGCCGGCGTCGGTGTTCTGCACCTCGTCGTTCACGGTCCAGGAATCGAGCATCTGGCCCTCGCCCGGCGCGGCGGTGAAAGTAATGAGGGAATCCTTGGGCAGGTTATAAGTACCGTTGCCGTAGGCGGCGTCAAGGCCCTTTGCCACGCCTGTCACATTACCCGTGCCTTCCGCTTTGATCTCCAGCCTATACATCAGGCCAATGGTTGTGTTGGCACTGACGGTGACGGCCTTGGTGACCGTCAAGGTCAGCTCAGGGTCGGAGCCGCCGGGCTCTCCATCCACCAGCCAGCCGCTGAATACGTAGGACGGGCCTTCCACATAGGTGTATTTGAAGGTGACCTGCGTCCCCTCCCGCACCATGAAGGAGGTGCTGTCCTGAAGTTCGTTGTCCACATAGGCGCTGATCTTCAAAGACTGCTGCGGCTGCTCGACAGTCACCGTGTACTCGGGGATCTTCTCCACGTTGGCCGTGATGGTCTCGCTGAGGCTGTCGGTCAGGGCGGGAAGGGTGACGGTGAGGCCGTCCTCGGACACCTCGGCGTCCTCGGGCAGACCGGTCCAGGCACCTGTCTTTTTCAGCCGGTAGCCGTCCTCAAGGGTCAGGGTGAGGGTGACCACCTGGCCGCCCAGGAGGGTGGGCTGGCCGCTGGTATAGTCGGCCCCGCCTTCGACTTTGGCCGTTATGGCGCCGCCCTCGCCGTTGACCTCGAAGTTGAGGGAAAGACCCTCTTTGGGCTTGAAGTGGGCTGTGTAGGTGCCGTCGTTCGGCTCTGTCAGCACATACTCCGCCGTGGTGGCCCCGTCGACCGGTTGGCCGTCATAGTACCAGCCGTCGAACTCGTAGCCGGGATCGGGCTCGGCGGTGAGGGTGACGCTCTCCTTGTAGCGCACCGCGTCGCCGCTGGGCGTGAAGCTCGCTTTGCCGTGCTCGTTATCCGTCGCGGTAGCAAAGTGCTCCAGCACCTTGCCCTGGAGCTCAAGGCTCACCGACAGGTTGCGGCCCTCGGCGGCGCAGCTGAACTCAATTCCGGTCTCTTCCTCCCTGGGCTCGTCGCCCACCCACCAGTATTTGACCTCGTAGTGTTCGGGATCGTTGATCGTGCCGGTGAATGTCACCCTTGCGTTCGCGCCGATGTCGTTTCCGTTGGCGATCTCATCCCCTGTGTCAATCGCCGCTTTGACGCTGCCCAGCTCCTCCTGTTCCTCGACCATGCCGAAGGAGACTCGTGTGCCGGCGGGGGAGAAGCAGACGCCGATGTACAGCTCATTGCTCTCTCCGGCGAGGGTCTTGACCTGATTATACGTTCTTGTCAGCTCGTTGTCGATGTAGTCACGGCCGCCGACCTGGAAGTGCTTGCCAAAATCCCCATCCTTATCCGTACTCCAGAAGTCCACGCTGTGCGCCTGTGTCTGGGCGTCCGACGTGCCGGTGATGCCCTCGGCGGTGAGGGTGATGCTGCCGTCCTCGTAGAGATCCACCGTGTAATCGTCGATATTGTCGGTTTCTTCCCCGCTTGTCTTTCCGTCGGCGGCATATTCCGCAATTCCCTTGCGGCTGACCTCAGCGCTCAACGTGCCGTGTGCCACGGCGGACTCGTCCTCCGGGCCCTTCCAGCCGCCCTCGCTGATGACGAAGAAGTGGACGGTGATCTTGCCGAGCTGGCGCAGCGTGGGATTGCTGGTGTTGATGTCCAGACCGTTCGCGGTCTGATCCATTGTGTAGGTTCTGGTGGCGTCGTCGCTGTTGGGCGAGATCGTCCACCCTGTCTGCCGGTTCAGCACATAGCCCATGTTCGGCTCCACCGTGACGGTGATGCCCGTGCCCGGGTCGTAGTGCAGGTTGTCTGCTCCCGTTTTGTCCGAACCCGACACGGTCCAGGTCTTCTCTGCGCCGTTGAAGGTGCCTTTCACCGTCAGCGTGCCGTTTTCATACGTCTCCGGCAGGGTCAGCCTGGGCTTCTCTTTAAAGACCACAGTGATAGTGAAATCCTCTGTCTGCTGGGCGCTTGTATACGTCTGCTCTCCGTGAGCGGGGGTAAACGGCTCGCCCAGGATCTCAGCCACGTAATAGTCGTCCGCCGGCACGGCCTTGACCGTGAAGCTGGTGCCTGGATCAAAGTGGAGGTTCCCGGTATCATGCGGGAAGGTGACATTGCCTATGCCGTTGTAGGTGCCGGTGACCGTGACGCTGTTGCCGTTTCCAACTTCCGGCAGGGTCACCTTCGGCTTCTCCGCGATGGTAACGGTGACCTCGGTGTCCTGTGTCAGGGCGGAGATTTTCGCCGTCTTGGAGTACTTGGCGCCCTCGGCTCCCTCCCAGCCGACCACATAGTAGTCGTCGCTGAGGGACAGGGTGAAGTCCACGGCAATGTGGGCGGTGTGGCTCGTCTGCTCGATGGGCTGGCTGTTGCTCATGGCGGTGAGCTCGGCTTGCGCCTCCTCGGGAACCTCACTGTTGTCCTTCATCTTGATCCCCCAGCTCAGGCTGTACACCTGAGCGCGGTCGATGCAGACCCGAACCTCCAGCGTGTCGGTGTCGGGGTTCTCGTAGGTGAAGCTGTTCTGACCGTTGGAGTCCTCCACGGTGACCCAATCGCCTTCGGCGCTGGTCCGGAACTGCCACTGCCGAACCGCGTTTTGGTCGGCCTCGCTGATCTCGGCCGTGAAGGTGAGGGCCTTGCCCTGGGTCGAGGTGAGGGTACCGGAGTTACCGGGGACATGACCCGGGATCAACCTGCCGTCAGAAGTGGTGACACTGATGCTGCCGCCGGAGAAGATCACCCAGTCCTCGCTCTCCGCCGCCTGGGCAACCATGGAGTAGTTCACATTGACCTTCTTCTCGGTCGTGAAGGTGACGGTGACCGTGAGGGTGCCGTCCATCACGTCGGCCTGCTGGATGTCCGACAGGGTGAGGGTATTCTCCCGGTAGGTTTCACCGCTGGAATATTTGTACATGTCGCCGTTCACGGTCCAGGACTCCACCATCTGCCCGGCGTTGGGGGCGGCGGTGAACACGATGGTGGCGCCGTAGTTGATGTTGGCGCCGTTCTCCAGGCCGGAACCGCTGCTCAGGGCCGCGGTCAGATTACCGCCGCCGTTGGAGCCGTACTGTACACGGGCCCGCTGGTTGGTGAAGCTGACCTCCACGGTGAGCTGTCCCTCGGGGGTACTGCCGTCGGCCTCCGCCAGGTGATCCTGACCGAAGCTGTCGATCCGCAGAACCTCGCTGGAGCTGGAGCCCATCTCGGTGATGGTCACGCCAACGGGCAGTTCACTCTTGTCCAGAACCTGGCCGTTGAACTTCCACTCGCTGACATAATGATTGTCCGTGGGATGGGCGGTGAACTGCAGGGTGGAGCCAAAGCGCTGGCTCTGGCCGCTGGCAAAGTTCAGGGTGGAATTGTCCGAGGTCACGGCGCCGGAAATAGAGCCGCCCACGCCGCTCTGGAAGTTCACGGGGGCGATCTCCACCAGACGCTCAATGCTGTCACTCTCGAGGGTCACCTGGTAGGACGCCTCTATCTTCTCCTTATATTTCTGGGAAGCATCGTCTTCCTTCCACTGAAGGAATACGGTGTAGCGGCCGAACCGATCCGCCGGCATACTGCCGTCTTTCTCGTACAGGCCGCAGACCACCTCGATATGCTGGCTGAGCTCGTTGAAATCTGTATCCACACCGCCCTCGTGCGTCTGTTTCACGCCGATCTGATTCAGATTCGTGGGCAGGGCCACATCTTTCCTGTCCGGAGAGATGGTCACTTTGGCGTAGTCGATCCGGATGGAGGCGCTGGCCAGGGCCTTGGCCGGACTGGAGAGGTGGTACTGATCATACTCGCTTTCGCTGGCCCAGACGCGGACGGTATAGGTGCCCGCGGGGCGGCCGGAGGTACTCAGGGTGAGGGTATCCAGCTTCTCGCTCTCCCGATCCGGGGTGATCAGTTCGATGTATTTCCCGCTCAGGTCACTCACATTGCTCCAGGAGCCGGTGCTGCCGGTGCGGGTGCTGAGCTCCAGAATGGCGGAGTTCCCGTAGATCACAGACTCCGGAGAGACCTGGGTACCGGCGGTGACGATGCGGTACTCTGTGGCATCCGGGTCGCCGCCCGCCTGATAGTAAATGGTGTTTGTAGAGACGGCGGCGCCCAGGGTGGAGGTGCTGGGAGTGGTGGCCCGGATGGCGTACAGGCCCGGGGTGGGCGCGATCCAGGTGGAGCTCATCCTCCCCTGGTTGCCGGACACGGTGGCGTTGATGGTGGCGGCCGTACCGGTGTTCATGTTGACGATGACGAAGCTGCCCGCAGTGCCCGCGGGCAGAGCCGCACCGCTGTTTTGATATCGCAGCACTCCGTTGAGGGTGAGCTCATTGCCGGTGCTGGATTTCTCCTCAGTGGTGGTCACCATGACCTGCTGAGTGTAGGTGTACATCTGGGTAACTGTGTCCACATCCACTTCCGTGCCGCCCACATTAATGACAACCTTGGCGCGGACTTTCTGGAAGGACGGGTCTCTGGCCCCGTTGGCGCCGGTCTTCAGGTCGGCGCCGGATATATCCATGGCGAACATACCGTCATCCTCGGTCAGGATGAGCTTGAGGGCCGTAGAGCCTTTGTACACGGGGGAGGTATAGGCGTTTTCGTCCATAGAGGGCGAGAACGCGGATTCCGTGAAGCTGCCGCCCTCGGCCTCGTCATAATACTTTGTCTCCGCGTCGCTCAGCTTTATCCAGTAGGTCTTGACGCTGCCGGGGGTGATGGCCCCATCCGTCTCTATCCACTCGGCCATCTGGTAGTAGGTGTCGCTGCCCACGACTTTGGAGACGGTCTCGCCGTCGAAGTCCACCAGATCCGATGTTTCCACATCTGCATCGTCGTCGCCTGTGACCCACTTCGTCGAGGTGGGAAGCTCCCGGTAACCCTCGGGTGAGACGCTCTTGTCCTCGGCAAGGGCGACCTCATAATACGTTTTCGTGGAGACCTTGGTATCCGGGTCGGTGATGGTGCAGACGGCGACCTGCTTACCATCCACGGTGTAGACCGGGTCGGTGTGGCCGTTATGCTCGAAAGCACCGTTGAAAGTCTGCTCCTGCGGCTCGGTCTTTTCCGTGGTGCCGATATAGGAACCCTGGCCGGTGTACGGGGCTTCCTTGGTTCCGCTGCCATCGGTAAAGCCTCTCATCGACACCGTTGCCTCGGTGGGATTGGCGCCGATGGTCAGGGTGGCGGTGTTGCTGTAATAGGTGTAGCGGGTGACGCCCACACGGGCCGTCACCATCAGACGGTACTGGTTGCCGTCCATCTCCTTGGTCACATTGGGGAGTGTGAGGGTTGAATTTACGCCGGTGACGTCCTGCCAGACGTTCTTGCCCTTCTCCCGGTACTGCCAGTGGTAGGATACGCTCTGGGCGCTGACGAGATCCACGGTGGTCCGGAAGGTGGCGGTGCCGCCCACGGGGACGGTCACATCATCCACTTTGTTGATGTTGACACGCTGCTCGGAGTCGGCATTGGTGGTGAGGGTGTAGCTCTCGCTGTCCACAGACTCCTTGCCGTCGCCGTAGCCGCGAACCACGAAGGTATAGGTCTCGCCGGGCTGGAGGCCGTCGACCTTATACCCGTAGTCGGCGCCGAATTCGGGCCGGTCTACCACGCCCAGGAGCTCATAGTCGTCCTCGCCGTACTGGATGTAGACCCGGTACTCGTTGGCGGGGCGGGAGCCCTCATCCCAGGTAAGGGTGAAGGAGTCGGTAGTGATGTCCGAACCGCTCAGGTTGACGGCGGGGGAGGGAGGCGCGGTCTGGTTCTGAACCAGGAAGCCCAGCACGGGGATCTTGTCGCCTGAGAAATCCGCCATCCAGTGGGCGAAGCGCCACTGGAAGTCATAGCCCGGGTAGTCGTTCCCGATGCCGTTGATGGTGCCGGACTTATCCACGCCGTTGGTATTGATGGTGCTGGTGGTGTACTCATAGCCGTAGCCGGCGCCGTAGCCAAACTTGATGCCCAGGCAGATGGCGTAGGCGGAGAAGTCCACGGACAGGTCATAGGTGAAGGATTTCGTGTTGGTCTCCTCGTACTCGAAGCCCTGGGTGATGTTGCCGTTGGTAGAGTATGCCACCCAGTTGGTGCCCACGTCGGCATCCTTGCCGTTCACCATGTCCGCCGCGGTGGCGCCGGACCAGTTGGCGGGATAGGAGAAGGGGTTGCCCGGCTCGCAGAGCTTGGACTCGTCGATGATGGTCATGTCATAGTTGGCAGCCTGGGCATTGTAATCCTCCAGGGGGATCATGGCATACTCCGGATCCAGCGCTTTTTGGATATGTATGGGCGAGCCGCCGTTTACATTTTTATAGGTATAGTCCAGCACCGGGGTGCGGTAGACCACCACCTGGTTCTGACCGGAGTTGTTGGCGAACTCCAGGGCATATTCCCGGGTAGTCTCCTTCTCCGTGGCCCAGGTGAAGTTGTTTTCGATGGTGGACTCTATGCCGCCGCCACTGCCGGTGATGGGGTCGGTGTACTCAAAACCGGCGACGATGCTGGTGTGGAGGCTGTGGGAGTTGGAGATGGAGGAGCCGCCGCCGGTCTTGGTGGAGTAGGTCACGGTGCTCTCGCCCCAGGCGTCGTCCCCCAGCTCCTCGAAGTAGGGGAAGGTCTCCAGCACGGCCAGGACGTCGGGCTTGGAGTAGGTCTTCTCCAGACCGCTGTATTTGGCGACGACGCTGTCGGTATCGTCATCGAAGGAGGTGAGGGTCACGAAGCTCTTGCCCTTCCTGCCAATAAACCAGTTGCCGTCCACGGCCGACCAGTCGCCGCCCTGGGTGACGTCGTTCTCGACCTTGGGCGTGTACTTGTATATGGCCATGAAGGACCAGCTGTTGTTACGGCCGCTCTGCTTTGCCAGGGTAACAAAAGCTACCTGTTCCCGGCCGCTGTTGTTGCCGTCGAAATTGCCGACGGCAACGTCCTCGATCTGGTTATTGGCGACCAGCCAGCCGTCGCGGCCGTCATCGTCGTCATTGAAGTAGCCGTAGGTGTACGCTTTGCTCATGGTGTAGTCCCCGCTCTCCCCGGCGTTGGAGAAGGTGTACACAGAGCCGGAGATGAAGGCCGCCTCGGCGTTGGCGCCGCCCTGGTAGTTGAAGCAGGCCACCTGGATGGGATGTATGTAGCCATCGCCGTGGTAGTGGCCGCCCTCGGTAAAGTCGTTGCTGTCGGTCTCGCCGCTCATGATGATCTTATAGTTGGCGGTCCAGTTTTCCCCGTTGGCCAGCTGGGACTGCCAGCCATCGAACCCGAGGACGAAATATTTAAATTTGTCATCTCTGCCCGGCGTGAAGCCGGCGGCGACGATCTCGGGCATATCCTCGGAGGCGGAGGCAATCACGTTGCCCACGTCGGCGGAGAAGCCGGTGGCCTCTGAAAACTGGCGAGCATAGGTCTCGCTCCATGCGCCGTCTATCTTGTCCAAGACACACAGGTAGGAACCGGAGCCGCCATTTCCCGAGCTGGTGGAGGCCACCAGTTCGTCATAGCCGTCCCGATCCACGTCCTCTGCCACCAGCTTCACGAAGGTTCTGCCGTTATTCAGAATCGAGTCGATGGTCGGGGCGGAGATCCTGTTCACCACCGGTGACAGGCTGCTGCCGCTGAAGCTGTATTCCCGCAGACCTTCGCCGGCGGTGTTGATGACGATGGTATCCTTGCCATCCCTGTCGAAGTCGCCGCCCACTACGGCCAGCATACCGCCGCCCTCATAGGAGTCGATCTTGCTGGGGGACACATGGTTGTTGCTGACATAAACATCGGCCTTTTGGTTCAGACCTCTGTCCAGCACCTTCAGGTGGACCGGCCCGCCGGCAGTAAAGTACAAATAGGCGATGTACTGGTCTTTGCCCGAACCCGGGTTGAAGCCGGCGCTGTCGGCAAAGTAGGCTTTCCAGTCGGTCTTGTTGGACGCGGCGGTGGTGTATCTGTTGTCCACATTCACCAGTTCCTGAAGATCGCCCACGCTCTCGCCGCCGGGGCTGGCGTCAAAGGTGCGCATCCAGTTGGCGGCGCCCCCCTTGTTCACGTCCCAGCCGTAGCTCAGGAAGAGCTCGCTTTTCTGGTTCAGGGTGATGTTTTCGTCCTGATTGCTCTGATTGATGGCGCCAAAGGGGGCGCTGGCCAGATACTTCCACTTTTCAGCTTCGGTCAGCGGTTCCTCCGGCGAGAGGCCGAAGGCGCCCTTCGTTGGCTCCGCCGCCGCTGCCGGCGTCGAGAGCACCGGGAGCAGAGACGTTGTCATGACCAGAGCCAGGAACAGGCTGAGCAGTCTTTTCTTCATGAGGATCTCCTCCTTTTGAGATTTTTCATGCTTTCCGGAGGGCGGTCCCATGGGGGAGGCCCCCATGGAGCGGCACGGGGCCCGTGCCGTCAAAACGGCCCCAATACCTTCCTATACAATCACGATACCTGTGACCGCGCGGATGATCACGCCGAGCATCCACAGTCTGGTATAATAGATTGATTATAGTGTTTTGCGCTTTTATTTTCAACAATTTTTATTTTTTTCGCCCGTCTTTTATGTTAAATCACTTGTTTTTTTACGGCTTGCGGCGTATAATAGGAAAAAACGCCTGTATATTTCGGTCTGGGGGTGATGTCATGAAAACGGATGAGCTTATTAATCGCTCCATTTATATTATCACGGAGTACTACAAGAACAATTTAGAGCCGTTTTTTGAAAGCATCAGCGACGACATCGTATGGCTTGGGCCCGCCCAGAGGCAGCAGATACAGGGCAGGGAAAACCTGACGCGGATCTTTGCGGAGGAAGAACATTCCCTGACCTTTACCATGGGCAGCATTAAGGCCCTGTGCGTTTCTCCGCACAGCCATGTGAAGGAGATCCTTCTGCATTACGACATTTACACCCATTACCCCAGCGGCAACACGGATCTGCACGACCAGCTGCTGCACTATACCTGGCGGGAGAAGCGGGCGAAAACCGCCGACGGATGGGTATCCAGGCAGGAGATCGTCATGCTGCACATCAGCAACCTGTGGAAGTACGACAGCCGGGACACCATTTATCCCGTCCACTATGAGGAAGTACACACGCCGGTTCGTCTCCTCGAAGGACCGGAGAAATATGTGACCGTAAAAGCGTCGGACATGAGCGTACACCGCATCGCGGCGGCCAGTATCCTGTATATTGAAACCGTTAAGCGTTCAGCAAAGCTGCAGATACACACCGTAAGAGGCGTGGTCACCATAAACGAAACGCTGCCCGGTTTTGAAAAGAAATATCCGGGGCTTTTTCTGCGCGCGCACGCCGGCTATCTGCTCAATCCCTCCCATGTGCGGGAGATCCGCCGCTTCTCCGTGTCCCTGTCGGACGGGACGGAGCTGCCCATCCCGGAGAAGAAATATACCCACATAAAAAAACTGCTCTTACAGGAAGGCGAGGAAAAATGACGGTTCCGCCCCCGCGAAAATAATTGATCGTGGAGGTTGACCACGGCATTTCGGAGCGATAAAAGAAAAAGCACAGAATGTGGGCCCTCGAATGCCGCGTTGTGGGGATTTTTCGTGAGGTGATGACGGATTTTGCCGAGTGCCGGCCGCATATCGTCCCGCTGGACATCGGCCTTCCGGTACTCAGCGGATACCATTGGCGCGGCGAGATCCGCAAGGTTTCCAAAGTGCCGATCATTTTCATCTCCTTCACCTCCGACAACATGAATATCGTCATGGCCATGGGGCTTGGCGCGGACGATTTTATTGCCAAGCCCTTTGACTCCGCGGTGCTGATTGCCAAAATACAGGCCCTTCCGGCAGATAGGACAGAGAAAAACCGACGGACGCGATCACTCCGGCGATCATTGGATATGATGATATTCATGGCATCCCTCACAGTCGCCTGTATATATACAGTATACACAGTATGTACGGCTTGTCAAGAGAAAAAACAAATTTTTTATTGGGCCGGCACAGAGCCGGGGTATGTCTTGACAAAGAGGGGAAAATCTCTATAATACTTTATCACTCCGGCGATCCAATAATCGCCGGAGTGATTTCCGCTTATGTTCGCCCGACCGGAGGCTCTCAGTCCAGGAGAAAGTCCCGCACCCTTGAAAGATCCATTTCCGGGAGTGCCAGATCCGCCTCCGGCGCCGGCTCATCGGGGGATATATTGGGGCGGCCGTTTTCGGCATACACGCGGGCCATCTCCGCCCAGAGCCCGGGGCTTTGCTCGTCGGTACGGATGTCGATCAGCGTACCGTAGAGGTCAAAGATCACGTTTTGAAAGCTCATCTTGTCCCTCCCTCATACATCATCCGCGCCTCCCAGGGGCGCAGGACGTCCGAGACGCCTTTGTAATTTCCGATCAGGATTTCCGCGTTCTCGAAGCCGGCCGGGACGGTGTATTTGCGCGCGTCGCCGGACATGTTGCAGATGACCAGGAGGCGTTCCGCGTCCGGTTTTCGGCTAACTGCCAATTCACTCACGCAACCTTACGCCCAAAAGTCATATTCGACCGCATTATTTCACGACGGGTTATGCGATCCTCAATGTTACAGACAAAACTATATCCAATCTTCGGTAAATCCTTCGTTTGTTTTTTCGCTTGATTTTCAAAAAATTTATCCCGCGCCGTCGGGATTGCCTGAGGGATATTAAAATGTCCGAAAATGAATTTTAAAATGCAAAGAACTTGCAAAATCTCTTTGTGCTTTAGCACAACGTATCGAATACTTCAAGCTGAAAAATGTGCTGAAGCCGCCCTCGAAAATTATTAAAATTGTTGAATCTTAGATAAAACGCGCAAAATATCTGTTGAAAATCACAAATAATTGCTAATCATGAATTTCCTCATTGACACGCCAACTCAATTTGTTATAATAAACTTGTAAGGAAAAATGCAAGGCAAAAGAAATAATAATTCAAAAAATCAGACAATGACGTCCATGTCTTGTCTGATTTTTATTATACCAAAAGGAAGTGTAGAAATGGACGAAAGAGCAGAAGAGATAATGCTTGATAACATAGGTATGACCTATAAGACAAATGACGGGCGCGATGTGACAGCGCTTACAAGTGTGACGCTTAATATCAGAAAAGGCGAGTTTATTTCTCTTTTAGGGCCGTCGGGCTGTGGAAAAACAACGCTTCTGAGAATTATTGCTGACCTGCTTACGCCAACACAGGGAAGCATCACGGTTGGCGGAGAAACTCCCCGACAGGCGCGCCTTAAACAGCGTTACGGCATAGTTTTTCAGAGTGCCGTGCTTTACGATTGGCGAACAGTCAGAAAAAACGTTATGCTCCCGCTTGAAATAATGCACGTTCCGAAACCAGAACGGCTTGAACGGGCGGACAAAATGCTTGAACTTGTGGGACTGTCGGACTTTGCAAATCACTATCCACAGCAGCTTTCGGGCGGTATGCAGCAGCGTGTGGGAATTGCGAGAGCGCTTGCAATTCGCCCCGAAATTCTGCTTATGGACGAACCGTTTTCCGCACTTGATGAATTCACCCGCGAAAAGCTCCATGATGATTTGCTGAGAATATGGCGCAAGACAAACAAAACTGTCGTTTTCGTAACGCACAACATTTCCGAGGCGGTATATCTTTCCGACAGGGTCTGTGTGCTTTCACCACACCCGGGGCGGCTTTCGGCGGTCGTTGATATTGATCTGCCGCGCCCGAGAACGGCGAAGCTTAAAAGTACGCCCGAATTTACCGCGCTTGTCGCTAAAGTCCGCGGCAGTTTCGAGGGGGTATAGCCTGTGAAAATTAAGAAATTCTTTTCCTCACAAAAGTTTATTATTTTTGTATGGGTTCTGGGAATTGCCGCAGTATGGGAGATTTTCGCATTTGTTGTAGCCGCGACAAAGCGCACGCCCGTAAATGTTCTTCCGCATCTTTGGCAGATCATCGAGGCTTTTTTCAGCGGCAAGAAGGTTTCGGGAAAAATGACGATGTTCGAGCTTGTCGGAACGGCCTGTCAAGAGACGCTTTTAAGAGCGGCAATAGGCTTTGCGATAGGAACGGTTTTGGGCTATCTCCTGGCGCTTTTTATGAACCTATCACGGATAGTCGAGAAAATCGCTTTTCCGTATCTTATGCTTATTCAAATGATACCTATTCTCGGAATGGCGCCAATAATTCTTTCAATAACGGGCGACATAAATACATCGCGTATAGTTATAGCTGCGATACTTACGTTTTATCCCGTTTCGGCGAATACTCTCGCGGGATTTAAAGCCGTAGAGCGCGAAAAATGTGAGCTTATGTACTCCTACGCGTCAAGCCGGTTTCAGCTTTACATAAAAACGCTTATCCCCTCTTGTATTCCGTATTTCTTTACGGGGCTTAAGATCTCCGCGCCTATGGCGATAACCGCTTCAATCCTCGTGGATACTCTTCAGGGCGGAAACGGTCTGGGGTGTATGCTTTCACAGTCGCTTAAAGGCGGTATGACAAGGCTTGTTTTCTGGGATATTGTGCTTATCAGCGCGACAATCGGCATTTTAAGCTATCAGATAATGGGACTTGTCGAAAAACTTATCTGTCCGTATAAGCGCACGAAAAGGCCCGACTGAGGAGGTGAAAAATGAAAGCGAAAAGATTGTTATCGCTTGTGTCGAGCTTTGTTCTGCCGTTAGCGTTTGGGGCGTTGATATACATTCTCTGGCAAACGGAAATACTTCATCGTTTGATCGGCGTGGACACGGTGACATTGCCGTTGCCCTCACGAATAGGAGAGATAATTCGTGCAAATTCACAGTCCATTGCCGAGCACACGAAAATCACGCTTACGGTGGCTGTCGGCGGGCTTTTGGCAGGCTCGATACTCGGCTATCTGATTGCGGTATTCGCCGCAGTTTTCAGAAAATGGGGTGCGGGAGGTCTGGCGCTTGTGTCAGCATTCAACGCAATTCCCATAGTTGCTCTCGCTCCCGTCGTAAATAACTGGACAAGAGATATGAGCGATGTGGTGGACGTTCGCAGTACCGCCGCAAAAATAATAGTTGTGACGATCTTCTGCACCGCCTCAATGAGCGTAAACGCATACAGAGGGCTGACAGAACTTAAACCGTTTTCAGAAGATCTTATGAAAAGCTATGCAGCTCCAAAAACCGTTGTTTTCGCAAAAAGGTTATTATTTCCTCTATTATGGGAAGCGATGAAGACGAATGGACGCGGCTTGCAAAGCTGTCAGAGGACGCGGGAGCTGATATTATCGAATGCAACTTTTCCTGTCCGCAAATGGTCGGCGAGGGAATGGGCAGTGATGTAGGAACAAACCCCGCGCTTGTGGAAAAATATACACAGGCTGTGAGGCGCGGAACAAACTTGCCGATACTTGCGAAAATGACGCCGAACATAACCGATATTACCATACCCGCTGTTGCGGCGATAAACGCCAAGGCGGACGGAATAGCCGCAATAAACACGATAAAATGCCTTACCGGGATAGACCTTGATGAAATGTGCGCAAAGCCGTCAATAAACGGAAAATGCGCTGTTTCGGGTTATTCGGGAAAAGCCGTAAAGCCTGTGGCGCTTAGGTTTATTTCGGATCTTGCGGGCTGCCGTGACCTTTTCGGTGTTCCGCTTTCGGGAATAGGCGGCATTGAGAACTGGCAGGACGCGCTGGAATTTATTGCGCTGGGTTGTTCAATTATTCAGGTGACAACGGCGGTTATGCAGTACGGCTATCGCATAATCGAGGATATGACAGACGGAACAAAGCGATTTTTGTCAGAACACGGCTTTAAAAGCATTAAAGAAATCATAGGCCTAGCAAGCAGAAATATCGTAAGCGCAGACGAGTTGGACCGCGAAACTGCTGAATTTCCCGTGTTTAATCGTAAGCAGTGTCTTGGCTGCGGCAGGTGCGTTATTTCTTGCGCGGACGGCGGTCACAAAGCGCTGGTTCTTGATGAAGCCAGAAAACCTAAAATGGCCGCCTTGCTGGATCAGCAGATTATCAAGGCCTCGGCCATCATAACCGTACCGTTCCACATTCACCCGTCCTGCCTGTTCGCCTATGACGGAACGGCAAAATCCCAGGCGGTGATGGAAAAGAACGTGTATATCGGCTATCTGGCCTCGGCAGAAGTGCGCTCCGTCTCCGAGAAGAAATTTGAGCGTTTCTGCGAGACCTGCGATGCGGTGGACTGGGTCTATAAGAACGGCGACAAGGGTGCAGAATATTTTCCATTGTGTATTTGGACGGCTTTAGCAAGCAGAAGTCTTTTTTCCCGAACTATGTGATCAGCGTTCGCGGCGAGATTTGGATCATCGAAACCAAGAGTGGCTTTGTACGGGAGGATAAGCAGAGCCAGAAGTTATGAATTTGTATGCGGTGCCGCTTCAGGTAATCCATCCGTCTTATGCTCCAGACACCCGTGGATATGTCCTCCGGGACAGCCAGGTTTGGGATCAGGTAGTCGCCCTCCCGGTGGTACGTCAGCTTTACACTCAATTTTTGACCTCCTTTCTGTGATGGCCTCATTGTAGCAGATACCGCTCTCAAAGACGAATTTGCGAAAAAGAAAACGCTCAGAAAAGCATTTCTGCCTTTCTGAGCGTTTTGGCCTTTACAATGCCGGAAATTCAGCTTGTCGAAGTTGCTTCCTTATTGGGCCGTCCGGTTGCCGGCGGCCTTTTTTGTTTTCCGGCGCGGATCTCGATGCCCGGGATCCCGGCGGCGCGCTGTTGCATTTTTTGCCCGTATGGGCTATAATCATAAGCACGGAAACGGGAAGGAGGCGGGAGGATGGAGGACTTTTTACTGTGGCCGGGCGGGCCGAGCATGGAGGTATCACCGGACGCGGAACCGGTGTGTACGGACTCCGTGCTGCTGGGTCATTTCCCGTCTCTGAACGGCGTCTCGCGCGCGGCGGATCTCGGGGCGGGAAGCGGGATCCTGTCGCTGATTTTGGCATCCCGCTCGGAAACCGTACACATCGACCTTGTGGAGCTGGATGAGGCCGCCGCCGCGCTGGCGCGGCGGAACGTGGAGCGCAACGGCCTGGACTTGCGGCTTACGGTGTACAACCGGGATCTGCGCACCCTCCGGGAGGCGGAGATGGGGCGCTACCACCTGATCGTCTCAAATCCCCCTTATTTCGCCACGGGCGCCGGCTCCGACCCGGCGGAGGAGCGGCGGAACGCCCGGCAGGAGCGGACGTGTACCCTGGAGGAGCTGGCGGACTCCGCCTCTCGGCTTCTGGGGGACGGGGGGAGGTTCGCCCTGGTCTACCCCTGCGGGAAGCTCAGCCGGGCGCTGGTGACGCTCACCGGGGCGCGGCTGGAGCCGAAAAGACTCCGGCTGGTACAGGCGCGCACCGGAAGAGCGCCGAGCGTGGCGCTCATCGAGTGCAGAAAAAATGGCCGGCCCGGTGTGCGGGTGGAGCCGGCTCTCATTTTGAAAAACCCGGACGGAACGGACACCGGGGAGACGCGGCGGATATACCGCCTTGAACAGGAGGAACTATGACCGGGACTCTTTATGTGGTGGGGACGCCCATCGGCAACCTGGGGGACATGTCCCCGCGGGCGGTGGAGGCCCTTAAGCAGGCCGATTTCGTGGCCGCGGAGGACACGCGGGTGACGCTGAAGCTCCTGACCCATTTCGGCCTTCGCAAGCCGCTTGTCAGCTACTACGAGCACAACAAGGCCGAGAGCGGCAGGGCCATCCTCGCCCGTCTCAAGGCGGGCGAGAGCTGCGCGCTGGTGACGGACGCCGGGATGCCGGCCATCTCCGACCCCGGCGAGGATCTGGTGCGGCTGTGCGCCGGGGCGGGCGTGGACGTGCGGGTGGTGCCAGGGCCCAGCGCCGTGATCTCCGCCCTGGCCCTGTCGGCCCTTCCCACAGGGAGATTCACATTCGAGGGATTCCTGTCCGTCAATAAGAGCGCTCGGTTTGAGCATCTGGACTCCCTGCGCGGGGAGGCGCGCACCATGGTCTTTTACGAGGCGCCTCACAAGCTGGCGGACACCCTGCGCGACATGCTGGAGGTGCTGGGCGACCGGAGGATCGCCCTGTGCCGGGAGCTTACGAAGATACACGAGGAGACGGTGCGGACGACGCTGGCCGAGGCGGCGGAATACTACAAAAACAACACGCCCCGGGGCGAGTTCGTACTGGTGGTGGAGGGCGCGAAGGCGGACATCGCGCCGGCGGCCACCCTTGAGGACGCGATAAATATGGCGCTGGAGCTGCGCCGGTCGGGCATGAGCCTCAAGGACGCGGCGAAGCGCGCCAGCCAGCGCACCGGACAGCCAAAAAACGCCATATACGACGGGGCAGTCGAAAAATAAAAAGGGAGGGCGGTATCGATCCGTGGCCCACGGTCACTCTCCGCGCCGCCCGCGCGGGTTTTTGTTGACGCGGGTGACCACGGTTATCTCGTGGCCGCAGGCGGGACAGTGGCAGCCATGACGGCGGGCCCTGGCAAGCTCTCCCAGCTCCACACCGCTGTGGCACCAGGGACAGCGCAGACGGGCGAGGGCCCAGATCACATAGAGCACCAGCGCCGCGCCGGCGGCGATAAAGAATCGCCAGTTAAAAACGCCAAGCACCAGGAAGACGGCGAAGGCGAACATGAAGATGTATTCCAATAGGATGTCGAGAACGTATATGTATTTCATGGCACGCCTCCTCTCCTCCTATTTTAATGCCTCCGCATTGTCAAGTCAACAAATTTTTCACAGGGGGATTTTCAAGCTTTTGCGATTTTTACACTTTCATTCCCCCGGTTTTTGCTTTATACTATGGACGATCATTTTTTGGGGGATAAAGGGGATAAATATGAGCGAAGAAGCTGTTGCCCTGAGGATCGCGAGGCCGGAGGACGCCGAGGCGCTTTTGGGGATATACTCCTGGTATGTGGAGAACACCACGGTGACCTTTGAGTACGACGTGCCGTCGGTTGCCGAATTTGAGGGCAGGATCCGCCGGACGCTCGCCCGTTACCCCTATCTCGTTGCTGAGGCGGGCGGTCAGATCGTGGGTTATGCCTACGCCGGGGAGTTCCGTGAGCGCGTCGCCTACATCTGGTGCTGCGAGGCCAGCGTCTACGTACGGCGGGACATGCACAGGCACGGCATCGGGCGGATGCTCTATACCCAGCTGGAGCGGTATCTCCGGCTGCAGAACATCGCCAGCATCGACGCGTGCATCTCCTACCCCAACAAGGAGAGCATAAAGTTCCACTCAAGCCTCGATTTTGAGCGCGTAGCGCGTTTTTCAAAGTGCGCGTTCAAGATGGGGAGCTGGGTGGACGTGGTGTGGATGCAGAAGATCCTGAAGGAGAACGATTCGGCGCCGGAGGCTTTTGTACCTTTCCCGGAGGTACGGGAGAAATAAAGCGCCCGCTTTTTTCTCCCGTACCCCGCCGGGGCAAGCGGCTCGAATATAACGGAGCGGCCGGGTATTCCCCGGCCGCTTGAAGCTGTCGGCGGCCCCCGCGCTTTGACAAAGCGCGGGGGCCGCCGGGCTCTGTTTGGGAGCGACGCCGTCTCATAAAGCTTACGGCTTTATGGTATATCCGCCATGTCCCGCGGTTCCGCCCGTCAGGGCGGGAGCGGGACGGCTGAAAATCAAATATAATAATCGCAAAGCGATTATTATACCAGGAACGTCAGCACTATGGACGCCAGGCACAGGATAGCGAAGAGGATCATTCCGGGATTCAGGAAAGCCGTTTTAAATCTCTCGCTCCGCTCAAGCTCCATCGGGGCCGGGTCGAAGGAAGTCTTTCGCACGTTGAGGCAAAACAGCACCAGTCCCGCGATCACAAGCCCAAACATCACGAGCCCGTAGACCATCAGCGGCACCAGGGTGACAAGGTATGCCGCCAGCGCCTCGAAATCGACAAAATCCAAACTGCTCACAGCGTCCACGTCCACGCTCGCGAGAACCGCAGGCGCGACCACGCTGCCAAGGAAGTTTATGAACATATGAAGCGCGGCGGAGTAGCGGAGCCTTCCGGTCCTCAAATAGACGTACCCGAACACCAGCCCCAGGGCGAAGGCGTAAAAGAACTGGCTGAGGTTCCCGTGGAAAAGTCCGAATATCAGAGCCGAGGTCACCACCGCCAGCTTTTCCCCGTAGGCGTTCATCCTGTCGATGAGCTGCTTGCGGAAGATGTACTCCTCGATGACCGGGGCGATCACCACCATGACCAGCACCCGGAGAAGGAGATTGTCGTCCATGGCGTAGGTCAGGAGCGGGTTCTCCGCCGTCGTGCCCGCCACGGCCTGGATGACCGTCAGTATGACGCTGCCGATGATGTTGCCCGCGTACATGAGAAATACGCTGATAAGTCCCGCGGTGACAAACTCCTTCGCCGTCATGGGGTGCTGCTGGCGCGGCGTCGCGGGGGCCTTGCGCATCACGAGAAGGCCCAGGGGCACCGCCAAAAGATACATGGGCGCAAAGGTCGCCGCCCACATAAGCCACCCCGGCCGCGTCCCCTCGTCCGGCCACACCAGCACAGCCGCCACCGCCGCGACGGCCTGAAAGACGCTTGCCGAAAGGAGTATGGTCAGGACTCCAAAACCAAGACGTGAAAATTGCTTTTTTGCCATTTTAATACCGCCTCCAATTTTTTATTCTATTTATTTGATTCTATTTTTAAGCTCATTTTCCGCCCCCCGGCTCGAGGAAAACGGTCGACAGGCCGAGGAAAGCGAGGCCCAGCCCAAAATTCACCGCCGCGGCCAGGATCAGGGCCGTGCCGGTATGCCCCAGGGCCAGCCCCACCACGGCGAAAACCACATCGGGCAGAAGTCCGAAATAGACGAACATGATCTGAACCACCTGCTTGATGGTCTTTCCGGCGGACACCGGCACGGACAGGCCGATGAACGCCCCCACCGCCGTGGCGTAGAGATCCACGGAGACGATCAGCGGGAGCGGAAGCAGGGCTGTCAGGGGGTTCGATCCGGCGGCGAGAGCTCCGGCGAGAAGGGCCGGCAGCACATCCAGGAGACAGCACGCCGTCCCGCCCAGCAGCGACCAGAAGAGCTTTGCCCAGGCCGACTCCGGGATGGTCTTAAACCAGTCCGTCCCGGTGTCCTGCTCCAGGGGGTTGCCCAGGGAGCGGAAGAAGGCCAGAGCGCCCAGCGTCAGGGCCACGGGGACGCTGCCGGGGGTGCCGGTGAAGCGGCAGATCACGCCCACAAGCAGGGCGGCGGCCAGATACGTCTCCATGGTCTTTGTGAACACCCCCAGGTGCGCGAAGCGCCGGCGGTTGTAGAGGGTCTTGAAGAAGTACACGTTGGCACCCGCGCCGTGCCGGAGGCCGTCCCGCGTAAGCTTCTCGCTCCTGTCCTTCTTCCTGCGGACAAGGCCGGTGGCGTTCTCCGCCTGGGCGGCGGCCAGAAGCTCCGCCGTCTCCTCGGACCGGGCCATGGCGTCCTCATAGAAATCCGCCTTGATGCGCCAGATGAAGGCCGCCAGCGCCGCGCCGCCCAGGAGCATGGCCAGAAGCTCCAGAAGCGCCCCCGCAAGGTTCCCCTCCGCCGCGAAGCCGCAAAAGCCCTTGAGCCAGCCCCAGATGGGGATAAACCTGGTGCCGGGGGCGTTGAAGAAAGCCACGGCGGCTTTGAGCCACCCCTCCCCGCTCCGCGAGGCGAAGGCGGCAAAGCCCACCGCCAGCGCCGCCAGGACGAGATAGACGCCCCGGCGCAGATACCGCTTCACGGCGGGGTATGTGTTCGAGAGGGTGTAGAGCGACAGCTGTATGAGGATGCAAAAGATCACGGCAAGGCCCCAGGCCGCCGCCAGCGCCAGCGCCGCCCACACGGAAAGGCCCGCGTTCAGGATCAGGTTGGGAAGCTGGAAGAGCATATAGGCGCCGCCCAGGACGCCGACCCCCACCTGTGTGGCGAGCCGGAACATCAGCACCGACTGGGGCTTCATGGGCGACGGGAACAGGAGGTTCACATCGGCGGGCAGAAAGATCCGCGCCCCGTTTTTATCCGCGTTCACCGCGTAAAACGCAAACAGGAGAAGCGCCGCGCCCCCGGCCACAAGCTCGATAAGCTCGCTTTTCTCTATCCCCTGTTCCTCGAAAAACGACGGCCCCTCCGGCTCCTCCGCGTCCTCGACGGGTTCCTCCGGCTCGCCGGCTTCGTCCACAAACACAAAAATCGCGCCGATGCCGATGCCCAGCACGAAGCAGACCAGGAAGAAAACCATCACCCACGTCTTGAGGAGCTTTCTCAGCTGGTTTTTAAAGGTGTGGAGGGCGTAATAGGCAAACAGTCTCATGCTTCCCCGCCCTCCGGGGCCGTCCCCTCGGTGACCTCGAAAAAGAGCTGCTCTAAGGTGCGCCCGTCCTTTTCAAGCTCGCTCCTTGTGACGTTGGCCCGGACGCGCCCGCCGTCCATGATGACCGTCCGATCCCACAGCATATCCACGCTGTCGATGATGTGGGTGCTCACCAGCATCGTGCGGCCCTGGGCGCGAAGCTCCTCGATGATCAGCTTCAGCTCCTTGATGGCGTGGGGGTCCAGCCCGATCATGGGTTCGTCCAGAAGGATGAGCTTCGGCTCCGGCAAAAGTCCCAGGCAAATATTGAGCTTCTGCTGCATACCCTTTGAAAGCTCGTCTCCGAATTTGCGCCGCTTGTCCTCCAGCTCAAGCCGGCGGAAAAGCTCGTCCACACGCCCGGCGTAGTCCGTCAGCCTGTATGCCCGCGCCAGAAATTCCATGTGCTCCGAGACCGTCAGGTTGGGGTAGAGCGAGGGCATCTCCGGTATGTACCCCAAAAGCCGGCGCGCCTCCACGCTCTTGTTGGGGAACCCGCCCACGGTGATCTTCCCCTCGTATTTGAGAAACCCCGCCACGGACTTTATTATGGTGCTCTTTCCCGCCCCGTTGGGCCCCAACAGCACCGTCACGCTCCCCGGCTCCAGCCGGAAGCTCACATCGTCGCAGGCCGTGACCTTGCCGTATCGTTTTGTGACATGCTCGACGTCAAGCATCAGGTATGCCTCCCATCTGTATCTGTAAGCCGGACTGCATAAAAAAACGCGCGGCAAAAGCCGCGCGCGAAAAACGCGGCCCGACCTCTGTTGCCACACAGTTATATCCAGACAGGATTACGGTCAAGGCATACGTTTTTACCCATAGTATGCCCCGTCTGAATATGTATTTAGCTGTGTGGCAGGAAAAGTATATCACACCCCGGCTGAAAAGTAAAGTGAGAAAACCATTTTTTCTCTTTTCCAGGCCGCCCGCCCAAAAAGGCTGACGCGGCAGTTTTTTCATCTGTAACAAAACAGCATCAAAAGTTTAAATTTTTTTACATTATGTTAACTCTTCTTGCAAATTCTTTTTAATTGTATTATACTGCCATTGTACATTAGGGCGGCGGGGATCGGATCCGCGCGGATCCGGCCCCCAACGCTTTACGGATCAACTTGCCCGCCTGACGCGGGCCGGAAGGAGCGCAATCGATGACACCCGAAGAAATGAACATTCCCACCCCAACAGTCCCGGAGGCGCCCCCGTCCCCCGGTCAGCCCCGTCAGGCTCCGAAAAAGAAGAAACACGGCAAAGCCATAAAGCGCGTCGTTGTCATCAGCGTCACCGTACTTGTGATCGCCGCCGTTGCCTTTGCCATATGGTTTTTTGTATTCCGCGAGAAGAAGGAAGAGGGGGATATCCTCTCCGCCATGTCCCAGATCGGCACCATCCAGAGCACCGTCCAGGGATACGGCTCCGCCCGGGCCGGCGGCAACGCCGCCGTCTCCGTGGCTCTCAAGGGCGTCATTCAGGATGTCTACGCGGGCGTGGGCGACGTCGTCTTTGAGGGCCAGCCCCTCTACTCCATCTTCAGTCCCGACGCCCAGTCGCAGGTACAGAAGGCCCAGGACGACGTAAACAACGCCCAGAAGGAGCTGGACGACGCCGTAAAGGCCCGGGAAAGCGCCCAGCGCGATCTGGCGGAACTTCGCGCCGACGCTTCCAAGCTCACGGTCACCGCGCCCTTCGCCGGGAAGCTCCTGGACGTCCAGGACATCACCCACGGCCAGATGCTGGAAGCCGGAACCCCCATCGCCACCCTGGTCAACGACAGGCAGATGCGCCTGACGCTCTATTTCAGCTACGCCTACGAAAACGACATCTATGTGGGGCAGGACGTGAGCGTCTCCGTCCCCTCCCTGATGCTGGTGACCAACGGCAAGGTGGAGGCCATCTATAAGGTCAGCTTTGTCTCCCCGGAAGGCGGCCTCTTTTTTGAGGTGGACATCCTGGTTCCCAACCCCGGCACCCTCACCGAGAAAATGGACGCCTCGGCCATCATGAAGTCCGCCTCCGGCGCGGAGGTCTATCCCTACTCCGGCGGAACGCTGGCCTATTCCGAGACAGCCCAGGTGAGCGCCTCCCTCCCCGGTGCCGTCAGCTCCGTGGGTACGCTTCGCAATTACACAAACGTGGAGGCCGGCGAGGTGCTGCTCACCCAGTCCAGGGAGTCCTTCGAGGAACAGCTGGAGGCCCTGGAGGCCAATGTTGAGAGCGCCGAAAAGCGCGTGTCCGATGACGAGGCCCGGCTTGCCGAGCTTCAGACGACCCTGGCCGACGCCCAGCTGGCCGCGCAGAACTCGGAGGTGGTCGCCCCCATCTCCGGCACGATCACCTCCTGCGCCATCGTCCCCGATCAGGAGGTGGAGGCAGGCGCCACCGTCATCACCATATCCGACACCACCAACATGACCGTGGAGATCTCCGTGGACGACCGGAATATCTCCTACATAAACCCCGGCATGGAGGTGGAGCTCACCGACTGGAACGGCAACAGCTTCATCGGCGTGGTTACCAAGATCGACATTGAGGGCGCGCAGATGGGCACCGGCATGTCCACCTACCCCGTGACACTGACGGTGGACAACCTCAGCGGCGCCCTCCAGCCCGGCATGGGACTCAACTACTCCTTTGTCACCAGCGAGACCGTGGACTGCGTCACCGTGCCTATCCAGTGTGTCAAGAGCATCGTGGACACCGACGGAAACCCCCAGAAGGTGGTGTTCATAAAGGCAGACGAAAAGCCGGATAACGCCGTGGAGTTTGATATGCCCGAGTATTACGGCGAGTATCCCCCCTATCCCTCCGGGGAGGAGGGCTACTGGCCCGTACCCGTGGAGACCGGTCTCTCCGACCGGTACAATCTGGAGATCACCTCCGGCCTTGAGGCGGACACCGAGATCTTCAACGCCTATATGATGACAGGCGCGTACTCCTACTGAGGATGAAGCCATGCTCATTGATATAAAAAACGTCTATAAAATTTATAACGAGGGGCTTGAGAGCGAGGTGCGGGCGCTGGACGGCGTCTCCCTTCAGATCGACCGGGGGGAGTTCGTGGCCATCATCGGGGCCTCCGGCTCGGGGAAATCCACCCTCATGAACATTCTGGGCTGTCTGGACATCCCCTCCTACGGCGGCTACACCCTGGACGGCACGGACGTGACGGAGCTTTCGGATAAGGAGCTGGCCCGCATCCGCAACCGGGAGATTGGATTTATCTTCCAGGGCTACAACCTCATATCGGCCCTCAACGCCTATGAAAATGTGGAGCTGCCCCTTATCTACCAGGGCGTGGGCCTTTTGAAGCGGGAGGATCTGGTGATGGACGCCCTGGAGCGGGTGAAAATGGCGGATCGGGCAAAGCATAAGCCCTCGGAGATGTCCGGCGGCCAGCAGCAGCGCGTGGCCATTGCCCGGGCCATCGCCGCCAGGCCCCCCATCATCATGGCCGACGAGCCCACCGGCGCCTTGGACTCCAGGACCGGCAAACACGTTTTGGAGATCCTCCACACCCTCCACGAGGAGGCGGGCACCACCATCATCCTTATCACCCACGACAACTCCATCGCCGCCACGGCCCACCGGATCGTGCGCATCTCCGACGGAAGGATCGTGGCGGATTCCAAAAACGGCGGGAACCTCCAGGCGGAGGTCGCCCGGGAAGGGGGAGCGGGTTCATGAAGCTCACACAGGCGCTGAAGATGGCCGCCAAGTCCATCTCCGCCAACAAGGGCCGTTCGGCCCTCACCATGCTGGGCGTCATCATCGGCCTTGCCGCCGTCATTATCCTGGTCTCCTACGCCCAGGGCCAGAACCTCGCCATGCAGAAATATTATGAGAGCCTGGGCGAGAACAAGCTGAACGTCTACGCCTATAGCTGGGACGGCAGCGTGGACGTGAACGACGAGCTCTACAACTACTGCCAGCGCATCTCCGACTACGTCTCCGGCGTCACCCCCAACGGGCAGATCTGGAGCGGTCTGACCATCTCCTACGGTGTCCAGACCCTGGGGCAAAGCAACAACGGCGGCGGAATGGTCATTGTGGACGGCGGAGGCGGCGGGAGCTACGTGGAGCCCCCCACCTTCTATTTGGGCAACGACCAGTTCTCCCTGTGCAATAACTACATACTGGCGAAGGGCCGGGACATCAGCTGCATGGATATTGAGCGCATGAACCAGGTCTGCGTCCTGGGAGCCTCCGTGGCTCAGTCCCTCTTTGGCATGATCGACCCTGTGGGAGAGACCGTCTCCGTCAACGGCATACCCTTCACCGTCATCGGCGTGTACGCCCCCAAGGGCAACGGCGTCACCGAGTATAACGAAAACGGGGACAACTGGCAGGAGGTGGCCATGAGCCGCATGGACAACATCGTGGTCTTTCCCCACACCCTGACGCGCATCCTCAACAACAATCAGTCCATCGACGAGTACACCGTGAAAGCCCGGGATTCCAAATCCACCAGAATGGCCGCCACGCTCATCAAGAGCTTCCTGGAGGGTATCCTGGGCGATTCGGGCTATGTGGACGTGGTAAACCAGACAGTTTACCAGGAGGAAGAGAACGAGGCCAACAAGCTGCAGCAGTATTTCCTGGGCGGCATCGCCGCCATATCCCTCATTGTGGGCGGCGTGGGCATTATGAACATCATGCTGGTCACCGTCACCGAACGCACCCGGGAGATCGGCATCCGCAAGGCCATCGGCGCCGAGAGGAAGAGCATCATCACGCAGTTTCTCATCGAGGCCGCCATGATCTGCGGCATCGGCGGGATCCTGGGCATCATCGTGGGGTATCTGGGGACGCTCATCGTGGGCAAGCTGGCCTTTAAGATCATCCTTATTCCCGGCGCGGGGATCACCGTGGGGGCCTTTGCCATATCCGTGGCGCTGGGACTCATCTTCGGCCTCTATCCCGCCGCCAAGGCGTCCCGGCTCCAGCCGGTGGAGGCGCTGCGGGCCGATTGACCCTCCTTTCCCCACGCGATCACCCATCGCGCGGGGGCTCCGATTTATTAAGAAATGCAGGTTTTACAGATAAGGAGTTTGAAGTATGAAACGGATAAAAAGGTTATCAGCCCTGATCCTCACCCTGGCGCTGACGCTCTCCCTCACGGCATTCTCCGCGTCGGCCTCCGGGGAGGTCTCCACCTTCCCCGATATTACAGATCCCGCTGTGGGGCAGGCCGTGGAGGTTCTGCGTGAAATGGGCGCCATCAGCGGCGCCGGCGGCTCCTACTACCCCGGCGGCAGCCTTACAAGGGCGGAGTTCTGCAAGATCGCCATTCTCGTAATGGGGCAGGGCGACACCGTGGCGGCCTATGAGAACCGCACCATATTCTCCGATGTCGCCTCCTCCCACTGGGCGAGGGGATATGTGAATCTGGCTTCTCAGACGGAGGTGGACGGCACACGCCTCATCATGGGCGTGGGCAACGGGAAATTCTGCCCCGACAATCTCATCTCCTACGACGAGGCCGTCACCATTCTCCTGCGCGTACTTGGCTACGGTCAGAAGATCCTGAACAACTGGCCGGCGGACGCCCGTACCATGGCCGCCGCCCTGGGCCTCAATACGGGCCTGGGAAGCTTCACCGGCGGCGGCCCCGTCACCCGCGCCCAAGCGGCCCTGCTCTTCCGCAACCTTCTTCTGACGCCCACGGCCTCCGGCTCCGTCTACGCCGCCTCCGCCCTGGGGTCGGCCGTTGATAACGTCATCCTCCTCTCCGTCAGCGCCCCTGCCGGCGACGGCTCCCCCGCCGTCACGCTGTCCACCCAACGGGATACCCCCGTTAAGCCCGTCTCCAGTCTGCCAGCCCCCTTCATGCTGGGCGTGCGCGGCACCGCGGTTCTTGCCTCCGACGGGCGGTTTTTGACCTTCATCCCCGACTCCGGCAGCAGGAGCGTCACGCTGACCGTGGATTCCGTCTCCGACACCACCATCACCGCCATTGACGGGACGAAGATCACCGTTCCCAAGGCGGCGACCGTTTTGCGCGGCGGTGAGAATTACATCTTCGGCGACGTGAGCCGGGGACTCAACCGTCCGGGCCTTGTTGTCACCATCTGCTACACCCCCGCCGGCGCCGTCGACTACATCTTCGTGCGTGAGGCCGGCGCCGTCTCGGGCGTACCCGTGATCGCGCAGAGCGATGGGCTCGACGCCTTCAGCGCCGTTATAAACGGCAGCTACTCCTGCAAAATCGTGAAAAACGGCTCCACCGTCACCCAGAACGCCCTGAAAAAATGGGATGTGGGCATGTTCGACTCTTCGTCCAACACCCTCTACGTCACCGACTTCCGTCTGGCCGCCCTCTTCGAGGCCGTCTCCCCCAACCCCTACGCGCCCACCAAAATAACCCTCTTTGGCCGTGAGTTTGACGTCCTGCCCTCCGCCTATCCCTCCCTGGAGGAGGTGAAGGTGGGCGAGGTCGTCACCGCCCTCTTTACCCCCGACGGAAAGATCGCCTCCGTCAGGCCGCTGGGAGACGTGGGCTCCAACGCCCTGGGCGTCCTGACGGCGGACTCCACCCAGGACAAAATCAAGGTGGAGCTGATAAACTCCCCCATTGCCCCCGACGACAACGGCCGGGTGATCCTTTCCGGTAAGCCCGCTTTCTCCGGCATTGCAAGCTACATGGACGGCGTCGTCACCGTAGCCGGCGGCACAAAGAGGGAGAGCGGGAAAACCATCTCCACCATAAGCATTTCAAAGCAGCTCTCCAGCTCCGCGGGCGATCTTGACGTGACCGCCCGCACGGTGGGCGGCAAGGCGCTTGCCGACAACGCCGCCATATTCGAGCGTGTGGGAAACGGCCCCGTCACACCCATCGCTCTTGCGGACGTGAACCTCGCCGCGGTCCCCTCTTCCAAGGTGGTCTACGCCCACCAGAACGCCGACAGCAAGCTGGACATCCTCATTCTGGACGATGTCACCGGCGACCGGTACGCCTACGGGCTTGTGAATATCTCGCAGAAGGTCACCGAGTCCGGCACCGTCTTTGGGGATATAAAAAACACCGTCACCACTGTCATCAGCGGCCCCGGTTCCGACGCTGTCGTCACCGTCATGGGCTCCCACGGTACAGAAGGCGGCTTTATCGGCGTCGCGGTTTCCTCAGAATTGTCAGGCCATGTGAGTGAAAACCCGAATGACGACGCGGATGATTATGACGATTATGATGTTTACAAATGTCTGTCCACCGCGACGCTTACCGAGGTAAAAAATGTCACCCAGTCCAGCTTCAATCTCTCCTCCCGCACCTTTATGCAGGGAAATCTTATTCTCCCCATCGCGGACGGCGTCACGTGCTACGACGCCAAGACCGGCGTGTGGTTCGACTCCCTGGAAAAGGCTCTGGTCTACTCCAACACCTTCACCGCCTACTACGACCGCACCCCCGAGACCGGAGGTAAGATCCGCGTCGTGGTGGTGGAGTAAGGCGCCCCGATCAATTAAAAAGCCGGGCTTTGCCCGGCTTTTTTCTGTTCCGCGATAATTTAAACTATCTCGTTTTACGCGCTTTGCGTATACTTTTTTGCTATAATTATTTCGTTAATATATCTAATACTAATGGCAATACATACAGTATTCCCTGCGCCGTTTTCCTCGCCTGACGCGAAAAATCCTCGCCGCTCGGTTAAAGCGTTTAATGAAAATTAGTATACACGATTTCCGGTATCTCCGTCAGGGTCGAAACCGTGTACGTCTCCAACCCGGTGGGGGAGGCGGGGCTCGACGGGGGGAGGAAGAGGATCCCCCGCACACCGGCGTTTTTGGCGCACTCCATGTCGATGGGGCGGTCGCCGATGTAGAAGGTTTGGCGTCTGTCCAGGTTATGACGGGCGATAAGCAGATCGATCCCGTCCGGCGCGGGCTTTCTGGGGATGCCGCCCCCGGCGGACAATACGTCGGTGATGTACGTAAGAACGCCCAGCCTGCGCAGCACGGCCCGCGCCGTCTCCCCCTTGTGGGTAAAGACGAAGTTGGGGACGCCCATTGCCGTAAGGGCCCTGAGCGTCTCCGCCGCCCCGTCCATGAGCCGGATCTCCCCGTCCCTGGCGGCGTTGAGAGCGCGGTAGCGCTCCCAGAGCCGGTTCGGGTATTCGCTCACTTCCCCAAAAAAGCTCTTAACGGAGGTCTCGATAAGCCTCTTGTAGGTCTCTGCGGGATCCGGGGTCATGCCCTCCCGGGAGAGCACCGCCAGAACGCTCTCCAAGATCACCTTGTAGGAGTCCAGCAGCGTCCCGTCCAGATCCCACAAAAGGGTGATCACCGCAGCTGCCTCCTGCGGGAGAGGTTCAGCGGTCCCTCCTGCATCTCGCCGATCATCTCCAGGGACTTATGGAGCCCATAGGCCACGCACATGTCCGCGTCGTCGGCGATGCGCGTGCGGATGCTGGTGGAGCTCTCGATGAGCCGGTCGAAGCCCCAGAGGAGCGCCCCACCGCCGGTGATGACGATGCCGTTCTCGGAGATGTCCGCCACCAGCTCCGGCTGGGTGTTCTCCAGCACCCGGTGTATGGCCTCCAAAATCTGCTCGGAGACCTCGTCGAACGCCTCGATCATCTCCGTGGAGCTGACGGAGACCATGCGGGGAAGGCCGGTCATGAGGCAGCGGCCCTTCACCTCTATGCTCATCTCGTCGGGCTTCGGGAACACACAGCCGATGGACTTTTTCAGCTCCTCCGCCGTGGTCTTGCCCACCAGCAGGTTGTGCTTTTTGCGGATATACTTGATGATCGCCTCGTCAAAGGCGTCGCCGGCGGTCTTGATGGACTCCGACTGCACGACGCCTGAGAGGGACACCACGGCTATGTCCGTGGTGCCGGCACCCACGTCCACCACCATGTGGCCCTCGGCCTTGGAGATGTCCACTCCGGCCCCCAGCGCGGCGGCCACGGGGGCCTCCATCAGGTAGACCTTCCGCGCCCCGGCCCGGATGCCGGCGTCGATCACGGCGCGCTCCTCCACCTCCGTGATGCCGGAGGGGACGGAGATGATCACCCGGGGCTTTAAGAGGCTGAAGGATATGACCTTCCGCAGAAGCTCCCGCACCATGCGCTCCGTCATGTCGAAGTCGGATATGACGCCGCCCTGCAGGGGGTGGATAGCCACGATGTTGCCGGGGGTTCTGCCCAGCATCCTCTGAGCCGCCGCGCCCACCTTCAGGAGCCTGCCGGTATTCTTATCCATCGCCACCACAGACGGCTCGCGGGTCACGATCCCCTTGCCCCTGACGGCCACGGCCACCGTGGCGGTCCCCAGGTCTATCCCAATATCTCGTCCAAAAATCATATCAGTAGTCCTCCATGCGCTTCGCGCCCGATAGTATTTTAATATACTCTATACTTATCCATCAGAGTCCAAATCGTTTTTATCCGCACGATTTGTACCCCTAAACTCTTTTTCAATATGTCCATGCTCGGTCATTGAAATGAACTGCTGCCGATCGAAATCCATCTCCAAAATATAGGGCATCCAGTCAATAATTCGCAAAAAATCATCGCATCCGAATTGCGGCTTATAGTAATTGATAATGCTGCTAAGAGCGGTTCCATGAGTTCCTATTACAATAGTTTTTCCGCTGTTGTTTTCCAATATTTCTTTCAGCGCTTCTATATTACGCTTTTGAACCATCGCTATGGACTCGCCGTTCGTCTCATGGTAATTATGGTCTGCCCATCGTTTTTGAAACATTCCGTATCGGTTCCCGTTTACGCCCTTTTCCCGCTCTCTCAGACGTTCATCCAATTGGATCTCTTTGTTAAAATAAGCCGCCGTCTTTTTGATCGTATCTATGCTCCGCTTATACGGACTGCAATAAAAAGCGTCTATCCCCTTATCCTTTAAAAAATCCAGCACGATTTCCGAATCGGCAATTCCCTCCCCTGTGAGCGGTCTGGTTCGATCGTCCTCATGATCATGCTTCGGCTGCGCGTGCCGTATAAAATACACCCTTGTTAACATAGCTTCCTCCACAGATCCCGATCCGAGCGCCAGGGCGGAACCCGGTTTCTAATTAAGCATACCACAGATCTTTAAATAAATCTACCATTATCGGCCCCGGGCCAGGTCTATATATTATACCCAACAGGTATGGATTATTTTCCCTTTTTATTCGCGTGACGCGCCGCCGCGCAGGTGAGGCACACCACGTCCTCGGCCCCCGCAATCAGCAGCACCCTGGCGCACTCGGAGAGGGTCGCGCCGGTGGTGTAGATGTCGTCCACCAGCAGAACGCGCCTTCCCCGGACAAGGCCGGGTTCTCTCGCCTCAAACGCCCCCAGGACGTTGGCGGCTCTGGCCTCGCGGCCGTCCAGGGCGGAGTTGGCCCCGGTGTGCCGCCGTTTGCGCAATGCGGGCGTCAGCTCCATGCCAAGATTTTCGGCCACGCCCCTGGCCAGCAGCTCCGACTGGTCGAAGCCCCGCTTATGAAGCCGCTGCCGGCTCACCGGTACCCAGGTGATCATGTCAAACCGCCCCGCCAGCTCCTCCCCGGCGCATGATGCCATGAGGCGCGAAAAGGTCTTTGCGTAGCCGCGCCGGTTTTTGAATTTATAGCGCAGGACGGCGGCGCGCACCGCGCCCTCGTAGTAGAGGGGCGCCGCGGCGCTGGAGAAGAACTCCCCTCCGCTTCCAACGGCCCCGCAGCGGGGCAGCCGCGCCTCGCACTCCGGGCAAAGGCCCTGCGTCTCCAGGCGCTTGCGGCAAAAAACGCACCTGGGCGGGAAGAGGAGGTCGGAGAGGGCCTTGAAAAACTTCAAGCCTCCACCTCCCCGCAAAGGCGGGCCCGGAGGCCCGAATAGCGCCGCTGGCGGCGGTCGTTGGCCACCATGGCGGAGAACACATCCGGCCCGCCGGCGACGACCAGAAGCTCCCTTGCCCGCGTGACGGCGGTGTACAGCACCCCCCTGGTCACAAGGCCGGGCGGGCACTGGGGCAGGGCCAAAATGACCGCCCTGTACTCGCTGCCCTGGGACTTGTGGACGGTGACGGCGTAGGCCAGCTCCAGCTCGGAGAGCTGTTCAAAGGGGTAGGCCACAAGCTTGTCCTCAAAGCGCACCCAGGCCGTCCCCGCGCCCTCGTCCATGTCCTCGATGTAGCCCACGTCGCCGTTGTAGATGCCGCCCCCCACTTCTCCGCCGCCCTGTCTCGGACTCTCCGCGCCGTCCTCGAAGGCGGACTCATCCTGGGCGGAAGTGTCCGTCCCGCGAAAGGCGGGATTCTCCTTCACCCACATAATATCATAATTGTTTCTTGTTTGCATCACCCGATCGCCCACGCGGAATACCGTCTGCCCAACAGGTTTTTCCTTTTTGTCCGGCGCGGCGGGGTTCAGCGCCTGCTGGATGGCGGCGTTCAGCTCCCGCGTACCTCCGCCGTACTTGCGGGAGGGGGAGAGCACCTGGATCTCCGTGGGCGGGATCCCCATGTTTTTAGGGAGCCGCTGGGAGATAAGCTCCGTCACCGTCCTTGTCACCGCCTCGGCGTCGCCGCGCTTCAGAAAAAAGAAGTCGCCGCCGGTATTCTTGAGGCTGGGCAACTCGCCCCGGTTGATCAGGTGGGCGTTTTTCACGATACCGCTCTGCCGCGCCTGGCGGAAGATGTCCGTAAGGCCAATGACGGGCACGGCGCGGCTTCTGATGATATCCCCAAAGAGATTCCCCGGCCCCACGCTGGGCAGCTGGTCGGCGTCCCCCACCATCACCAGCCGGCACGACGCCGGCATGGCGTCCAACAGCGCCGCCATCAGTTTTATGTCAACCATACTGGTCTCGTCCAAAATCACCGCGTCGCACTCCAGGGGGTCGGCGGCGCACTTTTCAAATTCCCGCCCCTGCTCCCCGGCCTCCGGCATCCCCGCGCCCAGGAGGCGGTGGACGGTCTGGGCCTCCCGGCCCGTAAGCTCGGTGAGGCGCTTTGCGGCCCTGCCGGTGGGAGCGGTGAGGAGGGTATTCAACCCCATCTCGTCATAAAGGCCGATGATGCCCCGAACCGTGGTGGTCTTGCCGGTGCCCGGCCCTCCCGTGAGAACCATGACCCGGCCGAGCGCCGCCATCTCCAGGGCCATACGCTGCTTGTCCGCGAAGGTGATCCCGCAGCGGTACTCGGCCCGCTCCATGAGTATTTTCAGCCCCGGCACGTCGTCCACCGGCGTGCGCGCCATGAGGCCGATACGGCGGGCCACCTCGCATTCGGCCTCGAACATATCCCGCATGTAGACCGCCTCCACCCCGGCCACCCGCTGGACAGTCACCGTGCCATCGCCGTAAAGCTCATCCAGCGCGCTCTCCACCGGGTCGGACTCGATCCCGAGAAGCTGCGACGTGGCGGCGGAAAGCTTGTCCCGGGGCAAAAAAACGTGGCCGTTTCCCTCGTTGTGGCGCAGCTCGAAGATCACGGCGGCGCTGACGCGCTCCCGGGAATCCGGGGCGAATCCCATCCTCTGGGCAAGCCCGTCCGCGGCGAAAAAGTCAAGGCCGAAGGCGGGGTCGGCCAGTATGTACGGGTTTTCGGCGATGATGCTCTCGGCCTCGTCACCATAGACCCGGTAAAGCCGCGCGGCGGCAATGGGTTTTACGCCGTTGTCCACCAAAAACTCCATGAGCCGGCGAAGGCCCGTCTGCTGGCGGAAGCGCTCCTGGATCTCCACGGCCTTTTTGAGGGTTATGCCGCGTATCCTCGCCAGCTCCTCCGGGGCGTTTTCAATGACCTCCAGGCTCCTGGCCCCAAACTCGTTGACGATGAGCCGCGCCAGCTTTACCCCGATGCCCTTGACGGCGCCGGAGGCCAGGTAGTCGTATATGGCGGCGCTGCCCTCGGGGAGGCTCCGTTCGGCGTGCTCAGCCTTGAACTGCTGGCCGTAGGAGGCGTGGGAGGTCCAGACGCCGTAAAGCCTCAGCCCCTCCCCAGCCGTCACGCCGGGGAGGGCCCCGACGGCGGTGACCGTCTCGTCCCCCACGCGCACCTTCAGCACGGTGTAGCCGTTCTCCGGGTTTTGAAAAATGACCGCCTGCACCGTGCCCTCTATACATGTAAGCTCAATCTCATTCTCGTCCATCGGTACTCCCCGTGTCGTTGGAAAAAAGTGTGTCCTTCGTTATCTCCGCCCCATAGCGGAGAGCGAGGATTTCCGCCCTTTTGAGGGCCTCCGCCGTCATCCCCGCGTCAAGTATGCGTATTTCCGCCTTTGCGTCCCAGGGCTCCCGCAGGGCGGCCTCAAGCCCCGCGGCGTCGCCGGTACAGCGAAGCAGCGTCACCCGCTCCACACCGGGAACCGGGTAACTTTTCGGAAGAACGGATCTCACAAGCAAAACGATCCCTATGACCGCCGCGGCGATCGCCACTCCAAGTACGGTTTCAGCTATCATAAAACCACCCCCAGTGTCACAATATGCCGGAAAGGGGGCATATGTGCCAGGGCGGTAAGACCTAAATGGCGCCCTTGCCGCGAAGCGGGAAGGGAGCCAAAGCGGAAATTTGATTCAATCAGTCACGCTGGCGCGTGACAGCTCCCTTTATCAAAGGGAGCCAAAGAGGTAGTTTAATTTGATCCCGTCGCCTACGGCGACACCTTCCCCGCCCTGCGGGGAAGGCATTATTCCACGCACTCCCGGCTATTTCTCAGTATGTCTGGACGCGGCGGGGCCTGATCGCAGCTTGATGATCCGATCGCGCAAAAGGGCGGCGTACTCGAACTCCAGCATCTGGCTTGCCTTGCGCATCTCCTTTTCCAGCTTTGCGATGGTCTCCTCGCGCTCGCGCTTTGTGAGGTAGCGCCCGTCGTCGTCGGTAACGCCCCGGGCGGGCTTCTCCTCCTCATGCTCCAGAACGGAGCGGATGTCCTTGACGATGGTTTTGGGGACGATGCCGTTGGCGCGGTTGTAGGCGTCCTGCTTCTTCCGGCGGCGATCCGTCTCGTCCATGGCGGCGCGCATGGAGGGGGTGACGGTGTCGGCGTAGAGGATGACCAGGCCCTCCGCGTTCCGGGCGGCGCGGCCGATGGTCTGGATCAGACTCGTCTCGGATCGGAGAAAGCCCTCCTTGTCCGCGTCCAGGATGGCAACTAAGCTGACCTCCGGCAGATCCAGCCCCTCCCGGAGGAGGTTGATGCCCACCAGCACGTCGAAGGTCCCCAGCCTGAGGTCGCGGATGATCTCCATGCGCTCGATGGCGTCGATGTCGTGGTGCATATAGCGCACCTTGATGCCCGCCTTCTGGAGGTACGCCGTCAGGTCCTCCGCCATACGCTTGGTGAGGGTGGTGACAAGAACCCGCTCGGATTTGGCTGTGCGGGCGTTGATCTCGCCGATAAGGTCGTCTATCTGGCCGTTCACCGGCCGTACCTCCACCCGGGGGTCCAGAAGGCCCGTGGGCCGGATGATCTGCTCGGCGATCTGGCCGGCCCGCTCCCGCTCGTACTCGGCGGGCGTGGCGGAGACATAGATGGCCTGATTTATCCGCTCGTTAAATTCGTCAAATTTGAGCGGCCGGTTGTCGAAGGCGGAGGGCAGGCGGAAGCCGTACTCCACCAGGGACTCTTTTCTCGCCCGGTCGCCCCGGTACATGGCCCGTACCTGGGGCAGGGTCACATGGGACTCGTCCACGAAAAGGATGAAGTCCTTGGGGAAGTAGTCCAGAAGCGTCATGGGCGCGGATCCCACGGGGCGGCCTGAGATGACGCGGGAGTAGTTTTCGATGCCGGAGCAGTAGCCCAGCTCCTGGAGCATCTCCACGTCGTACATGGTGCGCTGGTAGATGCGCTGGGCCTCGATGAGCTTGTCGTGCTCCTTAAACCACGCAACGCGCTGGTCGCACTCCCGCAAAATCTCCTGAATGGCGCGATCCATCTTATCCCGTGGGGTGACATAGTGGGTGGCGGGCCAGATGGGGATGTTGGTGAGACGCCGAACCACGGCCCCGGTGACGGTGTTGATTTCGCTGATCCTGTCCACCTCGTCCCCGAAGAACTCGATCCTCAGCGCCGTGTCCTTCCAGTAGGCCGGCCAGACCTCCACCGTGTCGCCCCGGACCCGGAACATATTGCGCTCAAAGGCCAGGTCGTTGCGCTCGTAGCGGATGTCCGCGAATTTTTTCAGAAGGTCGGGAATTTTGATCTCCATCCCCACCCGAATGGGCACCATCATGGCCTCGAAGTCGTCCGGCTCGCCCAGGCCGTAGATGCAGGAGACGGAGGAGACCACGATGACGTCCCGGCGCTCCAAAAGCGACGCCGTGGCGCTGAGGCGCAGACGGTCGATCTCGTCGTTGACGGAGCTGTCCTTCTCGATGTACGTGTCCGTGTGGGGGATGTACGCCTCAGGCTGGTAGTAGTCGTAGTAGGAGACAAAGTACTCCACGGCGTTCTCCGGGAAGAACTCCTTAAATTCCGCGCAGAGCTGCGCTGCCAGCGTCTTGTTGTGGGCCAGCACCAGCGTCGGGCGGCCCATGCGGGCGATGACGTTGGCCATGGTAAAGGTCTTGCCCGAGCCCGTGACGCCGAGGAGCACCTGCTCGTCGATGCCCATTTCCAGCCCCCGGCACAGGGTATCGATGGCCTCCGGCTGGTCGCCCATGGGCTTGTAGGGCGCGTGAAGTTTAAATTCCATATCGGATCCTCAAAAATCATGTGAAGTCAGCCATGTTTCGGGCCGCGGCGGCGGAAAAACGGCGTTTCGGGATTCAGGGCAGGAGCCCGTTCTCCCGCAGGGAAACAAAGTCGTCTCCGGAGACGACAAGGTGGTCAAGCAGGGTGATCCCCACCGCCCCGAGGGCGTCCCGGAGCATCCGGGTGGCCCGCTCGTCGGCGGCCGACGGCAGGGCGATGCCGCTGGGGTGGTTGTGGGCGGCCACGATGTAGCGGGGACACATGGCCTCGCTGATCCTGACCACCTCCTCCATATCCACGCTGACGGAATCCCCGCCGCCCAGAGCGGCGATACGCAGACCCGTGAGGCGGTACTCGCCGTCAAGTCCGATGAGATATACCGCCTCTTCCCGGCGGGCGAGAAAATAGGGTATGAGGAAGCTGCCCGCCTCGTGGGGGCCTGACAGGCGCGGCCTCTCGGGAGGGACGGCGGTATCGCCGCCGTTTTCGGCTTCGCCAAGCTCCCCCGCCAGCGCCTCCCGCGCGGAGGTCAG
Source organism: uncultured Oscillospiraceae bacterium (assembly GCA_947589225.1). Classification (GTDB taxonomy): domain Bacteria; phylum Bacillota; class Clostridia; order Oscillospirales; family Oscillospiraceae; genus RUG626. The sequence goes on along the minus strand of CANQBC010000001.1, from coordinate 18,169 downwards.
AAACTCCGCCGTCTTTTCCCCGACGCCCCGCTCCTCCCGGAGCTCCTCCGCTCTCGCGGTCAGCACGCCCTCAAGAGAGCCGAAACGGTCAACAAGGCGTTGGGCCAGGGGGTACACGTCGCCCCTGGGGATGATACGAAAAAGCATCAATTCCAGAAGCTCCGCGTCGCTCCAGCCCTCGCCTCCGCTCCGACGGTAAAGCTCCCGGCGGCGCTGTCTGTGTCCGCTGTGTCCGGCCATTGTCCCTCCTTCTGATTACAAAATGTAATCATTGGCAAATTTCCTGCATCTTCGGCGAATAAAAACCGCGCCGCTCTTTGACGGTCAAAAGCGGCGGGTTTCCAAACCCACCGGTTTTTTGATGAATTTCTAACTTTTTTGCCCATACCTCCCTTTTAACTAAAGCGAAAACGGTTTACGTAAATGCGCGGCGTATCGGGCTTTACATAAAGTTATTCACATTTTCCACAAGGTTTTCCACAGGCAAAACCCCGCTTTGCCCTAGGGAAACGGCCATTTTTGCCTGTATTTTCCAAATCCCGGAGACGTAATTTGTGGAAAACCTCTTTTGGGAGCGTGTTTGACATAAGACCCTTTTCGCCGCCGTCAAGCCCCGCAAACCGTCATTTTTGAAGCGGAAAGGGACATAATTTTCGTCAGAAAGCGACCTTGTCCAAATCCATGGTGGCGTAGGCGTTGAGCTCCTGCCCGGCCCGGACGCCCGATAAATACTCGTAATATCCCTGGCAGGCTATCATAGCGCCGTTATCACCGCAAAGCTTTAATGGGGGAATATAAAGCTTTAACTTTTCCCGCCGGCAAACGGCCTGGAAGTCGGCGCGGACGCGCTTGTTGGCGGCGACGCCGCCGGCGACCACCACGGTCTTATAGCCCAGATCTCGAACCGCGTCCATGGCGCGGGGCACCAGCGTCTCGCTGACGGCCCGTTGGAAGGAGGCCGCGAGGCCCGCCCGGTCAAGGGGCTCGCCCTTTTGCTGGGCGTTGTGGACGATGTTCACCACGGCGGTTTTTAGGCCGGAGAAGGACATATCGTAGGGGTGGCCCTCAATGCGGGCGTGGGGCAGCCGGAAGGCCGCGTCGTCCCCGCCCTCGGCCAGATTCTGGAGGGGCAGTCCGCCGGGGTAGGGAAGGCCCAGCACGCGGGCGGCCTTATCAAAGCACTCCCCCGCCGCGTCGTCGCGGGTGGCGCCCAGCACCGTCATATCGGTGTAGCCGCGCACGTCCACAAGGGCCGTGTTGCCGCCGGAGATGGCCAGGCACAAAAAGGGCGGCTCCAGCTCCGGGAAGGCCAGGTAGTTGGCGGCGATGTGGCCCCGAACGTGGTGGACGGGGATGAGCGGCACGTCCAGCGCCATGGCGGCGCCCTTGGCGAAGTTTACGCCCACCAAAAGCGCCCCGATAAGCCCCGGCGCGGCGGTGACGGCGATGGCGTCAATGTCGGATTTTGAAAGTCCCGCTTTCCTGACGGCCTCCCCGGCAAGGCGTGATATCACCGTGATGTGGTTTCGGGAGGCTATCTCCGGAACCACGCCGCCGTAGATGGCGTGCATGTCCGCCTGAGAAAAGATCTCGTTTGAAAGTATCTCCCGCCCGTCGCGGACAACGGCCGCGGCGGTCTCGTCGCAGGAGGATTCGATCCCAAGTATATTCATTTCTTTCTCCGTCAAAGTGTAAAATCCATCAGTACGGCGTCCTCGCGGGGGGAGTCGTAGTAGTTTCTTCTCACGCCGCAGACGGCGAAGCCGGCGGACTTGTAGAGGGCCCTGGCGGCGTCGTTGGAGCGGCGCACCTCCAGGAACATCCGCCGTGCGCCCCGCGAGGCCGCGCCCTCCAGCGCGGCGTTGAGCAGCGCCCTGCCCGCGCCTCGGCGGCGGCAGTCCGGGCGGACGGCCAGGTTGTAGAGCTCCGCGTCCTCAAAGGAGACGTGGTAGATGGCAAAGCCCACCGCCTCGTCCCCGTCCTCCATGACCAGCAGCTCCCCGTCCGGCGCGTCCAGGTAATCCGCGACACCCTCCCTGGACCAGGCGTCGGTGAAACTGCGGGTCTCAATGTCCATGATGCCGTCCAGGTGGCGTTCCGTGGCGTTTACAATTCTCATTTCGCCTCGTACCAATTCCGGCCGGCGTGGGCCTCCACGGTCAGGGGGACGGAGAGCGACGCCGCGCCCTCCATCTCCCGCCGGATAAGCTCTCTGACAGTTTCAATGTCCTTCTCCGCGCACTCCACAATGAGCTCGTCGTGAACCTGCAGCAGGAGCTTGGCGTCAAGGCCCGACTCCCGCAGCGCCCGATCCACGTTTATCATGGCGATCTTCATGATGTCCGCCGCGGCGCCCTGGATGGGCATATTCCGGGCCACCCGCTCCCCGAAGGAGCGGACGGTGAAATTGGACGCCTTCAGCTCCGGCATGGGGCGCAGCCGCCCGTAAATCGTCCTGGCTACGCCGGTCTCCTTCGCCTCGGCGATGACCCGCTCCATATACGCGGCAACGCCCTTATAGGTGGACATATAGGTGTTTATATACGCCCGGGCCTCGGCCACGGAGACGCCGATGTCCTCGGCCAGGGAGAACGCGGAGATGCCGTAGACGATGCCGAAGTTGACCGCCTTGGCGTGACGGCGCTGCTCGGCGGTGACCTCCTCCGGCGCGATACCCAGCACCTGGGCGGCGGTGGAGCGGTGGATGTCCTCGTCGGCCAGGAAGGCGTTTTTCATGTTCTCGTCCCCGGAGATGTGGGCCAGGATGCGAAGCTCGATCTGGCTGTAGTCGGCGTCCACCAGCGCGCGGCCCTCCGGGGCGACGAACATCTTCCTGATCTCGCCCCCCAGCTCCCGCCGGACGGGGATGTTCTGAAGATTCGGCTCCGTGGAGCTGAGGCGTCCCGTGGCGGTGACGGTCATCTGAAAATTCGTGTGGATCCGCCCGTCCGGGCCGATGACCTTGGAAAGGCCGTCGGCGTACGTGGATTTGAGCTTTGAAAGCTCCCGGAACTCCAGCACCTTCCCCACGATGGGGTGCATGGGCCGGAGCTTTTCCAGAACGTCCGCGCTCGTGGAATACCCCGTCCGGGTCTTTTTCGGCGCGGGAAGCAGGAACTTGTCGAACAGGATCTCTCCCAGCTGTTTGGGGGAGTTTATGTTGAATTTCGTGCCGGCGAGGGCGTAGATCTCATCTGTAAGCGCGCTTATCTGAGTGGAGAGCGTCTTTCCGAGATTCGAAAGGGCCTTTTCATCCACCAGAAAGCCCTCGAGCTCCATTCTGGCAAGCACGGGGCACAGGGGCATCTCGACGTTCTCAAAAAGCCAGGCAAGGCCGTTCTCCTCAAGCTTTCCTGTCAGCCGCTCCCGCAGGCATGCCACGGCGGCGGCCTCGGAGAGAAGCCGCCCGGAGAGCTTCACCCCGTCGTCAAGAAGGGAGAACTGCCCGTCCTCGTCGGCGCCGTCCATGACGGTAAAGCCGCAGTACCGCCGCGTAAGCTCCCCCAGCTCGTACCGGCTGGCGGTGGGATCCAGAAGGTAGGCGGCGACGGCGGAGTCAAAGACCCAGCCCTCCATGGGAAGGCCCATGAAACCCAGCATACGGAGGGTGTCCTTGATGTCGTGGCCGATCTTTTTGACCTCCGGCGCGCAGAGGGCCTCCAGCGCCGGACGAAAGACGGGGGAATCCTCGCCAAGGAGGAAGCCCAGGCCCTCGGGGCCGTCGCTGTCCATGCTTACGGCACATAGTGCCCCGTCGGAGGAAAACCGCACGCATGCGGTGCCCGCGCAGAGGGCTTTTTTGAACTCCTCCAGAGAGTCCCCGTCCGTCACGGTCACCGAGACGCACTCCCCCGAAAACTCCATGGGCGTCTCCTCCCCGGCGACAGCCGGTGAGGTGAGCTTATAGGTCTCGATGAGCTTTCTGAACTCAAGGCGGGTGAAGATCTCGTAGAGCCGGTCGTTGTCCACGGGCTTTATCCTGTTCTCCTCCGGGGTAAACTCCAGCGGCGCATCGCAGCGGATGGTGGCAAGGTCGCGGGACAAAGCGGCCATCTCCCTCCCCTCGTCAAGCTTTTTTATGAGGGAAGGGCTTGCGGGCCTCTCCGGCGCCTGACAGATGTCCGGCATGTGGTCATAGAGGTGCTCCACGTCGCCGTAGAGCCGCACAAGGCCCATGGCGGTCTTTTCCCCCACGCCCCGGACGCCGGGGATGTTGTCGGAGGCGTCGCCCATCAGGGCCTTCAGGTCGATCATGTGGACGGGATCAAAGCCGTAATCGGCACGGAACACCTCAGGGGTGACTCGTTTCGTGTTGGTCTGGCCCTTACTGGTGGTGATGAGATCCACGGTGGTGGTGTCGGACACCAGCTGGAGGCTGTCCCGGTCGCCGGTGCAGACCACACACTCCCAGCCGGAGGCGGCGCACCTTGAGGCGATGGTACCCAAAAGATCGTCGGCCTCCCAGCCGGCCAGCTCATAGCGGCGGATATTCATGGCGTCCAGGGTATCCTTCAAAATGGGCATCTGGGCGGCAAGCTCCTCCGGCATTTTGTGACGGGTGGCCTTGTAGCCGTCATATTTGAGGTGCCGGAAGGTGGGTTCCGGCAGATCAAAGGTGACGCACACCGCGTCCGGCCTCTCCTCGGAGAGAATTCGGCGGAGGATGCTGATAAACCCAAAAACGGCGTTGGTGGGCGTCCCGTCGGAGGCAGTCAGCAGCCGGACCCCGAAAAACGCCCGGTTCACTATGCTGTTGCCGTCAAGCACCACAAGCTTCATGTGTATCACCTCTTGTTGTTATTAAATCGGCAATTTAATTTGCCGATTTAATAACAGTTTTAAGGGCCGTTTTGCTCGCCGCTGCGCGGCAGCCGCAAGACTCGGCCAATATTACTCCCGTGGTTATTGAATCGCCAGAGTAATAACCTTTATATTTTACCACCTTTGGGGCGGAAATGTAAAGAACAAGAGGAAGAAAAGATAAAATTGGCGCGGACACGGCGGTAGGCGCCGTATTTTGCCTGTGTCTCGACAGCGGCCCGCCCGTCCTCCAACGCGTCGCCTTCCTTCTCTTTTTTACGAGGATCCTCACCATACTCACCGAAAATGCGCGGACGTCACAAAAAAGCCCCTCTCAAAAGAGAGGAGCGTGAAAAGCTCATATCCTTTTCCACACGACGCCGCCGGGGACGTCGGTGAGCTCGACGCCAATGCGCTTCAGCTCGTCGCGGATGCGGTCGGCCTCGGCGAAATTCCTGGCCTTCTTGGCCTCGGCCCGCTTCAAAACCAGCGCGTCGATCTCGGGATCCCCCTCGCCGGTGACGGTGAAGCCCGCCTCGTCCTTCGCGCGGGCGGCAAGGAGCGCATCCTCCTCCCGCTTCTTCGCGGCCTTGGCCGTGAGATCCAGGCTCAGAACGCGGTCAAAGTCGTCCAGCACCGCAAGCTTCGTGGCGTCGTTCACCGCCAGCTTCAAAGCGTCGTAGACCGCCGTGACCCCCAGGGAGGTGTTGAGGTCGTTGCCCACGGCCCCCTTGAATTTCTCCCGCTGCGCCGCCACCGCGGCCTCGTCCACCGGGCCGTCGCCGGGGCGGAGCGCCGCCACGCGGGCGATAAGCTTGCGGTACGCGCCCTGGGCGTTGTCCAGGTTCTCCCAGGTGAACACCAGGGCCTTGCGGTAGTGGCTCTGGAGGCAGAAGAAGCGGTAGGCCAGGGGGTCGTACCCCTTCTCCTCCAGGAGGGAGACGGTCAGAAACTCGCCTTTGGACTTGGACATCTTGCCGTCGCCCGTGTTCAGGTGGTGGACATGGAACCACCAGGGGCACCAGGGGTGGCCCAGGTAGCTCTCCGACTGGGCGATCTCGTTGGTGTGGTGGGGGAAGGCGTTGTCGATGCCGCCGCAGTGGAGGTCCAGGTACTCCCCGTTATATTTGAGGGAGATGGCGGAGCACTCGATGTGCCAGCCGGGGTAGCCCACGCCCCAGGGGGAGTCCCACTTGAGGGCCTGATCCTCAAATTTGGACTTGGTGAACCAGAGGACAAAATCATTTTTGTTCCGCTTGCTCAGGTCCTCCTCCACACCCTCCCGGACGCCCACGGCAAGATCCTCCTCGTCATGGTCAAAGAAGATGTGGTAGCGTTCAAGCTTCGAGGTGTCGAAGTAGACATTGCCCCCCGCGATGTAGGCAAAGCCCTTGTCCAGAAGGCCCTCAACCATCTTTATAAACTCCGGAATGAGCCCGGTGGCGGGCTGTACGGTGTCCGGGGTCTTGATGTTCAGCTTCCGGCAGTCGTCAAAGAAGGCGTCGGTATAGAATTTGGCGATCTCCATGACGGTTTTGTGCTCACGGCGCGCGCCCTTGAGCATCTTGTCCTCGCCGGTGTCGGCGTCGGAGGAGAGGTGGCCCACGTCGGTGATGTTCATGACGCGGTTCACGTCGTAGCCCTCGTACCTGAGGAATTTTTCCAGAGCGTCCTCCATGATGTAGGAGCGCAGATTGCCGATGTGGGCAAAGTGGTAGACGGTGGGACCGCAGGTGTACATCTCCACATGTCCGGGAATATGGGTCTTAAAAAGCTCCTTTTTACGGGTCGCTGAGTTATAGAGGTACATATTTTACTCTCCTTTTTGAGTTTTTATCTGCTGTGACAGCTCGTCGACGCGGGCGCGGAGGGCGCAGAGCTCAGCCTTCACCGGGTCGGTTACGCTTATCTGGTCGATCTCTCCGGCGTAGTTTACCCTCTCGCCGGCGATGCGCACCACGCGGGCGGGGACGCCCACGGCGGTGGAGTCGGGCGGGACGGCGGAGAGCACCACGGCGCCCGCGGCGATGCGGGCGTTGTCCCCCACCGTGAAGGGGCCGAGGAGCTTCGCCCCCGCGCCGATAAGCACGTTGTTTCCGACGGTGGGATGTCTTTTCCCGTGATCCTTGCCGGTGCCGCCCAGGGTGACGCCCTGGTAGAGGAGGACGTCGTCGCCGAGCTCGGCGGTCTCGCCGATGACGATGCCGGTACCGTGGTCGATGACCAGTCTCCTGCCTATCGTCGCCCCGGGGTGTATCTCAATGCCCGTGCGGCGCTTGGCGCGCTCGGATATCATGCGGGCGATGGTCGGGTGTCCGTGAACCCACCACCAGTGCGCCCTGCGATATGCCCGCTCGGCCCGGGGGCCGGGGTAGAGCATCAGGATCTCAAAGGCCGATCGGGCCGCCGGATCCCGGGCCTTGTAGGCTTCAATTGTCTCTCGGGTCTTTTCAAACATTTCAAAGTTCCTTTCCGGGGCAAAACAAAAACCTCCCATGGGTCGACCCATGGGAGGCGCGGATGCGCGGTTCCACTCCCGTTTATCACTTGCCGGCTCACACCGGCCCCCGCCTTAACGCGGCGTCACGGAGAGCCATTTCCTGCCCTCCCGCTCCCGGGCGCACTTCACGCAAGCTCCGTCAGGCGCGCTTTCAGCCTATGCGCACCCTCTCTGTGACCTTGCCGGCGTTACTCTTCCCGTTCATCGCGGTATTTCATTGTATGTCAGTGTAGCAGATGGGGTGAAAATCGTCAAGAGAAATTTTGCCTGGATCCACCCCGCCGCCGGAGTTTTTTCTGTACGCCCAGGCGGCGCTCCGCGCCGCCCGCGTGAAAGCCTCCCGGCGGCCCTTACAGCGCGCCCTTCACCAGCACCGAGCCGTTTTTGGCGAAATATTCAACGCCGGAGACGACGGTGGTGGCCAGGATCACGAGCCACATGAGGGTATTCACGGTGAAGGAGCCCGCGATGGCAATGTCCGCCGCCTGGGGCACCATCATGACGCACAGGCCCACCATGGTGCAAGCGGTCTTGATCTTCCCGCTCCAGCCGGCGGCCATGACGACGCCCTCGGAGGCAGCCACCATGCGAAGGCCGGAGACGGCCAGCTCCCGGGCGACGACCACCATGCAGACCCAGGAGGGCATCCGCCCCTGCTCCACGAAGATCACCATGGCCGAAATCACCAGGAGCTTGTCCGCCAGAGGGTCCATAAACTTGCCAAAGTTGGTGACGAGGCCCTTTGAACGGGCGATCTTCCCGTCCACAAAGTCCGTGAGGGACGCCACGATGAAGATGCCCAGCGCCACCCAGCGGTTCCAAAGCAGCAGCACCGCCATAAACACGGGCACTAAGAGCATCCGAAGCACAGTCAGCTTATTGGGTAAATTCATTTTTTCAAATCTCCTTTCAAACGGGGCCCCCGCACGATTGAAAATCGTATGGGGAGAGGAGGAGCGAACACAGCGCCTGAGTCCTACATGGGATCCCCGACAGACAAGGTCTGTTGGGGAGAGGACGAGCTGAGCCAGCGCCCGAAGGCGACTAAAGGGAGCCTGAGGTAAAGCGGCTCATGTGAGGACGATGGGGCGAGGTTAAGCGTGTTCCGCGACCATGAAACGGGCCCCCGCACGATTGAAAATCGTGTGGGGAGAGGAGGAGCGAACACAGCGCCTGAACCCTACATGGGGTCCCCAACAGACAAGGTCTGTTGGGGAGAGGACGAGCTGAGCCAGCGCCCGAAGGCGACTAAAGGGAGCCTGAGGTAAAGCGGCTCATGTGAGGACGATGGGGCGAGGTTAAGCGTGTTCCGCGACGACGACCTCGCCTGCCAGATCTCCGTCCAAGTCGCCTCTTATCACCACATCGACCATCTCGCCGGGGACGCACTCCTCCGGGCTTCCGAAATAGATGTACCCGTCCACGTCGGGGCTCTCGGCGAAGCTGCGGCCCACGTAGAGGCCCACGTCCCGGTCAAAGCCCTCGCACAAAACGCGGACGGTGGAGCCGACGCGGGAGGCGTTGAACGCCTCCATCACCTCCGCCTGAAGCTCCTCCACAAGGCCCGCCCGGCGCACGGCCTCGGCGGAGTCCACATGGGGCATATCGAAGGCGGGGGTTCCCTCCTCCGGGGAGAAGGGGAAAACGCCGGCCCGCTCGATCTTCGCCTCCCGCAGGAATTCGCACAGCTCCTCAAACTCCGCCTCCCCCTCGCCGGGAAGGCCGGTGATGAGGCTGGTGCGCAGGACAAGCCCCGGTATGCGCTCCCGGAGCTTGGGCAGGAGCGCCCGGATGTCGTCCCCGGTGCCCCGGCGCTTCATGTCCTTCAAGATCTTGTTGTTGATGTGCTGGATGGGGATGTCCAGGTACTTCAGCACCTTGGGTTCCGAGGCGATGGTATCGATAAGCTCCTCCGTCAGCCCGTCGGGGTAGAGGTAGTGAAGCCGGACCCACTCCACGCCGTCGATTTGGCACAGCTTCCGCGTCAACTCCGCCAGCGCCCGCCGGTGATAGAGGTCCATCCCGTACATGGTGGGATCCTGGGCCACCACGATGAGCTCCTTGATGCCCGTTTCCGCCAGGGCCTTCGCCTCGGAGAGGATGTTCTCCATGGGCCGCGAGCGGTAGCGCCCCCGGATGGAGGGGATAACGCAGTAGGCGCAGTTGTTGGAGCAGCCCTCGGCGATCTTGATGTACGCCCAGCCCGGCCCGGTGGAGACCACGCGCCCGGCATCGTCCAGGGGGGCGTTGATGTCCCCGAAAAGCTCCGGCTTTCTGTCCCCGGCGTCCTGAAGCGCCTTCACGATCTCCGAGACGCTGCCGGTACCCAGAAGCGCGTCGATCTCCGGCATCTCCGCTAAAAGCTCCTCCTTGTACCGCTGGGCAAGGCACCCGGCGACCACCAGTTTTTTGAGTTTTCCCGTCTTTTTGAGTTCCCCCATGGCCAGGATGTTTTCAATGGCCTCGCTCTTGGCGCTCTCGATAAAGGCGCAGGTGTTGACGATGGCCGCGTCGGCCTCGCCGGGGTCGTCCGTCAGCTCGTACCCGGCTCCGTCCAGAAGCGAGAGCATCTGTTCGGAGTCGATGAGGTTCTTGGCACAGCCGAGAGAAATGAGGCAAACCTTACTCATCTTCCATTCCTTCCGAAAAATCGTATCTTGACAGGGCCGATTTGATCTCCCCCCAGGAAAAGCCCCGGCGCAGGAGCATATCGGCCAGGCGTTTAAGCTCCTTTTTATCGGGCTTTTCGCCGTGGAGCCGCCGGTCCACAAGGGCGTCGATGGTCTCCGTGTCCTCTGGAAGCTCCTCCAGCGCCGCCTCCCAAAGCTCCCTGGGTACGCCCCGGCGGAAAAGCTCCTGCCGGATCCTGGCGACGCCGTAGCCCTTTTGGGCGTAGTGGCGCACGACGCTCCCGGCGTACCGGGCGTCGTCCAGGTAGCCCACGCTCTCCAGGTAGTCCGCCGCGCCGGCGGCGTCCTCCTGGCTCTCCCCCTTCTCCGTGAGCCGGTCGATCAGCTCCCGGCGGGACATGGCCCGGACGCCCAGCAGCCGCAGGGCGCGGGCCCGGGCGCCCAGCCGGGACACGTCGGCCTTCAGGGCCGCGAATTCCTCGTCGGTGTACACCCGTCCCGTGAACAGGGAGTGATCCGCGATAACGGAGAGCCCGACCTCAAGGGACTCGCCGGTGTCGAAGTCCGCGTACCAGCGGTCCTTGATTTTTTTTGATTCCGTCAGCTTCGAAACGGTGTGCGCCATCAGCCCTCAAAATCCTCGGCGGACACGTCCACCGCCCGGCCCGCGGCCTTTGCCGCCACCTGGGCCTGGGGGGAGAGGAGCTTGAAGGCGTTGGCCCGTATCTGCTCCTCCAGCTTGTCCGCCTCCTCCGGGTTGTCTACGAGGTACTGGCGCATGCCGTCCTTGCCCTGGATGCGCACGTCCCCGTAGGTGAACCAGGCGCCGCCCTTTTCGATGAGATCCAGCTTCACGCCCAGATCCACCAACTCCCCAAAGCGGGAGATGCCCTCGCCGTACATGATGTCGAACTCCGCCTCCCGGAAGGGGGGCGCCACCTTGTTCTTGACAATTTTAGCGCGGGTGCGGTTGCCCACCACCTCGGAGCCGTTCTTCAAGGTCTCGATGCGGCGCATGTCGATGCGCACGGAGGCGAAATACTTGAGGGCGCGCCCGCCGGGGGTGGTCTCCGGGTTTCCGTACATGACGCCGATCTTCTCCCTGAGCTGGTTGATGAAAATGACGACGCAGTTTGTCTTGGAGATGACGCCGGCAAGCTTGCGGAGGGCCTGGCTCATGAGCCGCGCCACCACGCCCACGCTGGAGTCGCCCATCTCGCCCTCGATCTCCGTTCTCGGCACCAGGGCGGCCACGGAGTCCACCACCACCACGTCCACGGCGCCGCTTCTCACAAGCGTCTCGGTGATGGACAGGGCGTCCTCGCCGGTGTCGGGCTGGGAAATGAGGAGGTTTTCGATGTTCACCCCCAGGGCCCGGGCGTAGGCCGGCTCCAGGGCGTGCTCCACGTCGATATACGCGGCCTCGCCGCCCCGCTTCTGGGCCTGGGCCACGATGTGCAGGGCAAGGGTCGTCTTTCCGCAGGACTCGGGACCGTAGATCTCGATGATGCGCCCCTTGGGGACGCCGCCGATGCCCAGCGCGAAGTCCAAGGCGAGGGATCCCGTGGGAAGGGCCTCCACGTTCACCTGAAGGCCCTGTCCCAGCCGCATGATGGAGCCCTTGCCGTAGCTTTTTTCTATCTGAGAGATCGCCGTCTCAAGCGCCTTTTTCCTGGCGTCGTTGTCGGCGGGGATAGTCACCGGCGTCGGGGCGGTTTTCTTTGTAGCCATGTGTATGTCCTCCTGTACTTTCTTTTTTTCTAAAGTCAAAGCACCCCGGCAACCACCCGGGGCGTTCCCGCCAGATCCGGAAAGCTGGCCACGCTCTCAAAGCCGTTCTCCGTGAGCATATCCGCTATGGCGAAAGACTGTCCCTCGCCGCACTCAAACATCATGCAGCCGGAGTCCTTGAGGATGGTCCTCCAGTTGGGGATGATGGCCCGGTAAAAATCCAGGCCGTCCGCTCCCCCGTCCAGCGCCGCGTGAGGTTCGAAGTCCTTCACGCCCCGGTCGAGGCCCGGGATCTCCCCGGTGGGCACATAGGGCGGGTTGCAGACAATGAGGTCGAATTTGCCCAGCAGCACCGGCGGCGTTTTCTTTGCGTCGGCCTCGATACAGACGGAATTGCCTGAGACGTTGTTTCTGGCGACATTGGCGCGGGCGACCCGCAGGGCGGGCATGGAATTGTCCACCAGCACCACCCGGCAGCTCTGAACGGTCTTGGCGATGGAGATACCGATACAGCCGGTGCCGCAGCACAGGTCGAGCACGCGTATCCCCTCCCCTTCCCGGCGCCGGAGGAGCTTTATCGCCAGCTCCGCCAGAAGCTCCGTGTCGGCCCGCGGGATAAGCACCTTGGGATCCACATTAAAATTCAGTCCCATGAACTCCCACTCGCCCAGCACGTAGGCGATGGGCTCCCCGCGCAGCCTGCGCTCCACCATGGCGGCCAGGGCCGTCTCCGTCTCGTCGAAGGCATAGAGCTTCATGTCGCGCACAAGCTCCTCGCGGGTCTTGCCGGAAGCGGCGCAGATCATCAGCCGCGCCTCCAGATTGTAGTCCTCCACTCCGCCGGCCTTCAGTGTGCGGCGCAGATCCAGATACATGTCGTTATATGTTTTCACGTCGTCGTGAAACCCGCTCTGCCTCGGGGCTCCTTCGTCGCCCCTCAGTCGCCGGGTCCACTCCTCCTCTCTGGCTCGAATCCGCTTCGCCGGGCTTCGATCCGGTATTTCTCTATCGATTACCACCTGTCGCTGCCCTTCTCGTCGGGGAGGACAAGCTTCAAAGCTTCGATCGCCACCTCCAGCATGGAGTCGTCGGGCTCGGCTGTGGTCACCAGCTGCAGGGCCTTTCCGGGGGCGGAGAGGATCTTTGTCAGCCAGTTGTCGTGGCGGCCGGCGTATTTGATGATCTCGTAGCTGATCCCCACGATGACGGGCAGGAGCGCAAGGCGCAGAAGGAGGCGTATCCACACCGTGGACCAGCTGACCACGCTGGTGACCAGGATGCTGACGATCATGACGATAAAGAGGAAGCTGGTGCCGCAGCGGGGGTGCAGGCGGGGCTGTTCGCGGGCGTTCTCCACATTGAGCTCTCTGCCCTTTTCGTAGCAGAAGATGGTCTTGTGCTCGGCCCCGTGGTACATCCAGACCCGCTTGATCTCCTTCATCTTCGAGGCGAGGATGATATAGGCCAGGAAAATGACTATGCGGATAACACCCTCTATGAGATTGCGCAGTATACGGCTCTCAACAAGGCCGGAAAAGAGGCCGGCGAGGACGGTGGGGAGCATGAAGAAGAGCCCCACGGCGAGGAGAAGGCCCAGAAACACCGAGACGCCGATGACGGCCTTCTCGGCCTTTTCGCCGGAGAGGTGCTTTTCGAACCATTTGTCCAGCTTTGACGGCTCCTCCTGCTCCTCCTCCGGGAGAAAGCTCGCCGAGTACGTCAGGGCCTTCACTCCGTTAACCAGGGTCTCCACGAAATTCACGCTGCCCCGGATAAAGGGCCAGCCCAGGATGGGGTACTTCTGGCGGAGGGCCTTTATGGGCTCCACCTTTCGCTCAAGCTCCCCGTCCGGCTTGCGGATGACGACGGCCTGCTTGTCCACGCCCCGCATCAGTATCCCCTCCATCAGCGCCTGTCCGCCGATGGAGGTACGGAATTTTACTTTTTCACTCAATGTAGTGCCTCCTGATATGATCGTCCGCCGCGCCCTGCCGGATCTTCTCTCCCCGGCGGGTCTTTCTTTCTCACTCAAACGTGGGCTCGATGGGTATTCTTATGGTCACCAGCAGTCCCCCGCCCCTGGCGTTGGAGAGGGTCAGGTCGCCGCCGTGGTATTTTATAATTTCGTCGCAGACGGCAAGACCGATGCCGCTGCCGCGCTCCTTGGAGCTCCCCTTATAAAACTTCATCTTCACCCGCTCCAGCTCGTCCTCCGGCACGCCGGGGCCGTAGTCCCGGAAGTAAAGGAACACGTTCTCCCCGTCGGTTCTTGCCGACACGTTGATGCGTTTGCCCTCGCGGGCATACTTCGCGGCGTTGTCGAAAATATTGTAAAATACTTGTCGAAGGCGCGCCGGGTCGCCGTTTATAAGGGGCAGCTCCTCCTCGCACGGCTCGTACTCGATGCGCATATCGTCCTGTTTGAGAAGCTCCCGGTAGGCGAAGATGGAGTCCTCCAGCTCGGCCGTCACGTCGATGGGACGGGCGTTCAGGGTAAATCGGCCGTCCTGCATACGCGTGAATTCCAGAAGCTCCTCCACCATCTTGGTGAGCCTCCGGGCCTCCTGGAGGATGATGCCGATGCCGCGCTTTGTCTCCTCGTCCAAATTCTCGTCGTATATGATGGTCTCAGCCCATCCCGTTATTGCCGTGAGGGGCGTCCTGAGTTCGTGGGAGACGGAGGAGATAAACTCCGTCTGGGCCTTTTCGGACTGGCTGATCTTCAGACTCATCTCGTTGATGGCCTTGACCATGTCGCCCATCTCGTCCCGGTAGTGCTTGCCGATCTGTATGCCGTAGCTGCCGCCGGATATCTGCTTGGCCGCCGCGGTGATCTCCCGCATGGGTTCCACCACCGAGCTCAGGAACACCATGCTGATCACGGCGACAATGAACATCACCGCCAGCCCCGCCGCGGAGGCCACAAGGACGTTCGTACGCACCAGCCCGTCCGCCGGCTTCAGGCTTGTGACGTAGCGCATGACGCCGATGATCTGGCCGTTGGAGTAGGTCATGGGGGCCGACACGCTCATAAGGTGCTCTCCCGTGGTGTCCGAATATCCCTCCCAGGGGGAAATTTTTCCGGTGGAGAGGGCGTCGGCTATGTCCTGTGTGCCGGGCATACTGCCGGCGGTCATGGAGTGGGAGCTCAGTTCGATGCGCCCTGCGGTGTTGATGAATTGCAGCTCAAGGCGGTTCACATCGTCAAAGTTATTGACGTACATGTTGGCGCTGTCATAGTACTCGGCGTAGGTGCGGGTGATGTAATTGGCGAAGAAGTCCGTGGCCGTCTTGGCCTTGGCGTAAAGGCCCTCGCGCAGATTCATGTACACGGAGTTCATCATGGACAGGGAATAGGCCGTCACGGCCACCACCACGATGAGGAAGATGACGAGCATCGTAGTCATCATATATCGCTTGCGAAGGCCGCGGATCTTCAATAAGTGGCTTTTCGCGTTTTTCGCCATGCGCGTCGTCTCCTTTCTCCCCTGTTTTTCTCGCGGCGGCCCCTGCCTCCAGACACGGCCCGATACCCCGGGCCGGCGTTTGATCTTTCAGATCCCCCACTTGTAGCCGTAGCCCCATACCGTCGTAATATAAGTCGGGTTTGTGGGGTCGTCCTCTATTTTAATGCGGAGCCTGCGGATGTTGACATCCACGATCTTAAGTTCCCCAAAATAATCCCGGCCCCACACGCTGTAAAGTATGTCCTCGCGTGAAAGGGCCCTGCCGGGGTTGTCCATGAAGAGCTTGATAATGGAGTACTCCACCTGCGTGAGTCTCACCCGCTCGCCGTTTTTCTCCAGGGTGCGGTTGCGGAAATTAAGCTTGAAGGGGCCCTGCACCACCTCATCGGAGGGGGTGTCGTCGCTCTCACCCACCCGGCGGTAGAGCGCGTCGATACGGGCGGTGAGCTCGGCGGGGGAAAATGGCTTGGTGACGTAGTCGTCGGCGCCCGTCATAAGTCCGGTGACCTTGTCCATCTCCTGGGTGCGGGCGGTGAGCATGATGATGCCGATTTTGGAATTTGTGGCGCGTATCTGCCGGCACACCTCAAACCCGTCCATATCCGGGAGCATGATATCCAGGAGCGCCACCTTTATGTCCGGGTTCAGATCCATCTGTCGAAGCGCCTCGGCGCCGGTGCCGGCCTCAATGGGATCGTAGCCGGAGCGCTTCAGGTTTATGACCACAAAGCTTCTTATGCTTGTCTCATCCTCAAGTACAAGTACCTTTTTCATAGTCCTTCCTTCCTTAAATCCCGATCAGGTCTCACCGGTCACCCACTCGGAGTAGATGAGTCCAAAGTTCTCTTTGAGCATGTCCCGGGTGACGGGGAGAACGTCCTCCGACAATATTCTGGCCGCGTAAACGGTCTCCTCAGCCGTGAGGAGAATAAATCTGCCCGACGCCACGGCGCGCTCGGCCCGGTTCGCGCCGGTGAGAGTGTATACCGCCAGAAAGTCCGTGCCGCCCGTGTCCCCGTCGCCCACGGAGGAAAAGATAATCATTCTCTCTCCCGACATACCCTCCTCGCGCCGGACTGTTATCCTGCCCTTCCACTCATCCGGGATCTTCAGATACCAGGAGTCGGTGAAATTGGAGTAGGTAGTGCTCACGAGCTTTTTTCGTCCGCTGGAGTAACAGGAGTACCAGTCTATGGTGTAATATGTGGTCCCCTCCGTCGTGGCCGGAAGGGCCGTGGCGCGGGGTATGTCAATGACTCCGTCGGCGTTTATGTCCCGGCAGTAGGGCGCGTAGCTGAGACGCACGGTATCCTCGCTCCGGCCGGAGTTTTCGTCCATCGTTATATTGGAAAACTTCCCGCCGTTCCAGGCCAGCAAATCGGTGACAATGCCGGTGCCGCCGATGGTGCTCTCCACAAGAATGGCCGGCGTGCCGCCAAGGAGCGACGTGCTTCTCACGCGCAAAAGCGCCTCGATACCGGAGGACAGGCGCGCCGTGGCGGTGACCACCTCTCCGTCCCCGGTGAGGGAGTAGTGCTCCGCCTCGCCGGAGAGCTCCGACGGGGACAGACGCAGCACCAGCACCTCGCTTCCCTGTTCGGAATCCAGAGTGCAGACGGTAAATTCGGAATAATTTGTGTTCACAAGCTGGTTCACCTGCCAGCCCTTTATCGAATAGATGGACAGCATGTTGATCCCCGCGCCCATCTGCCAGCCCACGGCCACCTCGCGGATGCCGTCCGAGTCCATGTCAAGGTAGGAGACGCTGTCGATACCGCTTCCCTCGCCCTCGATGCGGGCGATCTCACTGTAATCCCCCTCTTCTTCCTGGAAGATGATAATTTTAAGCGGCCTGTCCGTGCCGGCGAAATTAAAAAAGGCGATGACCTCCCTGATCCCGTCGCCGTCCAGATCCTCCCGTTGTATGGGTTGGCGGTTGGCGCCCGACGAGGGAGCGGCGTATTCCGCGCCGGAGGACAGCACAGAGTCGATGGCGCCCTGCAGCTTCAGATACCCCTCCGACAGCTGCGGCAGCGCGTAGAGGTCGTCCGCCGAGGTCTCCATGCATCCGGCGAGCATGAGCGCCAACGCAAACGCCGTCAAAAAAACGGCAAGGATCCTTTTCACTGTCGCGGACACCTCCTTCGCGCAAAAATACATGGTAATTATAACACAAATAAATCTGTTTGGGTAGTGTTTTTCGCTTTGGATTTGTGGTACAATGTAAAAAATTCTTGAACGGGGGCGCACTGGCATGGTGACGGCGTTTTACTCAGCGCTGCGGGAGAAAGGCGACGCGTACAGGCTGCTGGAATACGCCTTTGGACGTCTCTACGCCCTCCCCTGCCCCGAAATCGCGAAAACGCCGGAAGGGAAGCCCTGCTTTCCCCGCCGGCCCGATGTGTTTTTCTCCCTGAGCCACACGAAGAGTATGACCATGGTGTGCCTGGGCTCCGCGCCCTGCGGGTGCGACATCGAGCTTATACGGCCGGTGCGGGAAAGCGCCGTAAAATACGCCTGCGGGGAGGATGAGCTTGCGGAGTTCGACTTTTTTGAGCTGTGGACGCTGAAGGAGAGCCTCATAAAGCTGCGCGGGCGTTTTACCCCATACCGGGATATGGTGTTCCGCCGTGCCGGCGGCGCCATTGCCGCATCTGATCCGGGCGTGCGGGCACGGGTCTACGCCGTGGAGGGCCACGCCGCCGCCATATGCGCCCTGGAGGAGCCTCCGGAGGCGCTTATCCGCGTACCGATAAAGAATCTGCCCTGACCCCTTGCATTTTTAGGAGGAATAGTATATAATCTTTTTATACTAATATCCAATTAAAAGAAGACACCGAGCGGCGAGGATTTTTTGCGTCAGGCAAGGAAGACGCCGCAGGGAATACTGTATGTATTGTCAAGGCGGCTGACGCCGCTTGACGCAAAAAAGACCGTCGCGAATGGCTTGTTTTAATTAGATATTAGGGCGTATCTGAAAACAGCAAAAAATATACAGCTTGCACAAGAAGGGAAGGAATGGTAAAATAAGAGAAAAAGTG